>DATJTS010000077.1:0-12282 GCA_035503035.1 Solirubrobacteraceae bacterium
CCTGTGGGTCGAAATCGACCAGCCCACTCGCCTCCGGCTGGTCCTGCAGGTCGGGGATCATCGCCCACCCCAAGCCGAGCCTGACCGCCTCGTAGAACGCATTGGAGCCGGGCACGTAGTGGCCCGGTGGGTGCAGCGGCCGGTGTCCGCGGCGGCGCAGGTAGCGATCCTGCAGGTCGTCGTGGCGATCGAACCGGACGACCGGCGCCCGGGCGAGCGCGGACGAGCTGACGCCGGCGGAGAACCAGCGCTGCACGAAGGCCGGCGTGGCCTTGGGCCGGTACCACATGTCGCCGAGGCGGGTGACCGTGCACCCCGGGATCGGCGCACTGGACGCCGTGACCGCAGCCATCACCTCCCCCTGGCGCAGGAACTCGGCGGTGCGTCCCTCGTCGTCGCGGAAGATGTCGAACACGATCGGAGTCTCGATCCGCGACAGCGCCGGCAGCAGCCAGGTGCCCAGGCTGTCGGCGTTGGCGGCGATCGCGACCACCGGGGGCGAACCGGCCGCCCCGTCGTCCCCACCGGGGCGATCCCCAAGCTCGGCCTCCAGGTCCGCGGCGATCGCCTGCAGCTGTCGGGCGGCGCGCAGCACGATCTCGCCCGAGCTCGTCGGGCGTACCGGCTTGGAGCGGATCACCAGCGCGCGTCCGACCGCCGATTCCAGGGCCTTGATCCGCTGGCTGATCGCCGACGGGGTCACGTGCAGCGTGCGCGCGGCGGCGTCGAACGTGCCCTCGCTCACGCTGGTGGCGAGCGCCTCGAGCTGATCGGGGTCGAGGTTCATCATTAGAGTCTCTCATGATCCTGCAGAATCATTCGCTGTACTTGTGATAGCCGGGGCCTACGGTCGGTCCATGCTCTCCGCCGCCCTCGCCGGCCTCGCCCTCGGCGCCTCGTTGATCGTCAGCATCGGGCCGCAGAACAGCTTCGTCCTGCAGGCGGGAGCGGTCGGGCGCCACGTCGTCACCGTGGTTGCGATCTGCCTGCTGTCCGACGTCGTCCTGATCGTGGCCGGCACCGCGGGCGCCGCCGGCCTGGTCGGCGATGACGCCTCGGTGCTCACGATCGCCCGGCTCGCCGGCGCCGCGTTCGTGCTCGGCTACGCCGCGGTGACGCTGCGGCGCGCGTGGGCTGGGCGCTCCCCCGGCGTCCCTTCCGATCGGCCCCGGCAGCGGGGGGCCGCGCCGGCGCATCGGCGGGCGGCGGCCGGCACCGCGCTGGCGTTCACCTGGCTGAATCCGTGGGTCTACCTCGACACGCTGGTCCTGCTCGGCTCGGTGGCGGACACCTACCTGGGCGGCAGATGGTGGTTCGCCTGCGGCGCGATGGTGGCCAGCGCCCTCTGGTTCACCGGACTGGGGGCGGCGGCCAGCGCGATCAGGCCGTGGTTCCGCCGCCCACGGGCCGGTCAGCTGATGGACGCGTTCGTGGGGATCGTGATGCTCGGCACCGCAGCCAGGCTGCTCGCCGGCGTGTAGGCGTCGCGACGCACCGTCCAGCCGTCAGGCGGCGGTCCGGCGCAAGCGAGGCCGCCGCAGGCCGGCCGGCCTGCGGATTGCCCCCGCCCGCGAGGTCGAACGCATACAGGTGATCGTCGTAGGAGCCGACGTAGACCGCGTCTCCCGCACCAGCGCGACCATGCGCCACGCCCCGCCGTGCGCCTCGCGGCGCCCGGCCCCCGCGGGTCGTCCCTGCCCGTGGCACTGCTGCGATCGGGGAGACAGGATTTGAACCTGCGACCGCCCGGCCCCCAGCCGGGTGCGCTACCAGACTGCGCCACTCCCCGTGACGAGCCGATGATAACCGCCTCGCCGCACGCTGTCGGGCGAGCACAGCGCGGAGCGGAGCGGTGGGCCCCGGTCAAGCGGGCGACGGGAATCGAACCCGCCCTAAGAGCTTGGAAGGCTCCTGTGCAACCACAACACTTCGCCCGCGGGAACGGTGAGCGTACCGCGTCGGTGGGCGGCGCTCACCGGGCGGACAGGTCGACCGGCGCCTCGATCGCCACGGTGTCCCGAGGCTCGATGCGGACCGCGACGGCCGCCGCGCGGCCCGGTTCGCTGGTCAGGCCGCGGATCTCGAGCCCCTCGGCGCGGATCGGCGCCCGGTCGACGGTCCACGCCTCGAGCGCGGTCAGCGGGAACACAAGGCCGCTGCCGAGCGCCTTCACGGCGGCCTCCTTGCACGTCCAGCATGCGTACAGCGCGTCGGCGCGCTCGGCCTCCGGGATCGCGTCGTAGAGCGCCCGCTCGCGGACCGACAACAGCCGCTGTGCGAGCCGCTCCCGCGGGTGCGTGCGGTCGATCTGCTCGACGTCCACGCCGACCTCGGCCTGGTCGCTGACGGCGAACCAGGCGACTCCCCCGCTGCGCGAGGCGCTGAAGTGCGGCCCGCGCCCCGTCAGTCGCGGCTTGCCGTGACCGTTGTCGGCGAAAGCGAGATCCGCGGGTGCGATGGCGAGTCGCTCGGCCAGCAGGCGCCGGCGCCAGCCGTGGTCGGCGACCACGCGCCGACGGGCCCGCGGGTCCTGCAAGGCGTCGGCGCGGGCCAGCTCGTCTGCAGAGAGCGTTCCCGCGAACGCCTCGAGTCGATCCCGCTCGACGTCAAGCGGCGCCCGGAACAGCGCGACGGTCACCAGCCTGGGAAAGGCGCTACTCCCCGAGGACCTTGATGACCAGGCGCTTGCGCCGGCCGCCGTCGAACTCGCAATAGAAGATCTGCTGCCACGGCCCGAGGTCGAGTGCGCCGTCGGTGATCGGCACGATCACCTGATGGTGGACGAGCAGATTCTTGAAGTGCGCGTCGCCATTGTCCTCCCCGCCGCGGTGGTGGCGGTAGTCGCCCGGGTCGGGCGAGAGCTCACGGGCGACCTCGTTGGCGGGCTCACTCCAGCTCGGTGGCGCCAGCTTGTCGAGCCACTCCAGCACGTCCTCCTGCAGCCCGGCCTCGTCGTCGTTGATCCACACCCCGGCGGTGATGTGCATCGCGCACACGAGCACCATCCCCTCGGTCACCGCGCTCTCGCGCACGACGCCGGCGACGTCGTCGGTGATGCATATGAACTCGCGGCGGCGGGCCGTGTCGAAGGTCCGGTAGACCGTGTGCGAGATCAAGCAGGGGAGCCGGGATTCGAACCCGGGTTCACGGTTTTGGAGACCGCGCGCGTGGACCACTAGCTTACTCCCCTGGGCCGGAACGCATGGTATCGGCCGTCGCCGGATTCCGTCCGATCGCCGTGGGAACGTCTGTTCGATGGCGCGACGGAGCCTCCCCGAATATCGAGCAGCGAAAGCACGACTCTCCGATGGATGCAGCATCGCAGCCGTCGCCCGAGAACTGGCGTTGCCGCGCGAGACAGTGCAGCAATGGAGCCGCCGCGACGAGCCGCCACTGCCGGCCCTCCGAGAGGCGGTTGCGCGCGAATGGTCGATCTCCAACGCCGAGCGTTACTGCTACCTGCTCGGCGCCTACCTCGGGGATGGGACCGTCTCACGTCCGAGGGCGACGTGCTGGACGCTGCGGGTCATCAACGATCGCCGATATCCGGACATCTCGAACGAGATCCTCGAGGCGATGCGCACCACGTTCCCGGACTCGACTCCGAGAACCTGGCCAGCCCGGGCCGGGGAGGCCGACATCCTGCAGGTTGCGCACCTCGCAATTCCACGGGCGTTCCCCCAGCACGGTCCGGGCCGCAAACACACCCGGCCGATCAAGCTCGCCGACTGGCAACGTGAGCTCACCCACGCCCACCCCGGGGCCCTGATCCGCGGGCTCATCCACTCCGACGGCTGTCGCTGCATCAATCACGTCAAGACGACGTTGCCGAGCGGACGCGTCGCCGAGTACGAGTACGTGAGGTACTTCTTCACGAACCACTCGACGGACATCCGAGGGATTTTCATCGAGCATGCCGAGACGTCCTGCTCGGCGGAGCGCAGCTCCTCTGCCTGAGCGGGATATGTCCGATCGGGGCGGCCATCAAGCCCGGCCCGGACACCTGCGACCGCTCCGGGCGCTCAAAGCGAAGCGACCGATGATGCGGGCGGAGGGACTCGAACCCCCAAGGGCATAGCCCACCGGCACCTAAAGCCGGCGCGTAGACCAGTTCCGCCACGCCCGCGGACGACGCCGTCGATTGTACGTCCGCCGGGGGTGCGCAAACCCGGGCCGGTCAGGGTATGGTCCGGCCGTGGCGCATCATCGAGACGTCCGTCCGGGCTACACGGTCATCCATCCCAACCGGGACCGCGCGATCTGCAAGGTGACGCGGATCTTCGTGGTGGTCGTGCTTCTCATCTCGGTGGCGCTGATGCTGGCGGTCACCGTCGGCGGCTGGAGCAAGCTGGAGGGCATGACGCCGGTCAACTTCATCTGGTGCGCGCTGTACGTGGTGATGGCGTTCTTCATCGCGCGCTGGGCCCGAGGCCTGCTGCCGATCGCAGGAGTGCTTGGCCTGCTGCTCCTGGCGATCGCGCTGATCGCGACCGTGGGATTCGGTGGGACGAGCTGGTTCGACCGCTCCAACTCGAGCTACGGCGCCGCCCACGCCCTCGGCGGCGGGCAGGGCCTCAGCTCGCACACGATCGGCACGCTGGTCCTGCTGCTCATTCCGGTCGAGGTCGTGCTCATCCTGGTCGCGGTCATCGGCTTCACCCAGGGCTGGAACGTCGAGCTCGAGGTCCCGGACGAGGATGCCGCTGCCCGCCGCAGCGGCGGCCGCTCCGGGACGGGGTTCAGCGGCCGGCGGCCCGCCGCGACCTGACGCTCCGTCGAGAAACAGCCCCGCCGAGGGCACTTATATCGACAGGACCGCCACCGCCGCGGGCTGGGCGCCGCAGGCCTCACCCATCGAATGCGGCGAGAGGGATTCGAAATCCCAGATCCGACGCCGTTCTATCCGTTCTACTCGCTTTGCAGGGCTTTCTCAGATGCGAGTTGGTCTGAGTTGAGCCGACTTGCGTTCAAACTGGTAGACGGATTGGTAGAGGAAACGCTCTAGGACGATTGGTGAAGCGTCATCCCGTCCACATGGCGCCATGGCATCAGCCTCAGCCTCCATGCCGGCTCGTGAACACTCCCATCACCGTCGTGGTACCAAATTCCGCGTGCGTCGATACGAACAATCCCAACGAATTCAGGGTGCGGATGGTTCAGCTCGAACTCCACCAACGCAACCCCAAGGTGCTCGCGTGCCGAATCAGCAACTGAGTCGAGCGCCCCCGTCCTCCACTCCCGGGTAGCCACCTGAGTCGGGTCCTTCCACTGAAACACCCCGAACGGAGACTCGCTCTCTTCGCGGAGGCTCGCGAGCCGATCAAGCGCGTCTTGGAAATCCACAGAAATCAAGCTAGCGGAACAGTGCTCTGCACGGGGATTGGTCGAGACGCAAACGCCCCGTTGATTAGATCGACCTCGTGCGCTCTGGGCGCATAGTCCGCGTAGATCAGCGTCGTCCGGAAGTCCAGTTCCGGACCGTCTGCTGATTGACCCTTAGCTGGTCGGCGACCTCAGCGACCGTTAGAAGTTCTTTTGGATCATCTGGCACGCCTTGATGCTAACTGAGCCCAAGCCCGTAGGGCGGTGAAGATCAGCCGTTCAGGAAGATGTCCGGTAGGGCTCGGCGCGCCTCTTCGATCGCCCGGTTCGCGTTGTCGATGATCCGTTGAGCCTGCTCCTTGAACCGCTGCTCTTGGGCCTTCGCCTCGGCGATCCTCGCCTTGAGTTCGGGAGTTATGCCTGCGCGTGCCTCAGCCGCTGCGATCGCGGCATTGGCCTCTTTGACGTTGAGATTGTCGAGAGCAGCAGTCAGGGATGGCAGCTCGGCCGCCGCAGCCTCAATGCGCGCTAGGTGATCTCTGATGGGAGCCGTCCGCGCCTCCCAATCGGCTAGCGCTCTCTGGGCGAATTCAAACGGGTCCTCGGTGCTCATAGCCGGCGACGCTAGGGGATGCGACGGACGGACCGGTGCGCGCCGTTTCTCGGTGTTGGTAGACGATTGGTAGAACGCTCCGCGATACGCAGGGAGATCATGAATGCGGCGAGAGGGATTCGAACCCTCACGTCCTTGCGGACAACGGATTTTGAGTCCGTCGTGTCTACCGTTCCACCACCGCCGCGGAGAGGCTCCCGAGTGTAATCCGCAGGTCTCCACGGTCCGCGGCCGGCCACCCCCGCGCGCCGCAACCGCCCACAGGCGACGGCGTCCACCCCTCGCGTGGGCAGTTCGGGCACCCCAGACGCCACAACCGCCCCCAGGCCCTCGCCCGCACCCACCCGCTGGGCCCTTCCGGCACTCAGAAGCCACAACAGCCCATACGCCCTTGCCCGCACCCGGCGCCCGGCCACCGCGCGGCGAAACCAGCCGCAACAAGCTCAGCCGTCGAGCACGAGCCCCCGCAGCTCGCCGAGCAGCCCCGAGGGGCCGACGAGGATCCCGGCGGGGCCGTCCTCGCTCTCCTCAAGCCGGGAAACGACCAGTCCGGTGCGCTCACACAGCAGCGTGCCCGCCGCGATGTCCCAGGCCTTGACGCCCCGCTCCCAGTAAAGGTCGAGGCGGCCGCAGGCGCACCAGGCGAGGTCGAGTGCCGCGGAACCGGCGCGGCGGATGTCACGCACCCTCGGCAGCACCCGCTGGAGCACGGCCGCCTGGCGGGCGCGGACATCGCTCTCGTAGCCGAAGCCGGTCGCGACCAGCGCGGTCGCCAGGTTGTCGGGCTCGCCGGCCTCGATCGGAGCGTCGTTCAGCGTCGCCGGACCGTTCCGGGTGGCCGCGAAGCACTCGTTGTGAGACGGGTCGAGCACGACGCCGACGAGCGAGCCCTGGGCGTCCTCGCAGGCGACGCTCACCGCCCACTGCGGCACGCCGAACAGGAAGTTGGTCGTGCCATCGAGCGGGTCGATCACCCACCGCAGCGCGCCGTCGCCGGTGGCGCCGCCCTCCTCACCGAGAATCGCGTCCTCGGGACGCCGGGCGCCGAGCACCGCGCGGATCGCGGACTCGGCCGAGAGGTCCGCCTCGGAGACCAGGTCGGTCGGCGAGGACTTGGAGCGGACCTGCCGCTGGCGGTGGCCGAATCGCCCGACCAGCTCCGCCGCACCGGCACGGGCCGCGTCCAGGGCGACCTTCAGCAGCTCGTCCTCGGTCGCGGTCATCTCCCCGCGTTCTAACACACCGGGCGCCGTGGACCGGTCCGGGTCGAACTCCCCGGCCACCGCGCGGCACCCGGTCAGACCCCCGAATACACTGACCCGTCCATGGCCTCCCCGGTGTGCATCGTCGGCGGAACCGGCGCACTCGGCTACGGGCTGGCGCTCCGGCTCGGGCTGGGCGGGACGCCTGTGGTGATCGGCTCCCGCGATGCCGGCCGCGCGCAGGAGGCTGCGGAGCGCGCCCGCTCCCAGGTGCCGGACGGAAGCTTCAGCGGCGCCCAGAACGCGGAGGCGGTCGCAGGCTCTGACCTGGTCATCCTGAGCGTCCCCTTCCGCTCGCACTCCGAGACGCTCACCAACCTGGGGAACGTCCTCACCGCCGATCAGCTGGTGATCGACGCCACCGTGCCGCTCGCGGCGGCCGTCAGCGGCAAGGCGACGCGCCTGCTCGGGGTCTGGCAGGGCTCCGCCGCCCAGCAGGCCCAGGAGATGGTCCCCGACGGCGTCAAGGTCGTGTCGGCGTTCCATACCGTGAGCGCCGCGCTCCTCACCGACCTGGACCATACGCTCGACGAGGACGTGCTCGTCTGCGGGGACCGCAAGGCCGACAAGGACAAGGCGATGGAGCTCGTCTCTCGGATCGATGGGCTGCGAGCGGTCAACGCCGGCGCACTGGAGATGTCGCGGATCGTCGAGGGCCTCACGCCGCTGATCATCTCGATCAACGTGCGCAACAAGTCACGCGCAGGCATCCGCATCACGGGCCTCGACGGCTGACGCGGCTCCGCCCGCCCCGACGATGAGCGACGCAGTGTCCCCCGGTTCCGAGACCCCCGCGGCGAGCGGGCCGGTCGTGGTGCTGGCGGGCGGGACGGGCGGCGCGCGCCTTGCCCGGGGGATGCTCGACGTCGCCGGGGAGCAACTCGTCGTGATCGCCAACACCGGCGATGACGTCGAGATCTACGGCGGTCACGTCTCCCCCGACCCGGACCTGATCACGTTCTGGCTCGCGGATCGCATCGATGAGCGCGGTTGGGGCCTCCAGAACGACACATTCGCCGCGATGGATGGGCTGCGCGAGCTCGGCCACGACATCTGGTTCAACCTCGGCGACCGCGACCTGGCGATCGCCATCCACCGCGCGCAGGCGCTATCAGGCGGGCGCAGCCAGACCGCAGCACAGGCCGAGATCGGCGCTGCGCTCGGGCTCACCGCGCGTGTGCTGCCGATGAGCGATCGCCCGGTGCGCACCCGGATCAACGCCGGCGGCCGGTGGTGGCCGCTGCAGGACTTCATGATCCGCCGCCGCGGCGAAGGGCCGATCGATGGCGTCGAATATCGCCACGCAGCCGCGGCGCTCCCCTCCCCGGAGGTGCTCGATGCGATCCGGGACGCGTGCGCGATCATCATCGGCCCCTCGAATCCGGTCATCTCGATCGGGCCGATCCTCGCGGTCCCCGGCCTCGCCGACGCGATCATCGCCAGCGCCGCGCCGGTGGTGGCGGTCAGCCCGCTGGTGCACGGAGCCGTCCTCAAGGGCCCGACCGCCGCGTGCCTGGCCTGGGCGGAGCGGACGCTCGACAGCGACGGGATCGCCGCCGCCTATACACCGTTGATCGACGGCCTCGTCGCCGACGAGCGTGCGCAGGAGATCGTCACGCTCGAGCGCGACGTCCGGCTCGACACCCCCCAGCGTCGACGCGAGGTCGCACAGGCAACGCTCGCGTTCGCGCTCGGACTCACACCTCCCGAAAGCTCCGAATCGTGACCGGACGCCGGTAGCGTGCTCTCACACATGACGACGATCGCCATCCTCCCCATCAAGACGCTCGACCGGGCGAAGAAGCGCCTCGCCACGGAGCTTGACCCCACTCCCCGGCGAGCGCTGGTGGAGGCGATGTTCTCCGACGCTCTGATCGCCCTCCGGCGCGCCGCCACGGTCGATTCGGTGATCGTGGTCACCCCCGACCATGTCGCACAGCGGATCGGGGCCGGCTACGGCGCGGACATCGTCGAGGACGCTGACGCCGGGCATAACGACGCCGCCCAACGCGGGATCGAGCACGCGATCAAGCTCGGTGCGGACCGGGCCTTGCTGGTGCCCGGGGACTGCCCGCTGCTGGACCCGGACGAGCTCGATTCCTTGGCCGGCCGCAGGTTGCGCGCCGACTCGGTGCTGATCGTGCCTGATCGCCACGGGACCGGGACCAACGCGCTCCTCATCACCCCTCCTGACGCGCTGGCGCCGAGCTTCGGCGAGGGCAGCCACGAGCGCCACCTGGAGCAGGCACGGGCCGCGGGGCTGACCGCGGAGTCGGTGTCCGTTCCGTCACTCGCGCTCGACGTGGACACGCCGGAGGACCTCGCCATGCTCACCGAGGCACTTGAACGCTCCCGCGGCGGCGCCGCGCTCACCCGCGGAATGCTCCGCCAACTCGTCCGCAGCCGCGGGTGATCAGCGCCGCGGCTCTCCCCGGAATCCCCGAGGTCCGCGCCGGCGACGACCCGGCCGGGCTCATCGCCGACGCGCTCGCCCGGCCCGGCGCGCCCGCGGCCGCAACCGGCGCCGTCCTTGTGGTCGCCCACAAGCTCATCTCCAAGGCGGAGGGCCGCACGCGCCGGCTTGTCGACGTCAGCCCCTCCGCTCGCGCGCTCGAGCTCGCCGAGCGGCTGGGCGGTAAGGATCCCCGTCACGTCCAGGTCGTTCTCGACGAGACCCGCGCGGTCCGGCGGGCCGAGCGCGGCGTTCTCATCAGTGAGACGCATCACGGCTTCGTGTGCGCCAACGCCGGCGTCGACGCCTCCAACACGGCCGAGGACGACAGCGTGATCATGCTCCCGCTCGATCCCGACGCATCGGCACGGCGGCTGCGGGCGGGTCTCTCCCAGCGGACCGGCTCCACGCTTGCGGTCATCGTCACCGACTCCTTCGGGCGCGCCTGGCGCCACGGCCAGTGCGACGTCGCGATCGGGTGTGCCGGCCTTGCGCCGCTCGATGACTGGCGCGGGCGCGCCGATCGCCGGGGGCGCGATCTCAAGGCAACGGTGATCGCGATCGCCGACGAGCTCGCCGCGGCCGCGGACCTGGTCCGGACCAAGGACGGCGGTCAGCCCGCCGCGATCATCACCGGCATGGCGCGGGTCACCTGCGTCGAGGACGGGCCCGGAGTCGCGCCGCTGCTGCGCGGCGCCGACACCGACCTGTTCCGCTGACGCGGTCAGTCCTGGGCGGCGGCGCCGACGGCGTGGAAGCCGCCGTCGACGTGCACGATCTCGCCGCTGATCCCCAGCGAGTAGTCCGACAGCAGCCAGCAGACCGTCCGTGCGACCGGCGCCACATCGGAGACATCCCACCCGAGCGGTGCCTGCCGGCGCCACAGATCGGCGAGCGTCTCAAAGCCCGGGATCCCCTGTGCGGCAACGGTGCCGAGCGGACCGGCGGAGACGAGGTTGCAGCGGATCCCACTCGGGCCGAGATCGCGCGCCAGGTAGCGGTTGACCGACTCGAGCGCCGCCTTGGCGACCCCCATCCAGTCGTAGATCGGCCACGCGACCGTCGCGTCGAAATCCATCCCGACGAGCGATGCCCCGGGATCCATCAGCGGCTGCAGCGCCGCGGCGAGCGCCTTGAGCGAGAAGGCGCTCGTCGTAAACGCCTGGGCGGCGCTGTCGGCGGGCGCGGTCATGAACTTCCCGCCGAGCGCGTCCTGGGGCGCGAAGGCGATCGCGTGCAGTGCGCCGTCGATCCCACCCCAGCGCTCCCGCAGGGTCTCGGTGAGCGCCTCGAGGTCCTCGGGGCGGTTGACGTCGAGCTCCAGCACGTCAGCCGGCTCAGGGAGCCGCTGGGCGGCCCGCTCGGTCATCCGCTTGACCCGCCCGAAGCTCGTGAGCAGCACGTCGGCGCCCTCACGCTGCGCATGCTCGGCGGCGTGGAAGGCGATCGAGTCCTTGGTGATGACGCCCGTGATCAGCAGGCGCTTGCCCGACAGGATGCCCATCGCGGCTACCGGTGCAGCCGGGAGATCATCGACGCGGGCGCGCTGCGGGGCCGAGCAGCGCGTCGGTCCAATCGCCGCTGTCGAGCTCGCCGCTGAACGTCTCCAGCGCACGGATCAACCGGTCACGCGTCTCGTGAGGCTCGATGATCTCGTCGACGAACCCGGCCGCCGCGGCGCTGTCGGCACGCAGGTGCTCCTCGGCGTAGATCTCGGCCAGCCGGTCACGCTCGGCCTCGGGGTCGGGCGCGACCCGCAGCTGGCGGCGGTTGACGATCCCGACGGCTGCCTTGGCGCTCATGATCCCGAGCTCGGCGTCCGGCCAGGCCATCACCAGATCGGCTCCGAGGTCGCGGGAGTTCATCGTGATGTAGGCGCCGCCGTAGGACTTGCGCAGCACCACCGTGAACTTCGGCACGCGCGCGGCCGCGAACGCCCGCACCAGCGAGGCGCCGTGGCGGATGACGCCGGCCGCCTCCTGCTTGGAGCCCGGCATGAAACCGGGGGTATCGACGACGGCCACCAGCGGCAGGCCGAACGACTCGCAGAAGCCGATGAAGCGCGCCGCCTTCTCGGAGCTCTCGGCGTCGAGCACGCCCCCCAGATAACGCGGCTGGTTGGCGACGATCGCGACCGGACGGCCATCGATGCGCGCCAGCGCGGTGACGACGTTGCGGGCCCAGCGAGGGTGCAGCTCCAGGAGCGAGTCTCGGTCGACGAACGCGCGCAGGGCCAGCCGCACGTCGTAGGAGCGGCGCGGCTCGGCGGGCACGAAATCGCCGGGGTTCTCTCCGGTCGCCATCCGCACCGATGAGCACGGCAGCGGGCCGCCGGCGACCGACGGCAGGTAGCCGAGGATCTCACGGACGCGCGCGGCAGCGCTCGCCTCGTCGGTCTCGACCAGGTGGCAGACCCCGTTGCGGTCGTGCACTCGCGGGCCGCCGAGGCTGGCGGCGTCGATCTCCTCGCCGAGCGCGTCGCGCACGACTCCCGGGCCGGTGAGGAACATTGCGGCGTCCTCGGTCATCACGATCAGATCGGTCAGCGCCGGCGAGTAGGCGCCGCCGCCGGCGGAGGCGCCGGAGACGATCGAGATCTGCGGCACGACGCCTGTGAGGCGGACGGTCTCGCG
>DATJTS010000078.1:0-37648 GCA_035503035.1 Solirubrobacteraceae bacterium
TGTATGACGAGGGCTGCTCGGCCTGTCATGGATTTCTGCTCTCCGGACGCGCAGGCCACGGCCCCTCGTTGATCGGCGTCGGTGCCGGACCGGTCAACTTCTACCTCTCGACCGGACGCATGCCGCTGTCGAACCCGACCGCCGAGCCGGTCCGGGGGCAACCGGCCTACACCCGCCGTCAGATCGACGCCCTGATCGCGTACATCAGCTCCTTCGGCGGCCCTCCATCTCCAGACGCCGATTCCGCGGCGGGCCACCTCTCCCAGGGGTTCTCACAGTTCACGCTGCACTGTGCGGGGTGCCATCAGATCGTCGGCCGCGGCGGCATGACAGTCGGCGCGTTCGCGCCCAGTCTGCAACACGACACGCCACTGGAGATCGCCGAGGCGGTCCGGATGGGGCCCTACCTGATGCCACACTTCGATTCCAAGCAGATCGATCAACGTGAGCTCGACTCGATCGCCCGCTACGTGCTGTCCACCCGGCACCCTGACAACGCCGGGGGATGGGGGCTCTACAACATCGGGCCGATTCCGGAGGGGATGGCGGCCTGGTTCATCGCGCTGCTCGCACTCGTCCTCGTCGCACGACTCATTGGTGAACGAACCGGGGGTGAGCTGAAGTGAACCGGAGTGACCCGTGAGTCGCGTGATCGGCTTCTTGATCGCACTGCGGACCACCTGGCGCATGCTGCGTGGCCGGGGACCGGCGGGTGACACGCCGCCGCCGGACGCGGCCCCGCACGCGCCCACTCCCGGCCGAGAGGATCCCAGTCGGCGTGAGCTGCCCGCCGACGGGCGCCACGAGCTGTGGGTCGCATTGCTCCTGTTCGCAGCGGCCGGCCTGGCGCTGTCGTTCATCGCCGTGCTCGCGCTCGACAAGTCGAACACCCAACTGCTCGGCCTGGCGATGGGCGGCGCGCTGCTGTTGCTCGCCGGCGCGACGATCCTCGCCGGCAAGCTCGTCGTCCCACAGGAGACGAGCGTTGAGCCTCGCGATGCGCTGCTCGTCCCAGAGGCCGCGCAGGAGGTCAGCGCGCTGGTGCATCAGGGCGGGGACGGGATCTCGCGCCGCGGCCTGCTCGTCTGCGCCGGCTGCGTCGCCGGAGGCGCGGTCGCCGCCGCGGCGGCGTCGCCGATCGCCTCGCTGGGACCGCGCGCGCGTGTGCTGCATGAGTCGCCGTGGCGCCGGGGGATCCGGATGATCGATGAGACCGGGCAGCCGCTGGCCGCGAGCGAGATCCAGATCGGATCGTTCTACACCGCGCTGCCGGAGGGGGAGGACTCCGAGCTGTTCGGGGCGGGACTGCTCGTTATCCGCCTGCCCACCGCGATGATCCATCTGCCGCCGGCGCGCCGCGCGTGGACGCCGGGCGGGATCATGGCGTTCTCGAAGATCTGCCCGCACGCCGGCTGCGCGATCTCGCTCTACCGCTATCCCACCTACGGGCCGACGAGCACCGAGCAGCCTGCGTTCACCTGCCCGTGCCACTACTCGACGTTCACGCCGGCGGACGGCGGCAACGTGATCTTCGGGCCGGCGGGCCGGCCGCTGCCCCAGCTCCCGGTGATGATCGACACCAGCGGCAACCTGCGCGCCGCGGGGATCTTCGACGAGGACATCGGTCCGGCCTGGTGGGGGACCCGGCGGGCATGAGCTCACCGAACGCCTGGGCACGGCGCCGATACGAACGCGGCCTCGTGTACACCGAGCAGCGCATCGGTGGTGCACCTCTGTACAAGTGGGCGCTGCGCTATGTGTTCCCCGACCACTGGTCGTTCCTGATCGGGGAGATCTCGCTCTACAGCTTCATGGTGCTGATCGCGACCGGCGTCTTCCTCGCGCTCTATTACGTTCCCTCCGGACATCAGGTCGTCTACCACGGCACCTACGCGCTGCTGCGCGGGCAGCAGATGTCCGAGGCCTACCAGTCGGTGCTCAACCTCTCCCTCGACGTTCCGGCCGGCTTGCTGATCCGCCAGGTCCATCACTGGGCCGCCGATCTGTTCGTCGCCTCGATCGTCCTGCACCTCCTGCGGATCTTCTTCACCGGCGCGTACCGCAAGCCACGTGACCTCAACTACTACATCGGGCTGACGATCCTCGGGCTGGCGATCCTCGAGGGGTTCGCCGGCTACTCACTTGTCGATGACCTGCTCTCCGGGATGGGGCTGGCAATCGGCAACGGCGTCGCACTGTCGATCCCGTTCATCGGCGGGCAGATGGCGAGCACGATCTGGGGCGGGCAGTTCCCGGGAAACAGCGCCTTCTTCTCCCGGCTGGAGATCATGCACGTGTTCATCATCCCCGTTCTGCTCGCGACGCTGATCGGCGTCCACCTCGCGATGATCATGCGCCAGCACCACTCGCAGTTCCCCGGACCAGGCCGGCGTGAGCGCAACGTCGTCGGCACCCCGATGTGGCCGGCATACGCCCTGCGCGCGATCGGACTGCTTCTCGCCACCACCGCGGTGCTGTTCCTGATGGGAGGGCTCGTCCAGATCAACCCGATCTGGCAATGGGGTCCCTACCACCCGTACTTGTCCGAGAACGGTGCGCAGCCCGACTGGTACATCGGATGGCTCATCGGGGCGCTACGGCTGATGCCCAGCTGGGAACTGGTGATCGGTGGTCATACGATCATCCCCGAGCCGTTCTGGGGCGGAGTGGCGTTCCCCTCGTTCGTCTTCGGCGTTCTGTTCGCCTGGCCCTCGCTGGAGCGCCGCGTCACCGGTGACCACCGCCGTCACGATTTGCTCGATCGCCCGCGTGACCACCCGACGCGCACCGCGATCGGTGCGGCGTTCTTCAGCTGGGTGTTCGCCATCTTCGCGGCTGGGGCGTTGGATCGCGTCTTCTTCCGCCTGCACCTCTCTTACACCGGGCAGGTTCACTTCTGGCGGGCGGCGATCTGGGTCGTCCCGGTGATCGTGTACTTCGTCACCAGGGGGTGGGCCTGCGCGCTGCGCCGCAGCAAGATGCATCCGCTGCGGGGCTGGCAGGGCGAGATCGTCCACCACGACCGCTGGGGCGCGGTGACCGGCTTCGAGATCGGCAGCGACGGGCCCGACCCTGAGCCGACCGAGCCGCCCACGGGATCGCCGCCGGACGGATGAGGAGCGGTTCGGCCGCGGTAGGCGGCCAGTGCACGCCTTGTGCTCGACCCGCTCCTCAGCTGCGCGTCCGGCCCGCGATCACGAGGCCGACACAGGCCCATCCCACCGCGATGACCGTATCCGCGAGCGCGACCCTCCGTCGCCGGGGCTGCGAGAGCGCGACGATCATCATCGAGATCCCGTGTATGGCGTCGACCGTTGCGCCAAAGCGAAGGGGTCCTGCGCGGGGATGGCGGGCGGTGAGCGCGCCCTGTAGAACGTGGCGCACAGCGAGAACCCGTGCGACCTGGCGCGACAGCGGGTCGGGAGGGCCCGGCCTGACCCGGAGCATCACCCGCTCGGGGGTGACGACCCCGACCAGACCGTAGGCGCACCTGGCCCCACCGAAAACGTGTACCGCCACACCCGACACTCCCGAGCTACTCGAGCCTTTGCAGATCGCATCCTGCTTGTCCAGACCCTCATCCGGCAGCACATAGCGCCGTTACCCGTGAAGACGTAAAAGCACCCGGAGGCGTTCGGCGCCGAACGCCGAGGACGCGCTTGCAGCGCGGCGCCTGTGACGTTCAGAATCCAAGGCTGGCGGGTGCCCCCAGCCCGGCTCGTCGCGCCGCGACTCGTTGGCCCTCCTCCGCCGACCCGTCGTTCGATCTCGTCGGCAGTGCGTCTATCTCGTCGGCGGTCGTCTGGACCTTTGCCACGAACACTGACCTTCCTGGTCTGACGTTCTCGGCGAGCCGGGAGATCGAGTGGGCGAGTGACGCGTTGGCGCAGTCGTAGCGCACGACTGAGTATTGACCGGCGACTATGGCGTCGCGCCAGGCTTCGAGGATTGCCTTCTGACGATCGCGGCGACGCCCGCCGGGCTCGGCGATGATCGCCGCGGGTCGCTCGGCTCCGGGGCGCCACACGGCGAGGTCGGGGAGATGGGTGACGCGCCCGTGCTCGCCGCGGACCGGGATCGCCCACCGCTCGCGGTCAAC
The DNA here is from genome assembly GCA_035503035.1 of Solirubrobacteraceae bacterium. Lineage (GTDB taxonomy): Bacteria > Actinomycetota > Thermoleophilia > Solirubrobacterales > Solirubrobacteraceae > Palsa-465. Next base: position 4,100 of record DATJTS010000078.1, read on the forward strand.
GGCAAGCCCACGCGAGCCGCTCCACGTGTTCCCCAGATGCTGAGAACGGGCTGCCGACCAACTGGCGAGCACGCAGCGCACGATGGTCGTCGGGGCTGGCGGTGAACCAACGGCACGAACACCGCCGAGTCCGGCGGCCTCGATTCCTGCAGCGGTCACCGGGGCGTGGTTGGCCTGGGGAGCCGGGGCGGACGCCGATCTGGCGAGCCTCGCCGGGGCACTCGGCTCACACGCGCTCGTCGTCGCCGTCAGCGGCCAGACCGTCTGGGGGTGGCTCGCGGGCGATGCCGCCGGGGACGAGCATGCGCTCAAGGCAGCAATTGGCGATCGGGACGGCGGGCTGGCGATCGGTCGGGCCGCTGTGGGGCTGGGCGGGTTTCGACGCACTCATCGCCAGGCGCGCGCGGCGCACCGCATCGGGGTGGCGATGGGCGCTGCGGTCACCCATTTCGACGATGTGGAACTGGAATGCGTGCTGCTCGCGGACGAGCGCGCCGCTCGGGCGTTCGTCGGCAACCAGTTGGCACCGCTGGACGCAAGCCGCGATGGAGCGAAGCTGCGCGAAACCCTCTGCGCGTACTTCGAGTGCGCCTTCAACGCGTCGGCGGCTGCAGCGAAGCTCAAGGTCAACGACCGCACGATCGCCTACCGACTCAACGCTGTCGAGCAGATCCTCGGACGCCCGGTCCGCGCACGCCACACCGAGTGCAGGCTGCGATCCGCCTGGAGCGGGTTCTCAGACAGCCCTGACGCCCTCAGCAGTCGGGCGGTACGGGGGCCTTTTCGCAGTGGCGCGACGGGCAGAGGCTTCTGGTCAGCGAAAGACTCGATTTGCAGGTAGATTTGATCTCCGGGTCGGGCTTCGGGACGACCGGGTCTTGGCAAACGAGGGAGAGCACTCTGTGACGGCACGCCACACGCGGCCGATCCGCATCGGACTTCAGATCGCGCAGTACGGCGCTGACTGGCCCGCATTCCTCGACGCCGCCCGCGAAGCAGAAGCGCTCGGTGCCGATGCGCTGTTCAACTGGGACCACTTCTTCGGGCCTGGAGAGACCAACGTGCCGAGCTACGAGTGCTGGACGATGCTGGCTGCGTGGGCGACAGCGACCTCACGGATCGATCTCGGTCCGCTCGTCAACTGCATCGGCTACCGCAACCCAGATCTGGTCGCCGATATGGCACGGACCGTCGATCACATCGCGGGTGGCCGGACGATCCTCGGACTCGGCAGCGGCTTCAAGCAACGCGACTACCGCGAGTACGGCTATCGGTTCGGCTCAGTCGCTGACCGCGTCAACGATCTCGAGAGTGGGATCCTGCGGATCCAGAAACGACTCAAGCGACTCGACCCACCGCCACTTCGGCCGATCCCGCTGCTGATCGCCGGGTCCGGGGAGCGACGGACCCTCCGACTCGTCGCTGAGCACGCCGACATCTGGCACACGTTCGCCGACGCTGACGACTTCGTCCGCAAGTCTCAGATCCTCGACGACCACTGCGGCCGGATCGGACGTGACCCCGAGGAGATCGAGCGCTCTGTCCTGGTCGCCGGCGATCCCGCGGCGTCCGGGCCCCAACAGCTGGACCTCGGCGTCACGTTCTTCATCGTCAGCGTCAAAGACCTCGACCTCGACCCCGTCCGCCAATGGGTCCGCTGGCGCGACGAGCACAACAGCCGACTCTCCACACCCTGACCGAGCGGCGACGAACCTGAAGGCGCAGCATGCACTCGCGCTCGACCCTCCGTCGCCGGCACGGCAGTCTCCGTCGTGGGCGGGGCCGTTACAGGCGCGGCGCGATGAAACGAGGTGCGTACAGGTACGGCTGGCGAACGCGGTCGCCGATCTTGCGCGCCGGGTTTCCGGCGACGATCGTGTACGGCTCAACCGGCCGCGTGACCACCGAGCCCGCACCGACCACCGCACCCTCGCCGACGTTCGCACCTGGGAGGACGATGATCCTGGTCGGAAGCCAGGCGTAGTCGCCGATTGACGTGGGCTCTCCAATCCCATCGAAATCGGCCGAGTTGACATCGTGCTCGGCGGTCAGGATCGTCAGGTCGTCGTTCACGGCCACGTCATGCCCGATGGCAACTGGATACGCGGAGTCAATCCATACCTTCCCGGGCAGCTTCGTGTTGTAGCCAATGGTGAGGTTCTGCGGTTGTGTGACCTCGAACCGGGCGCCGATGAAGACGTCGTCTCCGATCTGAGCGCCAAGTGCACGCCACGCGTCGATCCGTGCGTCGCGTCCCAGCGCCGCGCGAAATGCGAACCGCTGCAGGAACGCCGACAGCAACCCCGGACGGATCGACAGGAGGCTCACCGCGCTGCGCATCATCGCAGCCCTCAACCGGAACAGTCCCGGACCCATCGGGGCGATCATACAGGTGGCCGCAGTCGGTTCAGCGGGCGGTGTCAGCTCGCGCCGACGGCAGTGCGGGTCCGCCAAGCCGGATCATGGTGGCGGTGGGCGGCCCAGATTCGGCGGCCGCGCGGATGAAGCTGATCGGCGTGCCCGGCGACAGCCAGGTGAGGATCTCGTCGTCCAGGGCGGTGATGAGGAAGGCCACAGGCTGGCCGCAGGCGGAGACGACCTGCCCCAGGCCGGCCACCGGGTCGCAAGAGGCCACCGTGCCGTAGCAACGCACCCCGACAAAGTCCTGATCAGGACTGATTCCCGCATCCATGCCTCATCGAGGCTACCCGAAAGCGCAGGAGTTCTCAAGCAACCGGTCGCGTCTCCGCGCGCGCCCGCGCCCGCTTCAGCAAATTCTCAGCGCTGAACCAACCTTTCCCGCTCTTCGACGTTTGAAGAGTCAGACAGCCCGGCGCCGCCGCCACGGGGCAGACGCGCGGATGACGCGGGGATCAGGGGGCGCAGTGCCTGGGGGGAATGATTCCCCTCAGGCACTGGTGGGCCCGCGCATCTCGCGCGCACGAAATCTCGGCGAAGTTTGAGCGCAGTTTGCGCTGACTTGAGAAAGTTTCGGTCGGAGGGGTGGCGTTTGGCCTCTGGTGGGTTCACACTTCTCCGCGTGGGCGCGACACTTGAGGTTCCTCTGCTGCATCTGGCTCCGAGCCCGGCGCGGTTGACCGGCGAATCGGACGACGGCCTCGTCGGGTTGGTCCGCGCCGGCGACGACCGAGCGTTCGAGGCGATCTACGACCGCTACGCGCCCGGGCTGCTCTCGTTCTGCACGCACATGCTCCGCAGTCGGGAGGGCGGTGAGGACGCCGTCCAGCAGACGTTCGTGTCCGCCTATCACGCGATGCGCGGAGCCGAGTCTCAGATCATTCTGCGCCCGTGGCTATACGCGATCGCGCGCAACCGGTGCCTTTCTGAGATCCGGGCGTACCGGACGTCCGACCCGGCCGACGCCGAGCTCGGGCTCGGCGCCGACGTGATCGATCAGGTCTGGCGGCGCGAGGAGCTGCGCGAGCTGTTCGACGACATACGGAGCCTGCCTGACGACCAGCGTGCGGCGCTGGTCCTGTTCGAGCTCGGTGACAACTCGCAGCGGGAGATCGCCGACATCCTGGGAGTGCAGGCGCCCAAGGTCAAGGCGCTCGTCTTCCAGGCGCGCGAGGCGCTCACCCGGTTCCGGCATGCGCGCAACCGCTCCTGTCTCGAGATCCGGGAGGAGATCGCCAACGTGCCCGGCCGGGTCCCGTCTCGCAGTGCGCTGCGAACGCACATCGACCGGTGCCCGAGCTGCGCCGCCTACGAGAGCGAGACGCGTCGTCAACGGGCCGCGATGGCGATGATCCTCCCGGTGCCGGCTCTGGCCGGACTGCGAGCAGCGGTCCTCGGGCTGATCGCACATCACGGGGCCGCCGTGGCGGGTGCCGGCGGGGCCGCCGTCGCGACCACTGCCGGCGCGGGTGGCGCGACCGCGGGCGGAGCGAGCGCGGGCGCCGGTGGCGTGACCGCCGGTGGAGCGGCCGCCGCCGGAGGAGCCGCCACCGCGGGAGCGGGCACGGCCGGCGCGGCAATCGCCGGGACCGGCGCGACCGCAAGCAGCGCTCTGGCCGTCGGCGGAGGCGCGACCGCCGCCAGCTCGATCGCGGGCGGCGTGACCGCGGCCGGCTCGATCGCCGGAGGAGCGACGGCCGCCGGCGCGGTCAGCACGGGTGCCGCCGCCGCGGGCGGCCTCGCCGCCGCCGGCGCCGCCAGCACGGCGGCGGTCGCGGGAGGCTCGGTCGCCGCGGCGACGGGACTGACCGTGCTCGGTGGGTTCGGGACGCACGCGGTGGCGAAGGCCATCACCGCCGCCGCGGTCGCGATCGGCATGGCCGCGTCCCATCACCACCCGGTGCAGCCGCCCACACATCGCCTGGTCGCGCGGACCACCCTGCCGCCCCGCACCGGAACGCTCGGCCATCAGCCGGTGACGAGCACCGTTCCGTCCTTGCCATCTCCCTCCCAGGCCGCGCCTGCCAACACGACCCCTGCCGGGCCGTCGAGCACCGGCACCTCCGGCAGCTCCGGTGCAGGTGCGAACGCGCCGTCACAGTCCGCGCCGACAGGCTCATCCGGCGGATCGAACGCGGGGGAGACGACCGGCTCGAGCGGTGATCCCAGCTCCAACGGTCCCTCAACTCCCGTGTCCGACCCGAATCCGAGCGACCCGTCGGCGGCTTCCGGCTCGGATCCGACGTCGACCGACCCCACCACCTCGACCGACCCCACCTCGACGGACCCGACGACCGACACGACGGACACGACGGACACGACGGACACGACGGACACCACGGACACGACGACGTCCACGACGACGGACACCACCGACACGACGGATACGACGGACACGACGTCCACGACCGACACGACCGGTGGCACGGACACGACCGAGTCGACCGGCACCGCGACCACGGACGGTACGGACGGCGGGGACTCCACGTCCTGATCGTTGGCATGGCGGCGCGGTCACGCGCGATGCCACGATCTGGGTAGGGTCCGAGTCGTGAGCCGCATCGTGATCATCGGCGCGACCGGGCACGTCGGGAGCTACCTCGTGCCCCGCCTGGTGCGCGGCGGACATGAGGTCGTCGCGGTCAGCCGCGGCGAGCGCGCGCCCTACGTTCCGGCGCCGGAGTGGCGCGCGGTGGAGCGCGTGGTCGCCGACCGCGAGGCGGACGACGCGGCCGGCAGCTTCGGCGAGCGCATCGCCGCGCTCGGGGCGGACGCCGTGATCGACATGCTCTGCTTCACCCGCGCGTCGGCTGAACAGCTCGTCGACTCGCTGCGAGCCAGCCGGCCCTTGCACGTGCACTGCGGGACGATCTGGGTGCACGGTCCGGCCGCGAGGGTCCCGGTCACCGAGGAGGAGCCACGCACCGCCTTCGGGGAGTACGGCACCGGCAAGGTGGAGATCGAGCAGTTCCTGCACCGGGAGACGATCGCGGGCGGCGTGCCGAGCATCGTTCTGCATCCGGGGCATATCACCGGCCCCTGGCCGTCGATCACACCTTCCGGCAACCTCGACGACGATGTCTGGCGGCGCTTGGCGACCGGCGAGCCGGTCGCGCTGCCGGAGCTCGGGCTCGGGATCCTGCATCACGTGCACGCCGACGACGTCGCTCAGGTGTTCGAGCGTGCCCTCAGCCGTCCGGCCGCGATCGGGGCGAGCTTCCACGTCGTGGCCGAGCAGGCGATGACGCTCCGCGGCCTGGCCGCTGGGGTCGCCGGGTGGTTCGGCCGCGAGGCGAACATCGAGCTGCTCGACTGGCCCGAGTTCGAACGCCGGGTTGGAAGCGATCACGCCGACGCGACCCGCGAGCACGTCGGGCGGAGCATCGCCGCGAGCATCGAGCGCGCCCGCCAGGTTCTCGGCTACCAGCCGCGGTACAGCGCACTCGAGGCCCTTCGCGACTCGGTGCGCCAGCGTGCCGCGGCCGGCGAGCTCGAACTCGGCGGCGAGTCGCTCTGACTCAGAGATCGGCCCGCTCGAGCGCCTCCCGCGCCGCCGTGCGGCCGGCCTCTCGCGCGGCGTCGAGCTGGTGGAACTCGAACAGGCCGACGCCGGGTGGCCGCGGCCGGATGATGAGATCGGCGTGACGTTCGGCTGCCTGCACCGTGTCCTCGCTGGCGAGCAGCAGGACGCGGGCGAGCGTCTCGGGTAGGAGCGGAACCCGCGGCGGCCGCGTGCGCGAGCCCGACCCGGCGGTAGCCGCCGGCTGCGGCGCACGTGCACCGTCGGCTTCTGGGTGACCGCCGGAGCCGAGTGGCGGCTTGACGTCGACGGCGATGATCGGCCCCTCGCCCATGTCCGCCATGGCACGGACCGGCAGGTTGTCGACGAGCGAGCCGTCGACGTACATGTCGCGGCCGCGTACCTCCGGGGCGCTGATGATCGGCAGGTTGATCGAGAACCCGACACGTTCCCACAGCGGACCGAATCGCGAGAGGACGAACTCGCCGCTGCGCAGCTCGGTGCACCCGCACATGAATGACAGCGGGAGCTCCTCTATCCGGGCCGAGCCGAACGTCCGGTGCAGCATCGCCCGCCCCCGCTCCCCCCGAATCAAACCGCGGCGGGGCACCGTGTAGTCGCTGAGCGGGCGCCGCTGGACCCACTCATCGAAGCAGCGCGCATCGACTTCGTCCGGCGTGAGGCCCATGGCGTACAGGCCACCGATGAACGCGCCCATCGACACCCCTGCGATCCGGTCGATGACGAGACCCGCCGCCAGGAGCTCCTCGAGCACGCCGAGATGGGCGAACCCGCGCGCGCCGCCACCCGACAGGACGATCCCGAGCGCGCGGCCGGTGAGGCGCCGCCCGATCCGCGCCACGTCGGCGTCGTACGTCGCGTCCGAGAGCCGGTGGCTCTCCAGCGGCGACAGCGCCTCGGCGATCTCCGCCACCCCTCCGGAGCCGAGCGCGACGTCTTGCGCGACCAGATCGCACCCGCGCAGCCCGTCGATCGCCGCGGTGGCGAGACGGGCCCGATCCACGCCCCCGGGGGCGACCGCGAGGATCCTGTCGGCCTGGGCGAGCGAGAACTCGCTCCAGGGGCCGCTTTCGGTGATCGAGCCCGCACTCAGCACCACCAGATCGTGGGAGCGTTCGGCTTGGTCGATGAGAGGTGCGTAGACACTTGCCGTTGAAGCGTCGTCCGAGAGCGCGGCCTCGCTGCCGTCGAGCATCGCACAGCCGCTCCCGAGCGCCTGCGCCAGTGCGCGTGCGAGCCTGACCGGATCGGCGCGGGAATCAAGACCGATGACCGCTACGGTGGTCGGCAACGGCCGTCGGGACGGAGCCGGAGCGCGGACGTCGCGCAGTTGCGCGGCGAGTCCGCGGCTGAGCGCCACCGAGATCGCCGGCTCCTCGCTGAGCAGTCGCTCGAACTCGATCCGTTCGATCGCGACCAGTTCGCAGGCGCGCAGGGTGCGCACGGATGCCGACCGCGGCGCCTCGGCGAGCAGGCCCAGCTCACCGACCGCCTCGCCGCGCGCGATCTCGCGCAGGCGGGTGGCGGCGCGCTCGTCGACCACCTCCAGTCGGCCCGAGCGCACCAGGTACAGCGTGTCCCCGGGATCTCCCTCGTGAAACAGCCACTCGCCGCCGGCGAGCCGGAGCTCACGGGCACGTGACGCGAGTTCCTCACGCGCGTCGGCGCCGAGCGTGGTGAACAGCGGGGCGAGCGCCAGGAAGTCGGCGAGCGACTCCACGCGAGCAGTGGAGGGGTCGCTCGATCCCGCGGATCTCAGCCGCGCCGGCCGTCCGGTCACGCTGCTCGGATCCGTCAGCGACGCCAGCGCGCCGCGGAGCTCGCGCACGGCACCGGCCAGCGACACCGATCGCTCGGGTGTGATCCGGGAGACGAGCAGGCAACCCGCTCCGGCGGCGAACAGGCAGGCCGCGCCGAATGTCCAGGCGTGGCGCAGGTGCTCGGCGGCAGTGAGCGGGGTCGGGGTGCCGATCAGCGCGACCACGATCGCGACGCCGATCGCCGCGCCGACCTGGCGGGCGACCGAGTTGAGTCCGGTTGCGGTGGCAAAGTCCTGCCCGGGTGCGGAGGCAACGGCCGCGCCGCTCAGATTCGGCAGCAGTGTGCCCGCGCCGACGCCGAGCAGCACCATCCCGGGCAGCCACTCACCGAGGAAATCCGGCCGCACGCCGACGCGCTCGACGAACCAGAGGACCGCGCCACCCCAGATGACCCCGCCTGCCGCCAGCACCGGCCGGTGGCCGATGCGCTGCACCAACCGGCTGGTCGGGCCGGCGACCGCTGCGGCGACGAACGGGCCGATCGTCATCGCCAGACCGGCGCGCAGCACCGAGTAGCCCCACACGCCCGTCAGGTAGAGCACGTTGGTGAGCGTGTAGCCGTAGAAGCCGGCGGCGGCGAGCACGGTCATCGCGTTCGCCGCCGAGAAGGTTCGGATCCGCAGCAGGGCGAGGTCGATGATCGGGGCCCGGTGCCAGCCGCTGCGCCACACGACGAGCGCGCCGAGCAGGAGCGCGGTCGCGAAGCAACCGAGCGTCGGCGGGGCCGCCCAGCCCCACGCGGAGCCCTTCACGACGCCGAGCACGAGCGAGGCAACACCCACGGCGAACGTCGCGGCTCCGAGCAGGTCCGGCACCCGCCGGGCGCCCGGAGCGCGGCTCTCGATCAAGCGCCGGCGCGCGAGCACGATGGCGACGATTCCGATCGGCAGGTTGACCAGGAACACCAGCCGCCAGTCATCGATGCCGACCAGCACCCCACCGAGCGACGGTCCAAGCCCGGCGGCCACCGCGGCGACGGCGGAGAGGAGGGCGACGCCGTGCGAGCGGCGCTCCGGGTCGAAGGCCTGCAGCACGAGTGCGAGCGAGGACGGAACGAGGAGCGCCGCTCCGAGCGCCTGCACCGCCCTGAGCGCGATCAGCACACCCGGCGAGGGCGAGATCGCGCAGAGCACCGACGCCAGGGTGAACAACTCGAGCCCGGTGATGAACATGCGCCGGCGTCCGAGCAGGTCGGCCAGGCGTCCCGCCGCCACCAGAAACGACGCGAACACGATGTTGTAGGCGTTCAGTACCCACGAGAGCGTCGGAATCGAGCTGGAATGGAATGAGCGCTCGATACTCGGGAAGGCGATGTTGACGATCGTCGCGTCGACGAATGCCACCGCCGCTCCGAGCGATGCGATCGCGAGCACCGTCGTCGGCGACGGTCCGCGCCGGCGGACGCTCGGCGGGCTCATCGCCGGGCCGTCGGCCACAGGGTGATCCGCTGGGCCGCCATTCAACGTCGCCGCACTTCCGGACTGCGTTTGCGCCACGTTCCTCATTCCCCCGGGCCGAGGCCCTCACGCCGTTGGGACGGGGCCCCCGGAACCTCGCCAAATCTAACTATCCCTGCGCGTTCGCGCCACCGTCCGAACGGATGGGCGGTGGTCAGTCGGAGCGGTCTTCAGGGGTGTCCGGGTCACGCGAGCGTTCGCGGACGAGCTCGGCGAGTTCGTGGCCGAAGCCGATCTCCGGTCCGCCGATCAGCTCCCATGACCGGTAGATGCCGAGCATGAAGCAGACGATCACCAGCACCGCGATCCAGTTCGCGGCGCCCTGGCTGTGGGCGTGAACGAGCAGACGGATCCCGTTGACCACCTGCAGCGAGAACGTCACGAGCATCAGGACCAGGAAGGTGAGCTGGCGGACGTGACCGGTCTTCGCGGGAGGGTGACGTTGTGCACGGCGGACCGAGAGCACCGATCCGAGCACGAAGAGGATGCCCAGGGACCCCGCCCAGGTGGCGGCGACGCCGAGGCTGTCGTCAGGCACGAGCGCGAACAACGAGATGACCAGCGCGTTGACGAAGGCCGATAGCGCCGAGCGGGCGCGCACCCGGTGGACCTGATCGGCGTCGCGTGCGGTGAGCCGCTCGTGCTCGACCGAGATCGCGACGAACAACAGACCGATCAGCGCGCCCGCGACCCCGGCGGCGGCGAAGAAGAGGTCGTGAAGCGAGTCCGGCGCCATTGCGGGCCAGTATGGCCGGGGACGCGGCGGGCGTCCCCGGCGCGGCCCCTCAGCTCGTCGCCTTGGGCAGCGTGAGGTTGTAGACGGTGGTCCCGCCGATCGTCTGCTTTGTGTAGTGGCTCGCGACCCACCGCTGGATCGAGGAGCTCGCGCCCCCGCGTCCCGGGCCGCCGCCCATGCCGCCACCTGAGGCGATGTAGTAGTGGATCTGGCCGGCCTTCACGTAGGACTGGAAGCGGGCGAGGGTGAGGTTGCCGCCCTCACCGCTGAAGCCGCCGATCGCCATCACCGGCTGGCCGCCGGTCGCCAGCTCGTAGGAGGCAGCCGACTGCGACCCCGAGGTCGCCGCCACCCACCGGTAGCGACCTGCGTCTGACTCGAGCGCGCGGCGGAGCGCCGCGCTCACGCTTGCCGTGCCGCCGCCCGGCGCACCGGACATCCCGCCGCCCGGCACGCCGGACGTTTCGCCGCCGAGCGACCCGCCGCGGGTGCGGCCGCCCGGGAACCCCGTCGTGGTCGAGCTTCTGGTCCGCGCTCCGGGAGCGCCTGCGGAGCGCGAGCCGCCGGTCGGAGCGCCCTCCGAGGATGACGTCCGCGCTCCGGGGAAGCCGCCGTGGCCGAACGAGCCGCCACGGCCGAACGAGCCGCCGCCGAATGTTCCGCGCGCACCATCGGAGGGCCCCGCGCTCGGGACCGAACCGGTGTGGGCGGTGCTCACCGTGTCGAACGTGTAGGCGACCGGTCCGGCCATGCAGGCGACGAGCGCCAGCACGGCACCCGCCGAGGCGAGCCTCCGGGTCGAGGAGGCGCCGAGAGCGGACAGCTGTGGCAGTGCTGCGACCGCCAGCAGGCCGAGCGCGATCACGGCGGCGGCGAGCACCACGGTGGCCAGCCACGGGTGCCAGGAGGCAGTTCGGGCGAGCAACACCTCCGCCCACGCGGCGGTCACCGCGATCGTCACCCCGACCGTCGCCTGCGCCCAACCCGAGGCGCGGTGCTGCCAGGCCTGGCGCCCGCCGATCGCCACCAGCGCTCCGATCGCCGGGGCGAGCGCGACGGTGTAGTAGGTGTGGATGATCCCGCTGCTCTCGCTGAACACGAGCGCCGTGACCACCAGCCAGCTCCCCCACAGCAGCAGGGCCGCGCGGACGCGGTCGGTCCGCGGGGCCCGCCGGCGCGCGATCAGCCCGGCGACGAGGGCGATCAGGGCTGCCGGCAGCAGCCACGATGCCTGGCCGCCCATCAGTGAGTTGAACAGCCGCAGGAGTCCCGTCGAGCCGCTGAAGCTCGAGCCGATCCCGCCGCCCCCGATCCCATGGCCGCCGGCGCCGCCGTCCCCGCTGCCCCCGAACACCCGGCCGAGCCCGTTGTAGCCGAAGATGAGGTTGAAGATGTTGTTCGACGCCGACCCGTCGATCATCGGCCGGTCGGCGACCGGCCAGAGCGCGACCGCGAGCAGCCACCAGCCGCAGGCGATCACGATCGCCGCGCCCGCCGCGAGCGTCTGCCAGACCCGGCGGGTCAGCGGCCCCGGCGCGGCCACCAGATACACGAGCGCGAACCCGGGCAGCACGAGGAACGCCTGCAGCATCTTGGCCAGGAATGCGAACCCGAGCAGCGCTCCCGCCGCGAGGATCCACCGGGTGGCGCCGCGCTCGAGTGCGCGGGTCAGGCTGTAGGCACTGGCCACCAGCAGCAGCACCAGGAGCGCGTCCGGGTTGTTGAAGCGGAACATGAGCGCGGCGACGGGCGTGAGGGCGAACACCGCCCCCGCCGCGATCCCCGCCCACTCGCCGAACCAGCGGCGCACCGCAGCGGCAAGCAGGGCGACGGCGGCGACGCCCTCGAGCGCCTCGGGGACGAGCATCGACCAGCTGGAGAAGCCGAAGACCCGGCCCGAGAGCTCCATCACCCAGAGCGACGCGGGCGGTTTGTCGACGGTGATGAAGTTCGCCTTGTCCAGCGAGCCGAAGAAGAACGCCTTCCAGCTCTCGGTGCCCGCCTGGACCGCTGCGGCGTAGAAGCTGTTCGCGTCGCCGGAGGCGCCGAGGTTCCAGATGTAGGCGAGCGCGGTGAGCGCGAGCAGCGCGCCGAGCGCGATCCGGGGAGCGGTTGGTGCGCCCAGCCGGCGGCGGGCGGTCGTCCCGGTGGACCGCGCCATCGGGAAGGTCGGCCCTTCGGTCGCGGTCGAGCGAAGGTGGAGGATCGAGAGCGTCATGCGCCGAGCGTCGGCGCGTCCCCTAAGACGAGTGTCGGTATCGCCCGGATTCTTCGCGGGCGCTCACCGCGTTCTCGGCGGATTCTTCAGCTCGGACGAGCGGCGACCCAGCGCTCGATCAGGTAGCGCGCGATCGAGACCTCGCCGGGCAGCGCGAAGCCGACGTCCTCGCCATTCACCGCGGCGCGCACCACCTCACGCGGGATCCAGCGGACCTCGTCGAGCTCGCCGTCGGTCGCGCGGGCCTCACCCCCGTCGGAGACCGCGTGAAAGCCGAGCATCAGCGAAGCCGGGAATGGCCATGGCTGGGAGGTCACGTAGACGGGGTCGCGGCAGACGATGCCGGACTCCTCCTCGACCTCGCGCACGACGGCCTCCTCCGCCGCCTCGCCCGGGGAAATGAACCCCGCCAGCACCGAGAGTCGCCCACCGGGCCAGCCGGCGCGGCGACCGAGCAACAGCTGATCGTCGTGCTCGACGGTCATGATCACCACCGGGTCGGTGCGCGGGAAGTGATGGGCGCCGCAGTGCGGGCAGAGTCGTTCGAACCCGGCCTCGACCACGTTCGTCTCGTGCCCGCAGTTGGCGCAGAAGCGGTGGCGCCGGTGCCACGCGAGCAACGCCGTGACGTAGGCGGCCAGGCCGGCCTCCGCGTGTGGGAGAGCGACGCCCGCCTCGCGCAGCGAGATCAGATGCGGACCGCTGTCCTCGCCGTCCCGGTCCCAGCTGCCGTCGTCGGCGGGTCGGTCGCGCGCCGCCTCCTGCTCGAGGTCGATTGCGAACAGTGGCGCGTCACCGTCGACACCGAGGAGGATCGGGACGGCGAGTTGCTCGTCGGTCGGCTCCAGGCGGGTGAGGGCCAGCGCCGGACTGCTTCCCGAGACGAGGACCTGATCACGGCCCGCACCGATCCCACGGCGGGCGGGCGAGGCCGCCATCGCCGTGATCCACTGGGGGTCCTTACGCTGGACGCTCGCACGGTCGAGCACGGCGCCGGTGAAGGGCCGCGCTGCTCGTGGTCCGCCCATGGGGCCGCTCAGCGGTCCTGCGCCTGCTGCTCTTCGACGGTCAACTCAGCCGTCGGCCGGGCCTCGAGGCGTGCGTCGGGGATCGGCGTCCCGCTCTGGACCGACAGACCGTAGGTGCCGTTGCGCAGCCGCTCCTCCGCGCGCGCAACCGCGGCGAGCTGCGATTCGAGGTCGCGGCGGCGGCCCTCGTCGAGTTCGTCCTGGTAGAGCCCCTCGCTGCCCAACTCGCCAGGCGTGATCTCCTGGTCGCCCTCGTCCGGGGCGCCGGAGTGCAACTGGAGTGCGGACTCCAGCCGCTCTCGCTCCTGGGCCAGCAGTTCACGTGCTCGTTCGGGTTCCACGTCGGCTGAGCCTACACCGGGCAGGAGGCGGGCCCCGGTCAGGTTTGGGCGAGACGGCCGATCAGGGGGCGATCGTCGACTCGGCAGCCTGCACACGGTTGCCGCCGAGCGCCTTGGCGACTGCCAGGGCGCGATCGGTCTGCCGCAGCAGGTCGTCTGGCGCGAGTGCATCCATCGGGAGCGCGGCGACCCCCAGGCTTGCGGTGAGCCGGCCGTCGGTTCCCGGCGTCATCAGCTCGAGTTCGCGGCGCAGCTTCTCGGCAAGCTCCAGACCGCCCTCCCGATCGGTGTCGGGTGCGAGAACGAGGAACGTGTTGGTGTCGAAGCGCGCGATGTAGTCGCTCGCGCGTGCCATCTCGGTGAGACGGCGGCTGACCAGCGACAGTGCCCGCTCACGGTCGGTCTTGAGCCTGGGGGGCTGGTCGATGCAGAGCAGCAACGCGGTCACCGGGCTGATCGTGCGGCCTGCCTGGGCACACAGCCGGCGCAGCGTCTGCTCGGCGGCCGGCCGATTCGGAAGAGCGGTGAGCGGGTCCGATCCGGCGCGGCGCTCGATCGCCGTCTGGCTGTGGTGCATCGCCAGCACCGGTGCGGCGCGTTCGGCCGCCTCCCGGATCCGGGCGCGCACGGAGGCGTCGATCCGGGTGTCGGCGACGAGCAGCGCGCTCGTCTGCCGCCCCGCGGCGCGCAGCGGCTCGCACATGAGCTCGGTGGACAGCCGCCCGCAGAGCGCGCACGCGGCGATCTGCTCAGAGGCGGGTGCCGCGGCGGCGACGGTGGTCCCGATCTCGCGCGGCTGGCCGATCTCGATCGCCCGGCAGGGCTCGGACGCGAACCGAGCGCTGGAGAGACCGAGCAGCGGCGTGTCCACGATCCGCTCGCCGAACGTGAGCTCCAGCCCCTGAGCAGGATCTCCGCGGGTGAGCAGCACGGCGCCCGCATCAGGGGCCAGCCGCTGGACATAACGCAGCAGAAGGCGACGCGATTGCGCCTCGGAGGTGGAACGCGCGAGCATCTGGGTGAGGTCGCCGAGCTCCTCGGCCTCGCGCTCGACCTGGCCGCGCGCGTGGTGCAGGACGGCGAGCCCGCAGCCGGCGTAGGCGAGCGCGACCACGCCGACGAACACCGCGGCGGCCAGCGCGCTGACGCCGAGATGGCTCGCGGCGAATTCGGCGGCCGCACATGCGAGCGCCGCAACCAACGCGTAGGCGACGAACGCAGGGGCAGGCAGACGGGCCATCAATGCATAGATCGGCAGTCGCGCTGATCCCTTGAGCCGCACGCGGTGTACCCGTCATCCTCGCGGAGGGGTACCGTTCCGCTTCGTGTCAGGAGAGACACGCAAATGGCGGTGAGGACCGACGATCTCGAGCTCGACCTGATCGACTCGGTGCTCGAGGCTGTCACCACCCGCCTCGGGCACGAGCCGTCCTGGCCATGCGCGGAGTTCGTCCGCCAGTTCTTCCACTGGGTCCCGCCGCAGGATCTGCGTGAGCGCGAGGTCTCAAGTCTCGCCGAAACCGTGCTCGGCGAGTGGGAGATGGCGGCGCGGCGGACGCCGGGGGAGGCCAAGGTCCGGGTGTTCAACCCGGAGGCCTCGGGAGCTCCGCACACGGTGGTGGAGATCGTCTGCGACGACATGCCGTTCCTCGTCGACTCGGTGACGATGGAGCTCAGCCGGCAGGGGCATGCGATCGAGCTGCTGATCCATCCCGTGATGCGCGTCGTGCGCAGCCCGGAGGGGATCCTCGCCGACGTGGTCGCGCCTGAGGCCACCGACCCCGACGCGATCTCTGAGTCGATCATCCACGCCGAGGTCGCCCGCCAGCCGGATCCACAACGGCTCGCCAATCTGCGCGCCGGGATCGAGCGGGTGCTCGGAGACGTCCGCGCAGCGGTGGAGGACTGGCATCCGATGCGCGAGCGAGCCGCCGAGGCGGCCGCCGAGCTCGAGGATCGCCCGCCGCCATGCGAGAACCACCTGCTCGCCGAATGCCGCGCGTTCCTGGACTGGCTGGCCGACGGGCACTTCACGTTCCTCGGCTATCGCGAGTACGAGCTCGGCGATGACGCCCTGACCGCGATCCCGGAGACCGGCCTTGGCATCCTGCGCGAGGAGGGAGCCGAGCGGACCAAGCACCTGTCCGAGCGCGCGCTCGCCGAGGCCCACAGCGTCAACCCGCTGGTGCTCAGCAAGGCCAATGCCCGCTCGACCGTTCACCGCCCGGCCTACCTCGACTACATCGGCGTCAAGCGCTTCGCGCAGGACGGCACGGTCCTCGGGGAGCGGCGCTTTCTCGGGCTCTACACCTCAAGCGCGTACCACGCGCCGCCGGCCGAGGTGCCGATGCTCCGTGACAAGGTCGAGCGGATCATGCACGCGGCGGCGTTCCCGCCCGACAGCCACGACGCCAAGGGTCTGATCGACATCCTCGAATCCCTGCCGCGCGACCTGCTCATCCAGATCGGGACCGACGATCTGTTCGAGATGTCCATGGGCGTGCTCGGTCTCGGTGAGCGGCCCCGGGTCCGCCTGTTCGTCTCACGTGACCGCCTGGACCGCTTCGTCGCGGCCACTCTGTGCATGCCGCGCGAACGCTTCAACACCGAGAACGGCCGGCGGGCGAGCAAGATCCTCGCCGACGCCTACGGCGGCGACCACGTTGACTGGCGATTGCAGCTCTCGGAGTCGGTCGTGGTTCGCATCGACTACACCGTCCATTGCGGCGCCGGGATCCGCGACGCGGACGTCGCCGAGGTGGAGTCCCAGATCGCGCAGGCGACACGCGACTGGGGCGACGACCTGCGGGCCGCGCTCACCCAGCGCCACGGCGAGGAACGCGGCCTCGCGCTGAACGAGATCTACGGCGGGGCGTTCCCGCGCTCCTACCGCGCGCTCGTGGATGCGACCACCGCGGTGGACGACATCGCCCGCATCGACCGCCTGCGATCGGGTGGACGCGCGATCCTCGCGGTTCACCGCCGGCCCGGTGACCCCGAGCGGATGGTCCGAGCCAAGCTGTTCAGCGCCAGCCAGGTGACGCTCTCGGAGGTCGTACCCACCTTCGAGCACATGGGCGCGCGCGTCGTCGACGAACGTCCGTACGAGATCCGCCCCGCCGACGGCGATCCGGTCTGGGTGTACGACGTCGGGCTGAGCTGCGACCCGGCCGACCTCGACCGAGCCGGCGAGGAGTTCGCCTCCACGTTCCTGGGCGTGTGGGCCGGACGGCTGGAAGACGACCGTCTCAACGGACTCGTCATGCGGGTCGGCCTCAGCGGCCGGCAGATCACGGTGCTGCGGGCGATCCTGCGCTACCTGCGCCAGGCGGTGATCCCGTTCTCGGATGCCTACATGATCTCGACGCTGCTTGACAACCCGACGCTCGCCGCCCGGCTGGTCGCGCTGTTCGAGGCACGGTTCGACCCTGACGCGGACGAACACCGCCGCGAGGCGGCGGTTGCGCGCATCCGCGACGAGGTGGTGGAGGCGATCGACTCGGTGGCCAGCCTCGACGCCGACCGGATCCTCCGATCGGTGATGGGGGTGATCGACGCGATGCTGCGCACCAACCACTGGCGGGTCGTCGATGGCGAGCCGCATCCCGTGTATCTGTCGTTCAAGCTCGACCCGACGAAGCTGGACATGCTGCCCCGTCCGCGGCCCCGCTTCGAGATCTTCGTCTATTCCCCGCGCGTGGAGGGGATCCATCTGCGGGGCGGCCGGGTCGCGCGCGGCGGTCTGCGCTGGTCGGATCGCCGGGAGGACTTCCGCACCGAGGTGCTCGGGCTGATGAAGGCCCAGATGGTGAAGAACGCGCTGATCGTGCCCGTCGGCTCCAAGGGCGGGTTCGTGGTCAAGCATCCCCCCGCGGTCACCGACCGCGAGGCGTACCTGCAGGAGGGAATCAACTGCTACCGGACGTTCCTGCACGGACTGCTCGACCTCACCGACAACTACGTCGAAGGGGGCGTCGCAGTCCCGGAGCGCGTCGTGCGCTACGACGGCGACGACCCGTACCTGGTCGTCGCCGCCGACAAGGGGACCGCCCGGTTCTCCGATATCGCCAACTCGGTCTCCGAGGAGTACGGGTTCTGGCTCGGCGACGCGTTTGCCTCCGGCGGCTCGCACGGCTACGACCACAAGGCCATGGGCATCACCGCTCGGGGAGCGTGGGAATCGGTCAAGCGCCACTTCCGTGAGCTCGGCGTCGACGTCGCCACCCAGGACTTCACGGTGGTCGGGATCGGCGACATGGCCGGCGACGTGTTCGGCAACGGGATGCTCCGCTCGCGGCACATCCGGCTGGTGGCCGCCTTCAACCACGCTCACATCTTCCTCGACCCGGATCCCGACCCCGACGCGGGCTACGTCGAGCGGCGGCGACTGTTCGACCTGCCGCGCTCGGCCTGGAGCGACTACGACCCGAACGCGATCAGCGAGGGCGGCGGCGTCTACCCGCGCACCGCGAAGTCGATCGAGATCACGCCACAGGTGCGCGCGGCCCTCGGGATCGAGGCGACGCGCCTGTCGCCGAACGAGCTGATCTCCGCGATCCTGCGCGCGCCGATCGACCTGCTCTACAACGGCGGCGTCGGGACCTACGTGAAGGCGGTCACGGAGAGTCATGCCGAGGTGGGCGACCGGGCCAACGACGCGCTGCGGGTCAACGGCTCCCAACTGCGCTGCCGGGTGGTGGCCGAGGGAGGCAACCTGGGGCTGACCCAGCGCGGCCGCATCGAGTATGCGCTGCGTGGCGGTGCAGGCGGGACCGGGTCCACCGGAGGCCGGGTCAACACCGACGCGATCGACAACGTCGCCGGCGTCAACTGCTCCGACCACGAGGTCAACATCAAGATCCTGCTCGGGGACCTGATCACCGACGGCGAGCTCCAGGAGGACCAGCGCGACACGGTGCTCGAGTCGATGACCGACGCCGTCGCCGAAGAGGTCCTCTACGGCAGCTACACCCAGACCCAGGCGCTCTCGCTGGCGGTGCGGCAGTCGGTCACGATGCGTGACGTCCATGCGAGGCTGCTGCGCTGGCTGGAGAACCACGCCGCGCTGGACCGTGAGATCGAGGTGCTTCCCACCGAGGAGGCGCTCGCCGAGCGTCGCGCGGAACGCCGTGGTCTGGTCGCGCCCGAGCTGGCGGTGCTCATGGCATACGTGAAGATCGCGCTCTACGAGGAGCTGCTCGAATCCGACTTCCCCGACGACCCGTACCTGCTCGGCGATCTCGAGCGCTACTTCCCGGCGCCGCTCGGCACCGGCTCGGCCTCGGCTGACCGCGCCCCGGCGGGGACGGAGGGCGCTGAGCGCTACATGCGCGAGATCCGTGAGCATCGCCTGCGCCGCGAGCTCGTGGCGACGATCGTCGCCAACCAGCTCGTGGACCGCGGCGGGACCACGTTTGCGTTCCGTCTCGGGGAGGAGATGGGAGCGACCGCTCCCCAGTTGGCCCGCGCGTTTGCGGTCGCGCGCGAGGTCTTCGAGATGCGGGACTTCTGGGACGCCATCGAGGACCTCGACAACCGGATCGAGGCAGGCACCCAGATGTCGATGCTGCTGGACGGACGCAGTCTGGTCGAGCGGGCGACGCGCTGGCTGTGTCGTGCGCGGGCGCGCACCGAGATCGACGTCACCCAGACCGCGCACCACTTCGAGGCGGGAGTGCGCGAGCTCTACGCCGCCATCCCCGAGATGCTCACGACCTCCGACCACGAGGCATACGACTCGCGACTGGACGAGCTGACCGAGGCGGGCGTCCCCGCCGAACTGGCCCGGCGCGTGGCTGCCATGCCGGCGCTGCTGTCGGTGTTCGACATCGTCGAGGACGCGGCGGCCTGCGGCACCGATCAGTACACCGCCTCCTGCGTCTACTTCGGGATCGGCGAGCGGCTCAGTCTCGACTGGCTGCGCGATCGAGTGCTCGAGCTCCCGCGCTCGGACCGCTGGCAGGCGCTCGCGCGGTCGGCGCTTCGTGACGACCTGTACGAGCTGCACCGGATGCTCACGCGCGAGATCCTCCAGGGCGCAAACGGCGGCAACCCGATCGCGGCGATCGAGGCGTGGCTGGAGCAGAACGCCGAGTCGGTCGCGCGCGCTCGCAGCGTGCTCGCCGACGTGCGCGCGTCCGAGCACTACGACACCACGACGCTCCCCGTCGTCGTGCGCGAGCTGAAGAACCTCGCCTCCGAGGCGGCGCCGCTCACCTAGCCGCCGGTGCGCACCCTCGACGGCGAAGACGTTCTAAGCTCGCTTGCTCATGGCCACCGTCACCACGACAGTCACCGAGCTACCTGAGTCCCGCGTCCGCGTCGAGGCCGAGGTGCCGGCCGACGAGGTCGAGCGCCAGTTGCAGCAGGCCGCGCGCAAGCTCGGCTCGCAGCTGCGTATCCCCGGCTTCCGCAAGGGCAAGGTTCCGCCGCCGGTCGTCATCCGCCGGCTGGGACGTGACTACGTGCTGGACGAGGCGCTGCGTACCGCGCTCGGGACCTGGTACGTCGACGCCATCGACGAGTCCGGGATCGTCCCCATCGGCGAGCCCGACCTCGACGTCGGCGACATGCCCGCCCAGGGCGAACCGCTTCAGTTCTCGATCGAGATCGGCGTGCGCCCGGAAGCGCAGCTCGGGGAGTACAAGGGCCTCGAGGTCGGTCGCCGTGAGCCCGAGGTGGAGGACACCAAGATCGACGAAACGCTGGACGCGCTGCGGGATCGGATGGCCACGCTCGACACGGTCGACCGTCCGGCGCAGAAGGGCGACCACATCGTCGCCGACTACGTGGGCAAGCTCGACGGCGAGCCGTTCGAGGGTGGCTCGGCCCGCGACCAGCTGATCGAGCTCGGCTCGGGCACGCTGATCCCCGGCTTCGAGGAGCAGCTGGAGGGGATCGGCGCGGGGGAGGAGCGCACGATCACCGTCACCTTCCCCGAGCAGTACGCCGAAGAGCTCGCCGGGCGGGAGGCGACGTTCGACGTCACCGCCCACGAGGTGAAGGCCAAGAACCTGCCGGAGCTCGACGACGACTTCGCCTCCGAGGCCTCGGAGTTCGACACGCTCGCCGAGTTGCGCGAGGACGTGGCCGCGAAGATGCGTGAGGCCGAGGAGAGCACGATCGAGCGCGAGTTCGAGGAGGCGGTGCTGCAGGCCGCCGCCGACAACGCGACCGTCGAGGTGCCCGAAGCACTCGTCCACGCGCGCGCGCACGAGATGGTCGAGCAGTCGTTCACCGCGCTCGCCCGCCAGGGGATCTCGCGTGAGATGTACCTGCAGATTGCGGGCAAGGGCGAGCACGAGCTCGCCGAGGAGGCCGAGCCGGAGGCCGCTCAGGCACTACGCCGCGAAGCGGTGCTGGCCGCGATCGTCGAGGCCGAGGCGGTCGAACCGACCGACGAGGACCTGATAGAGGCGCTGCGGCCCGCCGCCGAGCGCGACGGCTCCGATCCCGCCGAGGTCGTGGAGACGCTGCGCAGGAACAACCGTCTGGATCAGCTGCGCGACGACGTGGCCGCGCGGCAGGCACTGGAGCGGCTGGTCGAGTCAGCGACGCCGATCAGCGTCTCCGCCGCGGAGGCGCGCGACGCGCTGTGGACGCCTGACAAGGGCGACCCCGACGAGAGCGGATCGGCGCAGGCCGGCGGTACCCAGGGTTCGTCTGCAGGCTCAGGCAAGCTCTGGACGCCCGGTAGCTGAACGCGTCAGCGTCCACCCGGCGGTCTCGCCGGAGTGCGCCATTTGCAGGGATTTCATCTCGGCGCGCCGGTTGCGCGTCGTCACTCCGTGAGACCCACCGGGTAGGGGGTGGCGGGCGAGGGGCTCATTGCTACAGTCGGCAGGATTCCGGCGCAGGAAGCGAAAGAAGCGAGCACATGAGTCCACTGGTACCGATGGTCGTCGAGCAGACCTCCCGTGGGGAGCGCGCGTTTGACATCTACAGCCGCCTGCTCAACGAGCGAATCATCTTCCTGGGCACGCCGGTCGACGATCAGATCGCGAACCTGATCGTCGCCCAGCTCCTGCACCTGGAGTCCGAGGATCCTGACAAGGACATCTCGCTCTACATCAACTCGCCGGGGGGGTCGGTGTACGCGGGCCTGGCGATCTACGACACGATGAACTTCATCAAGCCCGACGTGCAGACGATCTGCGTCGGCATCGCGATGTCGATGGGAGCGCTGCTGCTGGCGGGCGGGGCGGCGGGCAAGCGCATGGCGCTCCCCAACGCGAAGATCCTGATCCACCAGGTGAGCTCCAGCTTCCAGGGCCAGGCGACCGACATCGAGATCCATGCGCGGGAGGTCATCGACCTGCGCCGCCGTCTCGACGAGATCATCGCCTCGCACACCGGCAAGGACCTCGAGACGGTCAAGAAGGACACGGAACGCGATTACTTCATGAGCTCTGAGGAGGCCAAGGAGTACGGCGTGATCGACCGGGTGATCTTCGAGCACTGAGGCTTCCGGGCCTTCCTGCCGATACACCGGAGTCAGAAGCGCTTCAGCGAACACACCATGGCACGACCGACCGACTCCAACGAGCAACTCCTCTGCAGCTTCTGCGGCAAGTCCCAGCGGCAGGTCAAGAAGCTGATCGCCGGCCCCGGCGTGTACATCTGCGACGAGTGCATCGATCTCTGCAACGAGATCATCGACGAGGAGCTCACCGCTCCGCCGTCGTTCGACATCGAGAACCTCCCCAAGCCGCGGGAGATCTACGACGTCCTCGGTGAGTACGTCGTGGGGCAGGAGCAGGCCAAGCGCTCGCTGAGCGTCGCGGTCTACAACCACTACAAACGCGTGCAGATGATGCAGTCCGATGACCACGACATCGAGCTGCAGAAGTCCAACATCCTGCTGCTGGGGCCGACCGGCTGCGGCAAGACGCTTTTGGCACAGACGCTGGCGCGCATTCTGAATGTTCCCTTTGCGATTGCGGATGCGACGGCTCTGACGGAGGCCGGCTACGTCGGCGAGGACGTGGAGAACATCCTCTTGAAGCTGATCCAGGCCGCCGACTACGACGTCAAGAAGGCCGAGACCGGGATCATCTACATCGACGAGGTCGACAAGATCGCCCGCAAGGCCGACAACCCGTCGATCACGCGAGACGTGAGTGGTGAGGGCGTGCAGCAGGCGCTGCTGAAGATCCTGGAGGGGACGACCGCGTCGGTGCCGCCCCAGGGCGGTCGCAAGCACCCTCACCAGGAGTTCCTGTCGATCGACACCACGAACATCCTGTTCATCTGCGGCGGGGCGTTCGCCAATCTCGATCAGGTGATCGAGCGGCGGATCGGCCACCAGGGAGTCGGCTTCGGTGCCGAGATCCAGTCCAAGGCCCAGCGCGACACCGGCGAGGTGTTCGAGCGCTGCCTGCCCGAGGATCTCATCCAGTACGGCCTGATCCCCGAGTTCATCGGCCGCCTGCCGGTGATGTCGGCGATCCACCAGCTCGGGCGGGAAGAGCTCATGCAAATTTTGACCGAGCCCCGGAACGCGCTGGTCAAGCAGTTCCAGCGCTTCTTCCAGTTCGACGGGATCGAGCTCGTCTTCGCCGACGAGGCTCTGGCAAGCGTTGCCGACAGGGCCCTGGAGCGCGAGACCGGAGCCCGCGGGCTGCGCTCGATCATCGAGGAGACCCTGCTCGAGGTCCAGTTCGAGCTCCCGTCCCGGCGCGACGTCCAGAAGTGCGTCGTCACCCGCGAGACGATCGAGAAGGGCGTCTCCCCGACGCTCGTCACCGCCGCCGCGGACGACGACACAGGCGACGCCGAAGCCGCCGCCTGAAACTGGCACTGAGTTGTGACGTTTGGCGCGCCCCGGCGTGCCAGGCTCGCTGAGTGCCCTCGCGCGACCCTTCGCCCGCCCCCTCCGACGACGATGCTGGGAAGGTTGTTGACCCTCAGGGTCAAGAAGGTTCCCAGCGAAGCCGTCGAGGAGGCTCGGAGCCGGGCGCTGGGAAGATTGATGACCTCCAGGGTCACAAAAGCTCCCAGCGATGGTGGAAGCTGGCCGCGCTCGGTCGTCGGCAGGACTCGGTGTTCGGGATCGAGCAACTGCGCGAGCTGGGTCTGAGTGACCGACAGGTGGGATTGCTCGTCCGGCAGGGGCGACTGATCCGCCGCCACCGGGGCGTCTACTCCGATGCGCTGACGAAGCCGACCCAGCGCGGGCGGCTGCTCGCGGCGCTGCTCGCTGTCGGCGAATCCGCGTTCCTGAGTCGCCGCACCGCGCTCGGGCTCTACGGCGCCCGGGCGGTCAACGTCTTCGACATCGAGGTGACCGTCGTCGCCGAGCACACGCCGCGCCACCAGGGCCTGCATGTGCACCGGACGACGATCGCGCCCGCCGACGGCGAGTTGCGGGTCGTGAACGGTCTCCGGGCGGCCTCACCGTCGCTGGCCCTCGTCGAGACCGCCGCCCGAGAGACGCCCAGGGAGCTCGACCGCCTCATCGCCGAGCTCGCTCGCCGCCGGCTCCTCGACCTCGAGCAGATCGACGCGGTGATCGCCCGCCGCACCCGTCTGAGAGGAATCCCTCGCCTCAGAGCCGCCCTGGCCCGCTACCGCCCGCCCGACAACGCCCGCCAGGACACGACAGGCGAGTCGGGGTTCGAACGCGATTTCGCGCTCTGGCTCGCCGAGCATCCCGAGATTCCACCGCCGCAGCGCTACGTGAGGCTCGGCCCGTGGGAGCTCGACTTCTACTGGCCGGCCCAGCATCTCGTCGTCGAAACCGACGGCGATCCCTACCACCGAACGCCCCAGGAGCTCGAACGCGACCGACTCAAGGACACCTGGCTGCAGCGCCACGACCACCGGGTCATCCGCGTCACCGAATTCCGCTTCGCCCACGATCGCCGCGGAATCCTGGACGATCTCACGGCCATGGTCGAAGCGGCATGACTCCTACACTCACCCCGTCCATGTCCGAGCTTGAGGAACGCACCCGTTACGAGCCCGCCGAGGTCGAGCCACGGATCGCCCACCGCTGGCTTGAGTCGGGGCTGTTCAGCCCCGCGCCGGAGGGCAGCCCGGAGGAGAACTACTCGATCGCGATCCCGCCGCCGAACATCACCGGGGTCCTGCACCTCGGCCATGCGCTCAACGGCTCGATCCAGGATCTGCTGATCCGCCACGCCCGCGCCCGTGGCCAGCGCGCCAAGTGGATTCTCGGCACCGACCACGCCGGGATCGCCACCCAGACCCAGGTGGAGAAGCTCCTGATCAGCCAGGGATCGAGCCGCAAGGAGCTCGGCCGCGAGCGGTTCGTCGAGAGGACATGGGAGTGGCGCCAGGAGTACGGCGGCACGATGATCTCCCAGCTCAAGCGGCTCGGCGCCTCGCTGGACTACGCGCACGAGCGCTTCACGCTCGACCAGGCGTACGCCAGGGCCGTCCTGAAGGTGTTCGTGGCGCTCTATGAGAAGGGCTACATCTACCGCGACCGCTACATGGTCAACTGGGATCCCGGCACGGGCAGCGCCATCTCCGATCTGGAGGTCGAGCAGCAGAAGGTCACCGACACCCTCTACTACGTCGACTACCCGCTGAGCAGCGGCTCGGGCGCGATCACCGTGGCGACCGTACGGCCGGAGACGATGCTCGCCGACTCGGCGATCGCCGTCCACCCCGAGGACGAGCGCTACCGGCGGCTGATCGGCGAGACCGCGATCCTGCCGTTGGTCGGGCGCAAGCTGAAGGTCATCGCCGACGAGTACGTCAAGCCCGAGTTCGGCACCGGCGCGCTGAAGATCACGCCCGCCCACGACCCCAACGACTTCGAGATCGGCCGCCGGCACAGCCTGCCGCAGCCCTCGGTGATCGGCGAGGACGGCCGCATCACCGACGAGGCGCCCGAGCCCTACCGCGGGCTGAGCGTCGCCGAGGCGCAGACCAAGATCGTCCAGCAGCTGACCGACCAGGGGCTGATCGCCCGTCAGGAGCCCTACGAGCACGACGTGCCGTTCTCGCAGCGCAGCGGCGAGCGGATCGAGCCGCTGATCTCGCTGCAGTGGTTCATGCGCATGGACGAGCTCGCCGCCCCCGCGATCGACGTGGTGAAGAACGGGACCGTGCGCTTCCACCCCGAGAGCTCAAAGAAGATCTACCTCGACTGGATGGAGAACATCCGTCCGTGGTGCATCAGCCGCCAGCTGTGGTGGGGCCACCAGCTGCCGGTCTGGTACCGCGACCTGGAGACCTACGTGGGGATGGACCCACCAAAGGGCGAGGGCTGGACCCGTGACCCCGACGTGCTGGACACCTGGTTCTCCAGCGCGTTGTGGCCGTTCGCCACCCTCGGCTGGCCCGATCAGACGCCCGAGCTCGCCGCGTTCTATCCCACCGACGTGCTGTCGACCGCGCGGGAGATCATCAACCTCTGGGTCGCGCGGATGATCATGATGGGCATCGAGTTCACCGGCGAGGTGCCGTTCACCGACGTCAACATCCACTCGGTGATCCAGGCCCCCGACGGCCGTCGGATGAGCAAATCCCTGGGCACCGGGGTCGATCCGATCGACCTGATCGAGGGCGGCCCGCGCCCGCCGGTGTTCGCAGAGCAGACCGGCGCGGGCGGCCCAAGCGGCGACGCCGGCCACCCGGGCGACGCCGGCCACCCGGGCGACGCCGGCGAGTTCCCCGCCTACGGCGCCGACGCGCTGCGCTGGGGTCTGGTGGCGATGTCGAGCGGCCAGGACGTGCGCTTCTCCGAGGACAAGGTCGCCCAGGGCCAGCAGCTCGCCAACAAGCTGTGGAACGCCTCCCGGCTCATCCTCATGTCGATCCCCGGCGACCAACGCGCGGCGGTGGAGCCGGCCCGCATCGAGGATCGTTGGATCCTCAGCCGGCTGCAGCGAATGCGCGCCACCATGGACGCGCGGATCGCCGAGTTCGATCTGCCCCATGCCGCGCTCGAGCTCTATGACTTCGTCCACGGCGAGCTCTGCGACTGGTATCTGGAGATCGTCAAGCCGCGGCTGCGCGAGGGCGAGGCCGCGTTGCAGCGGACGCTGCTGCACGTGCTCACCGAGACGATCACGATCGCGCACCCGATCATCCCGTTCGTCACCGAGGAGATCTGGTCGTTCGTGCCGGGGGCCGAGGGTCTGCTGGCGGCGCGCACGGTGGGTGAGGCGCCGGTCGGTGAGGTCGACCCGAGATCCGAGACGGCGCTCGCCCAGCTGATCGACGCGGTGCAGGCGCTGCGCAGCTGGCGCAACTCGGCGGCGGTGAAGCCGGGCGCCACCCTCGCCGGGAGGCTGCGGGCCTCCGGCTACGAGGAGACCGGCGAGGACCTGGCCCGGCTCGCGCGGATCACCCTCCAGAGCGCGGGCCCCAACGGCGCGGAGCCGGTGGCCAGCGTGGTGGTCCCCGGCGGCGTGCTTGACATCCTGCCCGGCGGCGACCTCGATCTGGAGGCGACCGAGCGCCGCCGCGCCGAGCAGCGGGGGAAGCTCCAGGCCGAGATCGACCGCGCGGAGAAGAAGCTCGCCAACCCCGGGTTCGTGCGCAAGGCGCCGCCCGAGGTCGTCCAGGCCGAGCGCGACAAGCTCGCGCGGCTCAAGCAGGAGCTCGAGGCGCTCTGACCAGATGACCACCATGACCGGGGATGAGGCCGAGCGGTACCTGCTGTCCCTCGAGCTGTTCGGCATGCGCTTCGGGCTTGAGCGCATGCGGCGGCTGATGACTGCGCTCGACCACCCCGAGCGCGCGTTCCGCTCGATCCATGTCGTCGGTACCAACGGCAAGTCCTCGACCACCCGGATGATCGCGGCGATCCTGCGTGAGCACGGGCAGCGGACCGGCGCCTACCTGTCGCCCCATCTCGTCTCCTTCGGCGAGCGGATCCGGATCGACGACCAGGACCTGACGCCCGCCGAGTTCGGCGCGGCGGTCACCCGGGCACGCCGCGCGGCGGAGAAGGTCGACCGACACGCCGAGCCCGACGACCACGTCACCCAGTTCGAGGCGCTGACCGCTGCCGCCTACTCAGAGATGGCCCGCCGCGAGGTCGACACGGCCGTGATCGAGGCCGGGCTGGGCGGGCGCTACGACGCGACGAACGTGATCCCCTCGAGCGTGCAGGTGCTGACGAGCGTCGGCCTGGAGCACACCCGCTGGCTGGGACCGACGGTCACCGACATCGCCACCGAGAAGCTCGACGTGGTCCAGCGCGGGACGACCCTGGTGCTGGGGGCCGCGCTCCATCCCGACGCAGTGGCCGTGGCCGAGCGGGTCGCCACCGAGCGTGAGGCGCGGATCGTCCGCGCGCCCGACGATCCCGGCATCGAGGTCGGAGCGCCGGGCGCCTACCAGCGACGCAACTTCGCACTGGCGCGGGCGGCGGCCGAGGCGTTCCTCGGCGAACTGGATCCGGCGGCGGTACGGCGCGCGGCCGCCACGGTCCGCATCCCCGGGCGGATGCAGCAGATCGACTCAGCGCCGCGCACGTTCGTCGACGGGGCGCACAATCCCGATGGGATCCGGGCCGTGGTCGAGTCTCTGCCGGACCTCGTCGGCGCCGGCGGCCGGATCGTCGCCGTCGTCTCGATCCTCGACGACAAGGACGCCGCCGGGATGCTGTCCGCGCTGGGCGACAGCATCGATGCACTCGTGCTCACCCATGCCGGCAACCCGCGCGCGCTGTCGCCGGGCACTCTGCTGTCGCTGGCCCGCCAGGTGCACGGTCCGGACGGGGAGATCGTCCCGGACCCCCGGCGGGCCGTGGAGCGCGCGCGTCATCTCGCGGGCCCCGACGGCGTCGTCATCGCCACCGGAGCGCTCAAGCTGGTCGGCGACCTGCTCGCCGATGGCGCCCCACGACGGATCTCGATCCTGTGAACGACTCAGACCACCGCCCCGACCCCGGTTTCCTGAAGATGATCGGACTGGTCGCGCTCACTGTCGCGATCGTGATCCTCGTGTTCTTCGGGATCGGATACCTGTTCGGACGGCTGTTTCTCTGATTTCGCCGGTCTGTGGCCGGTCATCACAAAACGAGGATCTGAGCCGCCGACGGCGTACCTAACAGACGCCGCTGCAAGGCACGACCACTACACTCGGCCCCCAAATGCTCTCCTACGCAATCTTCGGGATCCACACCAGCGCGCTCAACCTGGCGGTCGAGCTCGTGATCCTGTTCCTGGTGGTGATCTGGTTCGCGCTGATCTTCTGGACCTACGCGGACGCTCGCCGGCGGATCGCGGATCCGCTGCTCGTCGGCTGCGCCACGATCGCCTCGATCGCGCCCTATGTGGGTTCGATCGTCTATCTGATCGTGCGGCCGCCCGAGTACCTCGATGACGTGCGCGAGCGTGAGCTCGAGATGCAGACCGCCGAGGCACGGCTGGCGGAGCTCGGCTACCACCTGTGCCCGCACTGCGACTACGAGGTCGAGCGCGAGTTCCTGCGCTGCCCCAACTGCATGCGCAAGCTCAAGGACCCGTGCCACAACTGCAGTCGCCCGCTCGACCCGATGTGGAAGATGTGCCCGTACTGCGAGGCCGAGGTCGGAGTCGGGCGCGAGGGGATCGCGCCGCGCCGCCAGCGTCGCCGCCGGGTCAGCGCCGAGGAGACGGCCGAGCAGCCGTTCCCCAGCTGAGCCCCGCATCCGTCGAGAACCTCGCCCGCTAGCCTCCCGCCGCGACGCTGCGCGCATCAGGCCGGCGGCGTCCGACCACGCATCCCAGATCCTCAAGGAGACCAACCTCGATGGAGCGCACGCTCATCCTCGTCAAGCCGGACGCCTTCGCCCGCAACCTCACCGGTGAGATCATCGCCCGCTTCGAGCGCAAGGGCCTGCGGCTGGCCGCGCTGCAGCAGATGACGATGACCCGCGAGCTCGCCGCTCAGCATTACGCCGAGCACGAGGGCAAGGGCTTCTACGACGAGCTCGTCGAGTTCATCACCTCCGGGCCCCTGGTCGCGATGGTGCTGGAGGGCGAGTCCGCGATCACCGCCGCGCGACAGGTGATCGGCGCCACCAACCCGCTGGAGGCGACCACCGGCTCGATCCGCGGCGACTACGCGACGTCGGTCGGCCAGAACATGGTCCACGGCTCCGACGCGCCGGAGTCCGCCGCTCGCGAGGTCGGGCTGTTCTTCCCAGGCCTTTAGTTCTCGCCTCCGCCTCGCCGCAGCGCCGGGCGATCCTCGCCCAGATCGGCGCGACATTTGACGTCGAGGTGAGCGCCGCGGACGAGGTGACCGAGGGGCCGCCCGAGGAGCTCGTGCTGGAGAACGCGTTCCGCAAGGCGCGCGCGGTCGCGGACCGGCTCGGCACCGCGCGTCCGGTGCTCGGCGTGGACACGATCGTCGCGCTCGGCCGACAGGTCTTCCACAAGCCGGCCGACGCCGCGCAGGCGCGCCAGACGCTCGCGGCCCTCGCCGGCCGCGAGCACGCCGTGCTCAGTGGGGTCTGCCTGATCGAGGGCGATCGTACGCAGACCGCGGCATCGCGGACCCTGGTCCGGTTTCGCCCGCTCACCGCGCAGCAGATCGAGGACTATGTCGAGACGGGGGAGTGGCGCGGGCGGGCCGGCGGGTACGCGATCCAGGAGCGCGGCGCGCTGCTCGTGAGCGCGATCGAGGGCGACTACCTGAACGTCGTCGGGCTACCCGTGGCCACGCTCGCGGACCTCGCGCCCTGGCTGCTGTGAGCGCTCCCGAGCCGCTGCAGGACCGCGTGCAGGGCCGCAGCGTTAAGAAGGGTTTAGATTTCCAGCGATTTTCCGCGGTCAGCGGCGGTTAGCGCCACGGTCGGACGGTCACGCTTCGATAGACTCGCCCCGCGGTCGGATGCGGTCTGCGCTCGAGCTCGGCTCGACTCCGCCGCATTGACGGCTGCTCGCTTCGACTCGGATCACCAATGGGCTTCTTCACTTACCTCACCGGTTTCGGCGGCCGCGATATGGCGGTCGACCTCGGCACCGCCAACACACTCGTCTACGTCCGCGGCCGCGGCATCGTGCTCTCGGAGCCGAGCGTCGTCGCCGTCGACTCGCGTAATGGGGAGGTGCATGCGGTCGGCATCGAGGCCAAGCGGATGCTCGGGCGCACTCCGGGCACGATCTCCGCGATCCGCCCGCTCAAGGACGGGGTGATCGCCGACTTCGAGGTGACCGAGGAGATGCTCCGTCACTTCATCCAGAAGGTCCATCAGAATCGCTTCGCCCATCCGCGAGTCGTCGTCTGCGTGCCGAGTGGCGTGACCGGGGTGGAGAAGCGTGCCGTCGAGGAGGCCTGCCTGAGCGCCGGCGCGCGGCAGGCGTATCTGATCGAGGAGCCGATGGCGGCCGCGATCGGTGCCGGCCTGCCCGTCGGGGAGCCGACGGGCTCGATGGTGGTGGACATCGGCGGCGGCACCAGTGAGGTCGCCGTGATCTCGCTCGGCGGCATCGTCGTCTCGCAGTCGATCCGCGTCGGCGGAGACGAGCTCGACGAGGCGATCATCAACTACGTCAAGCGCGAGTACAAGCTGCTCATCGGCCAGCAGACGGCCGAGGAGGTCAAGCTCGAGATCGGCTCGGCGCATGTCATGCCCGAGGAGGTCCAGGCGGAGATCCGCGGGCGCGACATGGTCTCGGGCCTGCCCAAGACGGTCATCCTCACCAGCGAGGAGATCCGCGGCGCGCTCGAGGAGCCTGTCTCGCAGATCATCGATGCGGTCAAGCAGACGCTCGACCGCACCCCGCCCGAGCTCGCCTCGGACATCATGGATCGTGGGATCATGCTCGCCGGGGGCGGCTCGCTGCTGCAGGGGATCGAGGAGCGCCTGCGCCATGAGACGCAGATGCCGGCTCACCTGGCGGAGTCGCCGCTCACCTGCGTGGCCGTCGGCTCGGGCCGCTCGCTCGAGGAATTCGAGGCGATCCACCGCTCGAGCAAGAACTCCCGCAACCGTCGTCGCCGGTAGTACCGTCGCTCACAGGCGGCCGAGAGACACCCGGACACATCCCGGAGACCCAGAGGTTCAGTGCACGACAAAGTGGTCAGACGCAGGCGCGCGGTCCTCGCACTGCTCGTCGTCATCTCCGTCGTGCTGCTCACCGCATACTTCGGCAAGTCGTCCTCCAGTCCTCTGCACTCGATCCAGCGTGGGATCGTCGCCGTCGTCTCACCGATTCAGGACGGCGCGTCCAAGGTGCTCTCGCCGTTCCGCGACATCTCGGACTGGGTCTCGACGACGCTGCGCGCCAAGTCCGAGAACGCGCAGCTGCGCGCGACCAACGAGAGCCTCACCCAGCAGAACGCGATCTACAAGTACGAGCTGATCGAGTTCCCACAGCTGCGACGGGAGATCAAGCTCGATCAGGCGATCGGTGCCGCGAGCTATGGACAGGTCAGCGCCTCGGTGACCAGCCGCGATTCGAGCCTCTGGTACCAGCAGGTCCAGGTCAACGCGGGCTCCGGCCGTGGTGTTCAGGCAGGCGACCCGGTGATCGCCGACGGCGCGCTCGTCGGCAAGATCTCCCAGGTGCTGAGCGGATCCTCCTCAGAGGTCGTGCTCATCACCGATCACACGGTCGAGGTCGCCGCCCAGGCGGTTCCCAAGGGGCAGGGCGCGGGCGGCGGCGGGACCGGCATCCTGGAGCCCGCGATCGGCAACAACCTGGTGCTCGCCGACCTGCCCCACGACGCGACGATCCAGCCCGGGGATCTGGTCATGACCGCGGGCTTCAAGGACCCGGCCGACAGCGCGAAGTCGGGTTCCCTGTATCCCGCCGCGATCCCGATCGGGCGGGTCGGAGCGTTCAATCAGAACGATCTGATCAACTCCGGGCAGGTCCCGGTGACGCCGCTCGCCTCGATCCGGCGCTTCACCGCGGTGCAGATCCTCACCCGGCCGCAGGCCACGGGCGAGGAGGCCAGCACCCGGTGATCGAGATGTGGTCGGGCAAGCTCACCGCGCGAGTGGCGCTGCTCGTGATCGTCGCCGTCGTGGTGCAGGAGTCGGTCATCTCGCAGGTGTCGATCTTCGGCGTCAACGCCGATGTAACGCCGCTGGTGGTGATGTCGATCGGTCTGCTCACCGGATCGCTGCCGGGCGCGATCGTCGGGTTCTTCACCGGGCTGCTCGTCGACACGCTGCTCGTGCAGACGCTCGGGATCACCTCGCTGCTGTACATCGCGATCGGCTACTGGTGCGGACGCCTGCGCGAGTTGCGCGATCCCTCGCACGGCCTCGTGCCGCTGGTCGCGGGGGCGGTGACGACGGCCTTCGCCGGGATCGGAATGACGGTCCTCCAGTTTCTGCTCGGGGTCGACTCGCCGGTGAGCTGGCTGCTGCTGCAGCAGATCTTCATCTCGGTGCTCGTCAACACGCTGATCGCGCTGCCGGTCTACGCGCTGGTGCGCAGGATCGTGACCCCTGTGCTGCCGGAGGATCCCCGCCGGCGCCGGCGCCGCGCCTACACGACGGGCGGCCTGTCGCCGCTGTCCCAGCCCTCGCGCCGGCTCGCCGGCCAGATCCCCCGGGATGGTGACCGGTGAGTCTCTCCGAGCCGCCCGAGGATCCACGGACCCGGGCCAACCTCAACCCGGCACTCGCGCTTCGCGTCGGGATCGTCGGTTCGATCATCCTCGGGCTGTTCGCCATCGTCTTCTTCCGGCTGTGGTTCTTGCAGGTGCTGACCGGCACCCACTACGTCGAGGCCGCGGCCAAGAACACCACCCAGCGGGTCGCCATCGCGCCGCCTCGTGGCGAGATTCTGGCCCGCAACGGAAAGACGGTGCTCGTCTCCTCGACCACCCAGCTGGCGGCCGTGATCGTCCCCGACGAGCTGCCGGTCAAGGTCAACCAGACGAACATCCTGACCTCGTATCCCAAGGACGATGCCGTCTACGACCGGCTCGCCCACCAGCTGCACATGAAGACCAAGCCCAAGCATTGCAAGGTCGCCGTTCCGCCACCGAGCTGCAACACGTCGACCGGCAAGTGCCCGCACTCGACGACCCGCGACCTGTCGCCGATCGCGTGCACGGT
>DATJTS010000079.1:0-55673 GCA_035503035.1 Solirubrobacteraceae bacterium
CCGTTTGTCGGACCCGTGATCGACGGCGATTCGCGCTATCGGGGTCGTGGGGGCTGACGCGGGGCGCAGCCCTCCCCTCAACAACGCTCCCTGGAACTTCGGTGCCGGCCGGGACGACGGTGCGTTCGCGATTGGGGGAGGGCTGCGTCCCGCGCCAGCCCTCCGATC
The DNA here is from genome assembly GCA_035503035.1 of Solirubrobacteraceae bacterium. GTDB lineage: Bacteria > Actinomycetota > Thermoleophilia > Solirubrobacterales > Solirubrobacteraceae > Palsa-465. The sequence continues at coordinate 169 of DATJTS010000079.1, forward strand.
GTTCGAGGTATCTCCCCGCTGCGCCGGACCGCTCGGTCTTCTGCGAGCGACCCGTCAACCGCAACGCCCCGTCAAAAGGCAGGTCGCCACGAACGAAGGAGTGACACAGATCCCTCTTGAGGGACGCTTTCGTCGGCAGGCACGGGTGGGGTCGGGGCGAGGGGTGGTGACTCGTCCCGATCGCGGACGCACCGGCGGATCGGGGCGCCCCGGCCCTCAAAGGAGCGTTGTCGGGACGAGGCGCTACCCCTCGCCCCGAATCACTCCCACTCGATGGTGCCCGGCGGCTTGGACGTGATGTCGAGCACCACGCGACCGACAGGACGGATCTCGTTGATCATCCTGAGAGAGATCTGTTCCAGCAGGTCGTAGGGCAGTCGTGCCCAGTCGGCGGTCATCGCGTCATCGGAGGTGACCGCTCGGATCGCGATCACCGAGCCGTAGGTGCGCTCGTCTCCCTGGACCCCGACGGTCCGGATGTCGGGCAGCACGCAGAATGACTGCCAGAGCTCGCGATAGAGCCCGGCGCGGCGGATCTCCTCCTGGAGGATCGAGTCCGCCTCGCGCAGGACGTCCAGGCGCTCGCGGGTCACCTCGCCGCCGACGATCCGGATCGCGAGGCCGGGACCGGGGAACGGCTGGCGCCAGACCAGGCGCTCGGGCAGGCCCAGCTCCGCGCCGACCGCCCGCACCTCGTCCTTGAACAGCGCCCGCAGCGGCTCCACCAGCTCGAACTCCAGGTCGTCGGGGAGGCCGCCGACGTTGTGGTGGGACTTGATCGTCGCCGCGCCGGTCCCGCCGCCCGACTCGATCACGTCGGAGTAGAGCGTTCCCTGCACGAGGAAACGGGCGCCCTCGAGCTTGGCCGCCTCCTCCTCGAACACGCGGATGAACTCGGCGCCGATGATCTTTCGCTTGGTCTCGGGATCCGAGACGCCACGCAGCTTGTCGAGGAAGCGGTTGCTCGCGTCGACGGCCACGAGCGGCACCTTGAAGTGATCTCGGAACGCCCGGACCACCTGCTCCCCCTCGTTCTTGCGCATCAGTCCGTGGTCGACGAACACGCAGGTGAGCTGATCGCCGATCGCGCGGTGGACGAGGAGTGCGGCGACGCTCGAGTCGACACCGCCCGACAGGCCGCAGATGGCACGGCCATCGCCGACCTGTGCGCGAATCCGTGCGACCTGGTCCTCGATCACCGACGCGGCCGACCAGTCACGCGTGCAGCCGCACACGTCCCCGAGGAAGTTCTCCAGCACCTGCTGCCCGTACGGCGTGTGGACGACCTCGGGATGGAACTGGATGCCGTACACGCCGCGCTCCACCGACTCGAATGCGGCCACCGGCGAGGCGGTCGACGATGCGAGCGGGGTGAACCCGGGCGGCGCGGCGAACACGGTGTCGCGGTGTGACATCCAGCAGGTCTGCTCGGGCGGGGTGTCCGCCAGCAGGCGTCCGGTCTCACGCACGGTGAGCTGGGAGCGGCCGAACTCGCCGACCTCCGCCCCCTGCACCGAGCCGCCGAGCGCGCGGGCGATGAGCTGCATGCCGTAACAGATGCCGAGCACCGGAACCCCGAGCTCGAGCAGCTCCTGATCAAGCGCGGGCGCTCCGTCGGCGTACACCGAGGCCGGGCCGCCCGACAGGATCACCCCACGAGGACGGCGCCGCGCCACCTCCGCGGCGCCGACGTGGTGGGGCAGCAGCTCGGAGAAGACCCCGCACTCACGGACGCGGCGGGCGATCAGCTGGGAGTACTGGCCGCCGTAGTCCAGGACGACGACCTCGTCGGTGCTCGCCCGTACGTCATCGAGCCCATCGTCTCGCGGGGCGCCCTCGGTCGGCTCCCCGTCGAGGAGCGCCGCCGCCGCTTGGGCCTCCGGCGGCTGCACTCCGTCGCCGGCCCGGCCGCCGGAGCTAATCGGTCACTCCCACGGTGGCGCTCGTCCCGCGGGCACCCATGCCGACGCCCTGCTCGCGCTGAAGCGACTTGCCCTCGGTCTGCAGCGCCGGGGCGACCATCAGCTCGGCTCGGTTGAACTCGGCGATGTCGCGGTATCCGCAGGTCGCCATCGAGGTCTGCAGCCCGCCCATCAGGTTGAAGGTGCCGTCGTTCTCCCGAGCGGGTCCCTTGACGATCTCCTCCATCGTGCCGTTCTGCTTGGTCGCGACGCGGGTCCCCCGCGGCAGCGTGGGATGGAACGTCGCCATCCCCCAGTTGTATCCACGGCCGGGCGCCTCGTAGGCACGCGCCAACGCCGACCCGAGCATCACCGCGTCGGCGCCGCAGGCGATCGCCTTGGCGACGTCGCCGCCGTTCTTCATTCCGCCGTCGGCGATCACCTTGACCGTCTCGCCGGTCTCCATCAGGTGCTGCAGCCGCGCCGCCGCAACGTCCGCGATCGCGGTGGCCTGCGGAACGCCGATGCCGAGAACGCCGCGGGTGGTGCAGATCTGGCCCGGGCCGACGCCGACGAGCACGCCGGCCGCGCCGGTGCGCATCAGGTGCAGGCCCGTGTGGTAGGAGGCGCAGCCGCCGACGACGACCGGAACCTCGACCTCGCGGATGAACTCCTTCAGGTTGAGCGGTGGGCGCGTCTCGTCACGCGAGACGTGCTCGGCCGAGACGACGGTGCCCTGGATCACGAGGATGTCGAGACCGGCCTCGAGAGCGACCTCGTAGTAGCGGCGCACCTTCTGCGGGGTGAGCGACGCGGCGGCGACGACGCCGTGCTCCTTGATCTCCTTGACCCGCTGGGCGATCAGCTCCGGCTTGACCGGCTCGCGATAGATGTCCTGCAGCTCGCGCGTGGCGATATCGGGCGAGAACGTCGCGATCCGCTCCATGATCTCGTCGGCGTTCTCGTAGCGACACCAGATGCCCTCGAGGTTGAGCACGGCGAGCCCGCCGAGCTTGCCGAGCAGTCCGGCGGTCTCCGGCGAGACGACGCCGTCGAGCGCGGCGCCGAGCAGCGGCAGATCGAAGCGGTAGGGACCGAGCGTCCATGAGATGTCGACATCGTCGGGGTCACGCGTGCGCCGCGACGGCACGATTGCGATGTCGTCAAATCCATAGGCCCGACGGGCCTTCTTTCCGCGGCCGATCTCTATTTCCATTGTCTGAGGGTAGCCCTCCGGTCGGACAATTCAGGGAGGATTTCGGCGCCTGGCGCCGACGGTCTCATCCTAGTCCGACGCACCGCACAGAGCGACCGGTCCGCCCCCTGACAACCCGCACTCTGCGGGCGCGCGATCGGGCCGGCTCGGGCGCCGGTCGCCCGCCGCGGTCAGTCGACCTCGGCGCCCTCGGGAAGCCGCTCGCAGCCGACCTCACCGAGCAGCCGCTCGACGCGGGCCGGATCGATGATGCCGGCGCCGAAGTGCTGCGTGGACTCCGCGCCGCAGGCCACCCCGAACCGCAGGCAGTCGACCGGCGCCGCGCCGCCGTACCGCGCCGAGACGTAGCCGGCCAGGAACGCGTCACCCGAGCCGACCGGGGAGCGAACCTCCTGCTCGGCGATGGTGACCCGGAAGATGGCGGGGCCGTCCTTGTCCTCGATCCGCGCGAAACATCCGTCGGGGACGGTCATGATCGCCTCGCGGGCGCCCAGACGGACCATCTCGGCCACCGCCCCCGCCTGGTCGTCGGCATCGTTGAACTCATGGCCGACGAGCTCTTCCGCCTCGAGCTCGTTCGGCGAGACGAGGTCGGGTTCGGCGCGCATCGAAAGTCGCAGCGGCTCCCCCTCGGCGTCGATCATCGTGGTCACCCCGAGGCGGTGGACGTCCCGGATCAGCGAGTAATAGATGTCGGGGGCAACCCCGCGCGGGATCGAACCGGCGAACACACAGATCGACGCGCCCTGCGCGAGATAGACGAGCTTCTCACGGAACTGCTCGAGCTCGGCCGCCGACACCGCCGGGCCGCGCTCGTTGATCTCGGTATGCACGCCGGTCGTCGGGTCCAGCACCGCCGTGTTCGTGCGCGACTCGTCCTCGATCCTCACGAAGTCGTTGAGCACCGACTCGCCGTCGAGCGCCTCGATGATGCGCCCACCCGTCGCACCCCCCGCGAAACCGGTGACGATCACCGGCTGACCGAGCCGTTTGATCGCGCGGGCGATGTTGACGCCCTTACCGCCGGGCATCGTCGTCTGATCGACGGTCCGGTGGCGCCGCCCCGGGGTGAAGCTCGGCACCTCGAGCGTCTTGTCGATCGCGGCGTTGAGCGTGACCGTGATGATCATGCGCGCCCCCAATTCGAGGCGGTCCGCCGGGACTCCTCGCGGGAGATCCGGCCGCGCCCACGCCCGCGGCCCCGGCCACCCGGTCCACCGCCACCGAGGACTCTCCACCACATCGCGCCGATCCCGCCGAGCGCGGCGAGCACGATCAGGGCGATCAGCCACGGCCGGTTGGAGAAGAAGCGCCCGACCAGCACGAGGCGGGGGACCGCCTTCAGCCGGCGCTCGAGCACGACCGGCACCCGCGTGAGCGTCCGGTCGCCATCGACGACCAGCACGTGCCCGACCACGGTCCCCGAGGGCAGCGGGCCGGCGAGCCGGCGGGGCACCTTGACCCGCAGGTGCACCTGGCTGGAGCGAGCGAGCACGCGGCGGAACCCGCGGGTTGCCCGGACCGGCACCCGGAGCCCGGGCTGGTCCTTGACCGGCAGGTGCGCAACCGCCTCCTGGGCGTGCAGCGGCGTGAACATCCGGAAGTTGGCGTACCCCCACTCCAGCAGCGCGAGCGCCTCGTCGTCGCTGTCCTCGTCGGTGGGCGTCCCCATGACGTCATCGACGAGGCGCAGCCCGTGGCGCTGGCCGGCGGCCACCAGCACCCAGCCCGCGTCGTTGGTGTGTCCGGTCTTGACGCCGATGACCCATGGGTAGCGGCCGATCAGCAGGTTGAGGTTGGAGACCTCGGGCGAGGGGCCCGTCGTCAGCGTCGCGCGCGCCGTCCGGACCACCTGCGCGAAGAACGGATAGGTCGAGAGGTCGTACTGCGCGAGGTGGACGAGATCGCCCGCCGTCGAATAGTTGCCGGCGGTGTCGACCCCGCTCGGCGTGGTGAAGTGCGTCCCGGTCAGCCCGAGCTTGCGCGCGTCGGCGTTCATCCAGCCGATGAAGCGCGCGACCGAACCGTGGCCGACGTTGTAGGCGAGGTCCTCGGCCGCGTCGTCGGCGCTCGGGAGCATCATCGCGATGATCAGATCCCGGACCGTCATGCGCTCCCCCGGGCGCAGGCCGATCTGGGAGTCGTCAGCGGCCACGTGGTAGTCGGGGTAGGTGAAGACCGTGTTCAGGTTCCTCACGTGCTGAAGCGTCACCAACGCGGTCATCATCTTCGTGGTGCTGGCGATCGCGCGACGCTGGCTCAGGTTGTTCGCGTACAGCATCTGACCGGTGGCGGGCACGTACAGCGCCCCGGCCTGGAGCGCCAGCGAGGGCGGGGTCGGCGCCCCCCCGCCGCTGACCGCGCCGGCAGCGCGCGCGGCCGGCGCCAGCGCCCACAGCGCGGCGAACGCGCAGGCGAGGAACAGCGCACGGACGCCGCGGGTCATCGGCGCAGCCTCAGCCGCTCCCCGGCCTGCAGGCTGTAGGGCGGGTGCAGCGAGTGGTTCAGCCTCTGCAGCCGCTCCATCGAGACGCCGGTGTGGCTCGCGATCGAGCTCAAGGTGTCGCCTGATTTCACGGTGTAGTACTTCGGCTTGGGATGCCTGGGGTGATGGTGGTGACCATGACGATGGCGATGGGAGCTGCCGGCCGAGTGCGTCGGGGTGGAATGGTGCGTGACCAGATTGCCGTGGACGACCAGATAGATACCGACAGCCACGACGGCGATCGCGAGCGGCGCCATCAAGCGCGCGACGTAACGCGACATGAGAGCGCGATCATACCGGCGGCCGCCCCGGACCCCGGCCGTCCGCCGGCCAGGACGATCGGGCCGTGAGCTACGCGTACAGGTTCCAGACCAGCTCGCGCAACCGCGCCGCCTCGGCGCGCGCGGCGGCTGCGGGATCCCCGCCGCCACGGGCGTCGGCCGCGTAGACGATCGCGCGCGAGGCGCTCACCAGCCCACCCGCCGGACCCGGGGCGAACGCGGCCTCGAGCCCTTCGCCGCTCGCGCCCTGGGCTCCGATTCCCGGCAGCAGCATGACGGCGTGGGGCATCGCCTCGCGCAATCGCTCCAGATGCTGGGGCGCCGTCGCACCCGTCACTGCCCCGATGTCCGAGAGCCCGTGGACGCCGACGTGGTCACGGCCGAGATCTGTGACCAGCGCGGCGAGCGCGTCGCTCACCGTCTCTCCGGACGCGAGCTGGAGATCCTGCACATCGGCCGCACCGGGGTTGGAGGTCCGGACGAGCACGAACAGGCCACCGCCGGCGGGGCGGGCCTCCGAGAGCAGCGCCGCGATCGAATCCCGCCCGAGCAGCGGATTGGCGGTCAGCAGATCGGCGCCGAGCCCGGGGAGCGGCCCGAACGGACCCTCGCAGCCTCCGAAGAACGCCTGTCCGTAGGCCGCTGCCGAGATGTCGATGTCGCCGCGCTTGGCGTCGGCGATCACGAGCAGGCCGCGGTCGCGCGCCGCACCGATCGCGTCGGAGAGCGCCGCCCAGCCCGGTGCGCCAAGGCGCTCGAAGCAGGCCACCTGGAACTTGACCGCGACACACTCGCCGCCCGCCGCGTCGAGCAGCAGGCGGCAGTGAGCGGCGACCGCTCGTCCCGCACGGACGAGCGGCTCGCCATCAGCCCTTGCCGCCTCGCGGGCTGCCGGCCACAACCGCGACGGGTCGGGGTCGACGCCGAGCACGATCTGCGATTGACGCTCGGCAACCCGCTCGGCAACCCGATCGCCGAGCGGGAGCGGCGGAGCCGCCGTCTGTCCGTGCCCACTCACCGCAGGCGGGATCCGACCGGCTCCGCTCGATACACCCGAAGCCGGAGCTACTTGACGGCCTTCTTGAGCGCCGCGCCGGCGGTGAACTTCGGAACCCGGGAAGCAGCGATCTGGATCTTCTCGCCGGTGGCCGGGTTGCGGCCCTCGCGAGCGCTGCGGTCGGACACGCTGAACTTGCCAAAGCCCGAGAACGTCACGTCGCTGCCCCGCTTGAGCGCATCCTCGATCGTCTCGAGTACCGCGTCAACCGCGTCACCGGCGTCCTTCTTGCTCAGCCCGGCACGGTCGGCGACCTGGTCTACGAATTCAGACTTCGTCACTTGCTCCTCCTTGGAGGTGGTTGGAATCGTCGAAGCTAACAGGGCTCGCGGACGCTCGTGAGCGCCCACACTCCCCTCTGGCCCCATTCTCACCAGACGCCGCGGACGAACACCACCGGATTCGCCCATTTTCCCGCAAATTGCGAGAATCGCTGCCCGCAATCGCTGGGCAGCCGGAGGATGACCGTCCCCAGGGGCGGCCAGAATGTGCGCCATGGACCTCGGACGGATCGCCTGGATCGTCACCGTGCTCGTCTGCGTGGTGACCGCCGCCATCCTGCTCTTCGAGGGGTATTACGGCTACGCCGGCGTGACCCTCGCGGTGGGCCTCTCGGCGTTCATCAACCTGTTCTGACGCCGGTCCGGGCGCGCCGGCCGCGCTAGTCCGAGCGCTCGGAGAGCCAGCGCAGCAGCGCGCCGACCGCACGGCCACGATGGCTGATCGCGTCCTTCTCCTCATCGCTGAGCTCGGCCATGGTCCGAATCCGACCTCTGCCGTCTCCCTCGCCCGGATCGGGCAGGAACGCAGGGTCGTAGCCGAAACCGCCGTCACCCGCCACCTGCTCGGCCAGCGTCCCTCGGCACTCCCCGAACACCACGTGCTCCTCACCGGCCTCGGGATCGACCCACGCCAGCGCGCACACGTAGCGCAGCCGGCTCCCGGCCGGCGCCTCGGCGAGCAGCTTGTCCAGGTTCTGAGCGTCGGAGGCCTGTTCGCCGGCATAGCGCGCCGAGCGCACGCCGGGGCGTCCGCCGAGCGCCTCGGCCTCGATCCCCGAGTCGTCGGCGATCGCGACGCGTCCCGTCGCGGCCGCCGCTGCGCGGGCCTTGGGCAGTGCGTTGTCGGCAAACGTCTCGCCGACCTCGGGCGGCAGCTCCACCCCGGCCGGGAGCGGCTCGACCATGATTCCGACCGCCCCCAGCAACCGCTCGAACTCCCGCACCTTGTGCGGGTTGCGGGTGGACAGCATCAAGGAGCCCGGGAGCCGGGCGTCGGGTGCGGCCGTCATCCGCCGGTCGCGTCCCGGACGGTCTGCTGCTGCAGGTCCCGAAGCGATCCGATCCCGCGCTCGGCGAGCTCCAGCAGGTCGTCGAGGTGCGCGCGGGAGAGCGGGGTGCGTTCGGCGGTCGCCTGCACCTCCACCAACCCGCCGTCGCCGGTCATGACGACGTTGGCATCGACCTCGGCGCTCGAGTCCTCGGCATAGTCGAGATCGAGCAGCGGCGCGCCGCCGACGATCCCGGCCGAGACAGCGGCGACCGTCCCGGTGAGCGGGAACAGCTCGAGCCTTCCCTCCGAGACGAGCCGCCGGCACGCGAGCTCGAGCGCCACCATCGCCCCGGTGATCGACGCGCACCGGGTGCCGCCGTCGGCGGTGAGCACGTCACAGTCGATCGTGATCGTCGACTCGCCGAGCGCCTGGAAGTCGACGATGCCGCGCAGTGAACGGCCGATCAGCCTCTGGATCTCGATCGAGCGACCGTCCGGGCGGCCGCGCGAGATGTCCCGCGGCTTGCGCTCGCCCGTGGAGGCGGGGAGCATCCCGTATTCGGCGGTGACCCATCCCCGGCCGGAGCCCGCCATCCACCGCGGCACGCGGTTCTCGGCCGAGGCGGTGCAGATCACCCGTGTCTCCCCCACCGAGATCAGCACCGAGCCGGTCGCGGTCGGCACGAACCCCGCCTGGATCATGGTCGGGCGCAACTCGTCCGCGGCGCGTCCGCCACTGCGCGCGCGGAGTCCCTCCGCGGACCCGCTCACGCCGCGAGCCCATGGATCGACACCCGCGAGCCCTCGGCGATCCGCGCGAGATCGACGTGCACGACCTCGCCGAGTGGCATCTGCAGGAAGCGGCTGCCGAGCTCCTGGAACGACGCGACCCCACCGGTGCAACGGAAGCGATAGCTGCCCTCGCCGCTGCGTGGGTTGAGCAGATGCCGCGCGGCGAGCGCCCGCTCGACCGAGCGGGTCACCGCAAAGCCGGAGGTGATGAGCGTCACCCCGCGCCCCAGCATCCGCTGCAGCATCGGCGCGATCAACGGGTAGTGCGTGCAACCGAGGATCACGGTGTCGACGTCCGCGTCGCGCAGCGGCGCGCAGTGGTCGCGCACGGTCGCCATCAGCGCCTCATCGAACGGGAAGCCGGACTCGATCACGCTCGCGAGCTCCGGGCAGGCGACGCTGCGGACGAGCACGTGCGGATCGGCGGCGCGGATCGTCCGCTCGTAGGCGCCGCTGCCGACCGTCGCGGGCGTCGCGAGCAGGCCGATGCGCCCGGTCCGCGTGGCAGCGACCGCCTGTTGGGCGGCGGGCGCGAGCACCCCGATGACGTCGACATCACGGCCGCTGGAGTCGAGATGCTCCTGCAGCGCGCCCAGCGCGGCCGCGCTCAGCGTGTTGCAGGCGACGACGAGCAGCTTGGCGTCGAGCGCGAGGAGGTGCTCGGCGATCTGGACGGCGAACCCCTCGAGTTGCTCGCGGGAGCGGCTGCCGTACGGCATCCGGGCCGTGTCGCCGAGGTAGACGTAATCCTCGCCCGGCAGTGAGACGAGCAGGTCGTGGAGCACGGTCAGACCGCCCACTCCGGAGTCGAAGACGGCAACGGGTTGCTCTGAGCGCATCGATCCATGGTGGCAGAGCGCGCGGCGCCGGCCGCGTGCGCCACCGAGTCCACCGGCCCGGCCGCTTCAATTGCCCCACACGTGATCCGTGCGCTGATCGTCACCAACATGTGGCCGAGCGACGTCCGCCCGGCGCTCGGCTCGTTCGTGGCCGACCATGTCGCCGCGCTGCAGGCCAGCGCACAGGCGCAGGTCGACGTGTTCACGATCGGCGGCGGGTCGGGGGACCCGCGAGCGTATGTGGCCGCCGCCCGCCTGGCGCGCCGGCGCTTTCGCGGGCGGCGCTTCGACGTCGTGCACGCCCACTTCGGGCTCTCGTCGTGGCCGGCGCTGTCCGTCCCCGCGGCGGTGCGGGCGGTGACGCTGCACGGCACCGATCTGGCCCATCCCCGATCGCGCGTCCTCACGCTCGCGGCGCTGCCGTTGCTCGATCTGGTCGCCACGGTCTCCCGGCCGCTCGCCGAGCGGGTGCCGCGCTCACTGCTCCGCGGGCGAGAAGTGGCGGTGCTGCCGACCGGAGTCGACCTCGGCCGGTTCGCTCCATCCGCGCGCCGGGAGGCGCGCGAGGCGCTTGGCCTGCGCCAGGGTGACCGGTACCTGCTGTTCCCGACCGACCCCGCACGCCGGGAGAAGCGGGCCGACCGCGCCCGGGCACTGGCGCAGGCGTCCGGCGCGGAGTTGATCACGCTCGGCGCCGCAACCCCCGGGGAGATGTCCACCTACATCAACGCCGCCGACGCGGTGCTGGTCACCTCCGAGCGCGAGTCCTTCGGCCTGGCCGCGCTGGAGGCGCTCGCCTGCGAAGTGCCGGTGCTCTCCACGCCGGTGGGCGTCGCGCCCGATCTGCTGCGCGATCTGCCCGGAACGCTGTGCGCGCCGTTCGACCTCGAGCGCTGGCGGGCGGCGCTCGATTCGGTGCCCGAGCATCTTCAGGGCGGCCGGACGCGCGCCGAGCCCTACGGCGCTGCGGCCTGCGCCGCACGCGTGATCGCGGCCTGGCAGGCCGCGCTCGACGGACTCCGCTGACCCCGGTCAGGCGAGCGCCGGCCACCAGCGCGACAGGGACGCGCGGGCCCCCGCCACGAGCGGCCCCGGGTCGACCGCATCTCCGCCGCCCGGCGCCGCCGCGCGGACCGGGCCCGGTTCGCCGGCGAGCGCCCGGGTCGCCGCGACCACGCAACCACCGAGTGCCTGCAGCGAATAGCCCCCCTCGAGCACGGCGGCGACCGGTGCGCCGAGATCCTCCCCGGCCCCGCGCAACGCCCCCGTCATCGCTTCGTACCCCCACTCGGTCACGGCGCATTCGGCGAGCGGATCGGCGAGGTGGGCATCGAACCCCGCCGAGATGAGGATCAGTTGCGGCGCGAATGCATGGGCGAGCGGCAGCGCGACCCCGTCGATCAACCCGGTGAACACCTCGTCGCCTGATCCGGGCGGCACCGGGAGGTTGACGCTGTAGCCCTCCCCCGGGCCCGATCCGACGTCGCTGAGGCGCCCGGTCCCCGGGTACAGCGGCGACTGGTGGATCGAGATGAACAGCACCCGCGGATCGGCATGGAACACCGCGTTGGTGCCGTTGCCGTGATGGACGTCGTAGTCGACGATCATCACGCGGTCCAGTCCCCGCGCGTCGAGCGCCCAGCGTGCCGCGACCGCCACGTTGTTGAACAGACAGAAGCCCATCGCACGAGCCGGCTCGGCGTGATGGCCGGGCGGCCGATGCAAGGAGAAACCGGTCGGCACCCCGCCGTCGAGCACCCGCCGCGTGAGCTCGAGCGCGCCGCCCGCGGCATGCCGCGCGGCCCCCCAGGACCCCACCGAGGCGACGGTGTCCACGTCGAGCAGGCCACCGCCGGCCTCGGCGACCTCCCGGACCATGTCGACGTACCGGCCCGGGTGCACCGCGCGCAGCGCGTCCAACGGGCACGCCGGCGACTGCGCGCGCTCGAACCCGCACCAGTCGACGGCGGCGAGTGCCTGCTCGATCACGGTCATCCGCGCGGGCTGCTCGGGATGCTCGCCGGTGTCGTGCTCCAGCGACGAGGGATGGGTGAGGAGCACGCCGGGCGGATTCATGGCGCGAAAAGGTATCGGCGCGCGGCCGACGGCGACTCCGTAGGCTGTTGTGACAACCCGCACGAGCCGTGCGTTCGCCAGCATGGTCGCCGCGGGCCGAGGGAGAGCGGATCCGCAAGTGCCCGTGCAGCGTCGTGGAGCGGGCACAGCTTGACCGCGCCCCTTTCTGGCTTAACGCTGAATTAATACGTCGTCGCTCCCACCCTTCACCTCCCGGCCGGATACTGGGAACACGCACTGCACTGGCGCCGCCACCGGCGCCGCGACGTCACGGAGTAACCCCATGTACGTGTTCAGCAGGGCGATCTACCGGGAGATCGCGCCCGAGATCCTCGAGGATCCTCACGCGGAGTGCGCGCACGCCAATCACGAGCGCGTGCTCCGGTCCTGCGAGGCGGCCATCGAACGTCTGGCGACCGACCGCCATTACTTCGCCCATCCCTCCAAGACGCTGTTCAACGACATCCGGGCCTACTTCCCGATGAGCGCCCAGCCGCGCGTCCTGCACGTCGTCGAGCGCTACATCGCGTTCGCCGACGAGTTCCTCCGTCACGCGCCGCCCACCGGATTCGACGTCAACGGCAAACCGCTGCAGTGCCGCGCCAGCACCCGCAAGGGCACCCCCTGTCAGCGGACGCCGCTGGCGCACAACGGCTACTGCCCGTCCCACCAGCATCTCGCCGAGACCGAGGATCTGGAGCTCGCCGCCTGAACTCCGTGGGGGTGGGTGGGGGCTGTGACTCTGGGGGTGGGCGGTCGCGCGGGGCGCGCCCCGCACTTGGACCGGTGATCGGTCGTCCGAGCGGCGAATCGGGCACTGTGAGCGCGTTGAGTGGCGTGGCGGCCCTTGAGGCGCTCAGAGTGAGGAGTCCCGTGGCGGCCGGGCGAGATACGTGCCCCACCACGACCAAAACATCGCATCCGCGTCCCCGAGGCCGTCAAAGAGTCCCGGCTTGGCCCGTGCTCGGGCACACGGAGTGAGCCCGAGATCACTGCCAATCACATGACGGGGCGCCGGCTGTCAAGCAGCGCCACCACCGAAACAGGGACCCCAACAGAACTGCGTGCGCTGCGTGACGGCCGGCGACCCGTCATGCCACCTCGCGAACGCACCGGCCCCCCGAGCCGCCGCGCCGCGCACCCCAGAGCGAGTGCGCAATGATCGCCCCATGACCAAGATCGCGTTCCTCGGCCTCGGGATCATGGGGTCCCGGATGGCCGCCAACCTGGCCGGCGCCGGCCACGAGCTGACCGTGTGGAACCGCACCGCGGCGACCGCCGAGGACTTCGCCGCGGCGCATTCCGTGACGGCCGCGGTGACGCCCGCTGCCGCGGCGGCCGAGGCCGAGATCGTGTTCACAATGGTCGTCGACGGACCCCGGGTGCGGGACGTCCTGCTGGGCCAGGACGGTGCGGCGTACGGAGCGGCCCCGGGGACGTTGTTCGTCGACTGCTCGACGATCGGGCCCGCGTGGACGCTGGAGCTGGGCGAGGCACTGGACGCGAAGGGGTTCTCGCTGCTCGACGCGCCGGTGACCGGCTCCTCGCCCAAGGCGGAGGATGGGACGCTCACCTTCATGGTCGGGTCCACCGAGCAGGAGTTCGAGACGGTGCGTCCCGCGCTGGAGGCGATGGGCTCGTTGATCGTCCGCTGCGGCGCGCGCGGCCAGGGTCAGATGGTCAAGCTGCTCAACAACGCGATCGCGGTCTCCAACGCGGCGACGCTCGCCCAGGCGCTCGTCGTCGCCCGGCGCGCCGGAGCTGACATGGAGGCGCTGGTCGAGGTGATCGCCTCAGGCGCCGCGGGCTCGACGATGGTCGACCTCAAGGCACGGCCGATGCTCGCCCACGACTTCACGACGCTGTTCAAGCTGGAGCACATGCTCAAGGACGTCGCGCTCTGCCTGGAGGAGGGCCGGCGGCTGCAGGTCCCGTTCCCGAGCGCCGCCTATGCGCAGGAGCTGCTGATCGCGGGGATGGCCAGGGGCCGGGGCCCCGAGGACTTCGCGGCGATCATCGAGCCGGTCGAGGACCAGGCCGGCCTCAGGCTCTGAGGCCGGCGCCTCAGCGGGTCCGAAGGCGTCCGTCCGGAGGGCTGGTGCTTACAGGTCCGTAGCTTCAGGACCGCAGTTCTCCGAAAAAGCACCTTATTTGCAGGGATGTTTTGAGAATTCCCGCAATTTTCGTACAATCCCGCAGGTTCCGGTTGCCCGTCTGCGAAGTGGCCCCGCTCCGGGACGTTTACATCCCCCAAGTCCCCTTTCTTCTTTTATGCCGATTGCTTTCAAAGAATGGGCCGTCACCGTGCGAGCGCTGGCCGAGGGCGAACAGCTCCTCACGCTGCGCAAGGGCGGCATCCGTGAGCCGGAGAAGCATTTCAAGCTCGACTACGAGCGCTTCTTCCTGTATCCGACCTTCGACCATCAGCGCACCGACCTGGTCCGCGAGTCCCATCGCCCCGAGCTCTCGCGAGCTCTCGAGGAGGGTGTCTGGTCCGAAGGCGAACCTCATCCCCAGGCGCTGCACCGCGGCGAGCCGCTCTCCCAACCCGACCGCGTCCGGATCCGGGCGTGGGCGGAGGTCGCGGCCCACTTCACGGTCTCCGACCGGCGCGCCGTCGATGCGCTGTCGCCGTTCTACGTGTGGACGACCGACTACGCGGAGAAGCGCCTGGCCTGGAAGCGGCGGCACCCGCTCCACGTGATCCTGCTGCGGACGTACCGGATCCCCCGCCCGGTCACCGTCAAGGTCCGGGACGAGTACGGCGGCTGCCGCTCATGGCTGGAGCTCACTCGCGACCTCCCGTTCGAGGGCACTCCGGTGCTCTCCGATGAGGAGTTCGAGCGTGCCTCCGAGGCAATCGCGTCGATCGCCTCCGACCGCCAGCCGGTCCTCGTCTGACCGTCGCCGCAGCGCCGGCCGGCGCGCGCCATGCCCTGGGAGCAGTCGAACTCGGCCTCGTTCGCCGCTCGCCACGGCACCGGTGACACCGCCGACGCCCAGCGCGTCCTGCGTTCGCTGGAGCACGTCAGGGTCCAACTCGAGCAGATCGTCGACCGACTCCCCGAGGAGATCACCGTCGTGCTCCATCCCGGGATGGCCGCGCTCGCGCTCTCCAACCCGCTCACCGGTGCGCGCTGGGCCCTGACCGCGCCGTCGGGCCGGCGCTACGTGACCGGCTGGGCCGGGCGGCGGGAGATCCACGTCCTCTCCCCCGAGGCGCTGCGCGGCCGGGGCAGCGAGGTCAGCGGATCGCGCGAGATGCTGCGCCTGAGCGCCGCCGCGCTCTATGCCGGGCGGACCTTCGGCGAGAGCGCCTGGGACCTCGGTGGCGGACCCGCGATCGTGCGCTCACTCGCCCAGGCACGTCTCGAGCTGCGGTGGGCCTGGCACCTGGAGGGCGCCGGGCGCTGGTTCGCCGGGCAGAGCGCGCACGCGCGCCCCGCGATCGCCCGCCGCCTGCGGGAGGGCAGGCGCCCGGCCTTCCCGCCGTCGCTGCGCGACGCGCCGCTGCTCGGCGGGACCGTCTTCGACCTGCTCACCGAGTACGAGGGCGAGCCGGCGGCGCTGTCGCTGGCCACTTCACCCGACGGCCGTGGCCCCGTCGCCGCGATCGAGCGGGCGTTCGGCGCCCGGTTTGAGTCGGTCGATGCCGAATGGCGGTTGCACCTCGGCCGTCTGGCCTCCGCCGGTCGCTGAGCCCAGGCGGTCAGTGGGCGACGACGAGCGACAGCGCCCACACGACGGCCGCGACGGCGACGAGCGCGATCAGCAGTCCGGCGAGCAGCGGCCAGGGCCGGACGATCGGGCGGGCCCCGCGCTCCGCGGCGGCGTCTGGGGCGAGCCCCGCCCCCAGCAGCGTCTCCCGCGCGGTCTCAACGCCGGAGGCGGCGACCAGGACGTCGCGCGGGCCGGCGAACAGCATGTCCGGGACGTCGAAGCCCGCCGTGCGGCGCAGCAGGCTGGGGACGCCCTGCTCGAGCAGCAGCGATTGCATGAACTCCCCCTCGGCCTGATTGCGCACCCAGGCGACCTTGACGAGCGGCCCCTCGGCCAGTTGCGGCTTGACCAGGCGGGCCCGCCGCTGACGTTCGGACACCTCTCGGTCGGCGCCACGTTCGGCGCCGTCGCCCAGCACCAGCGGAAGCCCGCACTCGCCGCAGAACCGCTGCCCTCCGCCGGCACGCGCACCGCATCCGGGGCACGTGAGCGTCGGCTCAGCCTCCCGGATCGGACTCATGGCGGCCGCTACTCCACCTGGAGCGAGCGCTCGTCCACGCCACCGTCGCGGATCTCGTAGATCCGCGCCGTGGGCTCACCGTCGGCCAGGCCGAAGATGAGCCACCAGACACCCGGCCACTTCGCCGCGAAGTTGATGTCGGTCTGCGACGGATACGGCTCCGAGCGCGTATGGGAGTGGTAGATCACGCCGACGTCGTTGCCGGCGTCCTCGATCGCGAAGTAGGTGGAGAACAACTCCTGGGAGTCGATCTCGAAGCGCAGCGGGCTGGCCGCGGTGTTGCGCGTCGGATGGACGGAGACGGCATCCCCCTCGCGCGTGGCGAGGAACCCGCAGCACTCGTTCGGCGCCTCGGCCTGCGCCTGCGCCAGCATCTGGTCATAGAGCGCCCGGGCGACGCGCACGGTGTCTCCGTCCACCGCTCACGCCCTCCGCGAGACGCGGGCGGTGTTGGCCGGGCTCACCACCACACGGTGGAGTCGAGGTTCTCGATCTCCTCGACCGGCCGGGTGTAGATCCCCGAGCTCAGGTACTTCCAACCGTCGTCGCAGACGACGAACACGACGTTGCCCTCGTCGATCTCGCTCGCGATGCGCACCGCCACCCGGGCGATCGCCCCGGTCGAGACACCCGCGAAGAGCCGCTCCTCGTCGAGCAGCTTGCGCGTCCACACGATCGCGTCGTGGTTGGTGACGAAGATCTTGCGGTCGAGCAGCGAGAGGTCGATGATCGGCGGGATGAAGCCGTCCTCGAGCGAGCGCAGCCCCTGCACGGGCTCGCCCTGCATCGGCTCGGCGGCCACGATCCGGCAGCTGTCGCCGAGCTCCTCCTTCAGGCGGCGGCCGTTGCCCATCAGGGTGCCGCCGGTGCCCAGGCCGGCGACGAACGCCGCGACGTCGTCGAGCTCCTCGAGGATCTCCAGCGCCGTCCCGTTGTAGTGGGCGAGAGGGTTGGCCTGGTTGCCGTACTGGTAGGGCATGTAGTAGCCGGCGTCCTGCTCGGCCATGTCGAGCGCCTTCTCGACGGCACCGTTCGAGCCCTTGGCCCCCTCGGAGTAGACGATCTCGGCACCGTACATACGCAGCAGGTCCGTCCGCTCAGGGGTCACGTTGTCGGGCATGACGACCTTCAGGTCGTAGCCCTTGCGCCCGCAGATCATCGCCAGCGAGATCCCCGTGTTCCCGGAGGTCGGCTCAAGGATCGTCTGGCCGGGCCGGATCAGGCCCTTCTCCTCGGCGTCCTCTATCAGGGCACGGGCCACTCGGTCCTTGACCGAGCCGGTGGGGTTACGAGATTCGAGCTTGGCCCAGATCCTCACGCCCGGCTTGGGCGACAGCCGTTTGAGCTCGATCAGCGGGGTGTGCCCGATCGACTGGACGATGTCGCCGTAGCGACCGCCGCAGGGCCTGTTCTTCAGTGCCTCGGCCGCCATCACTTCATTAAGTGTAGCCTCGGAGCCACGGCTGCAGACCGGCGACGGATCGGTTCAGCGGCCGCCGGCCATCGCGGGCAGGATGACGAGCGTGTCGGACTCCGACACGGCCGTGTCGAGCCCGTCGAGAACGCGAACGTCCTCGTCGTTGAGGTAGACGTTGACGTAGCGGTTGAGCGCGCCGTCGCCTGAGAACAGCTGGGTCTGGGTATCCGGGTGCGCCTCGGCGACCGAGCGCAGGATCTCCCCGACGGAGGAGCCGTCGGCGGTCAGCTGGCGCTCGCCGCCGACGGAGGGGCGCAGCACGGGTGGGATGCGGATCGTGGCCATGGTGTCGGGTGGGTCCGGGGGTGGGCGGTTGAAATCCTAGACGGCGCCTGGCGCGCGCTCAGTGAGCTCCGGCGCAGAACGCCTCGTAGTCGGGAAAGACGCCCATCTCCTCGTCGGAGATCTCGTCGGGCTCCCGCGAGCAGACCGGGCAATCGGGGTCGCGGCGGACCTTGACCTCCGTGATCGTCGCGGCGAGCGCGTCGTACATCAGCAGGCGGCCGATCGCCGGATCGCCGGCGTCGATGATCAGCTTGATGACCTCGGTCGCCTGGAGCAAGCCCATCGTGCCCGGCAGGACGCCGAGCACACCGTTGGCACCACAGGAGGGCGCGAGCTCGGGCGGCGGCGGCGTCGGGAACAGGCAGCGGTAGCAGGGACCGTCGTAGGGCTTGAACACCGACAGCTGGCCGTCGAAGCCGAGGATCGCCGCCGAGACGACGGGGATCCGGAGCCGGACAGACGCGTCGTTGAGCAGGTAACGCGTCGGGAAGTTGTCCAGTCCGTCGACCACGATGTCGTAGTCGGGCAGGATGTCCATGATGTTCTCCGGGCCGAGACGGACCGGGTACTTCTGGACGTTGACGTCGGGGTTGAGCGCGTGGATCGTCTGCTCCGCGGACTCCACCTTCGGAACGCCGACGCGGTCGGAGGTGTGGATCACCTGACGCTGCAGGTTGGAGAGGTCGACCGTGTCGTCGTCGACGATCCCGAGCGTTCCGACGCCGGCCGCCGCGAGGTAGAGCGCCGCGGGCGATCCGAGTCCACCGGCGCCCAGCAGCAGCACCTTCGCGTCCAGGAGCTTCTCCTGTCCCTCGGCTCCGACCTCGGGCAGCAGCAGATGGCGCGAGTAGCGGTCGCGCTGCTCGGCGGTGAGCGCGCGCGGCGTCTCGACTCCATAGCCGCGATCCTTCCACAGCGTGATCCCGCCGGTCATCGACTCGACGTTCGTGAACCCGAGATCGTCGATCATGGTGCGAGCCGCCCACGCGGAGCGGTTGCCCGACTGGCAGTAGAGGATGACGTGCTGCCCGCGGTCGGTGACCGCGCCCTCGATCCGTGACTCGAGGAACGACTTGGGCACGTGCTTGGCACCGGGGATGTGGCCGGTCGCCCACTCCTCGGCTTCACGCACGTCGAGCACCAGGGTGCCGTTCTGCAGCTGTTCCCGCACCTCCGAGGGATCCACCTCAGCGATCCGGCTCTTGATCTGACGGAGGACTTCGGCTCCGGACGGGGTCATCGGCTAAAACACCTCAAAGCGGGTCGGGATTCCGATACTTCACCGAGTGTAGCGCTGTGCGGGCGCGGCCCAAAGTGGGCTCGGAGCGCTCTAGGATCGCCCGCGTGACCCGGCCTCCGACCGATGACATCGAGGCGCCGCGGTTCCCGCGGATGGCGGTCTGGGTCAACGCGACGCGGTTGCGGATGGAGGAGCAGCGCGGCCACCCCGTCCTCGTCGAGTTCTGGGACTTCTGCCGGCCCAACTCGATCCGCACGCTGCCCTACATGACCGCATGGCACGAGCGCTATCACGAAGCCGGACTGGTGGTGATCGGGGTGCACTCGGCGGGCTTTCCGCCGGGCTCCTCGCCGGGCGCTGTCAAGGCGGCCGTGGCGCGGCTCGGAGTCCCGTATCCGGTCTTCGTCGACTCGGCGCTCGAGGTGTGGCGGGAGTACGACAACCTGGGCTGGCCAGCCCGCTACCTGTTCGGCCCCGACGGCATGCTCTACGAGTACCACTTCGGCGAGGGCGCCTACGCCGAGACCGAGCGCTCGATCCAGGAGCTGCTCGGCGTCCCTGAGCGCGAGCCGCTGGCGCCGGTCCGGCCCTCGGATGCGCCGGATGCGATCCTGGCGGTCCAGAGCGACGACATCGCGGGTCCCTACAGCGGTCCCTACGAGGCGGGCGAGGTGTGGGCGGTGCTCGAACCGCGCCGGGACGCGCCGCCGGCGGACCGGGTGGTGCGCGCGAACGGGGCCGAGCTGACCGTCGAGCATCCCGGCGCCTATCGGCTGATCGCGCACGACGTGTCGACGGCGAGCGAGCTCGCGCTGCAGCTGGGCGACGGCGTGGTCTGTCACGCGGTCTGCTTCACCCCGGGCCTGGCGGCCTGAGCGATCTCGTTCCTCCCCCGCTCCGGGGGAAAATCGAGAGATCCTCAGTCGAGCAAGTTGACCAGCTCGGGGGCGCGGGCCGGGTCGCCCTCGATCCAGACCGCCCACCCGGGGCGGTAGGGGCTGCGCGACGGGTTGCTGCCCGCCAGGTGGCGCTCACGCACCCAGCAGCCGGCGTTGACCAGGTGCGCGCCGGCGGGCGTGGCCCACTCCCCCGCCTGATCGCCCTCGAGCGGGCCGGCGCGATGGGTGTGGCCGAACACCACCCAGCGCGCGCCCACCCCGAGCCGGCCGAGCACCTCGCCGAGTGCGACAAGCGGACCGCGGCGCAGCGCGTCGCGGGACAGGTCGGCACCCACCGGACCCAGCCCGGCCCGGTTCAGCGCCGCGATCGCCACCGGGAACGCCATCCGAACCGCGCGGCGCCGCAGACTCCCACCGCGCCCCGACAGGGCCCGCCACACCGTCTCGGAGCCGTTCACCTCACGCTGGCCTCGGACATGCTCGGCGAGTGCGTCCGCCCACGCGTACACGGGCGCGAGCGCCGCCTCGTAGTCCTCCACGCATCGCGGATCCCGGCTCGCGGCCACGCGCGCGGTCAAACCGGCGCCCAGCCGCTCGAGGATCGGCACGGTAGTGTGGCGGTCGACGTAATGGCCGTGCGTCACCCACGTCTCCGCGCCGAGCGACGCCCCCGGGTAGCGCGCGCTCACCCGCGACGGGTCCGCGCCGGCCCCGGCAAGACTCGCCACGACGGCGGCGAGCGGGTCACCGTCGGTCGTCGTGACCTTCCCGTCCACGCCGAGCGGCACCGATCGCTCGCGCCGCCGCAGCCACGGTTCGACCAGGCGATGATCGTGATTGCCGGCCACCAGCACGATCTCCGCCGGTCCGGCGCGCCCCACCGCGGCGGAGCCGATCGCGGCAAGCACCGGGCGTGCGTCGTCGAGCACGTCGCGCAGCGGGCGCTCCCGCAGCTCGAGCACGTCGCCGAGCAGCACGAGGCGATCGGCGCCGGCGACGGTCTCACACAGCGTCCGCAGGCACCCCGGATCGTGCAGGGCGGCCTTCTGGCCGCGCGCGCCAAGGTGCAGGTCGGAGACGACGAGCGTGCGCAGAGCGGGGGACGCTCGGTCAGGCGGCCGCCATCGCCTGGCGGATCGCCTTGGGGAGCATGAAGCGCACGTCCTCGGAGACGACCTTGAGCTCACGCACATCGGCGGTTCCGCGCCCCCGGAACAGCTCGACGACGCGCTGGACGAGCCCCTCGGGCGCGCTCGCTCCGGAGGTGATGCCCATCGTCCGCACGCCCTGCAGCCAGCTCTCGTCGATCTGGGTCTCGTTGTCGATCAGGTGGGCGGCGGCGCCCAGCTCGCGCGCAACCTCGACCAGGCGGTTCGAGTTGGAGGAGTTGCGCGATCCGATCACCAGCACCAGGTCGACCTCGCGGGCGAGCTCCTTGACCGCGGTCTGGCGGTTGGTGGTCGCGTAACAGATGTCATCGGTGCGGGGGCCGACGATCGCCGGGAAGCGCTCGCGCAGGCGGGCGATGATCGTGCGGGTCTCGTCGACCGAGAGCGTCGTCTGGGAGATGTAGGCGATCCGCTCGGGATCGTCGACCTGGAGCGCGTCGACGCCCGCCTCATCCTCGACGAGCACGATCGCCCCGGGCGCCTCGCCCATGGTTCCCTCGACCTCCTCATGCCCGGCATGGCCGATCAGCACGATCGTGTAGCCCTGGGCCGCGAACTTCTTGGCCTCGACATGGACCTTGGTGACCAGCGGGCAGGTCGCATCGATGGTGCGCAGCCGGCGCTCGGCGGCCGCGACGTGCACGCCGGGGGCGACGCCGTGCGCGGAGAAGACGACGGTCGCGCCCTCCGGCACCTCGGACTCGGTCTCGACAAAGATCGCACCCTGCTTGCGCAGCTCGGCGACGACGTGCTTGTTGTGGACGATTTCCTTGCGCACGTAGACGGGTGGGCCGTACAGCTCCAGGGCACGCTCGACGGTCTGGACCGCGCGGTCGACGCCCGCGCAGTAGCCGCGTGGCGTCGCGAGCAGGATCGTCTCGGGGTGTGCTGCCAGGTCCATCAGCACCTTGAGTCTAGGACCGACGACGCCTCCCGGAGACGGTTTGGCTTCAGTCGTTGGCGGTGATCGCGTCGAGCGCGTCCGCGAACTGACGGCGCGCCGCCTCCCGGCGGGCCGGGATGAACTCGCTGGGCACGCCGTCCTCGGGCGCCTGGTAGCCGCGGAGCACCTGCCGCGCGACCGACGCGCGGTGCACCTCGTCGGGGCCGTCGTAGATCCGCGCCGCCCGCGCGAACCGGTACATCGCCTCCAGCGGCAGGTCGCAGGAATAGCCAAGGCCGCCGTGTGCCTGCAGCGCGCGGTCGATCACGTCGTGCAGGACCCTGGCTCCGTAGAACTTGATGAGCGCGATGTCCTTGCGAGCCGCCGCGACCCCCTCGGTGTCCATCCGCCAGGCGGCGTGCAGCGTCATCAACCGCGCCGCGGTCATCTCCGCCTCGGAATCGGCGATCCAGTTCTGCACCGTCTGATGGGAGGCGAGCGGCCCCCCGTGGGACTCGCGGTACAGCGAGCGCTCGCACAGCATGTCGAACGCGCGGCGAGCCACCCCCAGCCAGCGCATGCAGTGATGGATGCGGCCCGGGCCGAGCCGCTGCTGGGCCATCAGGAACCCGCCGCCCTCGGGACCGAGCAGCGCCCCGGAGCCGACACGCACGCCGGTGTAGCGGATCTCGGCATGGTTGCCGTAGCGCCCGAAGCTCTCGTAGGGGTGCTCCATCGTCGCCACATCGCGGACGACCTCGACACCCGGGGTGTCAACGTCGACGATGAACATCGAGGCGCGCTGATGGGGACGCGCGTCGGGGTCGGTGACCGCCATCACGATCAGGAAGTCCGCGATCGAGCCGTTGCTGGTGAACCATTTGTGCCCGTCGATCACCCAGCCGCCTGAGTCCCTCACCGCGCGGGTGGCCAGCAGCGTCGGGTCGGATCCCGCGGTCTCCGGCTCGGTCATCGAGAAACCCGACTTCAGGTCGCCGGCGAGCAGCGGATGCAGGTATCGCTCCTTCTGCTCCTCGGTCCCGGCGAGCGCCAGGATCTCGGAGTTGCCGGAGTCGGGTGCGGCGTTGCCGAAGACGAGCGGCGCGATCGGGGAGGAGCCGAGGATCTCGTGCATGAGGCCGAGCTTCACCTGGCCGAACCCCTGGCCGCCGAGCTCGGGGTCCAGGTGCGCGGCCCACAGTCCGCGGGCGCGGACCTCGTCCTGCAGGGGGGCCGACGCCCGCCGCAGGTTCTCCCACCCCAGCTCGGGATAGAGCGTCTCCAGCGGCCAGATCTGCTCGCGGACGAACTCCCGCATCCACTGCAACTGCGCCTCGAACTCGGGCTCGGTGGAGAAGTCCCACGCCATCGAGTCGCAGGCTATACCTTGTGGCTCGCTCAGTACCCCGTCGAGGAGGGCCCGTGCAGCAGCATCTCGACCGCCTGACTTCGATCGACGCCTCATTCCTGCACCAGGAGGGACGCGCTTCGCACATGCACATCGGCGGGGTGCTCATCTTCGACGGCCCGCCGCCGGCGTTCGAGGATTACCTCGATCATGTGCGCGGGCGACTGCACCTGGTCCCCCGGTACCGCCAGAAGCTCGCCACACCGCCGCTGCAGACCGGCCGGCCGCTCTGGGTCGACGATCCCGACTTCAACCTCGAGTACCACGTCCGCCACACCGCGCTGCCCGCCCCCGGCTCCGAGGAGCAATTGCTGCTGCTCGTCTCACGCCTCGCCTCCCAGCGCCTGGACCGCTCCAAGCCGCTGTGGGAGATGTGGCTGGTCGAGGGGCTCTCCGACGGCCGATTCGCCGTCATCTCGAAGACTCACCACGCGCTCGTCGACGGGATCTCGGGCGTCGACCTGGCGACCGTCCTGTTCGACCTCTCCCCCGACGGGACCGCCGGCGGAGCGGACACGCGCGATGATCTGGAGCCGTGGTCGCCGCAGCCCGAGCCCTCCGGCGCGGACCTGGTGCTCGCCGGTGCCCGCGGGGCGGTCCGCACCGCCGTCGGCCTCACCGCGCGCACGCTCGGCGCCGCCGCCCGGCCCTCGAGCTCGGCCGCGGTGCTCAAGGACGCCGCCGAGGGGCTCGGCGAGCTGGTGTGGGCGGGACTCAACCCCGCTCCGGACACCCCGCTCAACGTCGAGATCGGACCGCACCG
This sequence comes from Solirubrobacteraceae bacterium, assembly GCA_035503035.1. Taxonomy (GTDB): domain Bacteria; phylum Actinomycetota; class Thermoleophilia; order Solirubrobacterales; family Solirubrobacteraceae; genus Palsa-465. The sequence continues at coordinate 24,452 of DATJTS010000079.1, forward strand.
GCGCTATGTCGCGGTCCGTCAGCGGCTGGCGGATTACAAGGAGGTCAAGGACACGCTCGGTGGCACCGTCAACGACGTCGTGCTGACCGTGGTCAGCGGGGCGCTCGCCGATTGGCTGCACGCGCGCGGCGTTCAGACCCGCGGGCTGGAGATGCGGGCGCTCGTCCCGGTGTCGGTGCGCGGCGCCGCCGCCCGGGGCGCACTCGGCAACCAGCTGACCGTCATGCGCGGACCGCTGCCCGTCTACATCGACGACCCGGTCACCCGGTTGCGCTTCGTGCGCCATGCGATGGACGGACTGAAGGAGTCAAAGCAGGCGGTCGGCGCGGCGACGCTCACCGCGATGAACGATCTCGCGCCCCCGACGATTCTCGCCCAGGCCAGTCGCCTGAACTTCTCCACCCGGCTGTTCAACCTCCTGGTCACCAACGTCCCCGGCCCGCAGGCGCCGCTGTACGTGCTCGGTAGGCAACTGCGCGACCTGTTCCCGGTCGCGTTCCTGCCCGAGAACCACGCGCTCGCGATCGCGATCATGTCGTACAACGGGTCGCTCGATTTCGGCCTGCTCGCCGACTACGACGCGATGCCCGACGTCGCGTTGGTCGGTGAGGGGATCGATCGTGCGCTCGCCGAACTGCTCGCCGCGGCCCGCGGCGTCGAGGTGGAGGAACTCACGCGCTCCCGGTCGAGGAGTGAGGTCGCGGTCGGGAGCGATCCCGAGATCTCGCCGATCGTGCCGACCAACCGCCGGCGGGCGCGCTCGGGGCCGGCGTCGGACATGCGCGCCGCAAAGCGCTCGTCGGGCCGGAGCCGCGCGCGGACGCCGCGGAGTTGAGGCGCGGCGGCCGCAGAACAGGCGCGCGAGGAGTGTCGCTCAGAAGCCGAGAGCGAACTTTGCGTCGTCGCTCATCAGCTCGGGCGTCCATGGCGGCGAGAAGGTCATCTGCGAGTTGACCGACTCGACCCCGTCGAGATCGGAGACGAACTCCTCGATCTGCTCGGCGACCTGGGGGCCGATCGGGCAGCCGGGACTCGTCAGCGTGTAGGTGACGTTGACCGCGCCGCCGTCGACGTTGACCTCGTAGATCAGACCGAGCTCGACGAAGTCCAGGCCGAGCTCCGGGTCGATCACGTCGCGCAGCGCGTCTGTGACCTCATCCACTGTTGCCATGACGGCGAGTGTAGGACGCAAGCCCGCTCCCGCCAACGCCCGTGCGGATGGGCTTCGAAATGCATTCGTTTGCATTCCTCGTCTCCGCCCCTTGCGTCACGTCACCCACTTTGAGTAGGTTTCCCGAATCGTCGACTTCACCGAGACACCGCCCGTCCTCCGCTGCGCCGGCGACGAGGACCGCAGTACGCAGGGAGTTCGGCGTCGCGCGCTGGCTCGCGCGCTGCGCGCACAGTCCGACGTGATCGTCGATCTCTCCGAGCTCGGCTTCGCGGATGTGTCGCTGATGCTCGACCTCGCGCTCCTCGCCAGGCGGCTGCGCCGCGGCGGGCAGGCGATCATGCTGCGCGGCGCCCAGCCGCAGATCCGGACGCTGATCGAGTCCGTCGGGATCCACCGGTTGCCCGGTGTGGTGCTCGACACCTTCGACGCTCCCGAGCGCGCCGCCGTCTGAGCGCCCCTGCCCGCGTACAGCGGGCCGCAGCACCCGGACTGTCGTCCGGGATCCGTCCGAACCGGGCCCTACCTTGTGCCGCGATTCCGGATCTCTCCCGCGGGAGCCCGCCATGTCCCTCTGCTTCATCGAACCGCAGAACGCCATCCGAGTGATCGCCGACTCGGTCGGCCGTGAAGCACGCCGACAGATCCTCGGCGAGGTCGTGCGCGCCTGGGTGGACGAGATCCCCGAAGCCGAGCTGGACTCCCACTACGCCAAGGCCGTGGCCGACCTCGACGAGCATGACCTGTCCCTGCTCGCCGCATGGCACGTCTCGCTCGAGGTGGGACAGCCGCTGCCGAGCAAGGAGTTCCTGGTCAATGTCTTCCCATCGCTGGGTGAGAACCGCCGCGAGGCGCTGAAGATCGCCGCGGGCTTCCGCGGCGAGGAGGCGTTCGAGGCGGGCGTCGGTGAGGAGCAGGCGTTCGACACCGTGCTCCCCTGGCTCTCCGACGAACGCTGCGCGGCGCTCGCGGAGGAATGCCTCGAGCTCTACTGCTGGGATCGGCTCGGCGTCGAGAACTGACGCGTGCGCCGGCCGGAGGCCGGCGCCTGGTCACCGGGGGCGCAAGGTCACCAGCGCGGCGCTGCCGCCCGGCACCCGCACGGCGACCGTCTGGCCCCCAGCTGACGGCGCGCGCGTCGTGTCGGGCGCGGCGAGACTCCCGGTTGTGGTCACCGCGCCGTACGTCCGCCCGCCCAGCCGGACCCCACCGCCTGCCGCGACCGACGGGGCGGTGAGCCGCTCGACGGTCACATCCCGCCGCTCCAGTCCCGCCGGGACCGCGATCCGGACGGTGCGAGCGCGGCCCGGGTCCTTGTCGATCAGCACCAACCGCTCGGAGCCGTCGGTGGCGCGGGTCGCCCAGGCGCTCAGCGAGACGCTGTGCCCGATGCCCTGCACGCCGACGAGACGCGATCCGGCCGGCGCCGCCTGTGCGAACAGCCGCAGGCCGTAGTACTCGGGCTCGACGTGGGCGCGCCAGCGCCCGCCGGCGTCCGAGACCGTGAACGGCTCGTAGGCGGCGTCCGGAAGCGTGTGGATGTTGACCCCGCCGACGCCCGCCGAGGCCAGCGAGAACAGCGCATCGGTCGCCCACAGGGCGCTGGCGAAGGTGTCGCTCACCCCCGGCTGGCCACGGCACGCGACCGAGTTCAGTTCGTCGACCCGGACCGTGCGGCCCTGAGCATGCGCAAGCCGTACCCACAGCTTGACCCCGTCGGCGAGTCCGGTGGTGGCGTATTCGGAGAGCAGGTGCGAGATCGTCGGGTCCTGCGGCGAGTCGCGGGAGACGAAGCAGCTCTTCAGCGGGTAGCGGTGGACGGTGAGCTCTGCGACGTCGGGTTCCGAGCGCAGGAACGCTCCCATCGTGGTGGTCCAGACCCCGGCGGGGTCGGGGTCCTCGTTCGCGGCCAGCGCCGGCCCGGCGAGCGGCCACGCGGGTCCCGGCAGCGCCGCGACCACCGCGGCGACCTCCTGCCGGTAGCGCGCCGGCCCGTAGCCGCGCGGCCGGGCGGTGACCGGCGTGCCGTCGGCGAGTTTCCACTCCGGGATCGTCGAGAACAGATTCGGCTCGTTGCCGATCTCCAGCGCCTCGATGGAGGACCGTCCGAACGCGGCCGCGAACGCCCCCGCCTCGGCCGCGTCGAGCGCCGGCTCGTCGGCGGCGAGGTTCAGTCCCATGATCATCCGCGCGTGCAGCGCGTGCGCGAACGCCGCGGTGGTGGCGAGCCAACTGGCCGTGAGCGGATAGCTGTAGCCGCTGAACTTCGGCGGCCTCACTCCGGCCGCCGGCACCCATGAGGCGTCGGTGCTGTCCCCTCCGATCCGGAGCACGGGACGCTGGCCGGGGCTGAGATCGCGAATCAGCTTCACCAGTACCGGATCGACCGCCTTCGGATCGGTGCCCGTGTAGGCGCGGACGGCCTGGAACTCCATCGAGAGCCCGAGGAAGCCGGCCGGGATCCTCCGCCCGACGGGGCCCAGGCGGAGCGTCGGGGTCCCGGGTGCGACGTGCACCACCGGAAGCGGCGGGAGCCGGTGGGCGCCTCCACAGCCCGACGCGAGCAGCGCCGAGGCCGCGAGCAACGCCCCCGCCCGCCCTGCTCGAGCGCGCACTACGCCGCGCCGTCGCCGTCCAGCGCGGCTTCGACGTCGGTGATCGCCTGCTCGGTCTCCTGAAACCACACCGCCCGCATGCCCAGCCCGGCGGCCGCCTCGCAGTTGATCTGCAGGTCGTCGATGAACACCGCCGATTCGGGCGCGACGCCCAGCGCGGCGAGAGTCGCCTGATAGATCCGTGGATCGGGCTTGCGCACGCCGAGCTCGGATGAGTCGATGACGACGTCGAACAGTTCGGCCACCGGGATCATCGCCTGCCAGCGCGCGGACCACTCACGGACGTTGTTGGTGCAGATCGCCATCGGGTGCCCGCGGCCGCGCAGCACCCGCATGAACGCGACGAACTCCTCGTTGGGGTGAAGGCCGGAGAACAGCGTCTCTCCGAAACCCGCCAGCGAGACCTCGTGGCCACGGGCGCGGGTGAGCTGCGCGCTGAGCGCCGCCATGAACTCCGCCTCCGACATCTTGCCGGTCTCGAGCGTGAACAGAGGGTTCTCGCCCCGCTCGGCGCCGACCGCCGCCATCGCCACGCCGAGTTCCTCGAGCGTGACGCCCGAGCCTTCGGAGAATCGACGGAACGCGGCTGCCAGCGGCGTGGTGAGCACGCCGCCGAAGTCGCTGATCACCGCCCTCGCGTTCGTCATCAGGCAGCCGGTCCGCTCAGAACGTCGCCAGGACGTAGACGCCGACGCCCTCCTCGCCGCGGCTATGGCACCGCAGCGGCGTCACTTGGAGCGCGGCATCGTCGGCGGCCAGCGCCGGTGCGCCCGCGGCCTCGCCGGCGGTTCGCCGTGGGTACTCGTGCTCGCCCTCGCCGACCCACAGCTCGAGATTGACCCGCACGGGATCGTCCGCGCCGTCGTAGGTCGTCGACAGCCGCGGCTCGGTCACGGGAACCCAGCGCTCGGGATCGAACAGCGTCGCGCTCGTCAGGTCGTGGTCTGGCCGGTCGTGACGGCGAGGGCGGGCGGCGATGATGCCGACCGCCGAGCCGTCCGCGAACCAGCCGGCAACGAAACGTGCCGAACCCGGCGCGTCCTTCAGCGAGGACGGCGCGATCCGCACACGGATCCCGCGCCAGGCGACGGAGTCGCCCGAGGCGGTGCCGGTCAGCCGGCAGAGCTCCGGTCCCGCTCCCGGCACGAACGGGATCTCCGGTGCCGCAGAGGCCTCTCCCACGTCCACGGCCGTCGGGGTCGGCGGCTGCTCGGCCATCGCAACCAGCGAGAGCGCGCCGCCCTCCACCTCAAGCCGCCAGGCGCCGTCCGGCTCCTCGGTGACCGTCACCGCACCGGCCACCGACCCGGCCGGTCCGCTCACGAGCGACCACTTCTCGCCATCTGAGACCGCTGCGCCCCACGACGAGCCGTCATCGCTGGAGAACGCGATCGCGCGAACCGCGCCGGACTGCGACGGGCTCATCCGTGCAGCTGCGGGCGGTCTCCGCGCGGGTTCGGGGTGGCGTCGTAGGCGGTCCCGTCGACGTCGTAGTCCCGCCGTGCCCCGCGCGCGAACCCGGCCGCGCGGGAGACGAACCGGCTCTGCGCATGCGCGACGAGCCACCGGCCGAGGCCCCGACGCGCCGCGGGCACGACCAGGACCAGCGCCAGTGCGTCGGTGATGAATCCCGGCACGAAGAGCAGCGGACCGGCGAGCAGCGCAAGCGCGCCGTCGAGCAGGCCGGGACCGGGCGGGCGCCCTGCGGCGAGCGTGTCGCGCAGGCGCGCCAGCGCAGCGCGTCCCTCGGCGCGCAGCAGCCATCCGCCGGCCGGGAAGCCCACGAGCAGCAGCAGCACGCACCACAGGACGCCGACGACGTGCGCGACGGCGATCGCCGCGGCGATCTCGGCGACGATCCAGAGGAGGAAGACGGCGAGGAACATGACGTGAAGGCTACTTCGCGACCCGAAGCGAAGACGATGAATGCCTCAGTCGAGGCCGAGCGCGGATTGGGCGGCCGCGAGGATGTCGGGGTCGGGCTCGGGCAGCGGGTCAAGACCCGCCCCGTAGCGCGAGCGGACCTCCCAGTTGAAGAACCCGAGGTCCAGCGCCTCGAGCGGCAGCGCGCAGGCCTCGGCGAGATCCGCGGCGCGGCGCTCGAGCAGCATCGGGTCGCCGATCCCGAGGATCCGCTTGGCCGCGAGCGTGACGCGATCGGACCCGCCGACATGCAGCCGCCCCGCCTTCAGCTCGTAGACGCCGAGGCGGCCGAGGGTGACGAGCAGGTCATAACGGGGATCGCGGGTCATCGCGGCCAGCGAGCCGAGCCGTTCGAACACCCGGTCAAAGCGCCGCTCGGGACTCCAGGAGGCCTCGCCCTGGAAGCCCGTGGCCTGCGAACCCAGGCGGCCGGCCCAGGCGCGATAGGCCTCGACCGTCCGCGCGGCCCGGTGCTCGTCGCCGGCCGATCTCGGACCGAGCGCGGCGCCGGCGAGCCTCGGATCCTCGCCCGACTCCCAGCTTGAGCGCGCGGCGGAGATCGCCGCGAACGGGCCGCCGTCGCTGCCCGTCTCAAGTGGCCCGAGCAGCGCGATCTGGACCGCCAGCCAGGTCCGCTCCTCGAGTGGGCCATCGCCGGCCACCTCCGCATAGAGCCCCGGTGGATCGGCGGCGAGCAGATCCAGGCGGGTCGCCGCGCATGCGAGGTCCTCCGCGAGGCGTGCCGCGTCAGCACCGGAGCGGATGCCCGGGACGAGCGGGGAGCCGTAGCCGTCGTCGGCCTCTCGAGCGAGGCGGCGGACGGTCATCCCGCCCGAGGAGCGACCGCTCGCGGCGCGCGGGGAGCCCGACCCGGCGGCCGGGCGGCGGCCCGCCGTCCCTGAGGAGGATCGCGATGGGCGCGGCTCCGGGCGGCCGCCCGGCGAGACGACCGGGCGCAGCTCGACATCCTGCTCGCGGGCGCAGATCGGACAGTTCTGGACAAGACGGTTGTGTCGGCAGAACGTCGGCATCGCGAGCGCTGCTGACTATAGGTCGGCACACCCCGATCGGCGGCCGGAACGGCCCCAAAGCAGAACCGGGGGGCCCAGATCCATCTGGGCCCCCCGGAGAGCCAGGGAAGTGGGGGCGCAGTTCCCTGACCGACAGGGGCGAGTTTCCCCGTCCCAAGCCTTCGCTAAACCGCCAGCCCCAAAAATTTTGTTGCGAGGCGCTGGTCAAACGCGCGATCGCGCCCTTCCGGAACGGTAGCACCTCACCCCGGGATGGGGGAAATTCCCGTGCCAGATCGTCCAACCGTCCTGGACACGGTCGATCCTGATTCAGGAGCGCCGAGTCGCGGGCCCGCTGAAGAACTGATCGCCCGGCCGCAGCGAGCCGGCGGCCTCCGCCTGATGGCGCAGAGTCTGGTCGGTCTCCCCGCTCCACGCCCCGACGGCGAGCCGTTCTCGATCGGCGTCCATCGGCGACCCTCCGAGGTCGGCGTTGACCACGCGCGCGCACTTCCGTCCCTCGGCGATCGCCGAGACGACGAGCGACTGACCGATCCGGGCATCGCCGCATGCGTAGACGCGGCCGACAGATGTGCGGTAGGTCTGCTGCGTGGCGAGGTTCCCCAGCCGGTCGAGCTCGACTGCGAGATCGGCGACCACCCCACCCGGCTCCGGGCCGGTGAACCCGATCGCCACCAGCACGAGATCGGCCTCCAGGACGAACTCCGAGCCGGGCACCGGCGTCAGATCGCGCGAGGACTTGCCGGTCACCTGGCGGGCGTAGACGTGGCTGACATGCCCGTCGCGGCCGCCGAAGCCGGTGACCTCGGTTCCCCAGCGGCGCCGGCCGCCCTCCTCCAGCGCATAGGTGCTCGCGGTGCGCTTGGGCGGCAGCGGCCACGGAGTGCGCGGGTCCTCACCCTCGGGCAGCTCGGTGTAGACGTCCAGCATCGTCACCCGTGACGCGTGCTCACGGTGCGAATTGGAGATGCAATCCATGCCGGTGTCGCCACCGCCGATCACGATCACCCGCTTGCCGGCAGCCGTGATCTCGGGCAGGCCGGCCTGCTCGGGCGTCCGTGACGGGCGACGCTGGCTCGCCGCGACCCAGCGGTTGCGCTGGTAGAGGTAGTCCATCGCCGGATGGATCCCCGTGAGATGGCTCCCCTCGACCTCCAGCCGGCGCGAGACGCGCGACCCGACCGCCAGCACGACCGCGTCGTGGCGCTGCTGCAGCTCTTCGCCGCTGACGTCGCGTCCGATCTCGCAGTCGTAGACGAACTCGATCCCCTCCTCCTGCAGGAGCGCGACGCGGCGGTCGATGATCGACTTCTCCAGCTTGGCGTCCGGCACCCCGAAGCGGAGCAGGCCACCCGGACCCTCATCGCGCTCGTAGACGGTGACCGCATGCCCGCTCTTGTTCAACTCGGCAGCGACGGCGAGCCCCGCGGGCCCGGACCCGACGACCCCGACGGTGCGCCCGGAGCGGCGGTCCGGCGGCTCGGCGACGATCCAGCCCTCCTGGAACGCGCGCTCGACGATCGACAGCTCGATCTGCTCGATCGTCACCGGATCGTCGTTGATCTTCAGCACGCACGCGGACTCGCACGGCGCCGGGCAGATCAGCCCGGTGAACTCCGGGAAGTTGTTGGTCGCGTGCAGTTGCTCGATCGCGTCGCGCCACTTGTTGCGGAAGACGAGGTCGTTCCAGTCCGGGATCAGGTTGCCGAGCGGACATCCCTCATGACAGAACGGCACCCCGCAGTCCATGCAGCGGGCCCCCTGCCGCCGCAGCTCCTCCTCCGGCTGCAGCGCGAAGTACTGGCTGTAGTCGCCCACGCGGCTGTCGGGGTCGCGCTTGTCGAAGCCGACCCGATGGATCTTGAGAAATGCGCCGAGCTCACCCATGGGTCGTGAGATTATGCCGAGCGATGAGCGAGACCGATCGGATCGTGCCGCGCGGATCGTTCTCACTGGAGGCGGCCGCCGGGTTCGGCTTCGGACCCAACGAGGGCCGCCCACCCGCCTTCGACGGAGCGATGCGGCTCGCCTTCCCGCGCGACGACGGGGCGGGCTATGCGGGGGCGGTGCTGCGCCAGCCCGACGGCCCCGACGGCCCCGTCGAGGTGGCACTCGAGCTGCGCGGCGAGACCGGTGAGCTGACGCGCGGCGCAGCACTCGCCCAGGTGGCGCGGATCGTCTCGCTCGACCACGACGGCGAGGCGTTTGCGGCGGTCGGCGACCGCGACCCGGTGCTCGGAGCGTTGCAGCGCGCCCACCCCGGGCAGCGGCCGGTGCTCTTCCCCTCCCCCTACGAAGCGGCCGCCTGGTCGGTCCTCTCCGCGCGCCGTCCCGCCCATCAGGGCGCTCAGGTCCGCGCCGCTTTGGGGTCAGAGCTCGGCGAGACGTTCAAGCTGGCCGGCGAGACGATCCCGGCGTTCCCCGTGCCCGAGCGCCTCGCGCAGATCCCCGACGGCTTTCCCGGCTTGAACGCGATGAAGATCCAGCGGCTGCGCGGCGTCGCCGCGGCAGCCCTCGCAGGCCAGCTCGACGTCGCCCGCATCCACGAGCTCGGGCCCGGGGCCGCCTTCGAGGACGTGCAGCGGATCGCGGGAATCGGCCCGTTCTACGCCTCGCTGATCGTGCTTCGCGCCAGCGGCTTCGCCGACGCCTGGGTGCAGATGCCCACGCACCGCGGGGTCGACCACACCGCCCGCTACTACGGGATCGAGGGTGAGCTCGGTGCCCGCCGGCTGGCCGAGCTCGCCGACTGCTGGCGACCGTTTCGGGTGTGGGCGCTGGTGCTGATCCGCGTCGCCGGCGAGCGCGGCACTCGGATCTGACGCCGCTCAGCCCGCGGCGGCCTCGGCCTGCGCCCGCGCCTCCAGGACCCGGCGGTAGTCCCGCGGCATCACCTTGACGAAGCGCTGGCGGCGCTGCTCCCAGGAGGCGAGGATGTTGCGTGCGGGCAGCGACCCGGTCCGAGCGGCGTGCTCGGCGATCAGCTCGCGCACCTCTGCCTCGTCGTCCTCGCCGAGCTCCTCGAGGTCGACGAGCTCGAGGTTGCAGCGCGAGCGGAAGCGCCGGTCGGCGTCGTAGACGTAGGCGATGCCGCCGCTCATCCCGGCCGCGAAGTTGCGCCCGGTCGCCCCGAGCACGACGACACGCCCGCCGGTCATGTACTCACAGCCGTGATCCCCCACGCCCTCGACCACCGCCACCGCGCCGGAGTTGCGGACCGCGAAGCGCTCGCCCGCCAGGCCGCGGAAGAAGGCGCGGCCGGACGTCGCGCCGTAGAGCACGGTGTTGCCGACGAGCATGTTCTCCTCCGGGCGGAACCGTCCGTTCTCGGGCGGCCGCACCGCGATGATGCCCCCGGAGAGCCCCTTGCCGGTGTAGTCGTTGGTCTCGCCGCGCAGCGACAGGGTGACTCCAGGCGCGAGCCAGGCGCCGAAGCTCTGGCCCGCCGATCCGGAGAAGGAGATCTCGATCGTCCCCTCGGGCAGCCCGCGGGCGCCGCGCCGGCGCGAGATCTCGCCGGACAGGATGCCGCCGACGGTGCGGTTGACGTTGCGCACCGGGATCGGCCCGAGGGTCACCCGCTCACCCGCTTCAAGCGCCCGCTCGCAGCCGGTCACGAGCTCCCAGTCCAGCGCGTCGTCGAGCACCGGTAGCTGCGCGCGGGTGTTGCGCCGCGGAACCTCGGGCGGCAGATCGGGCGAGCCGAGCACCATCGAGAGGTCGACCCCGCGGGCCTTGTAATGCTCGATCGCCTCATCGGTCTCGAGCAGATCGGTGCGGCCGATCAGGTCGTCGAAGCGGCGGATGCCGAGCTCGGCCATGAGCCCGCGCACCTCCTCGGCGATGAACATCAGGTACGCGGTGACGTGCTCGGGCGTGCCCTCGAAGCGGCGGCGCAGCTCGGGGTTCTGGGTGGCGATCCCGACCGGGCAGGTATTGAGGTGGCAGACGCGCATCATGATGCAGCCCATCGCGATCAGGGGCGCGGTCGAGAAGCCGAACTCATCGGCGCCGAGCAGCGCGCCGACGACGACGTCACGGCCGGTCTTCATCTGGCCGTCGACCTCGACCTTGACCCGGGAGCGCAGGTCGTTGAGCAGCAGCGTCTGCTGGGTCTCGGCCAGCCCGATCTCCCAGGGCACGCCCGCGCCCTGGACCGAGGACTGGGGCGAGGCGCCGGTACCGCCGTCGTGGCCCGAGATCGTGATGTGGTCGGCGTTGGCCTTGGCGACCCCTGAGGCGACCGTGCCGACGCCGACCTCGGCGACGAGCTTCACCGAGACCGAGGCGCTCGGGTTGGCGCAGCGCAGGTCGTAGATCAGCTGCTTGAGGTCCTCGATCGAGTAGATGTCGTGGTGGGGCGGCGGCGAGATCAGCCCGACGCCGGGGGTCGAGTAGCGAATCCGGGCGATGTACTCGTCGACCTTGTGACCGGGGAGCTGACCGCCCTCGCCGGGCTTGGCGCCCTGGGCCATCTTGATCTGCAGTTGGTCGGCGTTGACCAGGTAGTTGACGGTGACGCCGAACCGGCCGGAGGCGACCTGCTTGATCGCCGAGCGTCGCTGATCGCCGTTGGCGTCGGGCTGGAAGCGTTCGGAGTCCTCACCGCCCTCGCCGGTGTTCGACTTCCCGCCCAGGCGGTTCATCGCCACCGCGAGCGTCTCATGCGACTCGCGCGAGAGCGAGCCGAGTGACATCGCGCCGGTCGAGAACCGCTTGACGATCTCGGTCGCCGGCTCGACCTCGTAGAGCGGGATCGGCTCCTCGGCGCGCTTGAAGCTCATCAGCCCGCGCAGGGCCGCCTTGCGCGTCGACTCGTGGTTGGCCTGGCGTGAGAACTCGTCGTAGATGTCCTGTGGCTCGCGCCTGGGACGGCGGCTGTCACCGGTCGTCTGCAGCGACCCGGCGCCGCTCCCGTTCGCGGCGGCCAGCTCGCGCGTGGCCTGCGCGCGGACGGCGTGCTGCAGCGTGGCGATCGTGTCCGGGTTCCAGATGTGGCGCTCGCCGTCGCGGCGCCACTGCAGCACGCCGCCCACCGGCAGGACGTCACGCGCGGTGCGCGGGTAGGCGCGGAAGTGGCGCCCGAGCGCCTCGGCGGCGAGCGTCTCGGCACCCACGCCCCCGATCCGCGAGGCGGTGCCGGTGAAGTGGCGGTCGATCAGCTCCCGCTCCAGGCCGACGGCCTCGAAGATCTGCGCGCCGCAGTAGGACTGAATGGTCGAGATCCCCATCTTGGAGATCGTCTTGAGCAGGCCCTTGCCGATCGCCTTGACGATGCGCTGTTCGGCCTCATCGATCTCGAGGTCCTCGGGAAGCAGCGAGCGCTCGGCGAGCTCGTCGAGCGACTCGAACATCAGGTACGGGTTGATCGCCGAGGCGCCGTAGCCGATCAGCGTCGCCATGTGGTGGATGTCCCGCGGCTCGCCGGACTCGATCACCAGGCCGGTGCGCAGGCGGGTGCCGGCCCGGACCAGGTGATGATGGACCGCCGCGACCGCCAGCAGCGAGGGGATGGCGACCCGCTCGGGGCCGAGGTTGCGGTCCGACAGGATCAGGATGTTGGCGCCGTGCTCGACCTGGTCCTCGGCCTCGCGGCAGACCCCGTCGAGACGGCGCTGCATGCCCTCCGGGCCCTCCTCGATCGGCCAGCTGATGTCCAGCGTGGCCGCATCGAAGATCTCATGCGACACCTGGCGCAGCTTCTCGAGCTGCCGGTTGCGCAGGATCGGCTGATCCATGACGAGCTGATGGGCCTGCTCGGGCGCCTCGGAGAGCAGGTTGAGCTCGGCGCCGACCCCTGTCTGCAGCGACATCACGACCGATTCGCGGATCGGATCGATCGGCGGGTTGGTGACCTGCGCGAACAGCTGCTTGAAGTAGGCGAACAGCGGCGGCTGGCGGTCGGAGAGGACCGCGAGCGCGGCGTCGTTACCCATCGAGGCGGTCGGCTCCTCGCCGTGCGTCGCCATCGGCGCGATCACCATCCGCAGGTCCTCCTGCGTGTAGCCGAAGGCAAGCTGCCGGGAGCGCAGCGGCTCCACCCGCGGTACGCGCGGCTCGCGCTCGGGCAGGTCGTCGATGTGGACGACCGACTGTGCGTACCACTGCCCGTAGGGCTTGCGACGCGACACGCGGCGCTTGACCTCGGCGTCGTCGACGATCCGCCCGTCGTCGAGGTCGAGCAGGAACATCCGGCCCGGTGCCAGGCGACCCTTGCGCTGGACGTGCTCGGGGGCGACGGTGATCACGCCGGTCTCCGAGGCGAGGACCACGTAGCCCTCGGTGTCCTGCACCCAGCGTCCGGGACGCAGACCGTTGCGGTCGAGCACGGCACCCGCCCAGCGGCCGTCGGTGAACGCGATCGCCGCCGGACCGTCCCATGGCTCGATCAGGCAGGAATGGAAGTCATAGAACCCGCGGACGTCCGGGTCGAGGTCCTTCTGGGAGCGGTAGGCCTCGGGCACCATCATCATCAGCGCGTGCGGCAGCGACCGGCCGGCGAGCACGAGCAGCTCCAGCACGTTGTCGAACGTCGCCGAGTCCGAACCGCCGGTCCGTACGACCGGCAGCACCTTCGCGAGATCGTCGCCGAACAGCTCGGAGGTGAGCTGGGACTCCCGCGCCCGCATCCAGTTGATGTTCCCGCGCACGGTGTTGACCTCGCCGTTGTGGGCGATCATTCGGAACGGGTGGGCCAGCTCCCAGCTGGGGAAGGTGTTGGTGGAGAAGCGCGAGTGCACCAGCGCCAGCCGCGAGGCCACGCGCGGATCCCGCAGGTCGGGGAAGTAGCGCGGCAGCTGCGGCGCGGTGAGCATCCCCTTGTAGACGAGCGTGCGGCTCGAGAAGCTCGGCAGCGCGATCTCGCCTCCGCTCTCACGCTCGATCAACCGGCGGATCACGTACAGCTTGCGCTCGAACGCAGCCTGGTCCGCGACGGCGTCACCGGCCTCGACGATCAGCTGGCGGATGACCGGGGCGGCCGTCCTGGCGATCTCCCCGACGAAGCGGTCGTCCACGGGGACGTCGCGCCACCAGACCGGCCGCTGACCCTCGGCGGCGACGGTCTCCTCGATCAGCTGTTCGCAGATCGCCCGTCGCTCGGGGTCGCGCGGCAGGTAGCAGACGCCGACGCCGTAGCGGCCCGGCGCGGGCAGGTCGATCCCGGCCACCGCTCCGCGGATGAACGCGTCGGGGATCTGGATCAGGATCCCGGCGCCGTCGCCGGTGTTGGGGTCCGCGCCCTCCGCGCCGCGGTGCTCCATGTGCTCCAGCGCCTCCAGCGCCTTCTCGACGACCGCGTGGGTCGCCTCACCCCACAGCTTCGCGACGAGCGCGATGCCGCACGCATCATGTTCCTGGGTTGGGTCGTAGAGCCCGGACGGCCCGGGGAAAACCATGCGTGACATACAGCGGTGCCTTTACTCGCGGGGCAGGTGGGGTCAGGCACTGCGGAGCAGCCCCCGTGATGCTACCGGACGCGTCAGGTCAGCTCTTGGACTTCGCCCGCGAGCGCGAGCCCGAACCGTCGGACTTGGAGTTCGACGTCGACTTCGATGAGCGGCTGCGTGACTTGGCCGGTGCCTTCTGCTTGGGCGCGACATCGTCGGAGGAGCCGGAGCGCACCTCGGCGAGACTCGCCTCCAGGGCGGCCATCAGGTCGGGCGCGGGACCGTCGTCCTCGGCCTCGGGCTGGACCGCGATCTCCTCACCCGCCGCCTTCTTCTCGATCAGCTCAAGCACCCGCTCGCGGTAGTCGTCCTTGAACTTGGCCGGATCGAACTCCGCCGACAGGGAGTCGATCAGCTGCTGGGCCATCGTGACCTCGCGCTTGCTCGCCTCTGCCTCACCGAGCGCGTCGAGCTCATCGATCCGGTCGGGCGAGAGCACCTCGTCGCCGAACAGCATCGTCGAGAGCCCGAGCGCGTCGCCGATCGGGCGCAGCGCGCACAGCTGCTGCTTGGAGCGGATCACGATCCTCCCGATCGCGATCTTGTGGGACTCGTTCATCGCCTCCAGCAGCAGCCGGTAGGCCTTGGCGCCTCCGGCCGAGGGCGCGAGGTAGTACGAGTGGTCGTAGTAGATCGGATCGATCTCGGAGAGCTCGACGAACTCCTCGATGTCGATCGTCTTGGTCGCCTTGGGATCGAGGGCCTCAAGCTCGTTCGGGTCGATCATCACGTAGCGCTCGGGACTGAGCTCGTAGCCCTTGACGATGTCCTCGTAGGCGACCTCCTCGCCGGTCGAGGGGTCGACGCGCTTCTGACGGATCCGGGCGCCCGTCTTGGCGGACAGCTGGTGGAAGCGCACGGTCTTGGGAGACGTGGCGCTGTACAGCTTCACGGGCACGTTGACCAGGCCGAAACTGATCGCGCCGCTCCAAATCGCTCGTGGCACTCACGTGTTTGTATACCCGTACCCGCGCCCGGGCAAGAGTTGGTGGCGGACTTGCCGTTCTGACTCACGCCCGTGCGCCCATCTGACATTCGCAGGAGGTCCGCCGCTGATGCGCCCGCTCACCACCACCCTCACCGCCGCCGGCGCCGCTGCGGCGGCGACGGGCGCCTTGATGCTGTCGGGCGCCGGCACCGGCGCCGCCGCCACCCCCCGGGCGAGCGCGACGCCGACCGAGACGACGGTCACCGCAACCATGATCCACGTGCAGAACGGCACGCTGCCGGTCGGGGCGCAGATCCCGAACAACCAGATCAACGCGCGCCGCACGTACTTCGGCAATTCGTTCGCGATCGCCCTGGCGCACGACAAGCAGGGCGCGTTCTACCCGGTCCAGACGGGCAACGGCGGCCTGCGCTGGCGGACAGACGGCCCGGCGTTGTTCCTGCCGACGGCGGATGCGCCGCTGGCCGTGAACACCGTGACCGCGGCGACCAAGACGCTGCAGTACGCCTACGGCGGGGGCGGCCAGGTCGTCGACGTCACCCGCGACGGCGGGCCGCAATGGCGCAGCGCGATCTTCGACGGCACCGTGATGGCGGTCGCACCCGGCGTCGCGACCAACGAGCTCGTCGCCTTCGTCAACAACGGAGCCGGCGTGACCTGGCAGTACGTGACCCGCAACGGCGGGGCCACCTGGACCTACTTCCCGCGCTACCTCGGCTGAGCGCCGGGGCGGGTGGAGCGGGCTCAGCGGCCGATCGGCGTCATGTCGGGGTAGCGGTCCCCGGCAGCGGCACCGACCGGAGCGGCCTCCTCGAGCGCCGCGAGGTCCCCGGCGGAGAGCTCGACCTCGGTCGCCTCGGCGTTCTGCTCCAGATAGGTCCGGCGCTTGGTCCCGGGGATCGGGACGATGTCGCCGCGCTGCGCGAGCACCCAGGCGAGCGCCAGCTGACCGACGGTGCACTCCTTCTCCCGCGCGATGGCCTCGACCTTGCGCACAAGCCCGAGGTTCGTCTCGAGGTTGGCGCCCTGGAAGCGCGGGTTGACACGCCGGAAGTCATCGGCCGCCAGGCTGTCGGTGCTCGTGATCTGACCGGTGAGGAAGCCGCGGCCGAGCGGGCTGTAGGCGACCAGCCCGATCCCGAGGTCGGTGAGCACCGGCCGGACCTCCTCCTCGATGTCGCGGCTCCACAGCGAGTACTCGCTCTGGACTGCGGAGATCGGATGGACCGCGTGCGCACGGCGAATCGTCTCCGCGCCCGCCTCGGAGAGCCCGAGGAACCGGACCTTGCCGGCGTCGACCAGCTCCGCCATCGCGCCGACCGTCTCCTCGATCGGGACGTCGGGGTCGACCCGGTGCTGGTAGTAGAGGTCGATGTGATCGACGCCAAGGCGCCGCAGCGACGCGTCACAGGCTCGGTGCACGTAGTCGGGGCGTCCGTTGATCGACCGCTTGGCCGGGTTCTCGGGGTCCCGCTCGATGCCGAACTTGGTGGCGAGCACGACCGCGTCGCGACGGTCGGCGATCGCCTCGCCGACGAGCCGCTCGTTGTCGCCGATCCCGTACTGATCAGCGGTGTCGAGCAGGTCGATGCCGAGCTCCAGCGCGCGGTGGATGGTGGCTCGGGCCTCCGCCTCGTCGGCGGTTCCGTAAAACTCCGACATGCCCATGCAGCCCAGCCCCTCGGCGGAGACCTCGAGACCCTCGGTTCCGAGCGTGCGGCGGTCCATGGCGCGGGAGCCTAGTACGCCCGCGGGTGTGGCCGGCCCGGCGGCGCTTGCCCGGACGTGCGGGGGGTAATAGCCGCACCATGGGCAATGCACTGCGGCGCTTCGACGCCTTCCAGCAGAAACGGCGGTGGCTGGCGATCCCGCTCGCGGTGATCAAGAAGTCCAGCGATGACCAGGGCGGCAATCTGGCTGCGCTCGTCGCCTACTACGGCTTCTTCTCGCTGTTCCCGCTGCTGCTGGTGTTCGCGACGATCGTCGGCTTCGCATTGTCCGGGCACCCCCACACCCAGGCGACGCTCGAGCACTCCATCACCAACCAGTTCCCGGCGGTCGGCTCGGAGCTGCATTTCAAGGGCATCTCGGGCTCCGTGATCGCGCTCGTCATCGGGCTGGCGACCTCCGTGTACGCCGGGCTCGGCGTGACCAACGCCGCTCAGAACCTCATGGACACGGTGTGGGCGGTCCCGCACAAGGACCGGCCGAACTTCGTGCAGTCACGGCTGCGCGGGCTCGGCCTGCTCGTGTTGCTGGGCGCGATGTTCATCGTCTCGACGATCGTCACCGGCGCGGTGAGCTCGACCTTCGGCGGGGCGGGAGCCAAGCTCGCGGGCTACGTCGTCTCCCTGATCGTCAACGCGGCGCTGTTCTTCGCCTCATTCCGGCTGATGACGGTTCGAGAGGTGCGCAGCCGCGAGTTGCGGACCGGAACCGTCGTCGCCGCGATCCTGTGGACGTTCCTGCAGTCGATCGCGAGCGTCTACCTGCATCACGCCAGCAGCGGGCATTACGGCGTCTTCGCCACGGTCATCCCGCTGATCATCTGGCTGCACCTGGGCGGCCAGGTGGTCATGTACAGCGCGGAGGTCAATGTGGTCACCAGCCGCCACCTGTGGCCGCGGTCGTTCTTCGGTCCCCCCACCGAGCCCGCCGACCAGCAGGCGCGGGCCGCACTGGCCAAGATCGAGGAGCGATCCGAGGAGCAGCACGTCGATGTCGCGTTCTCCGACACGCCCCCCGAGCAGCGGTGAGCGTGCTCAGAAGAGGGTGTCCGCCGAGTCACGGCGGGTGAGCTCCAGCGGCCAGGAGCAGAGACCGCCCTCGGCTGGGCAGCCCCCGCACAGACGCCGGTGGGGGTCGGGCGCGACCGGGAACCGACGCGCGAGCACTCCCGCCGCCAGCGCTCCCAGCCGCGCGGCGAGTCGGTCGCGCTCCTCGGCGGTGAACGACGCGCTGACCGGCTCGTCCGGTGCCTCCAGGAAGCAGTGGACGACCTCCACCTCCGCGGCGCCGGCATGCAGCGCCGCCAGCGCGTAGATGAGCTGCTGTCCCTCGTAGCCGCGCGCGACCACCTGCGCCGGAGTCGTGCCGCCGAGCCGGTCGGTCTTGTAGTCGACCACCAGCATCCGCGCCGGCTCCCGCGCGAGCACATCGAGCGCTCCGACGATCATCGGCGCCCCGGGCCTCTCGTCGAGCGCGAACGCGAAGCGCTGCTCCCGCCGCACCCCGCTGGCGGCGCCGAGCCGTGCGCAGAGATCGCTGGAGGCGAAGCGCCGCACGACCGCAGCGAGACCGTCGAGCTCCTCTGGCCCCGGCGGCGGATCCAGGCCGGCGCGCACGGCCGCGGCGCGCGCGTGCTCGGTGCTGGGGACGACCGGACGGCGGAAGTCAAGCCGCTCGAGCAGGGCATGGGCGAGCACTCCGCGCCGGCGGCCACGGTCGGCAGGCGGCGCTGCCCGCGGGTCCGACAGCTCGCCGTCCTCGCGCGTATCCTCGGCCGCGGGCAGTCCGAGCACCCGCTCGGCGTAGAAGCGATACCCGCAGCGCGCGTAGTCGGCGAGCGCCGAGTAGCTGAGCGTCTCCACCGGTGGACCGGATTCAGCCGGAGCGACGATGGGGCCAGCCCCGGCGGCGGGCGACATCGGTTCGGCCGGTGCCGCGGGTTCGGGACCCGGCTCGGGGTCTCCGGCGCGCGCGCCGTCGGCGGACGCGCCGTCGGCGGACGCCCCGTCGGCGGACGCCCCGTCGGCGGACGCGCCGTCGACGGACGGCTGCAGCAGTCGCACCGCCAGTCGGCCCTCGCCCTGGGCGACGATCCCGCCCTGCTCGGCGACGACGGCGGCCAGGTCGGGCACGAACGCCGGGGCGATCCACGCGATCGGGCCGCCGCCGACCTTGCCGCCACCCTCGGTCCAGCCGTCGAGCTTCGCCGCGCCGCTCAGCACCAGCCGCTCTCGGGCACGCGTCATCGCCACGTAGAACAGCCGCCGCTCCTCCGCCTCCTCGGCCGCTCGCGCCTGCTCCCCGATCGCGGTGTAGTCGAGCGCCGACTCTCGCCCGGCGGCCCCTGCACGCGCGAGCCGCAGCCCGATCCGGGCCGGGCGCGCGGCCTCGGCGCCGGCCGCCTCGGCCCCCGGGTCAGCGCCCGGGTCGACGCGCACGATCGCGGACGGCGGTCGTGGCGAGCGACCGAGGTCCGCGACGCACACGATGTCGAACTCGAGGCCCTTGGAGCGATGGATCGTCATCAGGCGGATCGCGTCCAGCGCCTCGCCCTCGACCGGCGCCTCCCCCTCGCGCGCACCGTCCCCGGCACGCTCACGCTCCTCCAGCGTGTCGAGGAACGCGCGCAGGTCGGGCCCGTGCAGCGCTTCATGCTCGCGGCCGAGGCGCATCAGCTTGCGGACGTTGGCGAGCCGGCGGCGGCCACCGGGCATCGCGAGCATCGACAGGTCGTAGCCGGTCACGGTCAGCGCGCGGTCGATCAGCTCTTCGATTCCGGCCCGTGGCACCCGCCCCCTCTCGCCCTCGAACCACCCGCGGAACGCGGTCAGCCGCGCTCCGTCCGCCTCGCCGAGCCCCGCTTCACGCAGCCGCTCGATCGCCGTCGCCCCGTCGGCGAGCGCGCGGTAGGCGTCCCGGCCAACCGCGCGGGCGACGGCGGCGAGGATCACCAGGCCGTCGAGCGAGAGGCCGACCAGCGGCGAGGCGAGCACCCCGTAGAGCGCCTCCTCCTCACGCGGGTTGGCGAGCGCGCGCAGGTAGGCGACCATGTCGACGATCTGGGGGTGGGCCCAATACCCGCGGCCACCGATCACGTACGTCGGCAGCCCGCGCTGCTCCAGCGCGCGCTCGTAGGCCCGCATGTCGGTGCTCGCTCGCATCAGCACGACGATCTCGCCGGGTGAGGCACCCGCGGCGACGACCTCGGCGACCCGATCGGCGAGCCCGCGCGCCTCCGCCAGGCGCCACGGCGAGGCCATCCCCTCCAGATCCCAGTCCGCGCCCTTGTCGGCGATCAGCAGCTCGACCCGGGGGCTCGGATCCGGCCCACCATCCGGTCTGCCGCCGGCCGGCGCCCGGCCGGCGCGAAGCGGCGTGAATTGCTCTCCCATCGCCTGCGCGAACCCGGGGTTCAGCACGTCGATGATCTCCGGGCGGGTGCGGAAGTTGGTGCGCAGCGTCTCCCGCGCGCCGGTGCGCTCCAGACGCCGTGCCCGCTCGCGGAACAGCTCGACGTCGGCGTGCCGGAATCCGTAGATCGACTGCTGGGCGTCGCCGACGGTGAACAGGTTCTCGCGCGAGATCGCCTCGATCAGCTCGAGCTGAACCCGATTGGTGTCCTGAAGCTCATCGACCATGATCGCGTGGAAACGCTCGGCATAGCGTGAGCGCAACGCCGGCTGGGTGCTGAACAGCTGCCGGGTGAGCAACTCGAGATCCTCGAAGTCGATGCCCGACAGCTGTGTCTTCGCCTCCGCGTAGTGCGCCGCGAAGGACCGCAGCAGCGCGTCGAGCCCATCCCGCACCGGACCTGCCGCGGCCGCGGCGGCGGCCCGGCGAAACGCGGCGAGCGCCTCGCCGTACGCCTCACAGGCATCGGTGGAGAGCGCGGCCCCGATGCGGGGCAGACGCGCACGCCACAGCTCCGCCGGCCACACCTCGTGCGGCGCCGGCAACTCGCTCGCCCACCGAACTCGCTCGAGCGCCTGCACGACGCTCACGCCCGGGTCGGCGACCTGCCCGAGCTCGGCGGCGAGCGCCGCCGCAGCCTCGTGCAGGCGCGCCGCCGGGTCCTCGGCGCCGGGCGGCGGCGAGGGCAGCTCGGGCAGGCGCGGCTCGAGCTGGCCGAGCGATCGCAGCTGGTCGTGGACGGTGAGGACCGCGGAGCGCAGGGTGCCAACCCCGTAGGCGGCGATCAGCTCAACGGGATCGAACGCGTGGGCGGCGAGGCCTTCGAGCGCCCGCTCGAAGGCGGCGCTCGCCAGCAGCCCGGCGCGGTCGGCGTCGAGCACGTCGAACCGCGGGTCGAGCCCCGCGGCGAGCGCGTGGGTGCGCAGCACGCGCGCGCAGAAGCCGTGGATCGTCGAGATGTACGCGCCCTCGGTCGCGCGGGCCGCCTCAGCGGCGCCGAGCTCGGCCAGCCGCGCCCGGATCCGCTCGCGCAGCTCGGCGGCCGCCTTCTCGGTGAACGTGATCGTGAGGATCGCGCCGACCTCGACGCCGTCGTCCAGCACGGAGCGAACGAAGCGCTCGACGAGCACCGCGGTCTTGCCGCTGCCCGCAGCGGCGTCCAGCAGCAGGTCCCCCTGCCGGCGCTCGATCGCACGCTGCTGCTCGTCGGTCCATTGGCGCACGGGGATCTCCACGGCGATACTCATCGGCTGCGGCAGATCGCGGGGTGTGCGCAGCCGTCTCGTGAGCAGGTCTGCGGGCAGGGTGTCACCGCGCCGGAGCGCAGCCCGCCGGCGAGCTCGATCGCGCGCTCGGCGGCGCCCGCCAGTTCGGCGTCGAGCTCGGCGGCGCTGCGCACGTCCTTGGGGTGGATCTCGGAGCCGAGCTCGACGTCGTCGCGGACCGCTCCGCGGGCCCGGAGGTCCTCTCCACGCAGCGGCTGGTAGACGCCCGCGACCGGATCGAGCGCCGCCAGATCACGGACGACCAGCATGTACAGCGCGACCTGGAGGCGGCGGTCGAGACTCCACCGAGCGACCGGCCAGTTCGGCTGCGGGGCACCGCTCTTGTAGTCCCGGACGATCGCCCGAGCGCCCGCGCGTCCCGGGTCTTCCCCGGGCTCGACGTCGACGCGGTCGACGACGCCGCGCACGCGGACCTCGTCCTCACCGGTGCCCAGCACGAGCGCCGGCAGGCTCCGGCTCCCCGCGCGGTCCGAGTCGCCGTCCTCGGACTCGAAGCCGAACCGCCATTCCAGCGCCCGCGGTGTCCAGCCGCTGCCGCGCGCGGCCTCGTGCTCCAGATAGCGCTCGACGTCGGCCTGGACCCCGCGCAACGCGCCGGCACGCACCACCTCCGGAACCCCGGACGCGAATCCGCCACCCGCCTGGCGAAGCGCCGCGATCTCCCGGGCGAGCACCGCTCGGGCGTGCTCGAGGTTGTCCGGGGTGACCGGACCGCCGAGCACGGCGACCAGACCCTCCAGCACTCCGTGGATCAGAGACCCGCGGGCCAGCGGCTCCGCCTCGGGCTCCAGCGGTGTCGGGTCGAGCTCGGCCTCCACCAGCCAGCGGACGGGGCAGTCGGAGTAGCGCTCGAGCGCACCGGCGGAGACCACCCGCGTGTGGCGGACGTGCGCAAGCGCCGCTGCCCCCAGCCGCCGGGCGGGCTCGGGCGGGTCACCGGTGAGCGGCGCCCGGGCGGCTGCCGCGGCACGCTCGGCCTCCCGCTCGGTCGGGGCGAGCGCCTGCGGCCAGGTGACGTCGGCCAGCAGCCGGCGTCGCCGGCGCCCGCGGAGATCGAGCCCGGGGCCCAGAATGGCCGCGACGTCGGCGATGAACGGTGAGGGGAGCGCGAGGTTGCCCTCCTCGTCGGAGCTTCGATAGGAGAGGTAGACCCGCTCGGTCGCCCGCGACAGCGCCGAGTAGAACAGGTAGCGCTCGCCCTCCAGCGCGTCCTCGCGGGCGCGCAGCGCCAGCCCCGAGGCGAGCGCCAGCTCCCGCCGCCGCTCGTCGGACAGGAACGGCTCGGGCCTGCCCGGTGCCGGGAACTCGCCCTCCTGCAGGCCGCAGATGAAGACCACGCGGAAGCGCCGCGCGCGGATCTCGGCAGGCTGGGCGAACAGCACCGAGTCGGCCGCTGAGGCACCGTCGGCGCAGGAGACCTCGACCGCGAGACCGCCGATCAGCTCGAGCAGCTGGGCCGCGGGCAGCCGCGGGCGGCTCGCGCCGCCGGTCACCAGATCGTCGAGCTCATCGAGCGCGCGCACCAGCGTCGCGAAGGCACGGGCATCGAGCTCCTCGGCGCCGTCGAGCTGGGCGCCATCGCCGCGGTGCGGGGCCGCGAGCAGCCGCTGGGCGAGGCGGCGCAGCTCGCGGGCCGCTCCGCTGCCGAGCGGCAGTCTGACCGCAGCGGCATCGGCGGCCGCGGATCCGGCGGGCCGACCGGCCGCGGCAAGGGAGTCGAGCTCACCCAGCTCCCAGCCGAGAGCGTCGCGCGCGGCCGCCACCGTCGTGATCGGCAGCTGGCGGATCTCGGCCTCCAGCGCGTCGGCGATCTCGAGCCGCTGGAGCAGCCCGGGCGCGCGCAGGTAGGCGAGCAGGTCGGCCGGCCTCGCCTCGTCCCCGAGCCACGCGCAGCGGGCGGCGCCGAGCAGCGCGCGGCCGAGCGGCGTGTGCCGCAACTCGACGCTGCGTGCGGCGGCGAGCGGGATTCCATACCCGCCGAGCACGCGGGCGAACAGCGCGGCCGCGGATCCGGGCGAGCGGTGCACCACGACGATCTGCGCCGGCTCGACCCCCGCCCTCGACAGCGCGAGGATCTCACCGGCGACGAGCTCCGCCTCGGCCCGTGCCCCACCGGCCTCCAGCAGCGTGACCACGTCCTCTTCGCCGGCGTCGGTCGCGGGCGGCTCGGAGGCGTCGTCCTGGAGCGGGGTGTCCTGGAACAGCTCACGCTCCAGGCGGTGCAGCACACCGCGGGCGCTGGGTGCGTAGTGCTCGTCGGAGGCGGGCAACTCCCGGACCTCATCGGCGAGCGGCCGAAGCTCTTCGACCGACTCCGCGCGGGCGCGCAGTGCGGTGCGTCCCGGCTCGTAGGTGAGCGACACGGTCACCTCGACGCCGGGGATGCGCGCCAGCGTCTCCACCGCATCGCGCTCCAGGGCGGTGAGGTCGTCGAAGCCGTAGATGAACACGGCCTCGGCGGTGGGACGGGTCCAGCTCTGCGGATCCGCGCGCAGCGCATCGAGCGCGCGCCAGGCGAACAGCTCGCGGTCGACCCGGCCGAGTGCCTCGAGCTCACGGGTGTAGCCGGCGTAGATCCGCCCCAGGTCACGGGTGAAGGAGGCGCGGCGGACGTCCTGCGCCGCCCACGCGCGCAGCGCCTGCGTGAACCGTTGCGGGGTGATCAGCGACCGCTGCAGATCGGCGATGAGCTCACCGGCGGCGAGCGCGAATCCCGGCCCCCGCGCGGAGGAGTCGAGCGCGTCGAACCCATCGCGCCGCAGCCGGGCGACCAGGGTGGCGAGCAACTGCTCCCGCTGCAGCGCCGACAGCCGGCGACCGGCATAGCCGGCGCGCTCGGCGATGCGGGCGACGAGCCCGTCGAAGGTCAGCACCGAGCCGAGCACCACCGGCGGCCGCTGCGGACCCGGAGTGGCGAGCTCGCGCTCGTAGTGGCGCGCATCGCGCGCGGTGGGGACAACGAGCACCGCGCCGCGGCGGCTTGCCGCGGCGTAGGCCGCGAACACCTCCCCCGCCTTGGCGGAGTTGGCGGGCCCGGTGATGAGCGTCAGGGTCACCGTCCCATGGTGGCGGGTGCGCCCGACGGCACGGCCCGGTCGCCCTCAGCGGGGTGTGTCACCTGAGTGCGGATAATCCACCGTCAGGTGACACACGTCCCCGGAGCGGTGCGGCTCAGGCGGCCTCGGCCGTTCGCGTCTGCGCCGATTCCGGAGCGGGGGCTTCCTGACCCTCGGCCGCGTCAGGGGGCTTGGCGCCCTCCCGCGCCCACGGCTCGTCGAACTCGACGCGCCACCGTCCCTCCTCGGTCTGCTGCAGCGCCAGCCGCGCCCGGAACGACTTGCCCGAGCGGCCCTTGAAGCCGGTGACCGGCCGGGCGGTGCGCCCGGTCTTGATCAGCTCCTTGGCCACCGCGATCGGCAGTTGCTTGCCGGCCTTGCCCTTCCAGATCACGAATCCGCATCCCGGGTCCTCGCGCGACCAGCACGAGTAGCCCTTGCGATTCTCGTTGATGTCGTTGCCGCAGACCGGGCACGGCCCCAGGTTGGCGCGCGGGATGCGCACGTCCTTGAGCTTGGTGTCCAGCTCGGTGACCGTCGCCTCGGCGAACTTGACGATGTCGCCCATGAACGCCTTGCGCGAGTCCGAGCCGGTCTCGATCTTGGCCAGCCGGCTCTCCCAGTCACCGGTGAGCGACGGCGAGGTGAGCGGATGCTCCCCCAGCAGGCGGATGACGTTCAGGCCCTTCTCGGTGACCACCAGTGCCCGCCCGTCGCGTTCGATGTAGCCGACCTGCAGCAGCCGTTCGATGATCGCCGCCCGCGTCGCGGGGGTCCCGATCCCCGATTCCTTCATCGCCTCGCGCAGCTCCTCGTCGTCGACCAGCTGGCCGGCGGTCTCCATCGTCTGCAACAGCGAACCGTCGTTGTACCGCGGCGGAGGCTTGGTCTCCTTGCGGTCGAACGTGATCTCCCGGACGTTGGCGGACTCGCCCTCGGCGAGCTTGGGCAGGCGCTGGCTCTGTCCCTCGTCCTCCTCGTCGGCGTTCGCGTCGGAGGGCTCCGCGGTATCGCCGTATACACCGCGCCAGCCCGGCACCAGCAGCACCGTTCCTCGGGTGCGGAACAGATGCTGACCAACGGCTGCGCCGTCGGTGCCCGCCGCGGCCTCGACCGTCGTCTCGATCCGGGTGTTCTCCTGCAGCGCGTCCGGGTGGAACGCCGCCAGGAAGCGCCGGACGACCAGGTCGTAGATCCGCCAGTCGTCACTGTTCTGGCGCATCTTGTCGATCGGATGACGCTCGGCGTTGGTGGGGATGATCGCGTGGTGGTCGGTGACCTTTGCGTCGTTGACGACGCGCGACAGCGGCAGGACGTCAAGGCCGGCCACGTACGCGGCCGCCTCGCGGAACTCGCCCTCGCGACCGACCAACCCGGCGATCTCCTTGATCTCCGGGACCATGTCGCCGGTGAGGTAGCGCGAGTTCGTGCGCGGATAGGTGAGCGCCTTGTGCTCCTCGTAGAGCCGCTGGGCAGCGGCCAGCGTCCGCCGCGCCGTGAAGCCGAACCGCGAGGAGGCGTCGCGCTGCAGCGAGGTGAGGTCATAGAGGAGCGGCGGCTTGAGCGTCCGCTTGGTCTTGGCGATCTTGGTGATGCGCCCGGTCTCGTGCTCGCAGGCGGAGACGACCGCGGCGGCGGCCTCGGCGCTCGGGATCCGGTGGCCATTTGAACCGGTCTCGTGCTGGTAACGGCCCGAGTAGGCACGACCGCTGGGCTCGTCCACCACATCGAAGCGCGCATCGACGACCCAATACGGCTCGGGGACGAACGCGCGAATCTCCTCTTCACGGCGCGCGAGGATGGCGAGCGTCGGTGTCTGGACCCGGCCGAGCGAGACCGCGCCGTCGAACGAAGAGCGAAGCCGGATCGTGGCCGCTCGCGTGGCGTTCATGCCGACGATCCAGTCGGCCTCCGAACGCGACCGCGCGGCCTGCTCGAGCGGCGCGTACTGGTCGGACGGCCGCAGCTCGCCGAACGCGGACTTGATCGCGGCCTTCGTCATCGAGTTCAGCCACAGCCGCTGCACCGGCTTCTTGGAGCCTGCCTTCTCATACAGGTACGCGAAGATCAGCTCGCCCTCGCGACCGGCGTCACAGGCGTTGACGACCCCTTCGACATCGTCGCGGCCGAGCAGTCGCTTGACGACGTTCATCTGCTTCTTGGAGCGCTCGTCACGCACGACGAGCTTGAAGCGCGAGGGCACGATCGGCAGGTCGGCCATGCGCCACTTCTTGTACTTCTCGTCGTACTCATCGGGGTCGGCGAGCTGCACAAGATGACCGACCGCCCAGGAGACGACATGCGTGTCGCTCTCCAGGAACTGCTCGCCCTTAGGCCCCTGCTTGGTGAACGCGCCCGGTAGCTCGCGCGCGAGGTCCTGACCGACCGACGGCTTCTCCGCAATGACGAGAGTCTTCCCCATGGTTCGCGGAGGGTAGCGAGCGCCTCCGGCGGCCCCAACCCAGAGCTGTCCGCTCAGTCCACGCTCGCGGCCGATGTCTCGGCGACCCCGGCCACCCGAGCGAGACCGAGCTCCAGTGCGGTGCGGGACGCCGCCGCGACGAGGTCACGCGCCCGCTCGGAGGCGCCGAGGGCGCGGGCGAGCTCGAGCTGGGTGGTGGCGACGTGGATCCGAGCGCCGAGCGCCGTGTTCGCCTTCAGCGCCCGCTCCAGGTGGGCCAGCCCCTCCTCGCGGCGACCGCAGGTGAGCGCGAGCCGACCGAGACTGAGCGACACCGATCCCCAGCACACCACACCGACTCCGAACACGAGCACGGTGTCGGCGTAGGGCCGCAGCCGCTCGTACAGGAGCTCCGCCCGCATGCGATCGCCGAGCCCGGAGGCGGCTTCGGCCAGCAACACCGTCGCTCCCAGCCATTCGCCGTCCGCCGGGATCTCCGGCGCCTCCGGGCCGACCAGCGCCTCCAGCTCGGTGCGAGCTCGCTCGGGCTCTCCGAGCTCGACGCAGCGAGCGGCGGCACCCGCGCGCCAGGTGATGCGCCCGTCCGTCTCCTTCAGCGTCTGGGCCATCGCGCTGTCGAGCTCGCGACTGCGCCCCTGCTCGGAGCGGATCGCGAGCATCTGCGTGACGTGGTACTGCGACGCGGCGCGTCCCTCGATCCGGATTCCGGTGGCAAGTGCGTCAGAGGACAGCCGCTCAGCATCGGTCAGGCGCCCGTCGAGGAGCGCGAGCATCGCCCTCCAGGTGAGCACGCTCCAGGTGAGCAACGGCTGGCGCAGCCGCTCCGCCTCGAGCGCGAACGCCTCAATCTGCGCCTCGACCGCGCGCCGGTCGCCCGCCTCCAGCAGATCGAGCACGAGCCACAGGTGACCCTGAAGCGTCAACTCGACATCGCCGGCATCGCGCGCGGAGCGCAGCACCATCGTCGAGTCCGCCAGGCGGCGCTCGAACTGACCGGGCCCCCACCATGCCCGCCGCCGCGCGTTGGCCGCGAGCGCTGCCGCCTCGGGGTCGACGAGGTGCGCGGCGATGGCGGTCGCCTCCGCCGACAGGCGGCGCATCTCGTCCCGTCGCGGCGTGAAGTACAGCGCCACGCACAGCCGGGTGAGCAGCCGGACGCGGGTCACCGACCGTTCCCCGGCCGTCTGCTCCAGCGCGAGCTCGAGCAGTTCGATCAACTCCTGCTCGATCAGCCCGGGCGGCTGGACGAAGCGGCGTGAGGCCTCGATCGCGGCCCGGATCAGCGCCTGGCGATCGCCGAGCTGGACCGCGAGCGTCGCGGCCTCGCGGAACGCGGGCCACGCATCGACCCGATCGCCACTGCGCAGCCGCGCCTCGCCGATCTCGAGCAGTACCTCAAGCCGGCGTGCGGGCAGGGTCGCCGGCGAATCCGTCCGGTCGATCACCTCGAGCCCACGCGTGTAGTGCTCGGCGGCCTCCTCGTGGGCGAGCATCTCCGTCGCCTGCTTGCCCGCCGCCAGCGCATAGGTGATGGCGCGCTCGGGGTCGCGGGCATCGCCGGCCCGGGTGAAATGATGCGCGAGGGCGGTGATCTCGCTGTCGGTGGCGGCACCCGTCCCGTTGAGCCCGCCGGAGCGGACCGTCGCCCGGTCCTCCAGCGCGAGGCCGACGCGGTGATGCATCCGCACCCGTCGCGCTGACGAGGTCCCCGCGTATAAGGTCTCTCGGACGAGCGCATGCGAGAACGCGTAGCGACCGTGGGCGCCGGGCGCCTCGGTGATCAGTCGCGCCTCCAGCGCCTCCTCCAGCGCCTCCAGGAAGCGGTCCTCATCGAATCCGAGGACTGTCTCCAGCAGCGAGACCTCGAACTCGAGGCCGATCACGGCGGCGCCGCGCAGCCACTCCAGCCCGTCGGGGCTCAGCCGGGCCAGCCGCTGGGAGATGAGGGCGCGGACATCGTCGGGCAGACCGACGCGCCGCAGGTCGCCGAGCCCCGCCTGGAGCGGTGGGACCCCGGACTCCTGCAGGTGGCGGACCATCTCGGAGAGGAACAGCGGGTTGCCGTCGGTCTCCTGATAGAGCGCTCGCTCGAGCGCCGCCGACGGGGTGCCGCCGGCGCGCAGGCGCAGCAGCTGCACCGCGTCCTCGCGCCCCAGGCCGACGATATCGAGCCCGCGCAGCAGTCCCTCGCGACGCAGCGGCGCGACCGTTGCGGTGAGCTCTCCGGCCCCCAGCTCACCCGTTCGGTAGGCGCCGAGGATCCGCAGGTTCGCCGCCTGCGGGGAACGCAGCAGGTGACGGAGCATGAGCAGCGTCGGGCGGTCGGCCCAGTGCAGGTCATCGAGCGTGATCAGCAGGGGCCCGGCGCCCGCAACCGAGCCGAGCAGGTCGGCGACCGCCTCGAACAGGCGGTAGCGATCGGTGTCCGGGTCCCCGGCGCGAGGCGGTGGCAGATCGGGGACCCGGCGGCGGATCTCCGGGATCAGCCGCGCAAGCTCGGCGCCCGCCTCCCCGGTGCGCCCGATCGCGGCCCGCAGCGCCTGCAGCGGGGCGCCGAACGCGAACTGGCCGATCGCCTCGATGAGCGGCTGATAGGGGACGAGCGCCTCATCGGGGGCGTGCCCGGCGAGCACGATCGCCCCCGAGCCGTGGACCTCGGAGGCGAGCTCGGCCTGCAGCCGGGTCTTGCCCATGCCCGGCTCGCCGGCGAGCAGCAGCATCCGCTCGCGCCCCGTGGTCCACCAGTCGCGGATCGCCGCGAGCTCGGTCTCACGCCCGACCAGGGTGTCCTCCGCCAGCGCGCGCATTGCCGCGGACAGCTCCAGCGCGGTCTGTCCGGCGGCCGCATCGGCCGGCTTGTCGTCATGCCGGCGTGACCGGCGCGAGGCGTCCGAGCCGCTTCCGAGCAGCCGCTCGTGGACCGCGATCGCCTCCCGGGACGGGGCGGTCCCCAAGTCGTCGCGCAGCAGCCTGCGCAGCCGCTCGAATACCCGCACCCCCTCGGCGATGTTGCCCTGGGCGGCGAGTGCCTCCATCAGCAGCACATAGCCGGACTCACGGAACCGCTCGAGCTCGATCAGCGCGCGGCCGGCGCGCTCGACCGACCCCAGCTGGGTGCCGCCCAGCTCGAGACCGGCCCGGCCGATGACCTCGAGCGCCTGCAGCCGCAGCTCGGCGAGATCGCGCCGGCGCGGCTCCACCCAGTTCGTGTTGACGCCGGGCAGCAGGCCGCGCGCCGCGATGTTGAGCGGCACCTGGGCGAGCGCCCATGCGGCGCGCGCATCGCGGCGATCGAGTGCCTCATAGGCGCGGGGCAGCTGCGCGGCCGCGGCCTCGAGGTCGATCCACACGGGCTCGGGGAGCTCGAGCGCGACCTCGTCACGGCCGACCACCGCGTCCGATCCGAGCGCGGAGCGCAACCGCGACAGCAGCGTCCGCAGCGCCCCATCCTGAGATCGGGGCGGGGCATCGGGCCACATCGCCTCCGCGAGCTCATCGCGCGACATCGCGCGCTCGCGACAGAGCACCATGTAGGCGAACAGCAGCGGCACCTGCCTGCCGCGCAGCCGATCGACCAGCTCGGCCCCGTCGACCTCGATCGACAGGCGCCCACAGAGCTGGATCCGAGCCCTCTCCCTCGTACTCCGGATCTCTGGCAACGTTATGGAAACGTACCGCCAACGGGCCCATGACAGGGTCCCGCCCCGTGATCGTGAGTCAGATCACCGAGGTGGCGTTCGTCGTCCAGGGCGCTCGTCACCGCAGTAGCCGTCAGGCATCAGTCAGGAACCATGACCGACACCACTGAAGAGCACACCCGGATCGCGTACTGCGAGTGTGGGGCACAACTCGTAGGCAACAGCCGGGGCGAGCTCTTCGAGGCGGCGCAGTCGCACATCGCGCATCACCACCCTGAGCTCCTGGGGGCAGTTGGGGCGGATGTGGTGAGCCAGATGACGCAGGTGCGACCGGGGGCAGTGAGCGCCTAACGGCGGGCGGCGTGCAGACCGCCGCCCGCCTCGGCGCTCATCCGCAAAGCGCATCGGGGGATGGAGGGAGCGACAGTCGGTTCCGGGTCCGTGGGGGGCCAGGGGCCGGCTGTCCGCCCTCCCGCCTCGGTCTCTCGCATTCGTGCTGATCGGCCTGTGCGTTCGCGATGTGGCATGCCGCGGCGACGGCTGT
>DATJTS010000080.1:0-31814 GCA_035503035.1 Solirubrobacteraceae bacterium
GGCGCCGACGGCGCCACGGTCAACCCGAGCTCGACGTCGAGGGCGAGCTCGCCCGGCTCACGCGCGCCCCGGCCACCCCCACCACACCCCCGGGCGAAACCCTCGACGAGGAGCTGCTGGCAGAGATCCGCCAGCTGGTGATCGCCCGCAACCACCGGCGCGCTCGGCGCGGCGAGCCACCGCTTGACGTGGAGGCCGAGATCGCGCGGCAACTCGCCCGGCTGAACGAGTAGCCTGCCGCCATGGCCGATCCACGCCGCTTCGAGCTCGACGAGCTCGCCATCCGACCGGGGACCTACTTTCACCCCACGACCGAGATCCTGGTCGTGGTCGACGACTCGGCCGCGCTCGACGCCGAGATCTTCGACCCCTCCGAGGAGCACGAGGAGGACGCCGAGTGGGTGCTCATCTCCGATGAGGTCCCGGTCGACGAGCACGCGCGTGACGAGCTGCTGGAGGCCTTCCAGGTGCGGCTCGAGCGCCGCGCCGAGGGCGACGGCCCGGACGATGACGACGTCGCGGACGACGAGGATGACCTCGAGCCCGACGCCGATCCCGACGACGACCTGGACTAGAGACCGGCCCGGCGCTCAGCGCGGCGCGGCCGGCGGCTCAGCCGGCGTTCTGCAGGAGCGCCGCGCACTTCTGCATCTTGGTCACGTCGCCGTTCGCCTTCTGGACGCACTTGGCGTACTTGTCGACCTTGGCCGACGATCCGGCGCCGGAGGAGCCGGTGCCGGTGCTGCCGAGGCCGCTGCCGGTGAGGCCCGAGGCGAGCCCCTCGATCTTGGACTGCAGCGCGGAGAAGCTCTTCACGTTCGACGGCGCGGAGATCGTCTGCGGTTGGCCCAGATGCGAGTAGTCGATGGTCAGCCGGAAGCTCGCCGAGGTCAGCCCGCCGAGCTGGCTGGAGATCGAGCCGTGCACGGGCAACGTGGCATCGATCACCAGGCGACGGAGCGTCGAGTCGTTCTTGTCGGTGTAGACGTCGACCGTCGGCTGATGAATCGCGGCCGCGATCTTCGAGGCCTCGGCAGATGTGATGTGGGTCGGGACCTTGGACGCGGCGGCGCCCGCCGAGCGCAGCGTGGAGGACTCCTTGGCGAGCACCTTGTTGAGGCTGAGCACGAAGGCGCGCACGTTGACCTCGGCGTGGAGGTGTTCGGTGACGACTCCGTCGACGGTCGCCGTACCGACGATGTGCGGCTGACTGACCCAGTCCTGGGGGTCGATCCCGAACGAGGAGAGGCCGGGCTCTGAGCCTGAGCCGGAGTGGCTGCTGCTGAGGGAGTTCTGGAGCTTCTTGAAATCGGCGCTGGGCAGCTTGTAGCTGGTGCCCTCAAGGGTGACGTAGCCGGCCGAGCCGGTGGTGGTCACGCCGAGCGAGCCGTGCTTGCCCAGGCCCGAGAAGGAGATCGTCAGCGCCGACTGGGCGGTGCGCCCGCCGCCGCTGCTCTGGAACGGCCCACCGAGCGACAGCGACAGCGGCGTGGTCAGCTCCGAGGAGCCCTTCGTCGTGATCACCAGGCTGACCCCGAGCACGCCGCTCTTGATGGAGCGCGTCGAGGCGAACGTCTGGCGCAGCAGCGTCGTCGGGTTGCTGGAGGCGGCAGGACCGCCGGAACCGCCCGAGGAGCCGTGTGAGCTGCCCGACCCGCAGGCCGTCAGCCCGAGCGCCACCAGGCCCGCCGTCAGGAGCGGAACCACGCGTTTCAGCATGCAACGTCCTTGTCAGCTGTCGCCCTCACCAAAGCGCGAATGTAGCATCGGGTGGGTGCGCAGGACAGTGGTCATCCTGCTCGCGGTTGCCGCTGTCCTCGTCGTTCCTGCCAGCGCATTCGCAGCTCCGGTGCTGGTCCTCGGCCGTCACGGCCGGGTGACCGTTCGTGACGATCCGTACTTGAACGGACCGGCGCTCACCCCCGCCCCGAGCGCCGACGCGCTGTCGCTGGCCGCACCCACGCTCGCGGGCCGCGGCTCGCCGACCGGTGGGGCGGGCGTTCCCACGAGCACGCCGACCACGACGTCCCGCTCGACCTCGACGAGCACGTCGACCACGAAGCCGACGTCGACCACCAAGCGCAAGAAGACCAAGAAGCCACCGGTGACCTTCGCCTCCACGCTGGCGGCGATGGTCAAGCGCAACCAGATCACCTCCACCGAGCAGCAGCAGGCGAACGCCGCGTTCAACGGCGCGCTGGCCACCGAGAAGAAGCTCAGCGGCACGCGCCGCACCGAGTTGGCCGCCGTCACCACGACCGCCCACAACCTCGCCGTGGACGGCGAGCTCTGGCCCTCGCGTCTGCCGATGGTCGAGGCAACGCTCAACGCCAACCGCCAGTGGTGGGCGCAGGGATCGCTGCTCGCCTACGGCCAGCGCGTGATGTTCACCGGGTCCGAGCTCGAGTGGGAGTACTACCCCGGCCAGGGCATCCAGCTCCAGGTCCTCGGCTCGTTCGGCGCGGCGAACGGCATGTGGCAGGCCGGGCAGGACACCCAGCTCACCCAACTGCTGTCCGAGCTGATCCCGCTCGCCTCCGATCGCGGCGGCGGACTCACCTGGGAGTACTACTTCACCTGGGAGGGCGGCGCGCCGCCGTGGACCAGCGCGATGTCGCAGGCGACGGCGCTGCAGGCGCTCAGCCACGCCTACCAGGCGACCCACAACGCCTACTACCTGACGATCGCCGCCAAGGCGCTGTCGATCTTCAGCAAGACTCCCGCGCAGGGCGGCGTGATGGTCCCGACCCCGCGGGGCGTGCGCTTCGTGCAGTACACGTTCACGCCGCAGACCTCGATCCTCAACGCCTTCCTGCAGACCCTGATCGGTCTGGACACCTACGCGACGGTGAGCGGCAACCCGACCGCCGCTCGGCTCTTCAACGAGGGCAACGCCGAGGCGCTGTGGGAGGTCCCGCGCTTCAACACCGGCGCCTGGTCGCTCTACCAGCCCGGCGAGGAGGACGATCTCAGCTACCACGAGCTCGTCACGAGCTTCCTGCAGAAGCTCTGTACGCTCACCCACGCGTCGGTCTACTGCACCACCGCGACCGCGTTCACCGCCGACCTGAAGACCCCGCCCGTGGTGACGGACCTCACCCCCCGGACCAAGGCCAAACGGCCGTTCGCGCTGCGCTTCCGGCTGTCGAAGATCTCCAAGGTCGGAATCACGATCCGCCACGGGACGACGATCACGTACGCCACGAGCGCCACCATTCCCTACGGGGTGCACTCGTTCTCGGTCGGCAAGCTCCCGGCGGGCGCCTACACGGTGACCCTGACCGCGACCGACCTGGCGGGCAACTACACGGCCAACCCCGCCGCGCCGCTCACCGTCACCCACTGACCGCCGCCCCCGGCCGCGGCTTAGACTCGGCCGACCGTGGCGCCGCGGACGATCCTCTACACCGGCAAGGGCGGGGTCGGCAAGACCTCCGTCGCCGCCGCCACCGCCCGCGCGCTGGCGGCGAGCGGTCGGCGCACGCTGGTGATCTCCACAGATCCGGCGCACAGCCTCGCCGAGTCGCTCTGCACCGACCTCGGCAGCGAACCCTCGGCGGTCAGCCCCGGGCTGTGGGGCCAGCAGATCAGCGCCCAGGAGGAGATGCAGGCCCACTGGTCCGCGGTCCGCGACTGGATGGGTGAACTGCTCGCCGAGCGAGGCGTGGACCGGATCTCGGCCGAGGAGCTCACCGTTCCACCCGGCATGGACGAGCTGTTCTCGCTGCTGGTGCTGCGCGAGCACCACGCCTCCGGCGAGTTCGACGCTCTCGTGGTGGACTGCGCGCCGACCGGTGAGACGCTGCGGCTGCTCTCGTTCCCCGACGTCGCACGCTGGTGGATCGAGAAGGTCTTCCCATTTGAGCGCCAGATCCTCGCCGCCGCCCGGCCCCTGGCCCGCACCCTGCTCGACATCCCGCTGCCGGATCAGACGGTGTTCGCCGATGTCCAGCGATTGTCCGAGAAGCTGATCGCGATGAACGCGATCCTGCGCGACCGCGACCATTGCTCGATCCGCCTGGTGATGAACCCGGAGCGGATGGTGATCGGGGAGGCGATGCGCACGTTCACCTACCTCGGGCTCTACGGCTACCTGTGCGATGCGGTGATCGTCAACCGTCTGTTCGGGGAGGGCGTGGGCGACTACTTCGCCGGCTGGCGCCAGACGCAGGAGGAGCACATGGCGCTCGTGCGCGAGGCGTTCGGGCCCGTGCCGGTGCTCACCGCGCCCTACTTCGAGCAGGAGGTCCTCGGTGAGCAGATGCTCGACCGGCTGGCTCGCTCGGTGTTCGCCGACGACGATCCGGGGGCCGTGCTGTTCTCCGGCATGTCCCAGCAGCTGAGCGTCTCCGAGGAGGGCGAGGCGTCGCTGCGCCTGGCGCTGCCGCTCGCTGACAAGGGCCGGATCTCCCTGAAGAAGATCGGCTCCGAGCTGGTGGTCGCGGTCGACGGGCAGCGGCGGACGATCTCGCTGCCGCCGGCGATGGCGCAGATGCGCGCCGGGGCGGCCAGGTTCGAGAACGGCGAGCTGCGGATCGAGTTCGATGCCTGACCCGCCACCGAGCGCCGACGCGGACGCGCTCCGCGCACTCGAGGAGCGGCTCGAGAGAGCCACGCGCACGGCCGAGCGACTGCTCGCCGAGGCGCGGGAGCCGTCCGCGGAGGACGACGGCGGCGGCGTGCCCCCGCGAGGGTGGCAACGCCGCGGCGAGGGCGCGGGCGACGGCCCGGGGCTCGGTGGCTGGATCGACCCCGAGGATGCGCGGCTGCTGCTCACCGTGCTCGCCGAACTGCGCGAGCGGGTCCCGCCGGAACTCGAACGGCGGGTCGTGGAGGCGCTCCGCGAGCTGCTGCTCGCGCTGCGGGCACTGATCGACTGGTGCGTGGAGCGAGCCGAGCGGCGCTCGGCGCCGGCCGCCGAGGTACAGGACATCCCGATCCTCTGAGCGAGATCCCAGATCTGATCCCGGCCGGGGTGCTACCTAGAATCGCCATTCTGTGAGCCCCCGCGCGACAGCCGATCCCGCTCCCTCGCCCCAGGCGAGCGCGACCGATCCGGCCGGTGCCCGACGGCGACGGGCAGCGGTGCTCGCCGCGATCGCGCTGCCGGTCTCGATGCTCGCGCCCTGGTACTCGCTGCACGTCAGCGCCCCCGGGGCGCGTGGCTTCGCCCAGCAGCTCACCGGCTGGGATGAGCTGTCCGCCGCAGCCGTCGTCTGTGTGATCGTCGCCGCCGGAGTCTGCGCGCTGATCCTCGTGCGGGCGATTCTGCGAGTGTCGGGCCTCGGGGCGGATGCGCGACGCGCGGCCCGCGCGCGCGTCGACGGCGCGCTGATCGCCGCGGCCGGCCTGCTCTGCGTGGTGATGCTGCTGTCGACCGCCGTCGCGCCGCCGTCGGTCGTGTCGGGCGCAGCCGCGGTGGACACCCACACCGGCGCGCGCTGGGGCGTGCTGCTCACGCTCATCGTCGCCGCCTCGCTCACCGCGCTCGGGGTGCAGATGACGGCTGCTGCCGGGCGAAGCCTGCGTGACCGGCGGTCCAAGGCGCCGACCGGACCGCTCGGACCGGTTCAGCCCGCCCCCGGGCGCAGCCACAGCCAGAACACCAGGCTGTCGGCGCCGATCATGAAGATCCCGAGCACGATCAACCAGCGCAAACGCGTGATGTGACCGAAGCAGCCGATCACCACGCCGGCCACGAGCACGGCGAAGGTGATGTGCAGTTCGGACTGCTGCGAGGCGGCGATCAGGTTCATCGGCGGAGCACAACCCTATATTTGACGGACGGCCATGAACGACACCCGCCCCGAGCCACAGTCCGTCGACGACGTCGCAGCCGGCCTGCGCGGGGTCGGTTACCTGCCCGGTAGCTCGACCGCGCTGGTCTCCTACCTCGCCGCCAAGCTGGGCAAACCGGTGCTGGTGGAGGGCCCCGCAGGCGTCGGGAAGACCGAGCTGGCCAAGGCGCTGGCGGCCTATCTGGACCGCGACCTGGTGCGTCTGCAGTGCTACGAGGGCCTCGACGAGGCCAAGGCCCTGTATGAGTGGAACTATCGCAAGCAACTGCTGCGCATCCAGGCGGGGACCTCGAGCGGCGGCGAGGCCGACTGGGGCGAGGTCCAGGACGACATCTTCGGTGAGGAGTTCCTGCTCGCGCGGCCGCTGATGACCGCGATCGCCTCCGAGCGGCCGGTGGTGCTGCTGATCGACGAGATCGACAAGACCGATCAGGAGTTCGAGGCGATGCTGCTCGAGCTGCTCTCCGACTTCCAGATCTCGATCCCCGAGCTGGGCCGGATCGAGGCGCGCAGCCGGCCTGTCGTGCTGCTCACCTCCAACAACACCCGCGAGCTGACCGAGGCGCTCAAGCGCCGGTGCCTCTACCTGTGGCTCGACTATCCCGAGCACGACCAGGAGCTCGAGATCGTCCGCCTGCACACGCCCGAGCTCGATGAGCGGATCGCCCACCGGCTGGTCGAGATCATCGAGCAGGTCCGGGAGCTCGATCTCAAGAAGCCGCCGTCGATCGCCGAGTCGATCGACTGGGCGCGGGCGCTGCTGCTGCTCGGTGCCCGGGAGATCGACGCGGAGGTCTTCCGCGAGACCATGAGCGTGATCGTCAAGCACCGCTCCGACCTCGACACGGTCGCCGCGCGGGTCGGCGCCAAGCTCGCCGAGCCCGCCGCCGACGCCGCCTGAGCGGGGATAGGGCTCCGCCCACCCACCCCCGCCACCCCGCCCACCCCGCCGTGGCCGCCGAACCCACCCCCACCCCACGCAGCTACGCCTCGATCCCGGCGGAGGATCCGGGCGGCTTCGCCGGGCAGCTGCTCGCCTTCGGCGAGGAGCTCCGCGAGGAGGGAATGGCGCTGGGGACCTCCGAGCTGCTCGACGCCTTCGCGGCGCTGGAGCACGTCGCATGGAACGAGCAGCCGCAGTTCCGCGAGGCGATGGCCGCCACCCTGGCGAAGTCACCGGAGGACCGGCGCGTGTTCGAGCTCGTGTTCGAGCGTTTCTTCTTCCGCGCCGCCGAGGCTCAGGCCGCGCGCCACGAGATCTCAGAGGCGCCCGGCGGGACGGCCGGCGCCTCCGACGAGATGGCGCTCGATCTCGAGGCGCTGCGCCGGCAGATCGCCCAGGCGCTCAAGGACGGCGACGAGGCGACGCTGCGCGATCTCGCGCGGCTGGCGATCGCGGCGTTCGGCCGCGGGGAGGGCTCGGGCGTGCTCGGGGTCGACGTCCAGCGGATCCGTCGCGCGCTCGGCCTGCGCACCGAGCCGCAGCCCGATCTGCCACCCGACGATCCACGCCGCGAGGGGGTCCCCCGCGAGCAGCTGCGCCGCTTCGAGCAGCAACTGCGGCGTGAGCTCGAGCGGGGCGTGATCCAGCGCACGCGGTCACTGCCGCCCAAGCGGCCGCTCTCCGAGCTCGACCGAGCACTTCCCACCGGGCCTGCCCAGGATCTCGCCCAGGTGCACCGGGTCGTCGCCCAGCTCAAGCGCCGGCTCGCCTCCCAGGGACACGAGCAGCGCGGCCGCAAGCGCCACGCCCATGTCGACGTGCGGCGCACGATGCGCGCCTCGCTGCAATCCGGCGGCGTCCCGATCGAGCTGCGTTTCCGCCCGCAGCGTCCGCGGCGGCCCGAGATCTTCGTGCTGTGCGACGTCTCGACCAGCGTGACCAGCGCCTCGACGTTCTTCCTCAGCGTGCTGCATGCGCTGCACGACTCGTTCCGCAAGCTGCGCTCGTTCGTGTTCATCGAGCGGATCAGCGAGGTCACCGAGGTCTTTGAGAAGGAGCGGGACTTCCGCACCGCCTCGGAGAAGATCTCCCAGGACGCCGGCGTGGCGGACATCTCCGGCTACACCGACTACGGCCGGGTCTGGACCGAGTTCCTCACCGAGATCGAGGACGAGCTGCACCCTCGGGCGACCGTGATCGTGCTCGGCGACGCCCGCACCAACGGCCGCCCGCCACGTGAGGAGGTGTTCGCGGCGATCTGTCAGAAGGCCGGCCGCACCTTCTGGCTCAACCCCGAGCCGCGGCTGTACTGGAATTACGGCGACTCGGTGATCTCCGCCTACGCCCAGTACTGCACGGCGTTCGAGTGCTGGCGCACCGATCAACTCGAGGACTTCGTCAAGGCGCTCACCCAGCCGACCGTGACCTGATGGTCGCCGCGGGCGAGACAGTCGCGGCGGACCCATCGAGCCTGCCTGAACGGGCGGCGCCCGCGGTGCGCCTGGAGCGGGTGACCCGCCGCTACACCGGTCGCCGCGGCGTCGTGACCGCTCTTCAGGATGTGAGCCTCGCGCTCGCCCGCGGCGAGATCATGGCGGTCGTGGGGCCGAGCGGCTGTGGCAAGTCGACGCTGCTGGAGCTCGTCTGCGGGCTGCAGCGACCCGACGAGGGCACCGTGCAGGCGGAGCCCGCGGTCCTCATGCCCCAACGCGATCTGCTGCTGCCCTGGGCGAGCGCGCTGGACAACGCGGGTCTCGCGCTCCGCGCCCAGGGGCTCCCGCGAGCCGAGGCGCGTCGCCGCGCCGCGCCGTGGCTGGACCGGCTCGGTCTCGCCGAGTTCGCCGACGCCCGGCCCGCCGAGCTCTCCGGCGGGATGCGGCAGCGGATCTCGTTCGTGCGCTCGCTGCTCGCCGGAAAGGACGTGCTCGCGCTCGATGAGCCGTTCGCCTCACTGGACGCGATCACGCGCGCCGAGGGTCAGGCATGGCTCGCCGAGGCGCTGGCCGCCGAGCCGCGCACCGTCCTGCTGGTCACGCACGACGTGGAGGAGGCGGTGCTGCTGGCCGATCGGATCGCGGTCCTCTCCGCGCGGCCGGGGCGCATGCTCGCCGAGCTCGCCAACCCGGCCTCGCGGCCACGCCACCGCACCGATCCCGAGCTGATCGCGCTCCGTGAGCGCGTGCTGGTCACGCTGGGAGCGCCCGCATGAGGCGAGCCGTGATCCGGTTTGGAGCCGACCGCCGGTCACTGCTGCACGCGTTCCTCCTGCTGGTCGCGCTCGCGGGGGCCTGGGAGCTGTACGTCGATGTCGGCGGCGGGAACTCACTGGTCCTCCCGGCCCCCCACCAGATCGCCGTCGCGCTCTACCAGGACCGGTCGCTGCTGTGGTCGAACTTCCTGGTCACCGCCGAGGAGGTGCTGCTCGGCGTCCTGTTCGCCGTCGTCGCCGCGTTGGCACTGGCGACCGCGATGCACTTCTCCCGGATCGTGCGCAGCTCGGTCTATCCGCTGCTGATCGCGTCGCAGACGATCCCGATCCCGTTGATGGCACCGATCCTGGTCCTGTGGCTCGGGTTCGGCCTGGAGCCGAAGCTGATCGTCGTCGGGCTCGTCTCGTTCTTCTCGATCGTGGTCACCACGCTCGCCGGATTCGCGTCGGTCGACCCGGAGCTGACCAAGCTGATGCGGACGTTCGGCGCCTCGCGCTGGCGACTCTTCGTATCGGTGGAGCTGCGCTGGGCGCTGCCCGGCGTGTTCACCGGCGCCCGCCTGGCGGTCATCTTCGCCGTGCTCGGCGCGGTGCTCGCCGAGGAGGCCGGTGCCAACTCCGGGCTGGGGTACGTGTTCACCCAGTCGGTGGCCCAGCTGCTCACCGCACGGGCGTTCGCCACGGTGGTGATCCTGTCCGCATTCGCGATCCTGCTGTTCGCCGGGATCGGCCTGATCCAGCGGATCGCCCTACCCTGGTCACGGCAACCGATCGGAAGTGAGCTGGAACCCCGATGAGACGGACCCTGCCCGCGGCCGCCGGCCTGTTCGGCGCGGCCCTGGCGCTGAGCGCCTGCGGCGAGATGAAGACGCGGATCGAACCCGTCGCCTCCCAGGCGCAGCCGCTGACGCTGGCACTTGACGCACCCGCCAACGCCACCCAGGCCGGGATCTTCGCCGCCCGCTCCGATGGAGCGCTCACCCGTGCGGGCATCGATCTGCAGGTCACGGCGGCGTCCACCAGCGAGCAGGCGCTGGCCGAGGTCGAGCAGGGCAAGGCCGACGTGGCGATCGCCTCCGAGCCGGAGGTGATGCTCGCGCGCAACCGGCAGCAGAAAGTGGTCGCGATCGGCGCGATCACCCAGGGCCCGCAGGCGACGATCGTCTCGATCAAACGACGCAAGCACCGCACGATCAGCTCGGTGAGGGGTCTGCGCGGCGAGCGTGTCGGGGTCAGCGGCCTGTCCTCCGAGTCCGCGCTGCTCTCGACGATGCTGAAACGCGCCGGTGTCCCCTCGGGACGGGTCACGCGGGTCAACGTGAGCGGGAACCCAACGGCGGCGCTGCTCTCAGGACGGGTGGACGCCTATTACGGCGGTGAGGCCCCGGCGGTCGCGGCGGCGCTGCGCGCGCGCCACAAGCGTGTCGTGGTGGTGCCGGCCGACAAGCTGGGCCTGCTGCGCTACAACGGGCTCGTGTTCGTGACGCGGATCTTCTACTACGCGCCCCACCAGACCCTGCTGCGGCGGTTCGTCCAGGCGATCGGGCGCGGCTACACGGCCGTCCGCCAGGATCCGTCGGCGGGGGTACAGGCGCTGGAGGCGGCCCGCTCGGGCCTGAACCCGGCGCTCACCAGCTCACTGCTCGCCTCGACGCTGCCCACGCTGTTCCCCGGGCAGGGCGAACCCTGGGGGTGGCAGAGCCTGAACGCGTGGAACGCCTTCGGCCGCTTCCTCACCTCGCAGGGAGTGATCACCGCCCCCGGCGCGTGGGAGGGCGCGTCGGTCAACCGGCTCCTCGCCGGCCAGGGCCCGTAGCGTGAGGACCCGGTAATGGTGCTGCGCCGCGACGCGGCCGGCGTGCTCGCAGTGGGGCAGCCCGCGCACGCCCGCCTGTGCGGGCAGTTCGCACGGGCCTGGGGCAACGAGCGGTTCGGGAGGGTGGAGCCGCTCGAGGAGGTCGCGCTGGGAGCCGAGCAGCACGATCTCGCGTGGGCCGACTGGGATCTCGCGCCGGCGCTGAATCCCGACACCGGTCTGCCGGTCTCGTTCCTGGAGCTCGATCCAGGGGTCGCCGCCGAGCTGTGGCGTCACGGTCCACCGCGGTTGATCGCGCAGAGCCGGTGGGCCGCGCTCCTGGCCGCGATGCACGGGCGGCGGTTGTCGGAGCTGCGCGACGTCGATGCGCTCGACGATCGAGCCGCCGGCTCGGTGCGCACGCTGCGACACGAGTTCCGGGCGCTCGAAGCCGAGCTCGCCGGCTCACTGGACGTTGACCCGGAGCTCATCGCTCGCAACAGCGACCTCGTCTGGACATGGGACGGCCTCTCGCTCGCCCTGCTGCTCGACTGGGCTCCGCACACGCTGCGGTCGGTCCCGGCCGCGGGACGCTCGCGGGCCGACATCGTCGTGCGCGCCGTCGCCGAGCGCGACGGCCTGGTCACGCTCTCGCTGGCCCCCTGGCCGTTCGAGGACCCGGCCGGGGTGATGGTCGAGACGGAGGGCCGGCGGCTGGCGGACACCTACGCGAGCGAGAACGCGCTGCACGCGGCGCTCGCCGAGGCGCCCTGGGAGACCGTGCGCTTCGGGCTCGTGCCCGCGCCCGCCGAACCCTGAGAGGTCCGATCCAACCCTGCTCAGGCCGCCATGCGCCCTGCGGCGGCGCTGCCGGCCGAGCGCAGCGCGTGAGCGCCGGCCAGCCCGGCCCACGGGCCGTACGGCGCGAAGAACGCCTCCACCTCGGCGGGCTCGGCCCGACCCCACGGATGACCGTGGATGATGCGGCCGACGAGCTTGATGTAGGAGAGGTCACCGGCGGGAAGCTGATCGAGCCGCTGCTGCCCGTGCAGCGCCAGACACTGGACCGTCCAGGCACCGATCCCGCGAATCGCGCGTAGCCGGCGCCACCCGGGCTCGTGGGGCTTCGCCGACAGGTCGACCCGCCCGCTCGCCACCTCGCGGGCGGCGCGCACCAGGGCGATCGCCCGGCCCTCGGACAGGTCGAATGAGGCGAGCTGCGCGGGGGCCTGCGCGGCGATGACCGCGGCGGTCGGACAGTCGGCGAGGCCCGACTCCGGACAGCGCCGCCCCAGCCGCGCGATCAGACGCCGCTCGATCGCCGCCGCGCGCTCGTATTCGATCAGCTGCTCGCAGACCGCCCAGGCGAGGGCCTCGAACGGATCCGGGCGACCCGAGACCCGCAGTCCGGGGGAGCGCCGCACCGAGGCGCCGATCAGCGGGTCGTCGCGGAAGCGCTCGTAGAACGGCGCGAGGTCCTGGTCGATGCCGGTCG
Organism: Solirubrobacteraceae bacterium; assembly: GCA_035503035.1. Classification (GTDB taxonomy): domain Bacteria; phylum Actinomycetota; class Thermoleophilia; order Solirubrobacterales; family Solirubrobacteraceae; genus Palsa-465. The sequence goes on from DATJTS010000080.1 coordinate 12,241, forward strand.
ACAGCCGCATCCGCTCGATCCCCCACTCGGCGAGCTCCCGATCTGCCGCGCGTGCGCCGAACAGCACCACATCAGGCTCGGTCTGAGCGATCCGCAGCCACACCGGGCAGCCGTCGCGATGCAGCAGCCGGTGAAGCACGCCGCCGCGGACGCGGTGCAGGCCGTCCATACCGTTGATCCGCGAGAGCCGGAAGACCCAGCGAGGCCGAACCTCGGCGCGCACCTCGACTGCGTAGGCGCCCGCCTGCGTGGGCAGCGGCGCGGGCCGACGACGGTGGGCGGCGCGCGGCGGGGCCGCCGGCGCGCTCACTCCCCGGGGCGGAGCATGTGGATGTCGATCAGAAAGCTCCGCGTCCCGATGATCGGCAGTGCATCGGCCCGGCGGCTCAGCGCGCTGCGCGTGACCCGACGCGCCGAGGCGCGACGCGCGATCGCCAGCGTCGCCGCCCCGGCGACGAAGCCGGTGGCGGCGGCGGCGACCGCCTGCACGGCCGGCGCGGCCACCGGCGCGAGCGCGGCACCGAGCGAGGGCACGAGGCTGTTGTCCCGGTCGTTTTCCTCGTCGAACACGGGCTCTCCGTCGACGGCCTCGTCAAGAACGTCGTCGGCGACCACCGCCTCCACCGCGGTCATCTCATGGAGCTGATCAAAGCTGGGATGTGAACTCACGGGTGCAATGGTGACAGCGTGGCCGGTCGGCTGGCGCCAGCTCGCCGCGTCGAAGCTCGCAACGTGCGGTCCTGGGGAGGTTCTACAGTGCCCGTGTGCCCACGATGACCGACGTTTTCGCCAAGGTCCACGAGGATGAGCGGCGCGAGCTGCTGCAGGCCGCCCGGCAGGCGGACGTGTTCCCGTACTTCCATGTGCTCGAGGGCGCGACCGGCCCGGTCGTGGAGATGGAGGGCGCCGCGCGGATCATGCTCGGCTCCAACAACTATCTCGGTCTCACCGGCAACGAGCGGGTCCGTGAGGCGGCGATCGATGCGGTCCATCGCTACGGCACCGGGCTCACCGGCTCGCGCTTCCTCAATGGCACGATCGACCTCCACGTCGAGCTCGAGCGCGAGCTCGCGGAGTGGATGGGCACCGAGGACGCGATCGTGTTCACGACCGGCCACCAGGCCAACCTGGGCGCGCTCGGCACGATCCTCGGGCCCGCCGACACGGTCATCGCCGACGCGACCGATCACGCATCGATCCTGGATGGCTGCCTGCTCTCCCGGGCCAAGATCCGACCGTTCCGCCACAACCGTCTGGACCTGCTGCGCAAGCGCCTGGAGGCGGCCCGCAGCGACGGCGGTGGCGTACTCGTGGTCGTCGACGGGGTGTTCTCCATGGAGGGCGACATCGCGCCACTGCCCGAGATCGCAGATCTGTGCGAGGAGTACGGCGCGCGGTTGATGGTCGACGAGGCACACGCGCTCGGCGTGCTGGGCGCCCGCGGCGCGGGCACCTGCGAGCTGCTCGGGGTCGAGAACCGCGTCGACCTGCGGATGGCGACGTTCTCCAAGTCGCTGGCGTCCGCGGGCGGGGTGATCGCCGGCACCGCCGAGGTGATCGAGTATCTGCGCCTCAACGCGCGCTCGTTCATCTTCACCGCCTCAGCCGTCCCGGCGGCCGTGGCCGCGACGCTGGCGGCGGTCCGGATCTGCCGCTCCGACGAGGGCCGTGAGCTGATGGCGCGCACGCTGGCCAACGCGCGTTACCTCCACGCCGGCCTGGCCGGCCTCGGCTTCGACGTGGTGAGCCCGACGCGACTCGCGGACGCCACCGAGGTGGTCACCACCGTGGTCCCGGTGGTCGTCGGCGAGGATTGGAAGGCGGCGCTGCTGTGGCGCGCGCTCTACGACGCCGGCGTGTTCGTCAACGTCGCGGTCCATCCGGCGGTCGGGCCCGCGGGTGCGCTGCTGCGCACGAGCGTGATGGCCAGCCATGACGAGCCGACGCTCGATCTCGCGCTGGAGCGCTTCGCCGCGGTCAAGCGCGCGTTCGAGGCCGAGCACGGGCCGCTGCCGGGCGCCGCCGCGCAGACGTGATCCCAGCGGGCGGCGTCCGCGGACGCCACTCGCGCGGTCATGCACAGAAAAAACGCGCTCTGAGCGCATGTGTTCATGCTGTGACATTGCTGTGACCTGATCGGTGTTCTAGGTTTCGGGACGTCGCAGTTGCGGGGTCGGCCGGGTGGGTCGAGACACCGCGCAGAGATGGACATCGAGAGATCGATCGTCCGGGGACGGCCGCCGTCCCAATCACCACGTACATAGGGTCGATCGACGGCGGATGCTCATGGCACCGCTGCGACCGACGAACGCCAACGTCCGCCAGACGCGGACAGCAACACCCAGGGAAGTGAGAGCGCCACATGAGGCAGACCGCCACGAAGACCTCCGAGCCGCAGCGCCTGCGCGCGCTCGAACGAGCCAACGAGATTCGGCTCGCGCGCGCAGCGATCAAGCGACGGATCGCCCTCGGCGAGGTCTCTGCCGCGGAAGTCATCCTCGAGTGCCCCGACGCCGCCGACACATGGCCGGTTGGCGAGCTCCTGATGAGCCAGCGCCGGTGGGGCGCGATGAGGTGCCGCAAGTTCCTGGCGCGCAACCAGATCACCGAGACCAAGCCGATCGGCACGCTCACCGAGCGTCAACGACAGATGCTCGCCTGTTCGCTCAGCGAGCCGGTCTCGACCGGGCGCGTCATGGAGCTCGCGGCCTGACGGTTCCTGAGCCGTGAACGCCGGGACGCATGTCGCCCCCTTCGGGGACGACGGCATGCGTCCCGGTGGTTCACGGTGACGGCCGCGGGCCCGCGGACCTCAGATCTGAATGCCGATCGGTGCGGGGGCCGCACCGGCGAAGAAGAAGAACCAGACCGCGAACGCCGACATCGTGATCGCGGCGCTGACGACGAGCACCGCCTCCAGCACGACGTGGCCGGGGTCTCCGCGACCGCGGGCCAGGCAGTTGGCGCGATAGACGTCGGAGAGCCGGGAGAGGACCGAGGCGAGCAGCACGATCGAGATCACCACGCCGACAAACGCGACGGCGAGCGCGTCACCGAGCGACTGCGTGTGCCCCTGGACCTGGGAGCCGATCCACAGCCAGAGAAGCGGCGTGCCCACCCAGAGCACGATCGACCCGAGGATCATGATCGAGAGCAGGACGACCGCGCCGGTGCCGGTGCGCAGCAGTGCGCGCATCGTCGGTGGCTAACGGACAGCCCGAGGAGAGCTTGACCTGCCACCAGCCGGCGAGCATGCCGATCAGGCCGAGCCGGGGGCGGACGTGCCAGACGCCGCAACCGGGCTCCCCGAGCTCCCGCAACGGGATCCGCGTGAAACGATGGTGACCGGGCTCAAGGAGCATCCGCGCAAGCAGCGCGCGAGCGGCCGCCTGACGCTCGGCCAGCTCCTCGCCCGCCATCTCGGCCTCTCGCACTCGCATCGCGAGCTCGTCCCGGATCCGCTCGAGCTCGCCGAGATCGAGCAACCGCGGGCGGCGGACCGCGCCGCCGGCGCGGGGGTGAGCCTGCTCGGCGGCGCCGCGCATCTCGAACACGCGCACGACCGTCGCCGACAGCTGGGCCTCGAGGTGGGCGATCTGCCGGCGAAGCGTGACTCGCGCGGCCCGCTCGCGCGACCGAGCTGCCCGCTCCGAAGCGACGAGCGGCACCGTGTGGTCGGTCACCGCCTCCGAGACAACTGCCTCAGCCATTGTGCCGACAGTATCAATCGTCACCGGCGCCGAGTCCATCCTGCGCCTGCCAGAGCGCTTCGTGCAGGTGCACCTCCGGGACTCCGGGCACGCCCAGCGTGAACAGCACCACCGCCCGAGTCCGCGGGCCGGGCGCCGAGCCGGGCAGGGGGTCGCCGAGCAGCGGCGCGTGGACGCGACCGGGGTCGGCGATGACCAGCGCGCCGTCGGCGACCCGGAGCTCCGGACCCTCGGGCGCGACTGCGGCGGCGTCGAGCGCCCACACGCCGACACCGGTCTCCACCGCCGCCACCACGCAGGCCGCCTCGATCCGGTCGCGCGCGGCCAGGCCGCCATGCATCAGCCGCGCGAGCGCCGCCCGCTCGGCGGGCACCCGGTCCTGGTCGGGGTCGAGGCCGATCTGGCGTGCGAACGCGCGGTAGGACCGCACCACCGGCCGGGTGCGGAGGGTGACGGCGTCGCTGCCGCGCAAGCGGTCGGACAGCACCCGCATGCGGCGCTGGAGCGCCTCGCCGACCGGCTCCGGGGCTCCGGGCACGCGCAGCCACCACAGCGCGACCCCGGGCAGCTCGGCCGCGACCTGCGCGTCCACCGCGCCGGGGCGGGGCTCGGCCGCACTCACCGCACCAGAGCCGCCACGCGCGGGGCGAGCGCCGCGGCCGTCGCCCAGCGGTTCCCGATCAGGCGGTCGCGGACGATCCCTCCGCGGGCGGCGAGCTCGGCCATCGGGCAGACGACGACCCCGTACTGCTGCCCCACCGCGCCGTCGGGATCATCGGCGACGGGGATCGTCCAGTGATGTGACCGGACGAGCCGAAGCGTCGCCATCCGCGTGGCGTGTACGGCAACCGCCAGGAACTGCACCGAGGCGTACCGGCGCGAGAGCGACTGCAGCGCGTCGACCTGGGCGACGCACCGTGCCGAACCGGTCACGAAGAACGAGACGACGACAGGGGAGCGGTGGGCGTCGATGCAGAGGTTGAGCGCGCGCGGGTCGTGGTGGGCCAGGCTGCACGTCGGGCGGAGGTTGGCGTCGCCGCGCAGGCTGGTGTCGGCCCGCGCCGCGGCGAACCAGTGCAGCCGCTTCCCGGGCGGGACGCCGGTCGTGGCACGGCCGTGGGTGACGAACTGGATGACACCGACGACCACCACCAGCGTCAGCCCGATGATCCCGATCGCCCAGCGGTAGGGGCGCACGTCGATGACCGGCGCCGGCGCGGGTGCTGAGCTCGCGGGTGCTGGACCCGCGGGTGCTGAGCTCGAGGGTGCTGAGCTCGAGGGTGCTGGACCCGCCCGGCCCGGCTCGCTGTCCGGGTCGGTGCCGGACCAGCCGGCCGCGTCGGGATCGAGCCTGGTGAGTTCGGGAGGCGGCTCGGGCCCCGCAGGGTCAGGATCGTCGCTCATGCCACCGTGGCCCGCCCCCGCCGGCGCGCACGAGCTGCGGGGCGGCGCCTGGCGCGCGCGCCGAACGAGGATGAGAGAGCGAGGGCGGCCGGGAGCACCAGCAGTACCCCGAGGAGCGACACCGTGAGGTCAACGAGCGTGACCAGCCCGAAGTCTCGGAGCATCGCGATGTCCGAGACGACCAGAACGCCGAAGCCCGCGATCGCGGTGATTCCCGAGACGAGCACCGCGCCGCCGGTCGACCGGTAGGCGTGTGCGAGCGCCTCCCCGGCGGTCCGCCCCGCCACCCGCTCCTGGCGCACCCGCTCGGACAGGAGCACGCTGAACTCGGTGGAGATCGCGATGACCAGCGCGCCCAGCGTCGCGGACATCGGGTTCAGGGGAATCCCGAGCAGGTAGAGCACGAGCGCCGACCAGCCTGTCGCGAGCACGATCGGGATCATCGGCACGAGCGCCCGGGCGGGACGGCGCAGCAGCGCGAGCAGGACGAGGGCCACGGCGAGCAGGCCGGCGAGGACGGTGAGCAGGCGCCGGCCGGGCGCGGACAGGTCGGCGTCGGCCTGGGCGGCGAGCACCGGCAGTCCGGTCAGGGACGCCTGCACGCCGGCGGGCGGATGGAGGTGCGCGCGCATGTAGGCGATCACTCGCTGCTGGCGTGACAGTGGCATCAGCCGGATCCCGAACGCGAGCGTCGCCTGCCGGCGGTCACGGGTGATGACCGCCGAGGAGAAGTAGGCGGGAACGGCCTTGAGCAGCGCGTCGATCTGACGGGCGGAGGGACTTCGAGCCCCGCCCACCCCGCTGGCGGTCGTGCTGAACAGGTCGGGGAGCGAGAGCGCCGGGCACAGCGTCGCGTGAGCGCAGTCGCTACCTCCGAACCGCCGCAGCAGCACGGCCTCGTAACTGCTCATCCACCCGACGACCGCTGGCGTCGCGACATCCCGTCCGCGCACCGCGATGTCGATCTCGCCCGAGACCCCGGTCGCCGCCTCGAGCGTGTGCAGGTCGTGGATCGCGGGCGTCGACTGCGGCACCAGCTTGGTGATGTCGGATTGCACCGCCGTGTGCCCGTCGGCGACCCAGCCGCCGACGGCGAGCACGAGCCCGACCGCGAGCACGCGCACGGGGTGGCGGGCGAGGACGGCGAGGAGCCGCTCTGGACTTCCGAGACGGGCGCGAGTCAGGCCGAGGATCTCGCCCGCTCCTCGCAGCGACGCGCCGGCGGCCGACCGGGCCCGCGCGGCGAGCGCCGCCGGGGCCGAGAGCAGCTCGCCGGCGCCACGCAGAGAGGCGCCGACCAGCCCGCCGCCCGAGGTCGACAGCGAGAGCGCCGCCGGGACGACCGCGAACGTGCAGACGAGCGCGATGGCGACGCCCACGACGAGCACCAGCCCGAAGCCGCGCACCATCGGGACCGGCGAGAGCTCGAGCACCGCAAACCCCGCGGCGGTGGCGAGCGCTGCGGTCGTGATCGCGGGAACCGCGGCGCGCACCCCGTCCTGGTGAGCGCGTGACTGCAGCTGGACGCCGTAGTCGACCGCGAGCCCGATCAGCACCGGGAGCACCGCGACCGATGCGAGCGTGAGCGCGACCCCGGCGAGCGCGAGCACGCCGAATGTGATCCCGGTGGCGGCCAACGCGACCACGAGCGGCAGCAGCCGCGGCCGGCGCCCGAACAGCAGCGAGAGCACGATCGCCATCACGCCGACGGCGACGATCAGCAGCACCCCGATCGCGCCGCTGATCTGGCCGGCGAGGTCGGAGACGACGACCGGCACGCCGCTGACGACGTAACTGCCGCCCGCGGGCAGGCGGAACTGGGGCATCCGCACGGCCTCCCGGATCCAGCGAATCGCCTGCGTCTGCTGCGCGCCGGTGAGCGAGGCGCGCAGGCGGACCTGGATCAGCGCCGCCCCGGCGCTCGGGAACAGGTACCGGACGCGCGAGCGCGGGGTCGTGCCGCTGGCCCCGAACACGATGCGGCGGATGAACGACTCGTCGGTGATCGACGGGACGGCGTCCAGGCCGGTTCCGCCAGCTGCCTTCTCCAGCGCCTCCAGTTGGGAGAGCTCCTCGTCCTCGCGCGCGGCGGCGCCGTCGGCGAGGACGGCCTGGCGACTGAGCCCGCGCTGGCGGGCGAGGCGCTCGGCCGCCGCCGCCGCGCGGTTGCCGTCGGCGCGCACACCGGTAAGTGCGCCTGAGAGCGACCCGTTGATCGCGGCGACCGCGCGGTTGATGAACGTCCCGGGCCCGTAGACGACGAGCGCCGGCCGATGGCGCATGAGCGCCCCGCAGGGGCTGGCCGGACCGCCGTACGCCGCGTGGCTTCCGGTGCGCACCGGCACGTCGGCCCGGAGGGTCGCGCTGCGCGTCACGTACTGGCCGGCCAGGCACGCCTCGAGCTGCGTGAGAGCGGTGAGCTGAGCAGGCTTGAGTAGCTCGCCGAGCGGGGCGCGCACCAGCACCGCCACCGCATCTGAGCCGAACTGCCGCTGCTCCTGCACGGTCGCCCGGTACGCGGGCGAGGAGGCGGAGACGAACGTGTCGGTGGCGGCCGATGGCTTCAGGCGCAGCGCCAGCGCCCCACCGGCGAGCGCCAGGATGGCGACGACCGCGATCGGGAGCAGTGGCCGGCGCGCGGCCACCTCCGGAAAGCCCGACAACCGCTCGGCGATCCTCCTCATGGCACGGTGCGGCTGCCCCGTCGGGCAGCCGTCAGTCCATCGTGAGCGGACCCTCGGACTCGCCCGAGAGGAACTGCCGGATGAACGGGTTCTCCGAGTTCAGCATGTCCTCGGCGGGGCCCGCCTCGACGATCCGGCCCTTCCACAGAACGTTGATGTAGTCGGCGACGCGGCGGGCGCTCATGATGTCGTGGGTGACCACGCAGAACGTCGGCATGTGCGCCTTCTGGTTCTCCTTGGCCTCGTCCATCATGTCGCGGTGGATCTCCAGGATCAGCTCGCCGAGCAGCGCCGTGCGCACCGGGTCAAGACCCGAATCCGGCTCATCGAAGAGCACGATGTCGGGCTCGAGCACGAGCGCGCGGGCGAACCCGGCCCGCTTGCGCATCCCGCCGGAGAGTTCGTTGGGCATCTTCGTCGAGGAGGCGCCCAGACCGACCTCGTCCAGGCGGCGCATGACGATGTGCTCGACCTCGTCCTCGCCCTTCTCCGTGTGCTGGCGCAGCGGGAAGGCGACGTTGTCGTAGAGGTTCATCGAGCCGAACAGCGCACCGTCCTGGAACAGCAGGCCGAACTTCTTGCGCATCTCGAACAGGTCGTCGTCGGGCAGGTCGGGAACCGACTGGCCGTGGACCAGCACGTCGCCCGAGTCGGGGTACAGCAGGCCGACCATGTGCTTGATGCAGACCGACTTGCCGGTGCCCGAGGGCCCGAGGATCATCGAGACCATCCCCTCGGGCAGGCCCATGTTGAGGCCCTGCAGGATGTGTGAGCGGCCGAACGACTTGTAGGTGTCCTTGAACTCGACCGCGTCGGGGCGACCCGAGGGATAGACCTTGTAGGTGTGGAACCGGTACTCCTCCTCGCTTCCGTTGGCCGGGGCGGCCGGACGCGGGGCGTCATGCCGCGCGGAGTCGTCGGTCATCTCGTTCTCCTCCATGGCACCAGTCTAAAACAGAACACGCTGTTCAGCCGCCGATCGGGGCGCGCGGATTGGCGCCCCAGAACAACTGAGTGCCGAGCATCCCGATCAGGTGGACCGAGACGAGGTTGACCACCATCGACTTGGCCGTCGCGGTGCCCACGCCGACTGGGCCACCACTGGCGTTGTAGCCGTAGTAGCAGCCGACGATCACGATGACGAACGCCATCGCCATCGCCTTTATCAAGCTGAATAAGACGTCCGTCGGGTTCTGGAACTGCCAGAAGACGAGGAAGTACCCGCCCGCCGAGACGTAGCCGAGTTCCTGGACGACCGCCAGGTAGCTGGCGAAGAACCCGGCGGCGATCGAGCACAGGTAGACGAACGGCAGCACGATGATCGCGGCCAGCAGGCGCGTCGCGCACAGGAACCGCATGCCGCTGATGCCCATCACCTCGAGCGCGTCGATCTCGTCGGAGATGCGCATCGAGCCGAGCTCGGCGACGATCCCGGTCCCGACCTTGGCGGCCATCATGTAGCCGAAGACCAGCGGCACGAGCTCCCGCAGGTCGCACCACGCCGCGAACACGCCGGAGTAGGCGGGCGTCGCCTCCTGGTAGGTGAAGTACCCACCTTCGATCCCGCACTCCAGGCCGATGATGAACACCAGGCCCCAGATCACCAGCGTCGAGGAGATGATCAGGATCCCCGCCTGACGCAGCGCCTCGCCGAAGAAGCGGAACACCCGCAGCGTGGCGATCTCGGCCACCATGCGCGCGGCGAACGTCACCATCTCACCGAACGCCTCGAGCCAGCCGCGGGGTGTCTGGATCAGCTCGTTCATCGGGTGGCCGGGGCGCTCGTCACTTGATGATGGTGGTGATCTCGGGGTGGGTGGCCAGAAGCGTCTGGGTGAAGGCGTAGTTGAACGCGAACACGCCGAGGAACGCGATCACGACCGCCTGGTTGACCGCCCGACCGACCCCCTCGGCCCCGCCCGACGCGGTCATTCCCTTGTAACAGCAGACGATGGCGATGATCGCGCCGAACAGCGTCGTCTTGACCACCGAGCCCCACAGATCGGTCGTCTCGGCGTTGTTGAAGAAGGTCGCGAAGAACGGCCCGAGCGGGGCGTGGTTGACCAGTGTGGCCATGATCCCGCCGATCACGCCGAAGATCAGCGCGTAGACGTCGAACAGGCCGGTGAGGAGCATCAGCGCCAGGAACCGCGGCACCACCAGGTTCTTGATCGGGTCGACGCCGAGCACCTCGAGCGCCTCGAGTTCCTCGCGGATCTTGCGCGCGCCGAGATCGGCGGTGATCGCGGTGCCCGCGACGCCCGCCAGCACGATCGCGTCGACGAACGGCGCGAACTCCCGCACCGAGGAGAGCACGAAGAAGCCGCCGAGCCGGTCGATCGCGCCGAACAGCACCAGGAAGTTGGCGCCCTGCAGACCGGGCGCCTCGTAGCCGAAGGCGATCGTCGAGATGAGCAGCGGAAACCAGCACAGCCGCATCGCGAACAGGAACTGGCCGACGAACTCCGAGCCGTAGGGGTAGGGCGGAACGACCGCCGAGTAGATCGTGCGGCCGGTGAGCGTGACCATCTGGCCGACCTCATCAAGGAACGACCGTGTGGGCGCGAAGGTGCGATCGGCGACGGCTCTCAGCACGGGCGCGCCACAGCGTACGCCACCAGCGCGATGCGGAACAACTGACAACCGGTGCGTTGGGCGGGTGCCGGGCCGATTTGGCCCGCGCCGTGGTCCGCGCGTGTACCCTTGCGGCCTCTGGTGACTGCTTCTGTGCACGTGCTCATGAGGAGGGGCGGGGCGGGGCTCGCCGGCGCATGCGTCGCGCTGGTGGTGAGCGCGTGCGGAGGCTCGACCGGGGATTCAGCGGGCCCGGGAGCCGTCCACGGCCGCTTCCCGGTGTCGGTGACCGCCCACTTCGCCAGGGTCCAGCAACTCGCCGAGCACACCTCGCTGGTGATCACCGTTCGCAATACGGGTCACCGGGCGCTGCCCGACGTGGCCGTCACCATCTGCGAGAACAGCTGCGCCGCAAGCACCAAGCTGAACCAGGGCACCGCGGCACAGGCGTTCGGCTACGACATCACCCCGGCGGCCAACACGGCCGACCCGTCACGACCGCTGTGGATCGTCGACCGCGGGCCCGGCGCCTGCCACTTCCAGTGCAACGCGCCCGGGGGCAGCGCCGGTGCAGGGGTCACGGCGAGCACCAACACCTGGGCGCTCGGCCGCCTGGCCCCCGGTCACTCGGTGCAGTTCCGCTGGGCGCTGACGCCCGTGATGGCCGGGCGCCACACCGTCGCGTGGCAGGTTGACGGCAACCTCACCGGTACCGCACGGGCGGTCGCACCGGACGGCAGGCTGCCTGCTGGAACGCTCGTGGCGTCGGTCCGGGGTGGGGTGCCCCGGCTGCGGGTGACGGCCTCCGGCAAGGTCGTCACGGTGCGCTCCAAGACGCCGTCGCACTGATGCGGCTGCGCGTCGCGCGCCACACCGACCGGCTGGCTGAGGTCGCGGCCTGGTACCGCGACCGCGTCGGCCTGCGCCAGACCGGAGCGTTCCAGGGGCACGACGGCTACGACGGCGTCGTCCTCGAGATTCCGGGCGCCGACGCCGAGCTGGAGCTGACCAGCGGCGGTGACACGCCACCGCCTGCCCCCCATCCGGAGTCGCTGCTCGTCCTCTACTGCGATGACGAGCAACGGCGGGCCGAGCTCGCCGCGCGTATCGCACAGGAACCCGTGGCGCCGGCGAATCCGTACTGGGCGCGGCACGGGATCGCCTTCGCGGATCCGGACGGATTCCAACTCATCCTGGCGCTGCGCTGAGCGGGCCGGGGGCCGGGTGACGTGCGGGGGCCAGGTGGGGCTACCCGGAGATGTCGACGCCGGCCTCGACCGCGTAGCGGTCGATCTCGGCGAGTTCGCCCTCGTCGAAATCGAGCGTGTCGACCGCGCCGAGGGAGTCCTCCAGCTGGGCGACGCTCGAGGCGCCGACCAGGGCCGAGGTGACGCGAGGGTCACGCAGCGTCCAGGCGATCGCCATCTGCGCGAGCGTCTGGCCACGCCGGGCCGCGATCTCGTTCAGAGCCCGGGCGCGGGCGACGGTGTCCTCGGTGACCATGTTCTCGGACAGGTACAGGCCACGGCGCACGCGCGAGTCCTCGGGGATTCCGTTCAGGTACTTGTTGGTCAGCAGCCCCTGGGCCAGGGGCGAGAACGCGATGCAGCCGACGCCCTCGCGCTCGAGGACATCGAGCAGGTCGGGCTCGATCCAGCGGTTGAACAACGAGTAGGACGGCTGGTGGATGAGCACCGGTGTGCCCATCTGGGAGAGGATCTCCACCGCCTCCTCGGTCCGCCGCGCCGTGTATGAGGAGATGCCCGCGTAGCGCGCCTTGCCCGAGCGGACCGCGGTGTCGAGCGCGCCCATCGTCTCCTCCAGCGGCGTGTCCGGATCGAAGCGGTGCGAGTAGAAGATGTCGACGTGGTCCAGTCGCATCCGGCGCAGCGACTGCTCCAGCGACGCGAGCAGGTACTTGCGCGAGCCGTGGTCGCCGTAGGGCCCCGGCCACATGTCCCAGCCGGCCTTGGTCGAGATCACGACCTCGTCGCGGTGGCGCAGGAAGTCCTCGCTGAAGATCCGGCCGAAGTTGATCTCTGCGGCGCCATAGGGCGGCCCGTAGTTGTTGGCCAGATCGAAGTGGGTGACGCCGAGGTCGAAGGCGCGGCGCAGGGTCGCTCGCTGACGGGCGATGGGGACGTCGTCGCCGAAGTTCTGCCACAGGCCCAGCGAGACCGGCGGCAGAACCAGGCCGCTGCGACCGCAGCGCCGGTAACCGGTCCGCTGGTAGCGATCCGGACTTGGAACGTAGGTCGCGGCCGGCCCGGTCTCGACATCGTCGCGCACACCGGGACTAATACCAGCTCGGCATCCCGCGCGGCCGAGCGAGCCCGAGCTGCTCCGTCCGGCCCAGGGCGAAAGCGGCGGTTTGGCCATCGGGATAGTGACCCCTGCCCAAACGTGACCTAGATTCTCTGACACCCCTCGCGGGGCGGCCACCACCCGTGGCCGCATCCAGAGCCGCCAGCCGCCAGGAAGGAAGCACGGAGAACGATGCCGATCCGACAGAAGAACGTGAGCGCCGCCCAGTGGAGCGTCGACGGAAACGCCATCGGCGCCGTCGATCTCACCAACACCGACAACCAGATCTACGGCTCGAACGTCTTCAGCCCCATCGTGCAGCGCCAGCGGCTGCCCAAGGACGTCTACAAGCGGCTGTCCAAGACGCTCGCACGAGGCGAAGCCCTCGACACCTCGCTCGCCGACGCGGTCGCGCTGGCGATGAAGGAGTGGGCGCTGGAGAAGGGCGCCACCCACTACGCCCATTGGTTCCAGCCGCTCACCAACCTCACCGCCGAGAAGCACGACTCCTTCTACGGGCCGACCGACGAGGGCACGGCGCTGGCCGAGTTCTCCGGCAAGGAGCTGATCCAGGCCGAGCCCGACGCCTCCTCGTTCCCCACCGGCGGCCTGCGCGCGACGTTTGAGGCGCGCGGCTACACCGCATGGGACCCGACGAGCCCGGCGTTCATCCTCGAGAACCCCAACGGCGCGCTGCTCACCATCCCGACCGCGTTCGTCTCCTGGACCGGTGAGGCGCTCGACGCCAAGATCCCGCTACTGCGCTCGATGGACGCGCTCAGCCGCTCGGCGATGCGCGCCCTGAAGCTGTTCGGCAACAGCAGCGCTCAGCGGGTGTTCACCACCGTCGGGCCCGAGCAGGAGTACTTCCTGGTCGATGAGCAGTATTTCTTCGCCCGACCCGACCTGATCACCACCGGCCGCACGCTGTTCGGAGCCAAGCCTCCGAAGGGCCATGAGCTCGACGATCATTACTTCGGCTCGATCCCGGAGCGCGTCCTGGCCTACATGCTCGACTGCGAGAAGGAACTGGCCAAGCTCGGGGTGCCGATCAAGACCCGTCACAACGAGGTGGCGCCGGCGCAGTACGAGATCGCGCCGATCTTCGAGAACTCGAACGTCGGATCCGATCACCAGCAGCTGACGATGCAGGTGCTCCAGAACGTCGCGCGCAAGTATGGGCTGGTGTGCCTGCTGCACGAGAAGCCGTTCGCAGGGGTCAACGGCTCGGGCAAGCACAACAACTGGTCGATGGCGACCGACGACAACGAGAACCTGCTCGAGCCCGGCGACACGCCGCACGAGAACCTGCAGTTCCTGTTCTTCTGCGCGGCGGTGATCGCGGCCGTCAACAAGCACCAGGGCCTGCTGCGCGCCTCGGTGGCCGGCGCGGGCCAGGACCACCGCCTTGGCGCGAACGAGGCGCCGCCGGCGATCATCTCGATCTTCCTCGGCGCCGAGCTGGAGAAGGTGTTCGGGGCGATCGAGCGCGGCGAGGCGGGCGAGTCGACGCCCGAGTCGTTCCTCGGCCTCGGCACGCCGGTGCTGCCTCCGCTGCCGATGCACGGCGGTGACCGCAACCGCACGAGTCCGTTCGCGTTCACGGGCAACAAGTTCGAGTTCCGGGCGCTCGGCTCGAGCATGTCGCTCGCGCTGCCCAACACGGTGCTGAACACGATCGTCGCGGAGTCTGTCGACTACCTCTCCGAGGAATTGGAGGACGCGCTCCAGGAGGGCGTCGAGCTGGAGGACGCGCTGCGCCCGATCCTGCAGCGCGCGTACGCCGCCAACAAGCAGGTCGTGTTCGGAGGTGACGGTTACTCCGAGGAGTGGCACGAGGAGGCCGCTCGCCGCGGGCTGCTCAACCTGCCCACGACCGCCGACGCGCTGCCCTATCTGATCACCGACGACACCCAGACCGTGTTCTCCAACTACGGCGTGCTCTCCCAGCGCGAGCTGGAGTCTCGCTACGAGGTGATGCTCGACCAGTACGCCTGGACGATCAACATCGAGGCCGAGACGGCCGCGGACATCGCCAAGACGATGCTGCTCCCGGCCGCCGCGCGGCACCTCGCGCTGCTGCTCTCCGCGCAGCTCGGCGAGCTCGCATCGGAGACCGAGAGCCTGATCGCCACCCTCGTGGACCGCATCCGCGTGCTCGAGTCGGCGAACCTCGCCGAGAATCAGCCGGACGAGGAGCCGCAGCGGTACGCCGATTACCAGCGCGACACGACGATCCCCGCGATGAACGGGGTCCGCGAGGCGGCTGACGCGCTGGAGAAGGTGGTCAGCGACGATCTCTGGCCGCTGCCGAAGTACTCCGAGATCCTGTTCGTGAAGTAAGCGCCGCGCTCAGACGATGCCGTGCTCGCGCGCGTAGGCGACGAGCTCGGCACGAGTGGATCGCCGGGTCTTCTGCTGGATGTGCGCGCGATGCGATTCGACCGTGCGCACGCTCAGGAACAGCCGCGAGGCGATCTCCCCGTTGGTGTGCCCGAGTGCGATCAACTCGAGCACCTCGAGCTCGCGCGCCGACAGGTCGTCGGGGCGCCCTCCGGCATCGGGACCCTCGGCGGCAAGCTGCGCGCCGAGCTCCGGGTTGAGGTACGTGCGGCCCGAGGCCGCAGCGCGGATCGCGGCCAGCAGCTCCTCCTCTGGGGCGTCCTTGAGCACGAATCCGGTCGCGCCGGCGCGCAGGGCGTCGCGCGCGAGCGCGGGCGCGGTGTGCATGGTGAGGATCACGATGCGCGTCCCCGGCGCGCCCTGCTGGATCCGGGGGATCGCCGGGATCGACGACCCGTCCGGCAGATCGATGTCGAGCACGACCACCCGCGGTCGCAGCTCGGCCGCGCGCCGCTCGGTCTCCGCGATGTCTCCCGCCTCGCCGATGACCTCGATGCCCTCCTGGCGATCGAGCAGCAACCGCAGCCCGGCGCGCACGACGCGATGATCCTCAGCGAGCAGCAGCGTGATCGTCCCGCCCATGCTCACCGGGCGGCCTCCTCCAGGACGGTGCCCGCGGTGATCGTGCGGGGCTCGTCGCCGTTCAGCGTGACGGCACCGCGCACCACCACCCCCCGCTCGAAGGTGACATCGCCCTTGACGATCAGCCGCTGCGCGTCACGCAGCGACGGCGAACCGGCGGGGAACCGCGCCTCGAACCCGTCGATGATCTTGTAGAAGCGCGGGTCGAGCTCGACATAGGGCATGTCGCCGGCGCGCTCGGGGATCGGCTCGACGGTCATGTCCTCGCTGAGCGTGTAGACGTCGGAACGCAGCACGAGCAGATCGTCGGTGGTCTTCACCGGGGCGAAGCGGGTCCGCGGCACCAGCAGCAGCTCGGCGCCCTCGAAGGCCCCGATCGCCGCACCCATCGCGCTCTCGAGCTGGATGACCGGCGTCGACCCGGAGTCGCGTGGGTCGACCGTCTTGCGGTTGATGATGAGCGGGAGCTCGAGCACGCCACCCGACCGCTCCAGCGTGCGGTGCAGCGCGTCGAGATCGACCCACAGGTTGTTGGTGTTGTAGTACTGCCAGCGGCGGTAGTCGCGGAACGAGTCGGCGTCCGCGGATGGGGTCTGGGCGCTCTCACGCAGGATCAGCCGGCCGTCGGAGCGCCGCCGGGCGAGGTGACCGCCCTTGCGATCGGCCTCCGTCCCACGCACGACCTCCATCAGGAACGGCAGCTCGCGGTCGCCCATGTGGGCGGGAACGCGCGCGTCGAGCTGGGCTCCGAGGTTGTCGGAGTTGGAGATCATCGCGTAGCGGATCCCGCGCTCGCGCAGCGCGGCGAGCATCCCCGAGCGCCGCAGCGCCCCGTAGACGTCGCCGTGACCGGGCGGGCACCATTCGAGCGCCGGCCGCTCCGGCCAGCTGACCGGGGCGAGTGTGTCGGCGTCGAGTTTGGGGATCATCGACTGCATGAAGTCGGGATCCAGCCCGTTGACGGGGAGATCGTCGTAGGCGCGCAGCGCCTGCAGCGTGGCGGAGCGCGTCGACTCGGAGTCCATCAGCACCAGCGGAAGCGCGACGCCGTGGCGCTCGCGCAGCGCGAGCGTCTGCCCGACGATGATGTCGAGGAAGGTCCTGCCGTCGCGCGCCTCCATCAGCGACTTCGGCTGCTGGAGGCCCATCGAGGTCGCCAGACCGCCGTTGAGCTTGATCAGCGCAACCCCGCCGAGCACCTCGCCGAGACGTCGATCCTCGACCGCAGGAAGATCATCGAGCGCCGCCACCTCTCCGGCGGGCTCCAGGCTGTCGCTCGCGATCAGCGCCTCATCGCCCCCGACGAGACGATCGTACGCGGACAGGAACGCTGCGACCGCCTCCTCGTGCTGGCCCTCGGCGCGCATCTTCTCGGCCGCGGCGGTCCTGGAGTCGTCGCTCATCGCCCCTATTGTGACGCGGCCGTCCGGCGGCGGCGCGCCGGGCGCGCCGCCGCGTGCCGGTCTCGCGCCCGTCAGTTGCCGATGAAGGCGTTCGGCAGGTTGCGACCCGGGACCTGATCGGGCAGGTCGATTCGCTTGTCGCCGGGGTAGGCGACCGTCCAGTTGTGCGCCGAGTACCAATCCAGCCGGTTCAGCTGCGCCGGATTCTCGGCGTCCGCCCGCGCCCCGATGCCGTTGAACGGCTGGCGTCGGCTCCACCGCACCCAGGCCCGGTAGACCTTTCGCATCGAGGAGGGCACCGCCCCGGTCCCCTTCAGCGGACCGCTGGTGATCGTGCTCGGGTACCCCGGTGCGCCCAGCGTGAGCGGGATCTGGTTGGCGAGCGTGTTGAAGGGCGCGAAGTTCGGCGTCGCGGTGAAGGCCGAGTACATCGGCTCCGCGGCACCGTCCTCCTGGTTCATCGGCTTGATCCCCAGGATCTGCTCAATCGTGCGCACCATGTTGACCTGGCTGTCGTACTCGTCCTGCACTCCGCCGGCGGAGTACGGGCTGATCACGAGCACCGGATCGCGGTGCCCGTCAACGTGATCGACGCCGTTCTGGGTGTCGTCCTCGTCCACGAAGATCGCGGTCGACTTCCAGAACTTGCTGTGCGAGATCTCGTCGACGACGCGACCGACCGCGAGGTCATTGTCCGCGGCCTCGGCGATCGGATCCGGGTCGCCGGTCCCGACGCCTGCGGTGTGGTCGGTCATCAGCCACATGAAGGTGAGGTCGGGCATCTTGTTCGTCTTCACCTGCTGCTGGAACTCCAGGTTCCACATGTCGACCCGGTACTGGTCGGGGATGTTGAGCTGGAAGTTCGGGAAGCAGGGGTCGAGGATCTTCTGAAGCGACGGGATGTCACTGCTGGTCTTGTACTTACAGGTCGGGACCGGCAGCGTCCCCTTCGCCTTGCCCTCGAGGATCTGGGAGCTTCTGTACCACTTGTCCCAGCTCGGCGGCGGCTGGCTGTAGGGGTTGTAGGCGTACTCGCCGTAATCCCTCACCGACTTGCCGGCCTTCTCGGCCGCGTTCCACAGGAAGCCGTCGCGCTGGTAGGCGAGGGCGTCCCCGCCCTGTGAGGGATACGAGCGGTAGAAGGCGCCGAACTCCTTCTCGACATAGTCATTGGCCTCGGCCTGGACGATCCAGTTGTGGCCATCCGCCGAGAGCGTGCCCTCGTCGTAGAAGTTGTCGAGGTCTCCGAACCGCTGCGCGAGCGCATGCTGGTTGGGGGTGACGTCCGCCCCGAACTGTGCGTCCGCCGGATCCCCGTTGCCCTCGCCGAGGTCGCCGTAGACCTGATCGTAGGTGCGGTTCTCCTTGACGATCACCACGATGTGCTTGATCGGCGACTTCTCGCCGAGTTGCGCCGGAATCACCGACGGCACGGTGTCATAGGCGCCGGAGTCGATCGGACCGATCTGATCCCAGGCGTTGTCCGTGAACACCTGCTTGGTGTCATCGGCGAGATCCGTCGACGTCGTCGGGAGCGTGAACAGCGTGACGCTGCCGGTGTCGTCATAGGTGTTGTACCCGGTCGCGTTCTTGGTGTACGGCCCCTTGTTGATCGTCGCTTGCGGGCCCCGGGCACCGATTCCCTTGTCGTTGGTGACGACGATCGTGCCGGCGCCCAGCGTGGGATCGGGTTGCGCGTTGACCGGGTACCAGTCGGTCGGCATCAGGCCGTCGTAGGTCATCTTCGTGTTCAGGCCGTTCCATGTGTACTCGGCGATCGCGTTGTCGCGACCGATCGCCACGAGCACGTGGTCGGCGTCCGGCATCGAGATCGAGTCGGCGTAGCTGCCGACCTTCGCCCCGGGGACCGGGTTCGTGTTCACCGTCTGGGTCACCTTGTTGGTGTTCGTGTTGATCACGGACAGGCTGTCGTCATTGGAGTTGGCGACCATCAGCGCGTTGCCGTCGAGGTACATCGCGGTCGGCTGCAGACCGACCTTGATCTCCTTTGTCTCGGCTCCGGCGCCGAGGTCGACGACCGACACGGTGCCGGTGCTCGCCGCCCCGGTCGACTTGTTGGAGACGATCGGCGTGCCGTCGGACAGGTTGGTGAACTGGCCGGCCCTCGCCGGCCTGCCACCCTCATTGGACACGTACGCCTGCTGACCACCGTCGGTGAGCACGACCTGGCGCGGCGCATTGCCGACCGGGATCATCTTGGAGAGCGTGTTGGTGGCGGTGTCGATCTCGCCGAGCGCGTTTGCGCCGTTGAGTGCGACGTAGAGCGTGGAGCCGTCAGGCGACAGCGCCATCCCCGAGGGCAGGTAGGCACCTTGCGCGTTGCTCGGTCCGTACGTGCAGGCCGACGCGGTCGCGGGCTGGCCGCAGAGCAGGATCGATGTGACCTCGGTCGCCTGCCCGGTCGACTCGTCGAACGAGAATCGGTCGAGGTAGGCCGATTGGGGCACCCAGAGGGTGGAACCGTCCGCCGACCAGAGCGGCCCGTCGGC
>DATJTS010000081.1:0-42344 GCA_035503035.1 Solirubrobacteraceae bacterium
ACTCCCCCACGACCGCATGGGGGAACCGGCCTCTTCTACACCTCAGACCGGACACGACCTCAATCCATATGGTCTGGGAACCTCAAGCGGCCCCACGCGGCTCGAAGCTCCCAGAGTGTCCACACCGCCTCGTGCCACCAGTCACGGTGAGCCCGAAGGTGCTCTAGGGGTGGGTCGGGGGTGCTCGCCAATGCTGCCCTGTGCTTCTTTGAGGTGCGATCGGTTCCTGGTGCGCCGGTGCGTTCGCGAGGGCAGCCTTGGCGATCACCCCCGACCCACCCCTAGAGCACCTTCGGGCTCACCGTGACTGGTGGCACGAGGCGGCGTGGACACTCTGGGAGCTTCGAGCCGCGTGGGGCCGCTTGAGGTTCCCAGAGTCGCGCCGGCGCTCGGGGTGGGTGCCCGGCTCAGCTCAGGCCGAACAGCGCCCGCGCGTTCTCGGTTGAGACGGCGGTGCGTTCGGTTTCGGTGACGTCGGCAGCGGCGAAGGCCGCGATCTCGGCGGCCATGTCCTCGAACGGGTGGTCGGCGGCGAACATGATGCGGTCGGGCCCGAGCTCGTCGAGGCAGAAGCGCAGCGAACGGGGGGCGTGGTTCATGCCGCTGGTGGAGACCCAGAGGTGGTCGTGGACGTATTCGCTGGGGAGGCGTTGCAGCGCGGGGGCGCACTGGGCCTTGGTCTGGAGGTGGTGGGTGTCGAGTCGCGGCAGCGAGAACGGGATGTGCTCGCCGAGGTGCCCGAGCACGAGCCGGGTGCCCGGGAAGCGATCGAAGGTGCCGGCGAGGATGATGCGCAGCGCGTGCAGGCTCGCCTCGGCGGCGTAGCCCCACATCGCGGCCATCAGGCCGTAGTCGAGATATGGCTCGACGGCCCCCGCGGGCAACAGCGACGGGTGCAGGTAGATCGGAACGCCGAGCGATTGCGCGGCTTCGAACAGAACCGCGAAGCGCGGCGCGTCGAGGTACTCACCGCGGATGTGCGAGTTGATCACGACGCCGACCAGTCCGAGATCGGTGACGGCGCGCTCGAGCTCGGCGGCCGCGCCGTCCGGGTTCTGCGGTGCAACGCATGCGAGTCCGGCGAACCGAGCGGGATGATCACGCACCGCTTGGGCGAGCTCGTCGTTCGCATCACGAGCGAGCGCGGCACCCTCGGCGGGCTGAAGCATCTGCAGGTTCGACACCGTCGAGACCGACAGCACCGCGAGCTCCATCCCCGCGGCGTCCATCGACGCGATCCGGCCCTCGCCAAGGTCGAGCGCCTGCCGCATTCCGCGCTCCCGGAGCTCATCGGAGAGCGCCACCCCCGCCTCCCGCCAACCCGAACCGGCCGCGGCGTCGCTCGCCAGATAACGGCCGGCGGCCTCGGCGAGCGCCGGCGTCATGAAGTGCTCCTCGACGGCGATCAGACCGGTGGTCACGCCGCGGACACCCTCACCCCTCGACGGTCCTCAGCGTGCGGGCCCCGTGCGTGCCGCCGTAGACCGCCTCCTCGATCGGGCCGTCCTCGCTGATTGCCCCCCAGCCAAGTGGCTCGCCGTGGACGAAGCGGCGAACGTCGTCCTGGATCGCCACGGTGACCGCTCCAGTTTCGGTGCTGTCGCCCGCGAGCCGGCGCGGGACGCCGCCCTCTCGCCAGCTGCCGAACAGCAGCGGCACGCTGATCGTGTGCAGCGCGCCCAGGTCGTCCGGGTCAGGTGAGGGGTGCTCGATCCGGTAGCGGTGGACGGTCGCCCCGGCCGCGGCTCGGGTCGTGGCGTAGCGACGGACCGGACCGGCGAACCAGGCTTCGGTGACGACGGCGCAGAGGACGTCGTTGGCACCCGGGTCGGCGGTGCCGTCCGCGGCGAGCCGCCCGCGGGCGGCGTCGATCAGCGCGGGGACCGCCTCGGGGTCGGAGTGCGTGATCCGGGCCACCATTGCCCGGAGCTGTTCTGCACCAGGGTCCACGCGGCGGCCGCCGGCGCGGAAGAAGAACGTCCCCTCCTGGGCGTTGGTGCCGATCAGCAGCGGGATCTCAGGCGCGGCACCGGGCACGGTCGCGGGGTCGGCGGGGAGCGAGTGCGGCTCGGCGATCGGCAGCACTCCGCCGCGGCTGCCCTTGAACTCGCCGGCGAGGAGCTCCTCCTGGGCGGCGACGATCGCGTCGACCGGTCGGGCGCGCATTGCGGGCAGCGCAGCGGCGACGTCATCGCCGAGCCCGAGCGCCGCGGTGAGGGCCGAGGTCCAGCGCTCGCCGATCGCGTGGTCGATGACCAGCTCGTGCAGCGGCGGCGAGAGCGTGATCGCCCGCCCGAAGAGGCCGCGCGCTCCCGGGTGGCCGACCAGGTGCAGGACGCTGCCAGCGCCGGCGGACTCCCCGCCGAGCGTCACCTGCGACGGGTCCCCGCCGAATGAGGCGATGTTGTCCTGCACCCAGCGCAGCGCGGCAAGCTGGTCGAGCAGTCCCCAGTTGCCGGCGGGGGCGTCGAGCGCGTCGGCCGCGTCGGGCGCGGCGGCGAGCGCCGGGTGGTAGAGCCAGCCGAGCGAGCCGAGCCGGTAGTTGATCGTGACGATCACCGCGTCGAGCGCGGCCGCGAGGTGGCGGCCGTCGAGCAGCGGGTTCGAGCCCCAGCCGATCGCCCACCCGCCGCCGTGCAGGAACACGAGCACCGGCCGATCGGCTGCGTCGACGGGGCGCCACACGTTGAGAGTGAGGCTGTCCTCGGCGGTCGGGGCGAGCGGGCCGTGCGCCCACTCGGAGAACGGGCGCGCCGGCTGCGGACACACTGGGCCGGGTTGTGAGGCGTCTCGCGTCCCGGTCCACGGCTCGGCCGGCGCGGGCGGTGCCCAGCGGCGGTCGCCGGTTGGCGGCGCGGCGTACGGTATGCCGAGGAACGCAGCGACCTCGTCGTCCAGCCGGACCCCGCGGAGTTCGCCGGCCCCGAGCGTGAGCGTCGGCGCCTGACTCACCGCGGACGTCCTCCCTCACGGCGGCAGAGTGAGTGCACGACGGTAGAGTGTATCCAGCATGAGTGCGACGCGCAGCCTCGACCCCGACCCGCCGTCGGGGCGCTCGCCGAGCTTCGGCGACGTCGCGCACCTCGGGCATGTCGAACTGCTGACTCCTGAGCTCGAGGCGAGCGCTCGCTGCTTCACCTCGGTGCTCGGGTTGCGCGAGGTCGGCCGGGACGCGACCCACGCATTCCTGCGGGGTGAGTCGGAGTACGAGCTGGCGGGCCTCACGCTGACCGCGGCCGATCAGGCGGGCATCGGCCACCTCGGACTGCGCACGAGCAGCGCCGAGGCACTCGCCCGGCGGGTGGAGGCGGTGCTCGCCGCCGGCCTTCCGGGACAGTGGGTGGAGGACGGGTTCGGTCACGGTCCCGCGTTCCGCTTCACCGGACCGAGTGGTCACCCCACAGAGCTCTACTGGGAGACCGAGCGGTACGCGGCGCCGGAGGCGGATCGCCCGCCGGCGAAGGACCGCCTCGGTCGCCGCGGCACCGCCGGCATCGACGTGCGCCGCCTCGACCACGTCAACCTGCTCGCGCCGGATGTGAGCGCTGCCGCGTCACTCGCCTGGTCGGCGCTCGGCGCCACCCTCCTCGACGAGATCGTCGACGACGTCGGTGTGATGGCCGGCGCCTTCACCACGTTCGGCCAGCGGCCACTCGAGCTCGTCTACACCCGCGACCCCTACGGCGCCGCCGGCCGCCTGCACCACGTGGCCTTCTGGGTCGACACGCGCGAAGAGGTCCTGCGCGCGGCCGACATCTTCGTCTACCACGGGATCCAGATCGAGGTGCCACCCGCCCAGCACACCATCGGTCGCAGCTTCTTCCTCTACGGCTTCGAGCCCGGCGGCAACCGCATCGAGATCACCACGGGCGCCGACCTCGTGCTCGACCCCGACCCGCCGACGCGCACGTGGACGGCGGCCGAGCGGCGGCGCGGGGTCGGGTGGGGAACGACCTTCCCGGCAAGTTGGGGGGCGTACGGGACGCCCGACGTCCGGGCGGAATAACGCCACCGCTCGGCTGTGGGGTGGACGCCGGTCGGGTCTCGCAGGCTGCCTGGGCGCCGAAACAGCCCTCGGAGCGACCGGTGAGAGCGCGGTTGGGCAGAAATGGCTCCTGGGATGCCGAAAGGGCCCCCCGCACCGATCCGCCAGAGCGCGCTTGGGCAGAAGCGGCGTCTGGGAGGCCGAAACAGCCCGCGCGCCGATCCACCACAACACGCTTGGGCAGAAGCGGCGTCTGGGACGCCGAAACGGCCCTCGGCCCGGTCGGCCGCGGCACGCGTGGGCGGTTTCGGCGCGCCCCCCGGCCACCCACGCGGCGCTCGGTCGACCCGCGCGGCGCTCGGCCGACCTCATTGCCCAGGTGCGCGCACGGCGACGGCAGTCACGGCAGCGCCACCCACCCCCCACGGACGCCCACGCAACTGCGGGCCCTGCTTGACGGCCGGCGACGGGCGCGCTACCTCGCGAACGCGCCGACGCGCTGCCCGGGAACGCGACGGCGCACGACGCACGACGCCGCAAACGCCTCAGACCGCCACAGACGTGACCGTCACTCCCGCGCCAACGCAGCCGCCAGCGCCCGCATCGGCTCCGCGCACTCCAGGATCCGGACTCGTTCCTCCTCCCCGACCGCCGCCAGCCGCTCCTGCAGCGCCGTCGCCCACGCCCGCTCGCGCAGGTCGCGGTAGCGGATCGCGAGCGGGGTCGGAGTCAGGCGGGCGACCCGGCCGTCGAGTGGATCGCGCTCGGAGGCGAGGAGGCCGCGGCGCACGAGGGCGCGGATGCCGGTTGAGGCGTTGGTGCGTTGCAGGCCGAGCTCGCGAGCGACCTCGCCGACGGTGAGGCCGGGACGGCGAACGAGCAGGCGCATGATCTCGAGCTCGGAGCGGGGCAGCGAGTCGAGCCGGGGGTCCTGCTCGGCCTGGGCGTCGATCGTGCGCGGAAGCAACCAGGCCAGATCGTGGAGCGCCGCGATCAGTGTCCGCTCGATGGCGCCCGCCTCCCCCAGCTTCGACTTCGATCGGCCCATCGAAGAATCACGGTATCCGGGTGGCGGACAGATCCAGGAGGCGGTAGAGTCCGGCTCAAGATAGGTATAAGTCTATACGCTTCGTCCGCCCAAGGGAGCTCGATCGCCGTGCCACTGCCCGCCACCTCACCGACCATCCCCGGCTTCGCCGGCACGATCACCACCCCCGACGATCCCGGCTACGACGAGCAGCGCGCGGTCTGGAACCTGATGCACGACCGCCGGCCCGCCCTGCTCGTGCGCCCGCGGTCCGCCGACGATGTCGCGACGGCGCTCGCCCATGCCCGGGACAACGGGCTGCGGATCGCCGTCCGCGGAGGCGGCCACTCGCTACCCGGCCACTCGACCGTCGACGACGGGATGGTGATCGACCTGCGTGAACTGTCGACCGTGGCTGTCGACCCGGCCACACGCACCGTCCGCGTGGGGGGCGGTGCGGCGCTTGGGGACGTCGACGCCGCCGCCCAAGCCCACGGCCTCGTCGTGCCCGTCGGCGTCGTCTCCCACACGGGTGCGGGCGGGCTCACGCTCGGAGGCGGCGTCGGGCGGCTGATGCGCCGCTTCGGGCTGACGATCGACTCGCTGCAGTCGGCTGAGGTGGTGCTGGCCGACGGGCGGATCGTCACGGCGAGCGCGACCGAGCACCCCGACCTGTTCTGGGGGCTGCGGGGCGGGGGCGGCAACTTCGGCGTCGTCACCGAGTTCACCTACCGTGCGCACCCGCTCGGGCCGCTCACCGTGCTGGCGACATTCCACCCACTGGAGCGGGCCGGCGAAGTGCTGAAGCTCGGCGAGGAGGTGATCGCGGATCGCACGACACCCGACGCGCTGCTGTGGACGAGCTTCCTGCGCCGCGGGCCGGAGATTGCGCCGTGGCTCCACCCGAGATTCGTCGGGGAGCGCGGGATCATGTCGCTGATCGAATGGTCCGGCGATCCCGCGGAGGGTCGCGAGCGGCTGCGGGAGATCGAGCGCCGGCTCGCGCCACCGTCCGGGGAGCTCGCCGAGATCCCGTACCTGGCGATGCAGACCGTGACCGACGAGCTGCTCGCCCCGGGAACGCTCCGCGCCTACGTGAAGGCGGGGTTCGCGGCCGAGATCACGGACGACCTGTTGGCGGTGCTGGTCGAGCGCGGAGCTCTGGTCGGCTCGCCACTGTCGGTGATCGAGGTGCTGAGCATGGGCGGCGCGATCGATCGGGTCGACCCGGCGGCAACCGCCTTCCCACATCGTGGCGCGCGCTGGCTGGTCAACGTTCCCGCGCAGTGGGCGGACCCCGATCCACGGGCCGCCGGTCGGGAGACGGCCTGGGTGCGCGACACATTCAGCGCACTTGAACCGCACCTCGCGGGCGGCGCCTACTCCAACTTCATGGAGGACGATGAGGGACCGGACCGGGCCTACGGACCGACTCTTGCCCGGCTCGCGCAGCTCAAGGCGACCTACGACCCCGCGAACGTGTTCTCGCTCAACCAGAACATTCGGCCGCTGCTCGCGAGATGACTGTACACAGATTGAGTTTCTGTATAGAGTTGGGTCGATGGCTGTGACCGACCTCTCCGACCGCGCGCGCTGGGAAGCCACCCAGCGCGGCCTGTGGGGTCAGCGCCCGGTGGACTGGGCGACGCTCGCCGAGCCCCAGAACATCGGCCTGATCGACGCCGCGCTCGACGGGGCACTCATCGGCCGCGGCACGCGGCTGCTCGACGTCGGCTGCGGCTCGGGACTCGCGCTCCAGCGCGCCGCCGCGCGCGGAGCGCATGTGAGCGGGATCGACATCTCCCCCGCCCTGCTGTCGATCGCCCACGAGCGGGCCGGCGAGGCGGCGCTCGCCGAGGGCGGAATCGACGAGCTGCCGTTCGCCGACCAGAGCTTCACCGCGGGCCTGGCGATCAACGCATTGCAGTTCGCGTACGACCCGACGGCCGCGCTGGCCGAGCTGGGTCGCGTGCTGACTCCAGGCGCCCGGCTGGCGATCGCCGGGTTCGCGGCCCCGGAGCGGTGCGAGTCGACCGCCCTGCACCTGGTGATGGAGGCGCTCGTACCGGCCGACACCCATCGCGACCACTCCCCGTACGCCCTCGCCGCACCCGGCGCTCTGGAGCGTGCACTCGCCGACGCGGGCTTCTCCGTCGATAGCGACCGCGAGCTGCCGGGCGATTGGCGCTACCGCTCGCTCGAGGAGGCGCTGTGCGGGCTGCTCTGCTCGGGCGGCGGCACCCGCGCGATCCGCCTGGCAGGCGAGGAGCGCGTGCGCGCCGCGCTCACCGAGGGCCTCGCCCCGTTCGCGCAGGCCGACGGCTCCTACCTGATGCACAATCACTTCCGGCTGCTCGTCGCCGTCACCGGCGGCGCCGCTCGCTGACCCGTGCGACCGTTCCACCACATCGGCTATGTCGTCCCGGACCTGGCGGAGGCGGCGGAGCGGTTCGCACGCACGCTCGGCGCGGGGCCGTTCCTGTCGATCGGCCACGTGCCGCTGCCGGACGCGACCTGGCGCGGCGAGCCGGCGCTCTACGACCACTCGACCGCCTTCGGGATGTGGGGCGAGACAGTCGTCGAGCTGAGCCAGATCCACGAGGCCGCGCCCTCCGACCTCGGCGCGTTCATGAGCCGCTCCGGCGGCCCGCACATCGGCCACGCCGCCTGGCTGGTCGACGATCTCGAGGACGAGACCGACCGGCTCGAGCAGCTCGGCCTGGAGCTCGTCCACACCGGCAGCGCCGGTCCGGTGCGCGCTCACTGGTTCGACGGCGGCCCGCTGTTCGGACACCCGATCGAGGTGCTCCGTCGCTGCCCGGAGAACCTCGCCCTCTACGCCTCCGTCCGAGACGCGGCGACGGGCTGGGACGGGATCGGGGCCCTGCGTCCCGCATTCGCCGCGGACGCGGCATGACGGGACCTCGGGTCGACCCGCTGCGCGGGGCACGCGCCCACCACGTCGGCCTGTCGGTCGCCGACCTCGACGCGATGATCGCGTGGTACGGCGAGGCGCTCGGGTTCGGTGTGGAGGTCGCGTTCGAGCTTCCAGGCGGCCGTTCGGCGGGCGCGATGCTGCGACGCCCGGATGGCACCGGCCTCGAGCTGCTCTGGCACGCGGACTCCGCCGGCGACGCGCCTGCCGATCCACCCGCCGCGATGCAGCGACGCGGCTACGGGCACTGGGCGCTCGCCGTCCGCGACGTCGCGGACGCGCACGCGCAGCTCCTGGCGGCGGGGGCACAGGAGGTGTGGTCACCACGACCGGCGCCGCCGCCCGCCACCGGCGCGATGTCGTACCTCGCCGACCCCGAGGGCAACCTGATCGAGCTTGTCGGCGGATGAGCGCGGTTCCCGAACCGACCCACACGAGGAGAGAGATGACCGAGACCACCACTGAACTGCCCGGCCAGGCGACCCCGTACGTACTCGGCGACGGCGGCGGCCGCGCATTCCTGCTGATCGACCAGGTGGGCCGCTGTCTGGCAGGCGCCGAGGAGACCGGCGGGGCGATGGCGATGATGACGCTCGAGGGTCCGGCCGGTCGCCCGATCCCGCTCCACTTCCACAACCAGGAGCACGAGTTCTTCTACTGCCATCGCGGCCCGATCCAGCTGTGGCTGAACGACGAGAGCCGGATCCTGCAGCGCGGTGACTTCGGGTACGTCCCCCCGAAGGCGATCCACGCCTACGGCCTGCACGCCAACCATGCCGGCTTCCTCGGCCCGATCACCCCCGGCGGCTGGGAGCGGTTCTTCGACCTGACCGGCATCCCCTACGACGGCGCGGCGCCGTTCCCGGTCGGCTTTCGCCCCGAGATCCCGTTCGCCAAGTTCGGCCAGGCCGAACACGACTTCGACATGAAGTATCTGCCCGAGCACGAGTACGCCGCCCCCACCGCCGACGCACCGGACGACACGCTGCCCGCCTCCTCCGAGCCGTACTTCCTGCGCGCGGGAGAGGGTCCCCGCTTCCTGTTCGCGGGAGGGCTCGTCACGGTCCTGTGCGGCGCGGCCCAGACCGGCGGGCAGATCTCGATGCTGACGCTCGAGCTTCCCCGCGGCGCTGGGATGCCGGCCCACCGCCACGCCACCGCCCACGAGGGCATCTACGTCCTTGAGGGATCGCTGCGGGTGACGCTCGACGGCGCCGAGCATCGACTCAGCACCGGCGACTACGTCTCGATCCCAGCGGGCGTCGAGCACAGCTGGGAGGGCGATGCGTTCTTCACGAAGGCGCTCCTGAACTCGGCGCCGGGCGGTATCGAGCAGCTGCTCGAGCGGGCCGGTGAGCGGACCGAGTTGCACATGTTCTCGCGCGAGTCACCAGCGCCGCTGAGCGCCGACGGTCTGCGCGATGCAGCCGACGGGCTCGACGTCACGGTCGACTGATGCCCGACGAGCGGGTGGACGTGCTTGTCGCGGGCTTCGGGCCCGCGGGCGCGAGCGCCGCTCTCGCCGCCCAGCAGGCCGGCGCGACCGTCCTGGTCGCCGAGAAGACCCGGGCGGGCGGCGGCAACTGCCGCCACTCCGGCGGGTTCCTGTTCGCGGTCGATGGCCCTTCGGCGATCGACCACCTCGACGCGCTGTGCTTCGGCAAGACCGACCGCGCGGTGCTCGAGGCCTACGCGGACGGAACGACCTCCGTCGCGGAGTGGATCACGAGCCTCGGGGGTCACGCGCCGGTCTGCGACCCTGACGCGTTCGGCGGGCTGCTGCCCTCCTGGCCGTCGTTCCCGGGCGCCGGGCACGTCACCTATCGCCAGTTCGACGGCGGCGACACGCGCCCAGGGATCGCGCTGTGGGAGCTCCTGGAGTCGGCCACCCGAGATCAGCGCGAGATCGACGTGCGCACCGAGACGCCGGTCACCGCGCTGGTGATCGAAGACGGCGCAGTGCGAGGTGCCGTGCTCGGCGGTGAGGGCGGCCCGCGGACCGTGCAGGCCGGTGCGGTCGTGCTCGCCAGCGGCGGGATGGAGTACGACGCGGACATGCGCGACGGCTACCTGCCGCTGCCGCTGACCCCGGTGGGGCACCCGGGCAACACCGGCGACAGCGTGCGCCTGGCCGCGCAGGCGGGCGCGTCGCTCTGGCACATGGCCGCCTACTTCGGCTGGTTGGCGTTCGCGCACCCCGACTTCCCGGCGGCATTCACCATCAACGTGCACGCACCGAGCTTCGTGCTGATCGACGACGACGGCCGGCGGTTCGCCGACGAGCTGGGCTGGGAGGTCCACGACCAGATCCGCTCCTGGACCACGTACCAGCCGCGGCGCCCCAATCGGCCGCGTCCCCGGGGGTTCGTCGTGTTCGACGAAGCCGCGCGATTGGCCGGCCCGCTGAACGGGCTCGTCGGTACGCCCAACGATCATCACTGGAGCGCTGACAACTCCGCCGAGCTGGACGCCGGGTGGATCGCTCGGGGAGACTCCTCACGCGCGCTCGCGCGCGCGATCTCGGTCGACCCCGACGTGCTCGAGGCAACTCTCGCCCAGTACCGGGAGTCGGTCGCCGCCGGCCGTGACCAGCTCTTCGACCGCGCGGCCGAGACGCTCGTCGCGCTCGAGCCGCCGCTCTACGCGCTGCCGATCGTGCCAGGGGTGGCGACCGCGTCCGGCGGTCCGCGCCGCGACGCCCACGCCCGGGTGCTGCGCGCCGCAGGCAACGGTTACGCCCCGATCGACGGCCTCTACGCGGCGGGCGGCGCCGGCTCGATCTGGGGCCACCTCACCGAGCACGGCGGGGGCCTCACCGACGCGATCGTGTTCGGCGGAATCGCAGGGACGCACGCCGCGACGCTCTGACCGGCCGGTCAGATTCCGGCGGTGGATTGTCAGAATTCTGTCATAGCTGGCTCTCATGCTGTCGGTCTTCCTGCCGACCACCGGCATGTGTCCGCATTCAAACTGCGTGCCGGCCCGCCCCTCCCCGACGCCGATTTCGCCTCGCGTCACCGAGGCCTGCTGTGGCTGCTGGCCGCACATCTGGTCGCGCTGCCGGTCTTCGGCGTGTGCATGGGGTGGCCGATCTGGGAGGCGTTCGCCGTGTGCCTACCGGCGGCAGTCTTCGGCGGGTTTGCGCTGCCTGCGCGGTTCGGCAAGACGGCACGGGCGTCGGCCTGCGCGCTCGGCCTGCTGTCGTGCTCAGCTGCGCTGGTGTGGCTGTGGCACGGCACGACCGAGGCGCACTTCCACTATTTCGTGATCGTCGGCGCGCTCGCCCTGTACGAGGCCGCCCTCCCCTATGCGATCGCATTCGCCTTCGTCGTCCTGCAGCACGGCCTGATGGCGATGTGGGTCCCCAGCCGCGTGTTCGAAAGCATGGCGGCGATGCACGACCCGTGGCTGTGGGCCGGGATCCACGGCGGATTCGTCGCGGCGCTCTCACTCACACAGCTGGTGGTCTGGCGGGCCTCCAGCCAGTCGCGCGAGCGCGAGCAGCGCGCCTCCGAGCGTGCACTTCAGCTCACCGGTCGCTTCCAGCGGGCGTTCGACGCCGCCCCCAACGGCGCGGCGCTGATCAACGCAGAGGGGATCATCCTGCACGCCAACCGCGCGCTGGCCACCTCGTTGCGCACGACGCCCAGGGAGCTGGTCGGCGGGTCCTGGTTCAATTTCCTCTCCGACGAGGACGCGATCCGCGCACGCGGCGAGTGGGCTGAGTCACTCGACGGACCCGAGCGTGAGTATCAGGTCAGGCGTGCCAACGGGACGCGCGGCTGGCTGCTGTGCAAGCACCTCGAGCTCTCCGACCTCGGCGAGGGCGCCGAGGCGATCCTGCAGACGGTCGACGTCTCGCGCCGGCGCGCGGCCGAGGCCAACCTCATGCACCAGGCAAGCCACGACTCGCTCACCGGGCTGCTCAACCGCCGCTCGTTCTCCGAGCAGGTGAAGAACGAGCTCGCGGTCGTCGAGCCAGGGCAGACCGCGGTGCTGTTCATCGACATCGACGACTTCAAGGTGATCAACGACTCGCTCGGTCACGGCGCGGGGGACGAGCTGCTGGTGGGGATCGCCGACCGGCTGCGCGCGGTGACCCGCTCCAGCGACCTGCTCGGCCGCTTCGGGGGCGACGAGTTCGTCTGCTGTTTGACCGAGGTCTCGGCGGACACCGTCGAGGAGGCCGCCGCCCGGGTAGCCATGTCGCTGGAGACGCCCTTCCTCCTGTCCGGTGTCGAGCGCCAGATCACGGTGTCGATCGGCCTGGCGATGGCCGACGCGACCGGTGATTCGATCGAGTCGCTGCTGCGTGACGCCGACCTGGCGATGTACGACGCCAAGCTCGAGGGCAAGGACCGCACACGATGGTTCGACGCGCAGATGCGCACCGAGGTCATCGAGCGCCGCGCGCTCGAGGCCGACCTGCGCCACGCGATCGAGCAGGGCGAGATCGTCGCCCACTACCAGCCTCAGGTCGACGTGCGCAACCACCGCGTCGTCGGCTGCGAGGCACTCGCGCGCTGGACCCACCCGGTCCGCGGAGAGATCACCCCCGGTTCGTTCATCCCGCTGGCCGAGCGCTGCGGGCTGATCGGCCCTCTCACGGCCCACGTGCTGCGCCTGGCGTGCACCGACGCTGTCGCATGGCGGCGCTCGGACCCACGCCTGCAGGAGCTCGTCGTGTCGGTCAACCTGTCACCCCAGGCGATCGACGACGAGCTGCCGACGGTCATCGAGCAGATCCTCGAGGAGACCGGCATGCCGGCGCAGCTCGTGTGCCTAGAGGTGACCGAGACCGCGGTCGTCGACCGCTCGGTCTCCCACATCACGCTGGACCGCCTCAAGCAGATCGGCGTGCGCTTGGCGATCGACGACTTCGGCGTCGGGCAGTCCTCGCTGTCCCAGCTCGCGCGGCTCGGCCGCCTGGACCGCCTGAAGATCGACAAAGCACTGATCGACGAGATCTGCGAGAGCGCGACCGCGTCACGGGTGACTCAGGCGATCATCGACGTGGCACGAGGCGACGGGCTGGACATCGTCGCCGAGGGGGTCGAGCACCCGGAACAGCTCGAGCACCTGCGTGAGCTCTCCTGCCCGATCATCCAGGGCTGGCTGTACTCCAAGGCGCTCGTCCCGCGTGATTTCGTCGAGTACGCGACCGCCGGTCTATCGTCCTCGCACGAATGGTCAGCAGAGCCCGCAACAGCAGTCCTGCCGGAAGCGACGACGACGCCCAGATGACCGCCGCGGCCCGTGCGGCCGCCGCGCTCGTCCCCGACGGATCGGTCGTCGGACTCGGCACCGGAACCACGGTCGCCCATCTGTTGCCGGTGCTCGCCGAGCGCGCTGCCGGCCACACATTCGTGGCCACCTCGGCATCGACGGAGAAGCTCGCGGGTGACCTCGGTATCCCGATCGAGCGCTTCGACCACATCGCCCACCTCGACGTCGCGATCGACGGCGCCGACGAGATCACGCCGGAGGGTTGGCTGATCAAGGGCGGCGGCGGGGCGCACGTGCGAGAGAAGATCGTCGCCGCAAACTCGAGCCGATTCGTGATCATCGGCTCGGCGCGCAAGGAGGTCGCCCGGCTCGGCCGGGCGGTACCGGTCGAGGTGCTCGCCTTCGGCGCCGCGGCCACGCTCCAGGATCTGCGACGGTTCGGCGAAGTGGTCCTCCGTTCACCCGAGGTGACACTCAACGGCGGACTGGTCGCCGACGTCCACGCTCGCCTGTCGGATCCCCGGACCCTCTCCGATCAACTCGACAGCCTTCCGGGTGTGCTCGGCCACGGGCTGTTCGGGCCCGAGCTGGTGGACGACATCATCGTCGGGCGCGAGGACGGGGTAGTGCACCGGGCCCTTGATCACGATCGGGACTGACGTCTCGCTCGCGGACGATCTCAGGCGTCGGCGGGCAGCGCCGGCTCGGCGCGCCTGCCCGCACCGACAGGGCCGCGGGCGCGCGTCGTGGCATACCGAGCGAGCAGCAGGAAGGTGGCTGCGCACAGGATGGCGAGCATGGCGACGTCCTCGAACGAGCCGCGGAACGCGGAGGCGATGAGATCAGGTGAGCGGATCAGGCCAGCGGCGTCGAGCTTGGCCTGCAGGATGAGAGTTCCAAGCGCGACGCCGAGCGCCTGGCCGACCCGGCTCATCGAAGTGACCAGCGGCGAGGCGTGGGGGATCTCGCGGGCGGACACGTCGGAGTAGCTTGACCCGGTGGCCGCGACCCAGGCGTGCCCACCGGCGATCCCGCCGGTGAACAGCAGGAGGCTGATCGCCCAGTCCGGGACGCCTGGGCCGAGCACGCCAATCAACAGCGTCGTGCAGGCGACGACGAGGAACCCGGCGCAGGCGAGCTGAGCCGCTCGCACACCGGCGTCGATCCGTCCGGATATCCACATGCTCAGGACCGTTCCCGCGCCCTGCGGTGCGATGAGCGCCCCCGCAAGTGCCGGGCTCATGTGCCGCACCTCCTGCAGGAACAGCGGCTCCAGGACGAGAAGCGCGCTCCACGCGACGTTGGTCAGGATCAAACACACCGCGCCGGCGGCGAACAGCCGCCGCCGCAACAGGCCGAGATCGAGCAGCGGGTGCGCGGCGCGCCCCGCGTGCCGGACGAAGTCGGCGAGCAGCGCCAACCCGCAGACGAGCGGGACCATCGTGCGCGTCGACGTCAGCCCCCCACCGAGGGCGGACTGCTCGAGCGCGAACAGCAGTGCGGGAAGGGCGATGCTCAGCCTCAGCAGCCCGGAGACGTCGAGCCGTCCCACCCGAGAGCGCGGTGTCGCGGGCAGCATCCTCAGTGCGGCGAGCGCCGCCAGTCCGCCGATCGGGACGTTGATGAGAAAGATCCAGCGCCAGCTGAGCGCGTTGATGAGCAGCCCTCCGAGCGACGGCCCGATGATCGCTCCCAGCGAGCTCGCCATCCAGATCCGGCTGCTCGTGTGGCCCATCCGCGCGGGGCCGCCGACCTGCGCGGCGATCAACTGCGCGACCGGTAGGAGCATGCCGCCCGCGACTCCCTGAACCGCTCGGTAGAGCACGAGCTCGGGCAGCGATGTCGCCGTCGCGCACAGCGCGGAGCTGATCGCGAACCCCGCCAGCGCCGCCGTGTACACCGTCCGCGCACCGAACCGCCGGGCGGTCCAGCCGCTGACCGGGATCACCGCCGCCAGCGTGAGGACGTAGGCCGAGATGACCCATTGCGTCGCCGCGACGCGGCTGTGGAAGTCGCGTCCGATGGAGTGCAGCGCGATGTTCGTGACCGTGGCGTCCACGGACGACATCAGCGCGCCCAGGATCAGGACGGCGAGCGTGCGCCGGATCACGGTCTGGTCGTCGACGGCGGGCATCGACGTCCAACCTACGTCTCAATTACAATCGAATCAAATGAACCTTCCTACATAGAATGATCAATGTCGCTCACCGATGATCCGATCGACCCAAGGACTCTGAGGGCACTCGTCTCGGTCGCCGAGGCAGGCTCCTTCCGCGCGGCGGCACAGCGGCTCGGCTACACCCAGTCCGCGATCTCCCACCAGATCGCCACTCTCGAGAAACGGCTCGGGACGTCCCTGTTCGTCCGGCCCGGCGGCCGCCGGAGGGTCGAGCTGACTCCACTCGGTCAGCTCGCGTTCCAGCATGCCCAACGGGTGCTCGCCGCCAACCGCGCGCTCGAGGGTGACGTGACGGCGGCGCTTGCGGGCGAGCGCGGAACGCTGCGGATCGGCACCTCGGCGAGCACCTCGCATCTGCTGGCCAAGCCGCTGGCCGAGCTCGGCCGCCACAGCCCCGGGGTCGAGGTGTCGCTCTCGAACATCGCCACCGCTGAAGCGCTCGCGCAGCAGCTCGATCGCGGTCAGCTGGACCTCGGTCTCTACATCAACATCGAGGCGGACGAGCGAGTTGTCACCACCACCCTGTTCGAGGATACGTGGATGGTGATCACTCACCGCAGTCACCCGCTCGCCGCTGAGGCAGCGATCAACCATGACGCTCTCGATGGAGTCGACATGATCGCCTGGCATGCGCGGTGGCGAGCACAGACGCATCTCGAGCAACTCTGGCGCCGGCGCCGGATCCGACCCCGGATCATCTACCGCACCGACGACAACCTGATGATCCAGCAGCTGGTCACGAACCGCCTGGGGTGTGCGTGCCTCGGGGCGCTGACCGTCGAGCACCTCATCGCACCTGACATTCGCCGGGTCCCTATCAACGACGAGCTGCCGCCGCGCACCCTTGCGCTGTGCCACGGGCGGGGACGCGAGCTCTCACCCGCGGCGACGCTCGTGATCGATGAGATCCGTACAGCGTCACAGCGCTCACGCTGACGGCGTGGACACAACCTCGCCGACAACACCGACCGGCGTCACCGACAGCGACAGATGACGCCGCCCGGTGTCACCCCGCCGGGTGTCAGTCTCCGGGTGTCAGTCCCCGGGTGTCAGCCCGCCGGTGTCAGCCGCAGGTTGACCACCGCCCTCGGATCCGGGTGATCGACGTGGCACAGCCGCACGGGCGCGCCGCCCGGGTTGTCGTAGAGGCGGATGCCGTCACCGAGCAGGACCGGGGCGATGTGCAGGTCGAGCTCGTCGATCAGACCCAGGGGCAGCAGCTGACGGCCAATCGACGGCGAGAACACCTCGAGGTTCTTGCCGCCCGCGGCCTCGAGACCGATCTTGACCGCCTCGCGCGGATCGCAGCTGAGGAACGTGACTCCGTCAGCCGGGGTGGCGTCCTCGGGGTGATGGGTGAGCACGAAGATCGGGCCCTGCCAGGCGCCACCGTAGGGTCGGCTGTCGCCAACGGCCATATCCCACCCATCTCGGCCGCCCAGGATGGCGCCCGTAGTCTGGACGTACTCGTTGATCAGCCCAGGCCGAACGGTGACCCCGGTGACCCAGTCCATGGCGTGGCCGGGGCCGGCCACGAAGCCGTCCAACGACATCGTGAAGTGCCAGAGCACCTTGCCGGCCGCGGTCTGTGGTTGCGTGTCGATGGCGATCGCCTCCTGGAGTCGGGGTTGCTGGGCCGCGTCCCTACTGAGACTCGTGCAGGCGGGAGAATTCATCGGCCGCACCTGCAGAGCTCACCGACACGAGGAGGACACGATGCCCCTGATCACCGCAGACGAACGGGCAGGCGGGAACCTGAGGGGCGCGGATCACGGGGCGACGGTCTCGGTGATCCTCGACCACTCCGAACCCGGTGAGGGCCCGCGGTTGCATCAGCATCCCTATGACGAGACGTGGGTGGTCATCGACGGCCATGTCGAGTTCCACGCCGGGGACGAGCGGCTCGACGCCGACCCCGGCGACATCGTGATCGTCCCGCCGCACACGCCACACAAGTTCACGATCCGGGGCGCAGAGCCGGCTTCGCTCGTGTGCATCCACGCCAATCCGACGTTTGAGACCGAGTGGCTGGAATGAGCCCCGCCACAGGCGGCGCCCCGGCGTCGATAATCGGATCGTCATGAGGCTGCCCACCACCGAATACTCGATCGCGCTGCCCGACTGGATCGACGATGCGCTCGCGGGCGTGCCTGCCGTGATCGACGATGTCGAGGGGCGCATGCGCCTCGTGCACACGCTTGCCCAGCGCAACTGGCGAGAGGGCAACGGAGGCCCGTTCGCGGCACTGGTCGCCGAGTCCGACAGCGGCCGGATCGTCTCGGTCGGCGTCAACGTGGTGCTCGCCAGCGGTGTCTCGAGCGCCCACGCGGAGGTCACCGCCCTGGCGCTGGCGCAGCGGGTCGTCGGCGACTGGGACCTCGGCGGCGAGGGCCGGGCCGATCACGAGCTGGTCGTCAACTGGCGCCCATGCGTGCAGTGCTACGGCGCCGTGCTGTGGTCCGGAGTTCGACGCCTCGTCGTGGCGGGGTCCGGCCCGGAGCTCGAACAGCTGACCGGCTTCGACGAAGGTCCGATGCGCGAGGACTGGGCCGCGCAGTTCCAGGCGCGCGGAATCGCGGTGCTCGATGGCGTGCTGCGCGACGGGGCGCTCGAGACCTTCGCCGCCTACCGCGACGCGGTCGCCACGGACGGGATCACCGTCTACAACGCACGCCGCGGCTGAGCGGTTGCCCCGGCGCCGCACCTGCCGCGGGCATGCGACGGGACTCCCGGATGAATTCCCGCCAAATTGCGGGATCAACCTCACGAGGGCCTTGCATTGGGGGTGGGGTGTCACTGTAGGGTTCTGCTTGCGGTTCGGGAGAGAGCACAGCCCGCAAAAGCCAGGCGGAGCGGCTCTCGAGGTGAACGACAAGGCTTATTCCGTGCGCAGGCTACGCGCGAGAGCAGGCACGGTCGTCGCCCCCGGACCGCGTTTTTGTGTCTACGGAGCCTCGCGATTGGACCGCTTCGTAGCTGTACCTCCGACGTCGCAACGAATAGCTCGGCTGTGACGGTGAACGGGATGCCGTCCGATGCGCTGTCTACCGTGGCGCGTGCGGCTCTGCTGCCGCCGACGTGACGCGGATGCCTGCCCCCGCGTCGCAGTGCGACCGGGCGCGCC
Source organism: Solirubrobacteraceae bacterium (assembly GCA_035503035.1). GTDB lineage: Bacteria > Actinomycetota > Thermoleophilia > Solirubrobacterales > Solirubrobacteraceae > Palsa-465. Next base: position 18,477 of record DATJTS010000081.1, read on the forward strand.
CCGGGAGCCGGCGCTGAGGATCGACCCCGGAACCACCTCCTCAGCTAGCCCGCCCGCTCCCATACCACCGAAACGGCGAACGGTGAGCGGCCGCCGCCCAGAATCGTCGGCTGAGGTCGACGGATATCGGGGCCTGCCCTATCCCGGGGCGGGCGGAGGGGACGGCGGTCGCCCGGCCGGACCCATGAACGCGAAGACCTGGTCGACACCCGGAAGCAGCAGCAGGCCATCGCCCACCGACGGCGTCGGAAAGTGGTTCGCCGACGCCCCGAAGGGGATCGAGACGACCTGCTTGCCGTTGGCTGGGTTGAGGCCGTGTACCGCGCTGTCGTCTCCGATCGTCCAGACGAGGCCATCGGCGATGATCGGCCCCCCGGCGGCGCCGTCATTGTCGGTCCAGAGCTGCCTGAGGTGCGGCGGCTTCCTCGAGACCTTGATCGCGGTCACGCCGTTGGGGCAAGGGACATAGACGACCGAGTCCCTCACGGCGTGGCCCCCGTCGGGGTTCCCGTCACACACCGGACGCGATGCGACCTGGCCGTCCTCGCCGCCCAGATGTCCCTGGCGCAGCAGGTAGGCGATGTCCGTCTTGCCGACCTGGAGCACGAAACCATCGACCAGCGCGGGGTCCCCAGTCCCCAGGTCGAGGTCGTCCGCGCTCAGCGTCTGCCAGTCCCTGGGATAAAAGAGCGATTTCAGATGCATCGTGGGCGACAGCTCGAGCACCGCGTCGCTGTGGTCGTAGGGCTGGCCCGCACCGAGGTCGTAGCCGTCGGCACTCGCCACATAGACATTCCCGTGCGGGTCGACGACCGGGGAGCTACCGCCCATCCACACCGCCCCGCGATCCCGACCGCTGCCGATCTGGAAGTAGTGAAGCGGTCCCCCCTGCTCCGGGATTGAGACGACGAAACCATGTGCGGGACCGTTCGGGCCGGGACAATCGCCGGTGTTCTGACCGTAGGCGATGACCACGTCGCCGTGGTCAAGCGCCAGCCCTGGCCGCTGCAACTGCGCGAGCTGGTCCTCCCCGGCGTTCGGCATCGCCCGCTGGTCGAGCTCGACCTTCCCGGTGTACAGGTCGAGTCCGAACAGGCGGTGGAAAGCCTCGACCCCGTGGGAGGCAGCCGGCCCGTGCACCAGGGTGTCGGCGTCGACGAAGATCTCATGGCGTCCCAGATCGATCACCGGAGTGCCGGTGATGCCGACCTTGGGTGAGATGTCGCCGCACGGCAGGTCAACGGACGGGACCGGCCTTGCCAGGTGGCGCGACCAGAGAATTCGCCCGCTGCGCGCGGCCATCACATAGACGGTGTCGTTCTCGGTCGCCGCGACGACGCGGCCATCGGCGACGAGCGGCTCGCCATAGAGCTGCCCGTCAAGGGCCGGGGACGTCCAGGCGCGTCGCGATGGTCGCAGCCTCGTGCGCGCCGTGCTGACCCCCGTCGCCTCGGCATTCCCGTGATACGTGGTCCAGTCCGAGCCGGCGGCGGAGGCCTGCGACACGGATTCGGGGCTTGATCTCCCGGCGGTCGCAGCGCGGGCGGTCGTCGTTGTGGAGTGTGTCGCGCTCCGGATCTTGGCGGTGGTCGAGTGGGGCGCGGACGCCGACGAGCCGCAACCCGAGCAGCAGAGCGACGCGGCGGTCACCGTCGCCGCCCAGGCGAGGATTCCGCTCAGGTACCTGCCGGCTCTACGCCGCATGGCGATCGACCAACATCTAGCCCCGCCTGCCCGCATCGAAACGACGTCGATCGCGTTTGGTCGGCCGCCCGCCGAGATCGACCGGGGCGCCGAGCCGGCGCAGCTCCCGTTGGCGCTCGCGCTCGGCAAGACTCGCCTCGGTTTCGGTGTACAGCGTCGCTGCCTCCGCAGCTGACACGCGCCGCTCCGCGGCGGCGCGCACGATCACGGTCCGCCGATCGCGGCCGAATGTCAGCTCCAGTTCGTCGCCTGCTCTGACCTCGCGGCTCGGCCTGACCGCGACACCGTTGACGTGCACGCGCCCGCCTCTGACGGCTTCGCTCGCGAGCGAGCGCGTCTTGGCCAGGCGCGCCGTCCACAGCCACTTATCGATGCGCATCATCCACGGGCGAGAACCGCCGTCCACGCATCGGTGCCGCCCGTGACCGGATCATGAGAGCCAAGGTACTCCGATCCCGTCGACTTCTCGACGCTACCCGCGTCGTCCCCGGCTCGCGGCCGTAGACTGCCCACATGGGGACGTCGCGATCACGGCACGCTGGTCGCCTGGCCCGTCGGATCGGTGTTTCGGTGCTGTGCAGCGCAGGCATGCTGGCGCTCGTGTTCACCGGCCCGGCCGCGCGCGCCGCGCCCGCCCCCACCGCGCTCTACTTCGAGGCGCAGACCGGTCTGAAGAGCTTCGCGATCGACGCGCTCGGCCTGTCGGCTCATCGGCGTGTCACCCAGGTGATCGCGCTGCGCAATGGGAACGTGTACGGCATTGCGGTCGGAGCGCGTTCGATCTACTGGAGCACTCAGAGCGGCCCGCGGGGCCGTGGGGCGATCATGCGCGCCCCGCTTGACGGCGGGCGTGCTCACCGGCTGGTGGGTGGCCTGACGGATCCGGCCAGCGTGGTCGTGGTCGGCCGCCACGTGTACTGGGACGATCGATCGGCGATCGGACGGGTCGGCCTGAACGGTTCGCATCCGCACCCGAAGCTCATCCGGTTGCCGGCCGAGGCGGGCGGCGGCGTGGCGGACGGCTTGACCTCCGATGGCAGGCATCTGTACTTCAGTCGTTGCTCGGACAACACGATCGGCCGGGCGGATCTGAACGGCAGTCACCTCCACCAGCGGTTCCTGTCCCTCGGTGGGCGCAGCTGTCCGCAGGGCCTCGCGGTGTCGGCAGGTCATCTCTTCTGGACCGAACTCGGACAGGGAAGAATCGGCCGGGCGCGGCTCGACGGTCACGACCTCGAACCGCACTGGTTCAACATCCACAGCCACCAGGGTCCGTTTCAGATCGCCGTCGGCGGCGGTCACGTGTACTGGACCTGGGGCGGGGAGAACGGCTCCCCGTCCTACACCGGACGGGCGGAGGTGAACCGCTCCCACCTGGATCGTCGCTTCCTTCTGGACTCGGTGTATCCGATGGCGCTGGCGGGCTGACGCCGCGACCGTGACGAGCGCCCTGTCACAGCGGAGCGGGCTGTGACGTCAAGGGTGGTATGAACGACGGGATTCACGAAGAGCAGCTTGCGGCGCTGTGGCGCCACGGCTTCGGCATCGCTTACCGGATGCTCGGCAGCGTCGCCGAGGCCGAGGACGTTGCCCAGGAGGCGCTGTTGCGTCTCACCCGGCAGACCGAGCACGTGGTCGAGCCGATGGCGTGGATCACCACCGTGGCGACGCGGCTCTCGATCAACGTGCTGCGATCGGCGCGGTCCCGGCGAGAGGGATACGTCGGCCCATGGCTGCCAGAGCCGCTGGTGGAGGACCCGGCACCCGGTCCGGACGCACGAGTCGAGCTGGCCGATTCTCTTTCGCTGGCGCTGCTGGTCCTCCTGGAGCGTCTGACGCCGACCGAGCGCGCGGCGTACCTGCTGCGCGAGGTGTTCGACTACGAATACGCGCAGGTGGCAGAGATCATCGAGCAGAGCGAGGTGAACTCACGACAACTGGTCGCGCGGGCGCGCAAGCACCTGGAGGCCCGCCGTCCCCGCTTCGATCCTGATGAGGCCGCCCGCGACGCATTGCTCGAGCGGTTCCTGGCCGCCGCCGAGCACGGCGACCTTGAGGCATTGGAGGAGTTGCTGGCCTCCGACGCTGTGCTGTACGCCGACTCGGGTGGCAAGGCGATGGCCCCGCCCGAGCCGCTGCTCGGGGCGGCGCTGATCGCGCGCTTCCTGGCTGCGGTCGCGCAGTCCTGGCCCTCGTCCCCCGGGTATGAGCGCCGGCGGGCGCGCGTCAACGGGCAACCCGGTGTCGTGATGCGCGGCCCGGCGGAACCCGAACTCGGTGACGGCGATCGCCGGGTCACGAGCGATCTGCTGGCGCGTGTGGAGTCGGGCGAGCTCGACGCGACCGAGCTGGCCGCATCGGTTCGCCGATCGTGGACGGACAGGCGCCGCACCGGCACGGGGCCCTCGCCTGAGATCCGGGCGCTGAGCGTGTTGACCGTCGACATCGTCGGCGGCCGCGTTCAGGCCGTGCGCATCGTGCGCAACCCCGAGAAGCTGCGCCACCTCTGATCTGTCACAGACCGCCGATGTGCCGTGTCAGACCGGTGAGAGCCACGACCGATCGGAGCAGCCACATGTCCTCATCAACCGTCCAGATCATCACCGGCACCTACCGCGCCCAGGCCCCGCCTTCCAGCTTCGTGTTCGGGGTGCGCCACTCTGAGGTGTTCTGGTTTCGCGGCTCATTGGGCGACGTCGAGGCAACCCTGCGCGGGGACGCCAACGGCCTGGCGCTGGAGGGATCCGCCCGCGTCGACTCGATCTCGGTCCTGGAGCCGCCCCAGCTGCGAGCGCATCTGCTCGGGCCGGACTTCTTCGATGCCGAGCAGCATCCGGAGATCACCTTCCGGTCATCCTCGCTCTGCATGACCGCCGACCAGGGGGCCAGGCTGCAGGGCGAGCTGACGATGCGCGGCGTCTCGCGTCCCGTCGGCGCGGTCGGTCAGTACGCCGGGCCACGGGCGAGCTCGTTCGGTGAGCTGGTTGGGCTGGAACTGCACACCAGCGTGGACCGGCGCGAGTTCGGGTTCAACTGGCAGATGCCGCTGTCAGGCGGCGGGGACGCGCTGGGCTGGGAGGTGGAGATCGACCTCGATCTGCTGCTCATCCGCGAGGCCGAACCCGAGTAGGTCTCGGGCGAGGCGCGTCGGCTCAACCCGAGCCGGCACCGGCGGCGTCACAGTTGTAGACGACGTCCGGTTCGGTCCCGTTGGCAATCGCGGCCGCACCCGCGCGCAGCGCCGTTGCGGCCGCGGTATCGCCCTCAGCAGCGTCCTGCGCTGCGTCCGCGCGCATGGCAGTGAGGTCGACCTGCGCTCCGGGGATGACGGTGCAGCTCCAACTCGCGGGGAACCCATGCTGCCGGTCGGCGGCGCCCAGCCGCGTGGTGATCCCCATCGCCGCGAGTGTGCGTCGCGCGCCGCCGATCCCCGACTCCCGGTTGACCTTGACCGTGATCGACCCGTCGTGGTGGCGAGTGACGGCAAACGCGGGCGTCGGCGCGCTCGTTGCGATCAGGGTGGTCGCGGTTGCCGCGATCGCCGCCCCCAGCGCGGCGGTGCCGCGCACGATCAGCGGACGTCTGGATGGGGTGGATCGGCTCGGTCGATGGGCCCGCGTACGGTCCGCGTCGTGCTCGGTCCGCAGGTAGGACCACAGGTGGTCGTCGAAGTCGCTCATGGGCTCTCTGCTCCTTTTCTGAGCCGGGCGCGTGCACGGAAGAGCCGGATCCGCACCGCGCCCGGCGAGACGTTCAAGATGGCCGCGGCCTCCTTGGATGGGAGCCCCGCGATGTCCACAAGCTCGATCACGGCCCGGTCGATCGCGGGCAGCTGCGCACACCGCTCAAGCAGCTTGCGGCCGGCCCGCTGATCGTCGATCCTCGCTGCCAGCTGCTCGATCTCGTCCTCGTCGAGGATGAGTTGCCCGGCGAGGCGACCGGTCGCCTCGTGACCCGAGGCGGCTGCGGCGCAGTGGTCGGCATAGACGCGCCGCGCGATCCCGAACAGCCAACCCCGCGGCGAGCCCTTGCGGGCATCGAAGGTGCCGAACGAGCCGACGGCAGCGACGAACGTCTCCGCGGTCAGATCGGCGACGGTCTGCGCGTCAAAGCAGCGCCGGGCAAAGAACGCCGTCATCGCGGCGACGTTTGCGCGGTAGATGAGCTCGAACTCCGACGCTCCCGACCTGCCGGCCGTGTCCACGGCGATCTCGGCTCTCGTGCTCACACCCCTCCATTCCGCATTCAAACCAGAGGTGTTACAGAAACCGGACCGTGAGGCGCTGGCTGGATCGACCCGGAGCGGTTAGGGTTGGCGCAAGGCGGTCTGGATGCGCCTGCCCGTGAACGACCAACCGAGTGACGAGAGGGGAACGAGATGGCGAGCCTGACCGGTGCCTGCCTCTGTGGAGGCGTTGAGTACGAAGTACGGGATCCTCAGAGCATGGGCGTGTGCCACTGCACGCGCTGCCAGCGCTGGACCGGGTCGAGCCTGACCGGCGTGGTGGTCGACCGGGGCAACTTCCAGATCACCAAGGGCGCCGATCTCGTCACCCGCTACGAGAGCGAGTTCGCGCCGCGCAACTTCTGCAGCCACTGCGGCTCGAGCCTGTATGACGACCTCGGCGACATCTACTTCGTCGCCGCGGGCCTGATGCGCGAGCTTGAGCTCAAGCCGAGCTTCCATCTCCAGGTCGCCTACAAGGCCCACTGGGAAGAGATCGGAGACGACGCGCCGCAGCACGCCGAGGGCGCGTAGATCCCTCGGCGTGCTCGGGCCGGTCGGCTCTAGTGATCGGAGCGGTCGATCACGGGGATTCCGGTCTGGATCTCGAACAGCCGCCGCTGGGCGTAGTCCATCTCCGCCCACACACGGGCGAGGCGGACGATCGAGCGGGGAGCGGTTGACGGGCGGGTCATGATTGCCTCCGAGCGGGTCGTTGACGACATGGCCACAGTCTGGGCTGCGACGGCTGCCGGCACATCGGCAATTCGCTGTCGATCCGCGTGACCGACCCCTTAGTCAGCGGCCGGGAGGACTTAGGTCTGGTCTGACTGGATACTGCCGCTGACGGCGTGCTCTACTGGGAGTCGAGGGCACGTCGCGCGCGATCGTGCGCCACCGACGCGGCCTGAGCCTCGGCCTGCGCGGTGTCGAGACTGTCCTCGGCCTCCCGCAGCGCTGCGCGTGCGCGCGCGAGTCGCTGTTCGGCGCTCTCGAGGGCCTTCTCGGCGGCTTCGAGGCAGCGTCGGGCCTCTCGCTCGACATGGCGCGCCCGTTTGCGTTCCTCGGCCCGCCTGCCCTGCTCGGCCTGTTCGGCCTGCTCGCGTCGAGTGGCGCGTTTGATGTCCTCTCGCGACACCGGGGGGGCATCCCCGAAGCCCACGTGCTGTAACTCCTCGACCAGCTCGCCCCGGCTCACCTGATCGCGTGCCGCGGTGTCGAGCGCGGCCGCGTGCAGAGTCCCGGCGACGCGATCTGACACTGCACCGCTCATCCCATGCCGCGCTGCGGCCGTGAGCAACGCCTCGACCGCCGCGCGCTCACCTGAGAGGGCCCGGCGCAGCTCATCCGTCGTTCCGGCGCCCGACAGCATTCGATCCTGCGCGGCGCGTAAAGCGTCCCCGGCCTCGATCAGCCGTGCAAACCGGTCCGGCTCGTCGCGGATCAGCCGGTTGACCGTCCACGCAGCCACCGATGGCTTGCGCAGCGCGGCGACCCCGGCGGCCTCCTCGCGCCGACCGTCCACACGCAGAGCCTTGGCGAGCGCGTTGCGCTCGGGGATGAACTCTTCCCTCGGGACACCGTAGAGCTCGTGCTCGTCCATGAGGTGATGATGACCGCAGCCCGCGACTTCGGGTGGTTGACCGTCACCGTCCGAGGACATACGCTCGCTTCACGGCCAGACGATTGGGGGAGGCCGGCGTGTATCTGACCCAGGGACTGCACCGTGCCGTGCAGCATCACCCACATGCCGTTGCGACCGTGTGCGGGGCACGGGTGCGCACGCACCGAGAGTCGCTCGATCGCATCGCGCGGCTTGCCGCTGGGCTTCGGGCGCTAGGGATCCGGGACGGCGACCGCGCGGCGATCCTGTGCATGAACTCCGATCGCTATCTCGAATGCGTGGCTGGAATTCTCTGGGCAGGCGGCGTGGTGGTGCCGGTGAATTGGCGCTGGGCGGTCGCGGAGATCGGTGACTCTCTGGTCGAGGTCGACGCGCGGGTGTTGGTCGTGGACGATGCCTTCGCTGCACAGGCTGCGGGGATCCGCGCCCTCCACACGCGGCTGGAACACGTGATCCATGCCGGTGATGGCCCCGGCTGCGATGGGGCGCTCGCGTTTGAGCAGTTGATCGCCGAGCATGAACCGGTTGGGGACGCGCGTCGCGGCGGTGGCGACCTGGCGTTCGTCTGCTACACCGGCGGCACCACCGGACAGGCCAAAGGGGTGATGCTCAGCCACGCGGGCCTGCTCACCTCAGCTCTCGGGACGCTGGCCACCGGGCACCTGCTGAACGAGGACGCCGTCTACCTCCATGCGGCGCCGATGTTTCACCTGGCTGACCTCGCGTACTGGACGATGCAGGTCGTACGCGGCGGTCGGCACGTGATCATTCCGATGTTCGACCCGGTGTCCGTCATGAGTGCAGTCTCCGAGCACGGCATCACTGACCTGTTCCTCGTCCCGACCATGGTTCAGCTGCTCGTCGACCACCCGCGGATCGCCGAGTTCGAGCTCGGGAGCGTGCAACGGCTGGCCTACGCCGCCTCACCGATGTCACAGGGGGTTCTCGACCGAGCGATGCGGGCGCTGCCCGACGCGCTGTTCACCCAGCTCTACGGGATGACCGAGCTGTCGCCCTGCGCGACCGTCCTGAGCCCGGCCGACCACCGACACCCGGCCCACCGCCGTGCCACCGGTCGCGCCCTGGCACATTCCGAAGTCCAGATCGTCGATCCTGACGACGTCGAGGTGCCCCGTGGGGAGGCGGGTGAGGTCGTCGTTCGCGGCGCTCACGTCATGCTCGGCTATTGGAACCGTCCGACCGAGACCGCACATGCCCTCCGTGGCGGCTGGATGCACACGGGCGACGGGGGCCTGATGGACGAGGAGGGGTACATCTATCTCACCGATCGGATCAAGGACATGATCATCACCGGGGGTGAGAACGTCTACTCGGTCGAGGTGGAGAACGTTCTCTGCCAGCACCCGGCGGTCGCGACCGCGGCCGTGATCGGGGTGCCCGACGACGTGTGGGGCGAACGCGTGCACGCCGTGGTCGTCCCGGTCGCAGGCCAGACGATCACCCTGGATGAACTGATGTCCTTCTGCAAGGAGCGCACCGCGGGCTACAAGACACCGCGGTCGCTCGATCTCGTCGACGAGCTGCCCCTGTCGCCCGCGGGGAAGGTCCTCAAGCGCGAGCTGCGCCGCCCATACTGGGAAGGACACGCGCGCGCCGTGCACTGACTGCCGCTGACGGCAGGGATCTTTCCCCTGCCTCGGTCTCGTCCGCGGCGAGTCGTAGCTTCACGGCATGCAGTCCACGTCACTGGGTGATCGTGAGCTGAACGCGCGGCTGCGGCTCGCCGCTGAGAAGCTCCGCAAGGCGCAGGCGGCTCACGCGTGGTGCCCAACCGAGCGGACCGCGGCCAAGCTGGCCCGCCGCCGTGCGCAGCTGGGCGCGTTGCTTGCGGAGAGCAGCAGCCGACCGGCTCGCGCGGCCTGAGCACAAGCCCGCCCCGCGATTCAGCTCGCGAGAAGGCGCTCCCAGAGCGCGGTGAGCGCCGCCACCGCGTCCGCGCGGTTCTGCGGCGATCCGTCCCCGCCGCCGAATTTGTCGAGCAGATACGCGCGGTGGGTCGCCATCAGAAGCAGCGCGAACTCGCGGGGATCTGCTGGTGGGTGTGGGGCTTCGGCAACGAGGGATTCGAGCAGCTGGCGGGGGCCGACCAGTGCGCGGTCCAGCTCGGTTGCAACGCCTGCGTCGGTCGCAGCCGCGGCGTCGATCGCGCGAAGCATCTTCCCGTTCTCGGCGTACAGCTGCACCAGGCCGGTGACCATCGCCGCGATCAACTCTCCAGGGGCGCCGCGCAGGACCTGATCGACGAGCGGGTCCTCCGCGTCCGGGAGCAATTCAGGCGCCATCTGGGCGAGGTCGTCGAAATGGCGGTAGAAGACCGTACGGGTCAAGCCGGCCCGTGACATCACATCTCCGACGGTGAGCGCCGCGAATGACCGATCGCGCAACAGCTCACGGGTCGCGGCCAGAATGCGGCGTCGGGCCTCGGCGGACGGGATGCGAGGCGATCGTTGCGACACGATGTCGCAGGGTATGCAAAACTATTTTGCGACACCATGTCGCAACTGGAACCGAAGACCGACATCGCACTGCCTGACGGGCGCAGGCTCTCCTACCTGCTGACGGGCGCCGACGACGGTCTGTGCGTGACCGTCCTCGACGGTCCCTGCTCCCGTGGCCTCGGGCGCGCGCTGGCACCGACCGCGCATCAGCTCGGCATCCGTCTCCTGATCCCTGACCGACCCGGTGCCCACGGCAGCACCGTCAAGCCGGGGCGCAGAATTGCCGATTGGCCCGCTGACCAGCTCGCGCTCCTCGACACGCTCGGCATCGAGCAGGCCGGGATCGTGACGCAGTCCGGCGGAACGGCGTACGGCATCGCAGTGGCCGCCGCTGCGCCGGGGCGCGTGAACGGGCTCGCCCTGTTGGGCGCGATGGGACCGCTGACCAGTCGGGCCGCACGACAAGCCGCCGGCAGGCAGGTGAGGGCGGCGACGTTCCTGTCGCGCTGGGCGCCCGCGGTGCTCCGAGCCGGCCTGAGGCGGGCGTACAAGACGTTGCCGGACTCCGCGATCAGCCAGGTGCCGCCGCCCGACCGCCTCCTGCTCGACGACCCGTTCATCCGGGACATCCATCTCCGCACCAGCGAGGAGGTCCTGGGAAACCCCGACGGAGCGATCGAGGAGTTCCGCCTGCTCGCCGGCCCATGGGGCATCACGCCCCCGCCATCCGGCCGCGTCCCGACCGCGCTCTGGACAGGCGAGCTCGACCCGACGCACCCGCCCGCCCAGGCACGCCGCGTCGCCGAACTGCTCGGCGGCGACCCGCCGGTGACGATCGTCCCGGGCGCGGCCACCTTCGGGCTGATCGGCATCTTCTCCGACGCCCTCCGGTTCGCCACCGGGCGCTGACTCCGGGCGCGCTCGCGGGTGCGGGACCCCGCGTCGGCGCGAGTCAGAAACCGAGCGCGGCGAGATCGCTGATGAGCAGGTCCCGGTCGTCGGGGTCTGAGATCTCCGCGGACTGCTCCCTGGCCCGCTTTGCATGTTCGGCAGCCGACCCGGAATCGCCCCCAACCTGGTGGGCCCGCGCAAATGCCTCGTGGGCGAAGCCGACGTCGAACGCTCCGAGCTGGTGCTCATGACAGAGATCGAGGCAGGCCTGCGCGTGTTCCAGAGCCTCAACCGGCCGGCCGGCGACCGCGCAGGCACGAGAGATCTGCCATTCGCCCCTCGCGAGTGTGAACGGCTCACCGATCTCGTCCCAGAAGAAGCGGGACGCGTAGGCCGCCGCGACCATCATCTGAGTCTGGCGAGGCTCGCGCTCCTCGGTCTCCATCAGGGTCCAGACGTAGTTGAACAGCTCGGCGGCGAGGGCGCGTTGGCGATCGGGCTCGAGCGAGATGCTCGTCGGGCGTTTGGGCATGATCTGCGAAGACTCCTTGTCCTCAAGCATCTTGTTGAGGAAGTAGTAGGACGTTTGCAAGGACGCGAGCCGGGACCCGAGACGGTCCCGATGCGCTCGCAGCCGCGACTGCGCGAGCTCAGCGCTCGCGTCCTGGACGATCACGCGGATGTCCGCGAGCGGCACGTCGAGTTCCCGCAGGACTCGGATCTGGCGCGCGACCTCGACCTGCTGACGGCCGTAGCGTCGGTAGCCGTTGCCCGAATCCACCCGCACCGGCACGAGCACCCCCAGGTCGTGGTAGTGACGCAACGCCTTCGGGGTGAGCCCGCTCAATCGCGCGAGCTCTCCAACGGTCAGCGTCGCCGGATCGTGATCCACCGCCGCGACGATAAGCGTTGCCGTAGGGGGAAGGTCAAGCGCGCCCCGGGCCGAGGCGTGCTCGGGAGTTACGCGTAGTCATCGGGCAGGTATCGGGGCTCGCTGCAGACCCGCCGCACCATCGGCTCGAACGTCGCCAGCGGTTCGGACTCGTAGGCCGGATCGAAGCAGTTCTGGTCGTAGCGCTCGCAGAATTCGACGGTCGCGTCGTAGTACTGGTGGCCGGCCCAGCGATCACGGACATTGCGATCCATGTCGTAGTGGTGGCCGTAGTAGTAGAGCTGGAACGCGCCGTGGTGGCCGCAGATCCACACGAGCTCGGGTCGCACGAACGGGCGCAGGATCGCCCCGGTCATCTCGGAATGGGTGTGCGGGGCCAGCGAGTCGCCGATGTCGTGCAGCAACGCCATGACGACGTATTCCTCGTCGCGACCGTCCCGCAGCGCCCGGGTGGCGCTCTGCAGCGAGTGCTCGTATCTCGTGACCTGGTAGCCGGAGAAGCTGTGCTGCAGCTCCTGCACGGCGGCGAGCAGACGGTCGGGGAGCGTTTCGCAGAAGCGCTCCTCGGCAGCGGCCAGCACCTCGTAGTCGTGCCGCGTGCCATCGGCCATCTGGGTGAACGAGACCACTTGATCCTGCATTCCGACCTCCGCGAGTGTTTGACAGGCAGACACGTGCCGAACCGGGGGCGGGCCGGCTCAGTCCCGATCCATCTCCTTCGCCGCTGCGGCCGCACGGTCGGCGTCCGGGCTCGGGGTCTGATCGGGCGTTCGGAAGATTCGCACCTCTTGCGGCCAATCGCACGCCACGGCGATCCGCCCCGCCCAGTATCGGGCGGCGGCCTCGTCGGGAACGTCGATCGCCGTGAAGCCGCCGAAGACCTCCTTGGTCTCGGCGAACGGGCCGTCGGTGAAGATCGGCGTGCCGTCACCGGGCTCCACGTGGAAGACACGGGCGTCGTTGTCGAGACCACCGAGGAAGATGAAGACTCTGGCCTCCTTCATCTCCTCGGCCACGGCCCGCACGTCGCGTGAGCGCTGCTGCCATCCCGCGTCGGTGGTCTCGGTGACCCACTCGTCGTTGAAGAAGATCAGGTACTCAGGCATCTCGGCTCCTCGGGTTGCGGATGGGTCGGATGGACCCCTTCATCATCTCGACGAACAGGACCCAGCGATCAGGACAGCGGCGAGCATGACCGCGAGACGCCGGGGCGCGGCGGTCGCCGGTCCTACTTCGCAGCGGGATCCGCGCTTGACGGCTTCCCCGCGATCAGGTTGCTGATTCGGTCGAGAATCGGATCCCACCGTTTGTCGAACGCCGCGGCGCGCGCCTCCGCGCGCTCCTGCCGCCGCGAGTCGTAGCGCCGCTTGGCCCAGCGTGAGGTCGGACGCGCGAGGCGGATCGCACCGATCCAGGCCAGGGGCGGAACGAAGATCCCGAACAGGGCCAGCTTGAATTTGCCCTTGAACGCGCAGATGGCGATCGTGGCCAGCGTCAGCGCCGCCGCCGCGTCGCCCCCGATCCGCAGGCTCAGTTCGGCGTCGCCCATGTTGTTGACCCCGAACGGGGCGATGCCGACGAGCATGAACCCAAGACAGCCGAAGGCCAGGCTCACCATCTCCACCGAGACCCGGCCCTCCGCGGTCCAGTAGTCGTCCTGGAGGTGGAGGATGAGCGCGAACTCATCAAGCACCAATGAGGTCCCGATCCCCACGGCGGCGGCCGCGATCACCGCGGCCGCGGTGTGCGGCGTCGAGTCGACCGCGAGGAACGCCCCCGAGACGAGCAGGATGATCCCGGGCACGGCGTGGTGGACGTGCGTCCCTCCCTCCGTGATGTTGTGAAACGGCCCGCGGCCGGCGCGAATCGCCCGCGTGATGCCCCGGGTCGTCAGGAACGTGATCACGAACGCGGCGAAGCAGACCAGCAGCGGAAGCTTGCCGGGCTCGATGACGTCGCGCTGCCACCAGCTGTGCATCGCGCGCCAACGTACCGCGCAGACCAGATCAACGCGTCAGCGGGCGCAGCCAACGCCCGCTGGTAGTGCTCGGCGGCCGCTCCTCACGCCCCGACTGCGGAACCTGAAGACGCAGCGGACGGTGGCGGGCGGTCTTGTTTTGGCTGCGGCGGGCATGATGTTGGTGTGGGTTTCTTCAGTCTTGGCGGCGGGGACGCGCAGGGCGAGCCTCCCGTCCAGGAAGGCGGGTTGACCGAGCACGCTCGGCAGCGGCTGCGTGCACCCGGCGGTGGGCGCTCGGTGTTCACGACCGGGCTGTCGGTCAAGGAGTTCGCGCTGCTGCGAGGCCTCGGGCCTCAGCCGCTGGCGCAGGTGATGGGTGTGAGCGTGGTCAGGACCGGCTGGCAGTATCTGCCCGCGTTGCCGCCGGGGAGTCGCGCGGGAATGCGGGGGCTCCGCTTTGGCGGGGGCGTCGGACCGGCGCAACCGCCGGTGGGCCTGAGCGGCTACGCCGCGATGTACACCGAGCCATCACCCCAACAGGTTCGGGCCTATCTCTGGTGGCAGCCCGTCGTCTCCGAACTGGACGTTCTCAGCGATGCGTGGAATGCCGCGCGGCGCGGCGCGATCGATCGGCTCCGACAGGAGGCCGCGGAGGTCGGCGCCGAGGTGGTCGTCGGCGTCCATCTGGATCGGACCGATCACGACCTCGGTCGAGGTGTGATCGAGTGCGCGGTCTCCGGGACCGCGATTCGGATGCCGGGAGAGGATCCGACGAGCACGCCGATCTTGACCGATCTCTCGGTGCAGGAGTACTGCCGTCTGCGGCAGGGCGGGTTCGAGCCCGCGGGGTTGGTCGCCGCGACGAGCGTGACGTTCGGCTCGGCGGGGCGGATGACGCGGCTGAAGCGCGCGCGGACCTTCAGGCGCGTCCAGGAGCTTGAGGAGATCGGCGAGGCGTTCCACGCGGCTCGTGAGAGCGTCCGCCGGGCGATCGGCGACCAGACCATGCAGGTGGGCGGTGCGACGGCCGTCGGCGTCGAGTTCTCGCACGCGGTGCAGCGCGAGACCCTGGAGTTGGGATCATCGCTGGCGTCGACCTCGCGCCGGGGCTGGCATATCAGTCGCGTGGGCCTCCCCTACCGCGTCAGCGGTTCGGGGATCGCCAAACGGCCCGGCTGGGTGATCACCATGCACGCAGCGGGCACTGCGATCCGCCCGAATGAGCGCGGCGTTCCGGGACCGCCCAAGACCACGATTCGACTGGGAGCACGATGAGCGAGGGTGACAAGACCACTGGCATGGAGCTTCAAGCCACGACCGCCGAGGGAGTCCCGCAATCCGCGCGAGAGCGCCTGCGTCAGAACCGCTCCGGCCTCTACACCTCCGACCTGTCGGTCAACGAGTTCATGCTCATTCGCGAGGCCGGCTTCGATCCGGTCGGCCTGGTCGTCGGAAGCTCGATCTTCCACGTCGGCGTCCAGGTGACCGCCCCCACCGTGAGCCGTGAACTCGACGTCCTCTCACAGGCGATGTACAGCGCACGCCATCTTGCGATGACGCGCATGGAAGCCGAGGCTGACGAGCTGGACGCCGACGGAATCGTCGGGGTGCGACTGGACATCGGGCGCTACGAATGGGGCGCGAACATGGCCGAGTTCATCGCGATCGGCACCGCCGTCAAGCATCGCGAGGGCGTCCTGCACCGCGCACCCAACGGTAAGCCTTTCCAGAGCGACCTCTCCGGCCAGGACTTCTGGACGCTGCTGAAGACCGGCCACCGACCCGTGGGCATGGTCATGGGCTGCTGCGTCTACCACGTGGGCCGGCGCGGCCCATTTTCTACCGTCGCCCAGGCCGGGCGTAACACCGAACTACCGAACTTCACCCAGGCGCTGTACGACGCCCGCGAGCTCGCGATGCAACGGATGCAGACCGAGGCCGAGGAACTGCAGGCCGAAGGGATCGTGGGCGTCACTCTGTCAGAGCAGAGCCACGGATGGGGCAGCCACATGATCGAATTCTTCGCGCTCGGAACGGCCATCATCGCGACCGGCGAGGAGACCACGATCACGTCGCCGGTTCCTGTGCTCGACCTCAACGACCGATAGACGACCGCCGTTCGGCGGTTGGCGGGGGACTCGGGCATCGGCCGTTCAAGCCGCCGCCCAGGGTGCCGATGACCTGATCGATGCCCTCCCTCGTGTGCGCCCGGTGATGCGCGCATCGATCATCATCGTCACGCACGGTCAGCGCGCCGTGACCGAGCGTTGCCTTGAGTCGCTGAGGGCGTCGCTCGGAGACCGGCTCGGCCGTGATTGGGAGTTGGTCCTCGTCGACAATGACTCGCCCGACGACACGGCGGCACTGTTGCAGGCCTGGTCGGACGTGGCGAGAGTGCGGTTGCTCGGCGAGAATCGGAACTTCTCCGGAGGCTGCAACGCGGGTGCCGAGATCGCCCGCGGCGAGGTGCTCGTGTTCCTCAACAACGACACCGAGGTTCCGGCCGGATCGCTGGAGACCCTCGTCGACCAAGCACTCGAACCGGATGTCGCCATCACGGGCGCACGCCTTCTGTATCCCGATGGCACCCTCCAGCACGGCGGGGTCGCGTTCTTCGACAATCGCGAACTGGGCGCCCCCATGCCGCATCACATCTTCCTGCACCAGGATGGCGAGCTACCGGCCGTGCGCGCGAGCTACGAGCTCGACTGTGTGTCAGCTGCCTGCATGGCGGTCAGAGCCAGCGCGTTCCGTGCCGTCGGGGGCTTCGACACGGGCTTTCGCAACGGGCTGGAGGGTGTGGACCTGTGCCTACGGATCCGCGTGAACGGCGGCCGTATCGTCTACCGCGGCGACGTCGTGGTCGTGCATCACGAGGGACGCTCGCGCGGCCGCGGTGCCGAGCGCTCGGCGACGCCGGAGCGGCGGGCGGCGATGGCCCAGAACACGACGCGCCTGCTCGGTCGCTGGGCGGGATCGCTCGAGCAGGACGACGAGCTCGCCGCCCGGGTCTGGGACGCAGTCCTCGAACGCGGCGCACCAGTCCGCTCGATGTCCGGGGCGAACGTGGCACTTGTCGGTCAGCTCAGTGGCATCGGCCCAGCCGCCGCAGAAGCCCGGGCACTGTTGGCCGGGCTGTCCGAACTCGGCAGTTGCGTCGCCGCGGCCGACCTGCCGCCGGCGCGCGTGCGCGCTCGGCTGACCGGACCGCTCGCCTCTGCGCTGTCGATGGCGCGACAGCGCGAGATCGCGAGCTGCAGCTGGACGATCCACGTCCCGTCGGGTGCCTGCGACCACTGGCCGATCGGTGCAGCGGCCCTGATTCGGCTCGGCAGCGCACGCACCGCGCTTCCGGTGGCGGACGCGTCGGAGGTGTGGGCCTCGTGTCCGGCCGTCGCGCGTGAGCTGATCCGATCAGGCCTTCACCCCTGCCGGATCCGCGTGGTGGCGCCGCCGGTACCACTGTCCGCGCGCGGAACCGGCGGGGCCGGCATCCTCGCAATCCTCCCGAGCCACGACCCCGGGGCCGCCCGGGCGGTGATCGACGCCCTGCGGTCGGCGGCAGGGGCGACTGCGGTGCGGCTGTTGCCGACGGTGCGAACCCGCGGCCTCGAGGCCGCGGTCGCAGAGCGCCTCACGGGCGTCGAACTGCTCGACCCGTGCTCGGACGAGCAGCGCTTCGCCGAACTCGCCGCCAGCGCCGATGTCGTCCTCGCAACCGACCCCTCTGACCGCTATGAGCGCCACGCGCTGGTCGCCGCCGCCACCGGGGCCGCCGTGCTGACGACGAACCCTGACGGGCCTGCCGCCGCGGTGCTCGGGGCGGGAGTCGCCTGTCGCACCGAGGAGCTCTCCGCGGCGCTCGCCGCTGTCACGGACGAGCCGGGTGACCGGTCCGAGCGCGCCGCGCTCGTGGCTGGGAGTTGCGGACCGCAAGCACTCGCAGCCCAGATCAGCGGACCGGTTGTGCCGACGTCGCTCGACACGGCGAAGGCTCGTCGTCCCGCGTTGACCTAGTAAGCCCGGCGACTGAGGCGCTCATCGGCGACGATTCGTGGCATGAGCTTCTTCCCGGGCCATGTCATCGATCTGTTGCGCATGGCCGAGGACGAGGCCCGGATGCTCGGGCGTGGCACGGTGGATCCGGAGCACTTGTTGCTCGCGTTCTGCCGTGACGGCCGCGGGCGGGACCTGATCGAGCAGCGATCCCTGACGCCTCGTGACCTGTACTCGGCCGTGGTTCGGCTCTACGGAGAGGGCGACGATCTGCCGCCGGGCCGGCTGCCGCGCTCGCGTCTGAGCGAGAAGGTCCTCGATCGGGTCGTGGCTGTCGCTGCCGAGCGTGGAGAGACGTGGCCGGGCGAGGTGGAGGTCCTGTTGGCGCTGGCCGCCGATGACCGTGCCAAGGCGATCCTTCTCGAGGTCGGCGTCGGCGACTTCGCGCAGCTGATCCAGCACGAACACCCGTCCGCGCGCGCACCGGTCGACGACGCGGTGATGCGTCACCACCTGCTCGCCGCCGCTCTCAATGAGCATCCGCGGCGGTCCGTCCTGCGCGTACCCGCGTTCGAGCGCTTCAGCAGCCAGGCGCGTCGCTCGATCGCTGCTGCCGCAGAGACCGCGGCGCGGCTGGAACACCGTCATGTGGAGCCGTTCCATCTGCTGCTCGGCTGCTTGCAGGTGCCGGAGAGCCTGGCGGCGAGGGCTCTTGCGCCGATGTGGGCCGGCAGCGACCTCGGAACGATCGATGAGGCGATCGAACAGGCACGGATGCGCGGCCCGCGGCCGTCACATCAGGCCACGGGCATCTTCACCGAGGCCGCGCGCCGCCTGGTGGCTGAGAATGCCCTCGCGCTCGCCTACCGCCATCGGCACCAACGGGTCGGCACTGGCCATCTGCTGCTCGCCGTCCTGGACAGCGACGACCCGACCACCGCCCGGCTGACCTGGCCGCACGCCCAGATGGTGGCGCGCACCTTGACTGCCGCGATTCCAGGCGGCGAGCAGGACGCGGGCAGTGATGAGGAGCTTGAGTGGATCGCCCTGGACGCGCTGATGCGGACGCTCGTGCTCGGCTTCCGGCGGGTCCTGCCGCCGGGATGGATCATCCGCGGTTCGGCCCGCAGCGACATTCATTTCCAGATTCCGCGAACGGCGTCTGAGTCGGACTATCAGATCCGGCCCGGCTGGATCACCGGACAGCCGGGCGCGGGACGCGATCGGCTCCAGCAGGTCATCCAGTGGATGCTCGAGCAACTTCAGACGATCGTCAGCGAAGCCAGCGGAGCTCCGTGGCCACCGGCCGGCGGCGGTCAGCCGGCGGCGGCCCACACCCATCTCATCCAGGACCGCGACAACCCGCGCCTGCAGATCGGCTATGGCGACCCGGCTGCCCCCGCGATGCGCGTGGTTGAGCCTGACCCTCTCGTCAACATGCTCGTCCGCCGCGTGTGATGACGGCCGAACCGTTGCCTGACCCGGACGCGCGCGCAGCGGTCCGCGCGATGTGGCAGCGTGCCCACGCGCTGGGCACAGAGGGACGTTTTCGCGACCAGGTGACGTGTGTGGACGAGATCCAACGCCGGTTCGCCGACTCGTCCGATCCTGAAGTCCGCGCGACGGCGCTTCGGACCCTGGCGGGGCAGATGCACGCCGCATTCAGTGCGGGCGAAGGGCGTCTCGGTCGCGCGGTCACGCAGCGCATGGCGGAAGCGCTTGAGACGGAGCTCGATCCCGTCGTCCGGGTCGCGGTCGCTGAAACGACCCTTGAGATGGCGACGATGCTTGCCTTTGCGCCGCTCGGATCGTCGAGCCCGATCACGTGCCTACCCATCGCGTGGCTGGGGCGCTTGCCTTCGCTGCGACGGCGGGCACGGGTCAGAGCGGCTGGGGCGCGGCGGGAACTGATCCTGAACGGGCTGGCCCTGGCGCAACGCCTGAGTGACACGCTCGCGGACAGCACCGTCTTGCCCCTGCAATCCGTCGCCGTTCAGGCCGAGATCCTGGTGGGGGCGGCTCACGCCCTCCTCGGGCAGTGGCAGCGGATCTGGCCGTCCTTCGAGCCGCTCTTCACCGACGGAGGGACCCGCGTGGGCAGGGTCATCGACAACGCCAGGGCCAGGCCTGACGGTCGCTTCAGAGGCACCGAGATCTCAGCGGCCATCATCGCGCAGCAAGAGCACATCGCCGATCAATCACGGGCACAGGAGATCCTCCAGAGCCGACGGCGACGCTGGCCGTAGCCCACCCCACGCCCCCCAGACGCGTGGGGTGTTACGGCTCCGCACACGCCACAACGCCCCACGCGTCATTGCGCCGAACCCGCCCGGGGAGTTGCAGCGCCTCACACGCCGTAACGCCCCACGCGTACAAGCCCGGCAGGCGCGGGCGGCGGACGCGCGCGGAGGCAGAGGGCGAACCCCGCCCGACCCAGCTCGCTCGTCTAGCGTTGGCGTGATGAAGTTCGACGTCGCTGCTCGTGAATCGAGTGCGGAGATCGTGGAGAGGCTGCTGACGGGACTGCCGGAGTGGTTCGAGATTCCCGAGGCCGTCCACCAGTACGTCGCCGACGCGGCCTCTCTGCCGGCGCTCGTCGCGTTCGACCAGGCCGGCGAGCCTGTGGGGGTGCTCGTCCATCGCCGTCACTTCCTAGAGAGCGTCGAGATCCATGTGATGGCCGTCGCGAGGAGTTGGCATCGACAGGGCGTGGGCAGGGCGCTCGTCGATGCCCTCGTGGGCTTGGCCGCTGCGGACGGTGCACAGCTGGTCAGTGTCAAGACCTTGGGACCATCCCACCCCGACGAGGGCTACTCCAATACGCGCCGGTTCTACCGCGCCTGTGGCTTTCTCCCGGTCGAGGAGCTCCACGAGCTATGGGGTAAGGACAACCCCTGCCTGCTGATGGTCAAGCCGCTCCTGTGACGAGGCCGGCACTGAACGTCGGCAGGTCATCGACGATCTCGTAGTAGTCGCCCTTGCTTGCGACGAAGATATGAGCGGCCGTGCGCAGCCCGGTCGGCTCGTCCAGTGTCCCGGCTGTGATGGACGTGCGATCGGCCCCAACCTGACGCCAGAACAGGGTCGCGCCGCACTCCCGGCAGAAGCCGCGCTCCCGTCCGTCGGCGACATACCAGCGCACGCTGCGTTCGGCAAGCAGAACCAGGTCTTTGGAAGCGGCCTCGGTGTACGCGCCGACGTGACCATGCACCCGCCGGCAGCGACTGCAATGACAGATCACCACGGCGCGCAGCTCACCGAGGACCCGGTAACGAACGGCGCCACACAGGCAGCCTCCACTCCTGTCAGCCTCAGAGCTGCTCATGCGCCCAGTATCACCCACCCGGCTCTCGCGCCGCCCACGGCGAGCAGAGTCACTGCGTCTCACGCCGCGCCAGGACCAGCCGGACGCTCGAGTCGATCACGACCTCTGCGGGGAGTAGCGCGCGAACCGCGCGAAGCGCCTCGCTGCGTGTCGCTGGATCGAGCCGCAGGTAGGCCGAGACCGTCGCCAGACGCCCGACGTACTCCTCGGCGGCCAGCACCGTCGAGCGCGGGATCGTTCGCTCTTCGGCATCAACAAAACCACCGACCTGCTTGAGCTCATCAATCGACCAATCCGCGCCGGGCTGCTCGGCGCCAGGTGGCAGAATCCCGCGCTCGACCCGCCCGACAGCATCCTGGAGAGCAGGATCGGTCAGGTCGCCGGAAACCCCGAAGAGTGCGAGCGTCCCGGCGGGCTCCAGTGCCCGCAATGCGTTGCCCCACCGCGACCGCGGATCGGTCCAGTGCCACGCCGCAGCGCTGTAGAGAAGGTCGTACTTCCGGTGGGCGTCCAGATTTTCGAACGTCACGAGCACCGTTTCGACCGGGAGGCCCTCGGTCAGACGCCGTAGGAAGACGGCCATGTCAGGGTCGGGCTCCACGGCTGTGACATGGACGCCCAAGCCGGCGAACAGGCGGGTCGCCTTGCCCGTACCGGCACCGATCTCGAGGGCCGAGTGGATCGGCCGTGCCGAATAGGCAACAACGGCCCGAGCGACCTCATCGGGGTATCCCAGCCGGTATTGCTCGTACGCCTCGGCCGCCGAGCCAAACACCACGCCCGACGACGATGGATCGCTCACCAGGTGCAACCTACATCGTGTCCGCCTTCAGGCCGAGCGCGCTTCCCGGCTTGACCGCAGGCGTCATCGCCGGACGTCCTTGATGATCGCCCGGAGCTGTTCGTAGGTGATCGCGGCGGCGTTGATCGGACGGGTGCGTTTGCTCGGGCCGGTCGCGATGATGATCGGGGTGCCGGTGAGCCCGAGCTGTTGCGCTCGGCTTTCGTCGTTGAGGACTTGACGGGCGAGAGCGGGCGAGAAGCGGTCGACGCTCCAGTGCGCGTAGTTCAGATGCGGGATCTGTCGCGCGACTGTCTTGAGGAACGGGGTGGTCGCGTAGCCGGAGTCCTCGGGGCCCTGCTCGCGGTAGAAGAGCTCGATGTAGTACCAGGCGCGGTTCTGGCTGCCGGCCGCATACGCGGCGGCTTGCTGTCGCGGCCAGAGGCTGGCGTCGGGGCCGTTGCCGGTCGCGGTCTCGAAGGACCTGTACACGAGCTTGACGGCGCCGGCGCGCACCTCGTGGGCGATCAGTTGCGCTTCGGAGCCGCTGGCGAACTGGGCGCAGTACGGGCATTCGAGGTCGCCGAACTCGGTGATCGTCACCGGGGCGCGGGGGTTGCCGAGGGTCGCGCCGTGCTCCGGGATGCCGCGAAGCAGTTGATCTACCTGATGCGAGATCGATCGAGCGGCGCTGGAGCTCGCGTCGGTGACCGCGTCGTGCTGGCCGTTTCCAGTGAGCAGCACGGCCACGACGATGATGACGATCCCGGCCGCGACCATGCCGCCGAGCATCTGCAGCCTGCGCGTCCGGCTGGCGTGGGCGGCGAGAGCGCGTTCGGTGTCGAGGCGGCGCTGGTGCGCCGCCTGCTTGTCTGCGCGTCGCGAAGCCATCAGACCGATAGATCGCCGGTGTTCTCTGCGCTCGAGACGGCGGTGGCGCGCAAGCCTGAGCGACGGAGCGCGGCTGCGTACCCCGCGGGGAGGGCACGATCGCCGCGGCGGCCGCATTGATTCGGACGCCCGTCGGAGATGTACACCGCGACGTTGACTGCGCTGGTCTCACAGGCGATGAATCTCACGGCAGACGCGTGGGCGCTCCGATGCTCGATGGCGAGGTAGCGGTCGCGACAGAACACGATCGGCGAACGGCCGCGGGCGGAGACAGACGACACCGCTGGACCGCGATTCACGCCCGTCGCCGTGAAGTCACAGCTGATCGTGCCGTTTGCCAGACGCCGGACCGCGGCCGAAGGTTGCGGGAGCCGCGCCGAACCGGTCCGATCCACGCCGGCCTGGCGACCGACCGCGGCGAGCACGACCACCGTCGCCGCGACCACCGCTGACAGAACGACGGCGCCCCGCCGCCAGCCCGCCCCGGTCGGGCGACGGCCGAACCAGTCGCGATGCGCCGAACGTTGCCTCGCGTCGCCGTTGCGTCGGCCCAACCCTGTCTGCGTGCTCGCGCCCGTTTCGCCTTGCGCCAACTTGCGCCAGACATCCTCCATCGACGGCTGCTCACACGAGATGACCGGGTTGACGGCACGGACGCTGTCCAGCAGATCACTCACTGGTCGCCTCCGTCAGTCGCCGGGGCAAGTTCTCGGCGCGCTGCTGCTGACCCATGACGGCCTCAAGACGCCGGCGGGCCCGATGAAGCCGGACCGCGAACGTCGCGCGAGAGCAGCCCACCACGGCCGCCGCGTCTTCGGGGGAGAGCTCCTCCCACGCGACCAACAGGATCACCTCGCGGTCGCTCTCGCTCAACCGTGACAACCCGGTCAGCAGCGCGTTGCCGGCCGGCGCGTCGCTCCACACCCCCGCGTGCAAGGGTCGCAGCTCGACACTCAGTCGCTCCCGGCGACTCGCCGCCCGGCGGTAGTTGGCGATGATCCTTCGCGCCGTCGCCAGCAACCACGGAAGCGCAGTCTCAGGAACATCCTCCAGACGCCGGAAAGCGACCACGAAGACATCGCTGACGACATCCTCCGCGGTCGCGGTGTCCACCCGGCGC
>DATJTS010000082.1:0-27560 GCA_035503035.1 Solirubrobacteraceae bacterium
CACGGCGAGAAGGTGCCGCTCACCCAGGTTCTGACGCTTGCCCAGCAGAAGCAGGTGACGGGCGCGACCCTGCTCAACTCCGACCACCAGGTCGTGATCCAGACCACGAGCGGGCCGCAGATGTACGCGAACTATCCGACCTCGGACGCCGCCACGCTGCAGCTGCTCAACGCGCTGCACCGCGGCGGGGCGCCGGTGTCCGTCAACCAGCAGAGCGGCAAGCCGGCCCGCCAGATCGTCGTCCAGTTCCTGATCCCGATCCTGCTGCTCGTCGTGCTGTTCGCGCTGTTCAATCGTCAGGCTCAGGACGCCGCGAGCGGCATCTCGGCGTTCTCCTCCTTCCGCGGATCGGGTCGCAGGAAGAAGAAGGGCGGCTCGCCGATCACGTTCGACTCGGTCGCGGGCGCCGGCGAGGCGGTGGCGGAGCTGCGCGAGATCCGGGACTTCCTGGAGAACCCGTCCAAGTACCTCGACCAGGGAGCCGCGGCGCCCAAGGGCGTCCTGCTCGTCGGCCCTCCCGGGACCGGCAAGACGCTGCTCGCCCGCGCGACCGCCGGTGAGGCCGACGCCGCCTTCTTCTCGGCCTCCGGCGCGGAGTTCGTGGAGTCGCTGGTGGGCGTCGGCGCTGCGCGCGTCCGGGACCTGTTCGCCCGGGCGCGCAAGATGGCTCCGGCGATCATCTTCATCGACGAGCTCGACGCCGCCGGCCGCAAGCGCGGCGCCGGCGTCGGCCAGGGCAACGACGAGCGCGAGCAGACGCTCAACCAGATGCTCGTCGAAATGGACGGATTCGGAGGCGACGCCGGCGTGGTGGTGATGGCGGCCACCAACCGGCCTGACATTCTGGACCCGGCGCTCCTGCGGCCCGGGCGCTTTGACCGCCAGGTCGTGGTCGACGTGCCCGATGTGCACGGGCGCCTGGAGATCCTCAACCTGCACGCCAGCGGCCGCAAGATGGCCCCGGACGTCGACCTCATGCAGATCGCTCGCCTGTGCCCCGGCTTCTCGGGCGCCGAGATCGCCAACGTCGTCAACGAGGCGGCGCTCCTCACCGTCCGTGACGGGCGTGACGCGATCGATCAGAAGACGCTCGAGGAGTCGATCGACCGCGTGATCGCCGGACCGGCCAAACGGCACGTCCTGAGCGCCCCGGAGCAGCAGACGATCGCCGTCCACGAGGCCGGCCACGCGGTCGTGACCCGCTCGATCGGCCAGGTGGTCAGCGCCCAGAAGCTCTCGATCGTCGCCCGCGGCCGCCAGCTCGGCACCGCCGCCCACATGCTCACCGACCGCGACGCGGTGTTCCACACCAAGTCGGATCTGGAGCGCCATCTCGTGGCCATCCTCGCCGGCACTGCGGCCGAGCTGATCGCGTTCGGTGAGGAGTCGACCGGGGCCTCGGACGACCTGCACGCCGCCACCAAGCTGGCGCGGCAGATGGTCACCAGTTACGGCATGAGCGCGCGCCTCGGTCACGTCACCATCGGTGAGGCCGGGGGCGAGGTGTTCCTCGGCGCCTCGTTGCAGGACCTCGGGTCGATCGCTCCCGAGACCCTCAACATCATCGACACCGAGGTGGAGCGGATCGTCGAGGACGCCGAGGCGCGCGCCGAGCACGTGCTGCGCCACAACTGGGGAGCGGTGCAGGAGACCGCCGGAGCGCTGATCGAGCACGAGACGCTGTCGGGCGTGGCGCTCGACGCGGTGCTGTCCACCGTGGAGCCGATCGACCTGCAGGGCATCGTCGTGCCCGAACATGACACCGACGCCCGCCGCCGCGGCGCCGCCGAGGACTGACCGGAGGGCATCGAGCTATGAACCGCCGCCGTGCCATGCAGCTGCTCCCCCGCGCCGCCGGAGCGGGCGCCGCGGTCGCCGTCGTCTCGGTCGCGCTCTCGGGGACCGGAGTCGCGAGTGCCGCGGGCCACGCGGCCGAGTCCCTGATCGATGGGCACCCGGTGAGCACCAGGCCCAAGCCGAACGGGATCCTCGTGCTCGGCCGCAATCGCAAGCTCCCCGCCTCCGCGGTGCCGACGGTGAGTCGCGCGCGCTTCGCAGCGACGGCGGCGAGTGCCAAGGCGCTCGGGGGCAAGCCGCTGAGCGCCGTCACCGGCAGTTGCCCGTCGGCCACCGCCGACATCGGCACCTGGTGCCTGATGATCAACCCGTACCCGATCGCCACCGCCCAGACCGGCCTGAACAACTACTTCTGGGCCAGCCAGGCGTGCGTCGACATCGGCGGCTACCTGCCCGACGCGGCGCAACTGATCGGTGCCGCAGCCAAGGTCAAGCTCGAGTCGACGATCAACGACAACCCGGCGACCGCGACGGTTCAGGGATCGGACGGCAATGGACCGGAGCTCGACCAGCGCGAGATGAGCGCGACGCTGGTCACCACCCAGGCCGGCGCCGACGCCGCCGGCTCGGAGGGCGTCACCCCCGGGGCGCACCCCGACCCGACCAGCGGCCAGCCCGACCCGACGCCCGAGCCCGCCGACCCCTCCCCGTCGACGCTGCAATACGTCACGGTCTACTCCAACCACACCAATGGCGGCTTCGCGGGCTCAGAGCCCGTCGGCACCGCAGAGAACTTCCGCTGCGCCTTCAACCTCAGGCAGAGCGCCTCGACGAGTTCCTCGACCTCATCGGTGATGCGCGAGCAGTCGGCGGTCCTGCAACGCTCGGTGATCGCAGGGCGGCAGCTCGCCGCGGCCGCCCGGCGAGCGCAGTCGAGTCGCTGAGGGCGCCGCGGGGGTGGCGCGCGCGCTGATCCGCGCACGCGCCACCGTCAAGGGCTAATGCTTCTTGCTCGTCTTCCCCCCCGCGGGGCACGCGGTGGCCTTCATCTGCACCGCGTCCGCGAGCTCCTTGCCGTTGTGGCCGATGGCGACGACATGGCCCACCTGGGGTCCGGCGCACAGGCTCCGGTGGCCCGTGACCACCAGGATCCCGCTCTTGCCACCGGTGATCGTCAGCTGGAACGAGCGGATCGCCGCGTCCGGAACCGTCGGGAACGTGGTGACCAGATGCTCGGTCGAGTCGACCGAGGTCTGCGCGGTGAGGTTGATCGCGACATGGTCGCCGCGCAGCGGGATGAGCAACGTCGGCAGCGTGCGCAGGATCTGACCCTGCTTGTTCTTGCGCTCGCCCTGGACGAGGTAGACCTTGCCCTTCAGCGGCGTGGGCAGGATACGCGTGTGGGCGATCGCCGTGCCCACCAGCGTGCGCTTCGGACAGGCGACCTTGGCGGCGGCCTCGACCGAGCAGACGTGCTCGGAGTTGTTCGGGTCAAGCGCCAGTGACAGCGGCAGCGTCACCCTCTCGGAGCGGACGTTCGCCTGCCCGGCCGGCTGAGTCAGGTCGGCGGTGAGCGTCGGGTGGGTGCCGACCGCGGTCTGATGGCGACCGGTGAGGCTCATGTGGAGCGTCGGTGAGAACCGCAGCGCGCCGCAGTCACTGACGTGGAACGGCGAACTCACCGCCTCCGTGCTACCGGCACTCGACGCGAGCGTCCCGGTGACCGCCATCGAGCCGCAGCTTGTCGGATCGACCGTGAAGTGATGCCGGTTCAGGTCGACCGACACGTCACGGAGCTGCAGCGGGATGCCGTCGAGGATGGTCGGGAACGGGTCGCTGGTCACGCTCACCCGCGCGGTACGCGGGTTGATGTCGAGCGCCTGGCGGACGACCACCGTGCCGAGGTCGAGCGGCCCGGCGACCGCGGGCACGACGACCGCGAGCCCGAACGAGCCGCCGTTGTACGGCCCGGTCAGGTACACCTGCCCGGTCAGGTTGTACGGGTCGGTGCCCGGGCCTGCCGCGACCGATGCGGTGCCGACCCTGGATCCGGCCGGACAGCTCGGGTGGGCCTCCTGGGCCACGCCCGTGCCGGGCCGGCTGGAGATCGAGGCGAGCTCCGCCTCGGTGCACTCCTTGACCCCCGTGATCCTGGCCAGCAGCCCCTCGGGCAGCTTGACCTGCAGGCCGCTCAGGTACTGGTCGGTGTCGGTCCTGGAGAACGAGAGCACGAACGGCGAGAACCGTCCGGCCCGGTTGTGGGTCGCGCCCGCGCTGAACGTGGGCGCGAAGCCGGACATGCAGCCGGAGTTGATCGTGAACGAACTGGACCCGAGCGTGAGCGAGGTCGGGTCCGACCACGAGCTCAGCGCGGTCGTCGTCGTGTAGGTGCCGCACGCGCTCGGCATCGACAGCGGCGCGTCCGGTCCGCCGAAGAACTGCAGCTTGAGCTGGCTGAACGGCAGCTGCGGGTTGTTGGTGAACGTGGTGGTGAGCTGGCCCGTGGTCGGGTTCGCGTTCACCTCGCCGTCGAGCTTGAGCTGCACCCCTTCGGCACTGGCGGTGACGTAGATCGCCAGCAGCGAGCCGAACGGGTTGGCCGTCTGCTGGGCGAGGTACACCGAGCCCTCGAGCGGAACCGACAAGAGCGGCGTATCGATCTCGACCGTCCCGAGCGCGGAGGCCGCGGGGCAGGCCGGTGGGCTGTTCGTGCCAAGGCCGATCTGCGCCTCACTGCACGCCTGCAGGCCATTGGCCGAGGAGGGCGAGACCACGACGCCGGCAGGCAGGGTGACGGTCACGTCCTTGAGGTTGGACTCCGGGACCGCCGTCGGGCTGGAGTTCTGCGGCAGCGCGATGTCGACGTTCAGCCCCGCGGGCGAGTCTGCGACCGCCGCGGTCGGCTGGGCGGTCACCGACGGCGTGAACGCCTCGGCCGCGCACCCGGTGACATCGGGAGACGGGACCGAGCCGGTGAACTCGGCCGTCGGATCCTGCCAGTCGTCGATGCTGATCCCGGTAGCGGGCGTCGCACCGCACGAGGTCGGGTTGGAGAGCAGCGTCGCCGGCGTCAGCGTGCTCGCAATCGGCTGGCTGGAGGACGGGCTGCTCGGGTTGGTGCCCGGGAAGCCACCGGAGCCTCCCTGCTCGAAGCGAGCGTCGTCGTGCGTGCTGCTCGCCGGATCGCCCCAGACGAGGATCGTCGCGGACAGCACCGGCGCGCCGGCATTGGTGCCGTTGATCGTCGCATCGAGCGTGTAGCCGCCGACAGCGGTGTTGTCGGGCTGCAGCGAGAAGTCGATGTGGATCACCGAGGTGAGCACGCTGAAGCCGAACTCCGCGGGCATGCCGGCCGGCGCCGCCAGGTTGTAGATCGGCGCCTCGACGAACTCCGGCCCGGTCGGCCCGACGACGTCGACGTCGGCGATCCCGATCTGCGTGTCGGTGGGGCAATCCCCGTCCGCACCGGAGGCCGGCGTGTCCATCGAGGCCTGGCTGCAGGTCGGAGTGACCGTCGGGTTGCCCACCAAACCCGGCGGGAGCGCCAGCGTGGTATCACGCAGGTTGCCGGCGGGCACGATGTTGCCGTTCGACGCCTGGACCGTATTGAAGCTGACGCCGGTCAGGACCTGGTTGGGCGTCGAGCCCGCCTGCGTGTCGACCGAGCCGTCGGCGTTCAGCGACTGCGCGGAGAACGCCGCCAGGCCGAACCCCGCGGGAGTGCCGGTGATCGAGATCGCGTCGCTCGCGGTCTGCGCCGGCGCACCGCCTCCCGAGACGGAGATCTGGTTGAGCGCGCCGGAGGTGGCGCTGGAGCCGGCGTCGACCGGAATGGTGACCTGGATCTGCTGGTCGGAGAGGACCGCGGAGACGTCCTGCATGTCCTTGCAGGTCACCGTCTGCCCGCTCGCGGTGCACTTGACCGTGTTCCCGTCGCTGTCGGTCCCGGTTGCCTTCGTCGCGGCGGGGGTGATACCGCTGGGCAGCGTGTCGGTGATGGTGATCGCCGAGGCCGCGGAGGCCGCGGCGCCGCCCGCGTTCACCACGCTGATCACGAAACTGTCGCCGCCCGTCGTGTACGTCGAGCCGGTGGCGAAGTTCGTCGGCTCCGCATTCCCGACCACCGTCCAGGCGGGGGCCGGAGTGACGTCCGCGCGAGACGGACCGGCGTGCAGGGACCACAGGATGGCGAGGGCGCCGGCGGTGGCGAGCACCAGCCGTCCGATCGCGGTGCGCGGGTGCTGAGCGACCTGGAACATCAGCGTCCTCCCTTCCTCTTCGCGGTGACGTGCACGGTGATCGTCCGTGCCCCTCCGCTGCTGCGGGCGAACCGCAGGCGGATCGCCAGCCGCAGCCGGTGATGACGGGTGAGACTTGCCTTTGCATGCGGGGTGAGCCGGAGAGCCAGGCTCACCGTTCCGGCGCGGCGAACCCTGCGCCGGGTGGTGCGCACATCACGACCTGACGCGGTGAGCCGACCGGCCGCGTGGGTGCGCACGCGCAGGGTGAGCGTCGACCCGTGCAGCGCGTGCGACCGCACCGAGAACACCGCTCCGGAGCCCGACTTCACCTGCCCGGAACCCGTGTTCGTGCTGATCGATGGCGTCCCGGTGGCCGACGTGCCGGTGTCGCGGCACTGCACGGTCGCGGTGCAGACGCCCTCGGTGGTCGACGTGATCGGGAAGCCGCCGCCGACGCGGGCGTCCCAGATCGCGGATTCGAGACTCGAGTCCAGCGGCGGCACGACGTCGTCGTAGCTGTCGAAGAACACGTCGTCGCCCGACGGGCTCGCATCGACGAACGTCGCGGCGGAGGCCCCGTCGCCGGGGGAGATCAGGGAGACCGTCCCGCTCTCGAACTCGTAGACGTTCTGGAGGCCGTCGCTCGCGCCGGGCACGACCTGGTCGGTCGAGTTGAAGAAGACCCGGCTCCCGTCGTCACTGACGACCCGCGCCGGACTGTTCACCCCATTGCTCGAGCTTCCGCCCGGGATCGTCGCGGACCCGGTCGGGGCGACGCCGTCAGGTCGGCACGACGCGCACTGCAGCGTGTTGTTCCCTGCGCTGTACTCAAACACCTCTGTGTCCGCGGTTCCGGTGCTCTGGTCGGTGTTGTCGTATCCGGTGAGCGAGGCGGTCGACTCGAACGCGATGCTCTGCCCGTCGGGCGTGGTGTACGCCGAGGAGTTGACCAGGCCCGTGCCCGAGGCGATGAACGTCGGCGTGCCGTCGTGCTCGACGTAGAGGTTCGGCTGACCGGAGGTGGCGCCGGTGGCAAGGTCGCCAGTGGCAACGAAGTAGACGTAGGATCCGTCGTCGGAGGCGCCGACGACCGCCTGCACATCCGCGCCGGTCGCCTTGTCCGCGGCGGTCGAGTCCGGGGTGAGATCGGTGAGCGCACCGGTCGCCACGTCGTAGTCGTACAGATCGCTTCCCGCGTCGTCGGGCTTGGAGCCGCTCTCGCCGGTGTTGGCGTTGTTCGTCAGCTCCGAGGGGCTCGTGAACAGGACCTGGGAGCCGTCGGGGGTGATCCCGACCGCGCTCGCGCTCTGCGCGCCGTTCGGATCGGCCTTGGTGCGCTGGGATGCGTCGGCCTGCACCGTGGAGCTTCCGTCGAGTCGCAGGTACAGCGGACCCGGGCCGGACGATGTCTGGTCCTGGAACAGAACCGCGTCGCCGTCGGCCGAGATTGCGGACAGGTTGTTCGTCGATCCGCTCGCCAGGCTGGCTGGCAGCGTGGCCAGCTTCCCGTTCGGGAGCACGTTGACGATGCTGAGCTGTCCGCCGGTCCATTGGTAGAGGTCGGAGCCGCGGTTGTAGTTGACCGGGTCCGTCGACAGCTGGGCGATGTCCGGATTGAAGAAGACGTGGCTGTAGTCCGCCGACACGCCGATGTCGTCGAGGCCGCTCGAGCTCGAGTCCGTGGATGCGTCCGTGAGCGCCGCGTACTGGCCGGTGGCGAGATCGCCGAGGAACAGGTTGTAGCCGGAGGGTGCGCTCGAGGTGAGCGGCTGGTCGGTGAGCACGAGGATCTGCGAGAGGCTGCTCGACATCGCCACCAGCTCCGTCCCGAGGTACGCCGACTCGGGCGCACTGAACGGGATCGCCTGGGGGGTGGCGGTCCAGCCGGTCGTCCCGCGGGTGGCGATCATCGCGTTGTAGACGCCTGAGGAGGGGCTGCTGTCCAGCGCGTCGGTGTCGACGAACGCGAGCTGGTCTCCGTCAGTCGTCGCCTGCGTGAAGAACTGGTGGCCCGGCTGGATCCGGGCGCCGTTCAGCCCCGGCGTGACCAGCTCATAGGCTCGCCCATCGGGCAGGGCGTCGGCGCGCGCGGCGGCTGGGACGGCCGAGACGCCCACCAGCGCGAGCATCGTCAGCGCGCCCACCGTCAGCCGGTGACGCCGCCGGGGCTCCCCGGCACGGACCTCTGTCTCCATCCCTTCCTCCTCACGGATCGCGGCACATCCGGTGCCAGCGCCGCCCGCAGATCATGCGGCGCGTGCGCAATATAAACGCAAGTGGCTCTCACGACAAGGTGCGGGTTGGTGACCGCATGACAGCCGCCCATCGTGAGCACGACGAGCGAGGGGCCGCGCGGTGGCGGCCCCTCGGTACTTTCGGATCAGCACGCGAGCCGAGGGCCCACGCCGACTGCGTCGCTGCTAGCCCAGCGAGTACTTGGCGGCGGCGCCGGTCAGCTTGTAGGTGGCGACAACCGTGCCGTCGGTCGTCAGCGGTCCGCTCAGGGTTCCCGCCTGGGTGAGCTTGAGCGTGAGCGGCGCGCCCTTCGTGGTCGACTCCTCCGCGACGATGTTCGTCGTGAGGTTCCCGGTGTACGTGCCGCCGGCGAAGTTCACGCTCACGCCGTCGACGCTGGTGTTGCTCCACACGGTGTTCGCACCGGACGCGACGCCCGAGCCGCTCACCTGCAGCCCCGGGGTCCACGGCGCGTTGATCGTGGTCGCCAGGTTGCAGCCCGAGAACGTACCGCCGGTGATCGAGGCCGCGACCGTGCCGCCGGAGTTCTGGGTGAGCTTCAGATTGAGCTTCGAGCTCTTGCAGGAGTTCACCTTCGAACTACCGCTGTAGAGCGACACCACACCGGAGCTGCCGACGGCCTTCGTGCCGACCTTGACCGCCTTGGTGTGCGCCTTCGTCGTGTAGAGCGTGGCCGCCATCGACGAACCGGCTCCGATGCCGAGCACCGCGGCCGAGGTCGCGACCGAGACTGCAAACGCCTTCACCTTCATGCTGTTTCTCTCCTTTTCGTGGACCGGCCCTCGTGGCCGGCCCGGTCTCTCTACGTGGCCCGAGCCGCGGCGCCGCTCCGGCGGCTCCGCGAGGGCCGTGTCCGGTTGTGTCCAGCTACCCGCCGTTGGCGATCACCGACGCCGCCGAGGCGAGATCCGACGTCCCCTTGAGGATCGCCGAGTTGGTGCCGGCCGCCGCGGGAATCCCGGTCTTCGAGTCGACCACCGGGTCGATCAGAGCCGAGAAGAGCCCGCCGCATCCGGTGGCTCCCGGAACCGCGAACGTGTTGTCCACGATCGAGTCGGCGCTGGATGCCACCACATTGCCGTTGTCGAAGAAGCCGAGCTTCCCGTGGCGCCCCTTCAGCGGCGTCACTCCGTCCGGCGGATCTGTCTTGCCGGTCGTCAGGTTGAGGGTCACCGGATCGGAGGCCGAGCCGATGAAGCAGCTGCTGCCGAGGAACGGGTTGTTCAGCTGGATCTCGACCGGCAGGGTGACCGTCGGTCCCGCGCCGGTGAGGAAGTTCTCGAAGCTGAACGTCGGGTTACCGACGAGCTCCGCCGTCGCGGTGACGGTGTTGAGGGTGTTGATCGCCTGCTCGATGATCCCCTGCAGCGGCTGCGGGAACAGGTCGGGCGGCGTCAGGTCAAGCAAGCCCCCGGGGACCGTCAGCGGCACTTGGGACAGGGTGTTGCCGTCGGCTGCGGGAACGAACGTGTCGGTTGACCCGGTGATGATCCCGCCCTGGAAGATGATCGGCGTGCTGCCCACCGTGACGGTCGTGTTGCCGATCGTGAACGAGCCACTCGTCGTGGACGCGTACACGCAGTCGGTGAGATTCGCAACGCTCGTCGGACAGTCAGAGAACGTGCTCCACGCAGGCTGGGTCGGGGGCGGAACCTTCGTCTTCTTTGCGAGGGCAGGCGCCGCGCTGATTCCGCACACCGCGGCAGCCGCACCGGCAGCCACCAGCCATCTTGGCAAGGTCCTCATCCTCTCTCCTATCAGACGTGGCCGCGTGGGGCGGCCTGTGAGTCAGGCCGGACGACGATGTGTATATCTCCGTCCGGGGGCAGACTGAAACACGTGTGTGTCTGAAAGTCAAGGACAAATTTTCGGCCCGCTCACGTGTGAGCGCGCACACCGGCGGCGGCCGGAGCGACCGCCTGCATCACACCGTTTATCGGGAGATCAGCGCGTCTGCAGGCCGGTCGGCCACACGCCCGTGAATCGGTGCGTGAGCTCGAGCGCGACCTCGGTGCCGAGATAGGCGAGCATGATCGAGTAGGCGAGATCGGGCAGCAGTTCGGGCAGCTCGCGGGCGCCGCCGTTGATCAGGCGGCCGTAGACGACCTCGTACACGCCTCCGATCACCCACTCGGCGGTCATCGGAGGCGTCGGAGCGCTCCGGGGATCGCTCTGCGCGCCGTCATGGAGCACGCCCGCCAGCGTGCGCAGGACGGCGTCGCGGCGCTCGATCGCGGCCGGGCCGGCGGCGAGCACCTCGACCAGGCACATCTCCGCGTAGCGCGGCTCCTCGGCGCTGAACTCGAGGAACGCCCGCAGGCAGGCGACAAGCCCACCGGCGAGCGATCGGCTGGCCGCGTAGGCCTCACCGACCCGGCGGATGAGCTCCGCGCCGGCGACCTCGAACGCCTCCAGATACGCGGCCTCCTTGCCCTTGAAGTGGTCGTAGAACGTGCGGCGCGAGACTCCGGCGGCGGCGATCACGTCCTCGACCGTCATCGCCACGTAACCCTTCTCGCTGACCACCTCGCTCACCGCGTCGAGCATGCGGGCGCGCTGGTGATCGGCCACCGCCTCACGGGAGAGACCGTGGCGTCCGGGGCGCAGCTGATGCGGCTGGCGTCTGGTGTTGGGCGAACTGGAGGACATCAATGAGTTCTGTTCTGAACGCGTCGGGAGGTGCGAACAACCGACCTGGTCGTCGCCCTTCCCGAACGACACTGCCCACCATAGCCACGAGTGTGTAGAAAGCCGTTGCTCGAGCGGCACAGGCCCCCCAGATGGGTGGTTCGGCCACGTCCGCGCATTCTCCGACGCTCCTCAGCGGGCAGGCGCGGGATCCGCGGTGAGGTGCGGGAACTGCGTGTCAAAGCCGGGGATCAACGAGCTCTGCCGGCACGCCGGGGCGGCGACGGAGCTGCTCGTCGAGCGGAAGACGTATTGCTGGACGAGCGCGTCCAGCGTGCTGTCGCCGGTGCTCGGCGGGCTCGGATTGACGCCCGCGCAGCTGGCGCTGTCGAGCACGGTGAGGCCCTTGGCCAGCTCGTCGTATGCACCCGGGGTGCGGTAGGCATCGTTGCGGGTGCTGCCGAGCGCGCCACCGCCCAGGGTGAGGCCTGCGGGAGCGAGCGTCTGGGAGGCGCGCAGGTAGTGCAGGATCTGCCCCTCGGCGCGCGGTGCCGCGGTGCCGTACCCCTCGGCCGCGGCCGCCACGTTGGCGAAGAAGCCGGTGACCTCCTGCTTGAACAGGCCCACGTAGCGCACGATCGGATCACCGTTCTCCAGGAACGGCATGAACGCCGCCTCCAGCGGCGGGATCGCCTTCAGCACCGCGTCGGCCGCGGGCAGGCCGCGCCGCGAGGCGCGCTCGATTGCGGGCAGTCGCTCGAACACGGCACGCAGGTTCGGCGCCAGTTGACCGGTCGCGGTGAACGCACGGGTGAGCTCGGGCGCCAGCGGTCCGAGCGCCCGCACGACCGGGTCGGCGCGCTCACCGAAGCGGGTCAGCGCGGGCAGCGCGACCCGGCTCTCACGCTCGAAGCCGGGTAGCGCCTCGAACAGCGCCGCCAGCGCACGATTGCGCTGCGCGGTCGTCGTGAACAGCGAGTCGGCGCCGCTGATCAGGCCCGAGAGCTCGCCACGGCGAGCGCTGACGGCGCGGAAGAACGTGCCCGTGTGTGCGATCAGGCCGCCGAGCGCCGAGGACTGGCGCTGCAGCGCAGCGGTCAGCCGGGTGCCCGAGCCGACGAACCCCGGCAGCGCCGCGAGCGTGTCGTTGATGTCCCCGCCTCGGCCCGCGACCGCGCCCGCCTGCGACTGCATCCAGGTGCGGAAGGCCCGTCGGGTCCTGGGGTCGAAGGTGGAGAGGATCTGGTCGACAGCGACCGTGGCGGCCACCCTCCCGTCGGGCAGACGGCCGCCGTCGGGCAACGCTCCTCCGCGCCGGCTCGACCAGCCGAGCTGCACATAGGTCTCCCCCAGCAGCGTCTTGATCCGCAGCGTCGCGCGCGCGTCGCGCGGGATCGGCACGTACCGGGGATCGATCTCCAATGTGGCGAGCGTGCGGTTGTCGTGGAGGTCGGGAGACAGCGCGATGACCTTGCCGACGTTGACGCCGGCGACGCGCACGTCGGCGCCGGTCGCCAGCTCGTTGGCCTGGGCGAAGGCGACCTTGATGCGGTAGCCCTGAGCCGCCAGCGGGGTCGAGCCACCGAACTGGATCCATAGGTAGAGCAGCAGGAACACGCAGACCGCGGTGAACACCGCGATGAGCGCTATCTGGCTCTTCTTGGGCGCGGTGCGGATCATTTCTTCGGCTCATCCCCGCGGCAATCCGCGGAGTAGTCGGGCAGATCGAGCAGCCGCAGGATCGTGAGCAGCGTCGGGTTCTGGCTCACCCCGGTCAGGTAGTTCTGCATGAGTTGCAGCGTTCCGCAGTTGTAGAGCAGCAGCGACTGGCGCAGCGGCCGCCCACCGTCCTGACTGGACAGCGCCGAATTGGTGTCGTGGTTGGCCCACGGCAGGTAGAAGAGGTATCCCTGCTGGCCATGGCCGGGCTCGTACGCGAGCTCGTTGACGATCGCGTTCAGCTCATGCGCAAGCGTGGTCAGGCCCGGCGTGGCCTGCGCGAGTTGCTCGGTGGCGGGAGCGAGCAGCTTCGCGGTCGGCTGGGCCGCGATCGAGAACGGGCGCAGCTCGTCGGAGAGCACGGGCGTCGTGCGCTTCAGGAACGGACGCAGCTCGGTCAGGCTCGGGCCGAGTGCCCGGGCGGCCGGTTCCAGGCGCGTCGCCGTCGTGTGCAGCTCCGAGGAGAGCGAGCTGAGCCGGGTGAGCGCGGTGTCAGAGGTGCGCAGCGTTCCGGGAAGCTGCGCGATCGTGCGGCTGAGGTTGCGGTCCTCGGCGGCGAAGGCGCTCCACACGCCCGCGTTGCCCTTGATGAAGCGGGTGATCGCGCTCTCGTTGTTGCCGAGCTCGGTGGAGATCTTGGCCAGGTTGTCGGTCAGTCGAGCGAGCTCGGTTCCCCGCAGCCGCAGCAGTGCGCTTGCCCGCTTCGTGTCCTGCGAGAGAGGGTCGAAGTCACGGAGGGTCGCGCCGAACTCCGCACCCCCCTTGCCGGACAGCGCCTGACCGGCGCCCGAGACGAGGTCCATCAGCTCGGTCCGCGTGTCGGTGTCGAGCTCGGCGAGCGTCTGGTCGAAGTCAACGGTCGGCAGCGTGTCCGCGGCGCTGAGCGTCGCCCCGCTGTGCAGGTGATGGCCGCCCCGCGGGCTGCCGGGGTCGAGTTCGGCGACCATGTCCTCAAGGCCGGTCTTCGGTCGCAGCAGGACCGTCGCGTTGGAGTAGATCCGGGATCCGTAGCGGCCGTCCAGGCGCATCGTCACGACCGGCTCGTTCGTGCCCAGGCGCACGCCGGAGATCTCCCCCACGTCGACGCCGGCGATCGTCACCGCCTGCCCCTGCCCCGGGAGGATCCCGTCGACCGCCGACACCGGGGCGTTGAGCACGTAGTAGTGCTGACCGAGCAGCGGCAGCCAACTGGGCCACTGGATCCGCTCCTGCGCGAGCAGGTAGCCCGCGATCGCCAGGCCGACGACGGCGGTCGCCAGCAGCATCACCGCGGAGCGCCCCTCCCGACGCATGCGCCTCAGCACCGGTGTCAGACGGGAGCCCACGCTACTTCCTCGTCGGGTCGGCGGGCAGCGCCGGGGGTCGGGCGTCGGGCCGTGAGCCGTCGGCGGGGCCGACCGAGTCCGGCCCGTTGACATCGGGAATCGACTGCGTATAGCAGGCGACCGCCCGCTGGAGCGGCGGCACCTTGTTCGGGTACCGCGGATGGGTGTCCTCAGGGGAGGCCGCGAGCGTGCCGAAGCCGACGTCGGTCGAGCCGTAGAAGTTCGTCTGGCCGGACTCCACCTCGTGGGAGCCGCCGGTCGCGCCGATCGTCAGCAGGTT
Organism: Solirubrobacteraceae bacterium; assembly: GCA_035503035.1. Lineage (GTDB taxonomy): Bacteria > Actinomycetota > Thermoleophilia > Solirubrobacterales > Solirubrobacteraceae > Palsa-465. The sequence goes on from DATJTS010000082.1 coordinate 14,247, forward strand.
GCCGTTGCCGTCACTCGCCTGTCCTTCGGCGGCCTGGGCGACCATCGCCGAGAAGAACTCCTGGTAGTTCGGCAGACCGGTCGAGTTCGCGCCGTCCTTGAGCTTGAGATAACCGGTGGGGATGAACACCTTGTTCATGCACCTGTCGAACAGGTCGATCTGCGGCAGGAACTTCGTCGTGTCGTGGGTGAGCTCGGCGAGCGAGCCGGACGCGGGCGCGAGCTCGGAGAGCAGGCCGCCGAGCTCGGAGTGGGTGAGCAGCGGCTCGGCCTGACGCAGCCACGGCATCGCCGCGGTCACGGTCGCCGGAACCGCGGCCATCCCGACCGCCAGCTCGTCCGCGAAACGCTCGCTGGCCGGCAGCGAGGCCTCCAGCGAGGTGAACGTCCGCTCGGCGGCGCTCGCGGTCGGCCCGAGCAGGGCCACCGTCTGGCGCAGCGATCGCTCGCCGGCAGCCGTCGTGTGGAGCGTCCGGTCAAAGCTCGTGATGAAGCGACCCAGGCTGCCGTCGGCCCGGGCCAGGCCCTGGGTTGCCCGGCCGAGCCCGGCGACCAGCCTGGCCAGTGAGCGGTGTGCGGTCAGCGACTGGGAGACGACCCCGGAGCCGGTGAGCGCCCCGGGCGCCGTCCGGAACGCGTGGTTGATCCCCTGGGCCCCGGACAGCCCGCGGACCCGGGGGTCGGCGGCGCGGTCCTCGGCGGCGGTGGGGGTCGCATCGAGCGCGTGGCCGACGCCGGAGAGCGCGGACTGCAACTGCACGCGCATCGACGCGGGGAGCGCGTCGAGCAACTGGTCGAACTGCACCGGATCGGCGGTGTGCGCGAGGGGGATGACCCCGTTGTCGTGCAGGATCGGAGCGGCGGGCGTTCCGGGCGACAGGTCGACGTAGAAGTTGCCCTCGAGGAACAGCCGCGGGCGGACCTTGAGCGTGGCGTCGGTATGCAGCACCGGGCGCTGGGAATCGAACTGCATCGTCACCTTCGACAGGTCGGTGTGCCGCCAGCGCCCGGTCGACTCCACCTTTCCGACGTCGAGACCGTCCACCCGCACCGGTGACCCCGGCGCGAGCAGGTTCGAGTCGCGCATCACGGCGTTGACCGTGAAATGGGACTGGCCGGGCAGCGCCTTGGTGAACACGAAGTAGGCGACGACGATCAGCACGACCGCCCCGATCGCGCTCACCCACACCGGCCGTAGTCCGCGCTCCGCCCACCTCATCCGAGCGCCCGCTTGGTCTTGAGGGTCGTCTTCTGCGAGACGGCCGTGTTGCCGATCGTGAGCTTGCCCTTCGCGTAGATCTCGTTGCCGGCCTCACACTCGTCGCCCTGCCCGGGCGCGGCGGTCAGCGGGTAGGGATCGCTGTGCAGGTAGCTGTCGCGCACCAGGCTGGCCTGGATCGGATTGAGATGCTCGGTCTTGACGAGCGTCGCCGCCGAGGGGCCGTCCGCCGGCGTGGCCGCCGGCCCGGCCTCCGAGCCCGCCACCTGGGGCAGGGTGACGGCCAGCACGCCGAGCATCGAGCCGACCGAGTCCGATTCCGACAGCGAGTTCTCCAGGTTGGCGAAGAACAGCGTCAGGTAGTTGCAGCGCGTCTGCGCGGGTTCGATGTAGGCGATCGTCGGCTTCAGCAGCCGCGCGGTCTCGGCGAGGATCTCCAGCCCCGGCAGCGTCCGCGGATCCGTGGCGAAGCGACCCAGCGCGCCGACGGTCGTATCGAGGCGCGCGTTGAACGCCGGCGCGCTGCGCAGCCCGGTCACCCCGGCCTGCGCGGCCGGCCCCAGGCTGTCCGAGGCCGTCCCGAGCGCGGCGAACGTCGCGCGGTAGCGCTTGAAGAACGTCGCGGTGTCGTTCTCGATGCGTGCCTGAGCCGGCAGCTGCCGCGTCGCCGTCCGCAGCGCCGGCGGCCCTCCGGCGATGGCCGCCTTCAACGCCGCCGACTGGGAGGAGAGCGGGGTGAACGTCTCGTCGAGCGCCGTGAACAGGTGCGCCTGGCGCGCGGCGACGGGCAGGACCTCGTGCGCCGCCTGCTCGAGGCTCGGGAACAGTGCTCGCAGGTGGGTCGACGGCGCGAGCAGCCTCGACATCACCGGCAGCACGCGGCGCACCAGCGGGTCGAGGCCCGCGAGCGCGGCGTTGAGCTCGGCCCCGCGACCGGCGAACCCGCCGCCGACGTTGAACAACGAGGTCTGCTCGGCGTGCCGGGTGCGCGCGTTGAAGATGTTGAACAGGTCGTCGATCTCGACCGGCTTGTGCGTGGCCGACAACGGGAGCGACCCGTCGGCGGGCAGCATGCGCGATCCGCGCCCGCGGGTGATCTCCAGGTACTTCAGGCCGAGCGGGGAGACCGGTCGCACCAGATCGGTCGAGTCGGCGGGCAGCGGGGCGATCGAGCGCTCGAGCTTGAGGTGCAGCACCGCGATGTCGCGGCCGGTGCTGGTGCGCGTGGCCGTGATCCCGCTCACGTAGCCCACGCGGTCGCCGCCGATGGTGACGCCGTCGCCCTTGATCAGACCCGCGGCGTCGGGCACCCGCACGTTGATGTCGTAGCTCGGGACGAACGGGAGCCCGTTGTTGGCGTTGTACGCCAGCACGACGGCCACGATCAGCACGAGCACGACCATCGCGCCGATCAGCACACGATTGGTGAACGGATTGTCGGAGCGGCGGGGTTTCATCGACCGAACAGGTAGCTCTCGAGGGGACGGACGGCGGTGAGTGTTCGATCGGTGCCGACAGCGCGCAGCGCATCGGAGACCACCGAGTTGGTCGCGCCGGAGTGGATGGTCTGCCCCGGAGTGGCGTGCAGCGCATCCGAGGACCCACCGCTCGACAGCGCATTGAATGTCGCCTGGCAGCCGGGAACCGGCGAGGGCGAGCGGGGCGAGCAGGACCCGATCTGCAGCAAGGTGCGCACGTAGTGGCCCAGGGAGTCCTCGCCGTTGACCGCCCCGGTGTAGTAGTAGATGAACCGCATCGCGTCCTCGATCCCGCCCGCCTGGTCGAAGCTCGAGGCGATGGCGGCGATGTCGCGGGCGACGGGCACCAGCGGCTTGGCCAGCGCCAGCAGATCGCCGGCAGCGGTGTGCGACTGCGGGAACACGGTGCGAGCGCGGTCGGCGACGACCCCGAGCGAGACGAGCGCCGGCGTCGCCTGCTTGGCGAGCGGGCCGAGCTTGGTCACCGCGGTGTCGATCTCCGTCGCGTGCGCGTTGAGCTGCGCCAGCGCGGGGGCACCCTGGGAGGCGAGCCGGTTCAGCCGCTGGGCCGCCGGCCGCAGCTGCCGTAGGAATGCGGGCAGGTCGGCGAGGTTGGCCTCGATCGCCCGGCTCTCCGACGCCGAGGTCGCGGCGACCTCACCGGCATGGTTGAAGAACCCGCCCAGGTGGGCGCGCTGAGCGGAGAGCGGCGCGAGGATCCGGGCGGACTCGTCGGTGAGCCGTGCGATCACGTGATCCTGGTCGGCGAGCACGTGGATCACCCGGTCGGTCTTCTGCAGCGCGGGATCGGAGCGCATCAGGGCGGCGTTCAGGGCCTGGCCGTTGGCGTCGAGCCCCACCCCGAGGCCGGCGACGAGCAGCCGCAGCCGCTCCGAAAGGGGAAGCCGGTTCATGTCCAGCAACAGGTCGAAGCCGACCGGGGTCGTCGTCCCCGACACCGGCAGCAGGTGCTCGCCCTTGCCGGCTCCCGAGCGGATGAGCGCAAGTGGCGCCGGGGCGCCCGCGCCGGAACCGCGCGCCTGAGTGGGGACGCATTGCACGTACTGCTCGCCGAGCAGCGACTCAAGGCCGATCTGGCAATGCGCGTCGGCGCGGAACGGGATGAACTGGTGGTCGGTGATCGAGAGCACGACCGCCGCCTGGTTGTTCGCGGTCAACTGCACGGCGTGGATCGTCCCGACCGTGACCCCCGCGACCTTGACCTGCTCCCCGGGCGTCACGAACGATGAGTTCTGGAAGACCGCGCGCACCAGATAGCCGTTCGACCCGCCGGCGCCCGTGAACCTCGACACGGCGATGACCGCCGCGGCGACGAGCAGGATGACGCCCACGGCACCGATGATCCGCCTCGTCGTCACCCGCCCGCCTCCGCGGCCGAATCGGAGGTGTCGCAGTGCGCGTTGGACTGGCTGCCGGAGTCGACGTATGGCGAGGAGCCGTCGCCGGTCGCGACCCCCGAGCCCGGGCAGCGGTCGGTGAAGCCGGTGGTCAGCCCGCTCAACCCGCGCTCGTCCGGCGGCGTCGGGGTGAGCGTGTTGCCGGTGAGCTGGTAGGCGCCGAACACGGGAAGCGTGCGGGCGTAGTGACCGTTCGCGTCGTAGGGCGCGAAGATCCCGTCCCAGTTCACCAGCCACGCCACCAGGTCGGGGAAGTACGGCCGGGCGAACTGAAAGATCGGCGTCCCCTTGTGCAGCGCGGTGATCGCGCGTGGGAAGTCGCCCTTGACCTGACGGGCGAGCGTCGGCAGGTCGAGCAGCGCGTCGCCGAGGTCGTTGTTCGGTCCGGGCTTGGTGAGCAGCGTCCGCAGCTGCGCGAACACGGGAACCGACTCCTGCAGCACCGGGTCGAGTTTCGGCAGCAGCTGGTGCAGCGGCGAAATCGCCGGAGCGGTCTGATCAAACAGCCGGGTGAGTCCCGGCAGCGCCTGGGTGCGCAGCCGCTGCAACGCCACGGTGCCGCGCCGCAGCGCGACCGGCAGGTCGGTCAGCCCCTGTGAGAGCGACCGGTTGTCGGAGGCGAGCGCGTCGACGGTCGTGCGGCCCGAGCTCACCAGGTCGGTGAGCGCCGGCGCGTTTCGGTCGATCGTGCCGAGCGCGACGTCGGTCTGCTGGATGAAGCGGTCGAGTGATGGGGTCGAGGCGTCGAACTGGCGCAGCAGGCGTGTGTAGGAGATGAGCGCTGCCGGGAACAGCTGGGCGGTCGCGTTGGCCTGCCGGCTCCTGCCCTGGTACCACTCGCCGAATCCCCGGATCAGGCCTCGCAGCCCGGCGCGGGTGCGGGCGTTCAGCGTGTTGAAGAGCTCGTCGATGTCGACGATCCCGCTCGTCTGCGAGGTCGGGATGACCGCGCCGGACGGCAGCGGGGCCCGGAACGACGGCGCGGGGCTGATGTCGACGTAGCGGGCTGCGACATCGGTGAGACCCGGGTTGCGGATCGCCGCCGTCGTGCCGCGGCGCAGCGGACCGAAGGACCGATCGAGCGAGATCTCCACCTGAGCCTGCCCGTTGTCGGTGAGGCGAATCGAGCTGACGGTGCCCGCGGGCGTCCCGCCGATCCGGACGATGTCACCGGTGACGAGCTGGCCGGCGTTGGCGAAGTCGAGGCGGTAGGTGTCGTTGTCGCTGCGTGTGACGAGCACGATCACGACCACGGCGACGATCAGCAGCGCCCCCAGGGCGAGCCAGCGCGGGCCGCGGCCGCGGCCACGTGAGCGCCTTGGCTCCGAAGGTCGCCGTGGCGGTTCGGAAGGGGGCTCGGGCGTCGCCGGGCGACGTTCAGGGGTCAGCGTCGACACGCATTTTCCTCTCCATCCTCACGCGCCGTCCTCCGTGTGCGACTCGCTCGGCGCGGGAAGTATAGACAGGAACGTTTCCGATTGTGAAGGGTGGCTGACACCTGTATCTTCCCGCATCGGGACGACCCGGTGGGCACCAATAAATGGTGCTCCGCAGTCCGGTGAGCCGTCCCCGTGTCGGCCGGGAACCGACCACACCCAACGAGAGGTATGAAGGAGAGATAGATGCGCAAGCTCGCAGTGGGCGTGCCGGCCGCCGTGGCCGCATTCGCCATCGCCGTCCCCGCGCTGGCCGCCAGTACCTGGCCCGCGGTCTCGGTCAAACCGACGGTCACGCCGAACTCGGCAGGCACCTCCGCCCACCCCAAGGCGGTCAAGCTCCGCGTCCAGCTGAACTGGAAGACGCTCGGCGCCGCCGACCAGCCGATTGTGACCACCTTCAAGGTGTTCTTCCCGCAGGGCTCGCTGTACAACGGCGGCAAGACGACGACCTGCTCCCTGTCGGTGCTCACCTCGCGCGGGCCGACGAAGTGCCCGGCCGCGTCGGTCGTCGGCAGCGGCACGGGCGTGGCGTATGCCGGCTCAGCCAAGACCCACCCGCAGATCACCGTGGTCAACGGCGGTTCGACCAAGGTCTACTTCTACACCGTGCTCACCAATCCGGCGCGCGTGCAGGAGCCGATCGTCGGTCATATCGCCAAGGAGCACGGAAAGTGGGCCTATGAGCTCACCGCGACCGTCCCCAACAACCTGCGGATCGTCGCGGGCACGCCGGTCGAGCTCACCGAGCTGACGATCAACGCCGGCAAGGGGAACTGGCTGGAGACCACCAAGTGCGATTCTGGTCACAAGTGGCCGTTCTCGGTCACGACCGGCTTCGAGAACCCGAACACCAAAGCGACGGGCTCCTCTTCGGTGAGCTCGTCGACCGCCTGCCACTAGCAGGCCCCACCGACCCCGTCGATGCCCGGCGCAGGACCGAACCACAGGCTCGTGCCTTCGGTCCGCCGCGCCGGGCGCGGCAGGGTCCGGCGTGCGGTGAGAACGGTGGCGGCGCTCCCCGTCGTCCTCGCGCTCACCGCCGCCGGGGCCGGTGTCGGCCTTGCGGGCGCGCAGCGGCTCGCCCGCGGCGCCGACGGCTCGGCGCCGCCGATCACCGTCACCGTCCATCCGCGAGTCACCCCGAACCGCGGCGGCACGCCGGCCCACCCTCAGGGGGTCCACCTCGACGTGAGGATGAGGTTCGGCATCCCGGCCGGGTATGACCCGCCGCTCGTCTCGCGGATCCAGGCCTGGTTCCCGCGCGGCGCGCTGTTCGAAGGCGGTCAGTACCCCGCGTGCTCTCGTCGTGTGCTGGTTGCCTACGGCCCGACGCACTGCCCGGCAGGCTCGATCCTCGGCCACGGCACGGGCCTGGCGATGGCCGACACGACCCCCACCCACCCGCAGATCACGGTGGTCGGCGGTGGCGCGCGGCGCGTCTGGTTCTACACGGTGATGACGAACCCCGCTCGGGTCCAGGAGCCGGTACCGGGGACGGTGACGCGGTTGCACGGTCGCTGGGCCTACGAGCTGAGCGTTCCGATCCCGCGCAACCTGCAGATCATCGCCGGCATCCCGATCGTGCTGCATTCGCTCGACATCTCCGCCGGCCGCGGCACCTGGCTGGCCACGACCGGATGCCCGGCCGACCGCCGCTGGCCGTGGAAGGCGCTCGGGCGGTTCACCAACGGGCAGCAGATCTCGACCCACGGGGCGCTGGCCTGCCGGCCGGCGCACGGGGCGTAGCGGAGAGGACCGTGTCAGTCCGTCTCTACGACATGGTCCGCGACGGCCTCGACGAGACGGGCGAGATGGCGGTGCTCACCGTCCGCACCCTGGTCTCGGCGGTTCGCCCGCCATACCCCTACGGCAACGAACTCGTCCAGCAACTCGCCTTCGCGCTGCGTGTCTGCTGGATTCCGATGCTGATCTCGACGGTCGCGTTCGGCTACGAGGCCCCGGGGCTGCAGGGGGCGAACGTCCTCACGTTGATCGGGGCGCTGGACCGGCTGGGCGGGTTCTTCGTGCTCGCGTCGATCCGTGAGTTCGCGCCTTTCGTCACCGCCGTGGTGATGGCCGGGGTGGCCGGCACGGCGATCACCGCGGATCTGGGTGCGCGCAAGATCCGCGACGAGCTCGACGCGCTGGAGGTGATGGGCGTCGATCCGATCAAGAACCTGGTCGTCCCCCGATTCCTCGCGCTCATGCTGGTGACCGGCCTGTTCGACGTGTTCGCGCTGCTGTTCGGCATCGTCGGCGGGATCCTGGCCACGCTCGTCAACCATGCCCCGCTCGGCCCGTTCTTCGCCACGCTCGGCAACAACGCCGAGACGACCGACCTCTGGGGGTCGGTGCTGAAGACCACGCTGTTCGGCGCGATCATCGCGATCGTCTGCTGCTACAAGGGGATGACCGCCTCCGGCGGCGCCGAGGGAGTCGGTCGCGCCGTCAACCAGGCCGTTGTCATCTCGTTCCTGGGGATCTTCGCGTTCAACTACGCGTTCACGCAGGTGCTGCTCGCCACCCATCCCGCGATCACCACGATCGCCAAGTAGGCGAGTCTCGGATGTCGGTCGCCACACCCCCTCCCCCGCCCGCCGCTCCGCCGCCCGCCGGCCCGCCCGGAGGCGCTCCGGTTCCCCGCCGGCGCGCCGAGGCGCCCAGTGGCCCGGTGGGGGAGCGCATCCACAACTCGGGGCTGATCCTCAAGTTCTCCGGGCTGGTCGTCGGCGACCTCGTCAACGGACGCGTGTTCATGTTCGCGGGGGAGATCCTGCGCCAGGCGGGGATCCTGATCGTCTCCTCCACGCTCGTCACCTGGGGGCTGGTGCTGTTCGTCGGCCTGCAGTGCGGGATCGAGGGCGCCTACCTGTTGCAGGCCCAGGGTGCACCGCAGTACGCGGGCCTGTTCTCGGCCTGGTGCGACCTGCGCGAACTGGCGCCGCTGACCTTCGGCTACATGATGGCCGCCAAGGTCGGGACCGGGATCGTGGCCGAGCTCGGCGCGATGCGCATCTCCGATGAGATCGACGCGCTCGAGGTGATGGGCATCCGCGGGATCACCTTCCTGTGCACCACCCGGCTCCTCGCCGCGTGGCTGGTGTTCCCGTTCGTCTACATCGGCGCCGTCGCGTGGGGCTTCCTCGCCAGCTACATCGCGGTCGTCGAGGAGGTCGCCAACGTCTCCTCAGGCGGCTACACCTCGATCTTCTGGGAGTTCCAGAACCCCGGGGACCTGTTATTCAGCTTGATAAAGGCGATGGTGATGACCACGGTCATCGTTCTCGTCGGCTGCTACTACGGGTACACCGCCAGCGGCGGACCGGTCGGCGTGGGCCGCGCGACCGCAAAGTCGATGGTCGTCAACATCGTGGGCGTCCACGTCATCGGGATGCTCGGGACCCAGTTGTTCTGGGGCGCCAACCCGCGGGCGCCGATCGGCGGTTGAGCGGGCGGGCCGCGGGCCGCCCCGCCTAGGCCTCGGCGATGACCACCAGGTAGCCGTCGGGGTCGCGCAGCCAGATCTCCCGCTGCCGGGCATTGGGGTTGATGTGGACGTCGTGGACGATCTCGGCCCGGAGCCCCCGCACCCGCTGCACCGCCGCGTCGAACGCGTCGGTGGCGAACCACACCGCCACGCCGTTGCCCAGCGGAACGCCGTCCTGCGCGAGCGCGCCGTGGTGGTGCTCGGCGCCGATCACGTGGAGCTGGAGCACGAGCCGATCGCCGATCTCGATGCGCCCGTACTCGCGGACGGCACCGCCATGGCGACCGCCGTGGTCGTCGTTGCCGCCCAGCAACTCCGCGTAGAACGCGCCGGCGACATCGACGTCGGCGACCGACAGCAACGGCTGGGGGTGCATCGTCACCCTCGGCTCACCCGGGCAGCGGCTCGACGGTGACGACGGCGAGCGCGGCGACCCCCTCGCCGCGGCCGATGAAGCCCATCCCCTCTCCCCGTGTCGCCTTCACGTTGACGTGCGTGAGCGACAGCTCCAGCGCGGCGGCCAGCGACTCGCGGATCTCGTCGCGGACCGGCGACAGCTTCGGTCGCTCCATCAGCACCGTGGTGTCGACGTGGGCCACCCGCAGCGAGACCTCCGCGAGCAGCGTGACCGTGCTCGCGAGCAGGTGCATGGAGTCGATCCCCTTGTAGCGCGGATCGGTGTCGGGGTAGTGCGAACCGATGTCGCCGAGCGCGGCGGCGCCGAGCATCGCATCGATCACCGCGTGGGTGAGCACGTCGGCATCGGAGTGCCCGGCGAGCCCGCGCTCGTGCTCGATCCGCACTCCACCGAGGATCAGAGGCCTGCCCTCGGCGAACGGGTGGGTGTCCCAGCCGATCCCGGTGCTCATCGGGGCGCCCCCGGCGCTGCGGCCGCGGCCGCCTCGCGCTCGGCGAGCAACAGCTCGGCGACGCGTAGGTCGTGCGCGGTCGTCACCTTGAGGTTGCCCGGGTCGGAGCCGAGCACGTGGACCGTCCCACCACCGCGCTCTATCAGCCAGGCGTCGTCGGTCGCCTGGGCCAGCAGCTCGTCGTCCGCCGCCGCCAGAACCCGCTCCAGCGCGGAGCGCCGGAACACCTGAGGCGTCTGGACCGCCCACAGCCGTGAGCGATCCAGGGTACGGGCGACGCTGCGGCCGTCACCGGAGACCTCCTTGATCGTGTCGGTGACCGGCGCCGCGGCGATTACGGCGTCGGCCTCAGGGGCACGGGCGAGCGCGTCGAGCGCCTGGGCGAACAGCTCGGCGCTGACCAGTGGCCGCGCGGCATCGTGGACGATCACGGCGTCCTCCGGCGCGCCTGGGGCGGCCGCAAGCGCAGCCCGTACCGAATGCGACCGCTGGACCCCACCGGCGACCGCCACCACGTCGTCGGGCGCGGCATGGATCGCCTCGGCCGGCAGCGCGACCACGATCCGCTCAACGTCCGGGACTCCCCGCAGCGCATCCAGGCTGTAGTCGAGCATCGGCCTGCCCCGGAGCGGGACGAGCGCCTTGGGCCGGTCAAGCCCGAGGCGCTCGCCTCGTCCGGCGGCCACGATCAGCGCGACCGCCATCGTGTGCGGCGATCAGTCCGTCGCGACCGCGACCGTCGCGGAGGCACCACCATGCTGCTCGATCAGGATCGAATGCAGGTGCTGGTCAACCTCATCCTCGTCCATCTCCAGCGCATACATCAGCTCGGAGGCGAGGATCTTCTTCGCCCGCGTGAACATCTGCTTCTCGCCCGTCGACAGGCCCTTCTCGGCCTCGCGGATCCCGAGGTTGCGCACCACCTCGGCGAGCTCGTAGATGTCGCCGGTCTTGATCTTGTCGCGGTTGTGCTTGAAGCGGCGATTCCAGTTCTTGGGCATCTCCGAGCACTCGTCCTGCAACACCGCGAGGACCTTCTGACAGGTCTGCTCATCGATGATCGGGCGCAACCCCGCGACGGCCGCGTTCTGCGTGGGGACCATCACCGTCATGTCATTGTGGAGAATCTTGATCGTGAGGTATTCGCGGCTCTCGCCGAGCACCTCCTTCATCTCCTTCTTGAGGACCTTGCCGGCCCCGTGGTGCGGATAGACCACGCTCTGGCCGATCTCGAACTCAATTTCGACGACGACCTCGACCTCCAGGTCGTCCAGCTGCTCTTCGGTTAGCTCTGTGATGGTGTCCTCCTCTGTAGGCGGCGCGTGGCGCACGCGATTTCCCTACGTCTGTAGGTAGCGGTCGACGAGGTTGATCTCCTGCTGGCGGCGAAGCCCCTCGCGGATGTCCTTCGCCCGGATCTCGCCGACCCCGTCGACGGTCTCCAGCTCGCCATCTGAGGCGGCGAGCAGCTCCTCAAGCCCTCCGAACTCCGTCACGATCCGCTGGACCACGAGCCTGGGCAGGCGCGGGATGCGCCCCAGGATGCGGAAACCGCGCGGCGAGACGGGGTAGTCGAGGGTGTTCAGCTTGCGGTCGTAGCCGAGCAGCTCGGCCAGTCGCCCAAAGTCAAGAAGGTCCTGATGAGGAAGGCGCAGCAGCTGGTCGAACACCGAGGCGAAGCTCTCGTCGTCGTCCTCGACCAGGTAGTCGTGCACGAGCGCGGCCTTGTCGGCGGCCACGCCGACCATCGTCTCGTCGAGCTGCATCTCGATCAGCCGTCCCTCGGTGCCGAGCTCGACGATGTAGCGCTCGATCTCGACCGCCATCCGGGTGACGAGCTCCACCCGCTGGAGAACCGTGAGCGTGTCGTTGAGCGTCACGCCGCCCTCGAACTCGAGCGCCGTCAACCGCGTCGAGACCTGGTCAAGCCGGCTGCGGTACTTGTCGAGCGTCGCGAGTGCCTGATTGGCCTTGGCGAGCACGACCGGGATGTCCTCGAGGATGTACTTGGAGCCGTCCACGTAGAGCGAGACCACGTCACGCCGCTCCGAGACCGCGATGACGATTGCGTCGACCTGCTTGGAGACGCGCTCGGCGGTGCGATGGCGGGTTCCGGTCTCCGCGGTGAGGATCGTCGGATCCGGCATCAGCTGGACGTTCACGTGCGCGATCTTCGTCGCGTTGGAAGACAGCACGATCGCGCCGTCCATCTTGGCCAGCTCGTACACGAGCGCCGGCGTGTAATCGACATCGAGCTTCAATCCGCCGGAGAACAGGAAGCTGAGCTCGTCGGCGTCGCCGATCACGATCAGGCCCCCGGTCCGAGCGTCGACGATGTTGTCGATTCCCTCGCGCAGCGCCGTTCCTGGCGCCACCATCTCCAGCGCTCGCATGATCCGGGAGTCCTGTCGAGTCTCGAGCTCCTCTTTGAGCTCCTCCCCGGATCGCGGCGGCATCAGGGCAATTTTAGCCCGTGAACGGTAGGGGTAGGGATCCGGGTCGCGGTTTTGACGAGCCGGTGTGGGTTCAGGCCGCGGCGGACACCGGCCGGCGCGCCCCGAGCGCGGCCGCCACGGCCGCCTTCAGTGAGCCGAGCGCCTCCGGTTCGAGCACGGGATCCAGGCCGAACCGCCGTGCCTCCTGCAGGCGCCGGTCAGCGTGCGCGACCGAGCGCAGCTCACCGGTGAGCCCGAGCTCGCCAAAGCAGGCCAGCGGTCCCCCACCCTCGCCGGTGAGCGCCGTCCGGCGCGCCGCGGAGGCGACCGCGAGCGCCACCGCGAGGTCGGCCCCCGGTTCGTCCACGCGCACGCCTCCGACGACGTTGACGAACACATCCGAGGTCCCCAGCCCGATCCCCGCGTGCCGGCCGAGCACCGCGAGCACGAGCGCGACGCGGTTGCGGTCCAGGCCGGAAACGACCCGCCGCGGCGGGACGAGCTCGGAGGCGCTGACGAGCGCCTGGACCTCGACGAGCAGGGGACGCGAGCCCTCCATCGCGGCCAGCACGACGCTGCCCGGCGCGCGGGTGGCCTCGGCCAGAAAGCGGGCCGAGGCGTCGAGCACCTCGACCAGGCCGTGGTCGCGCATCTCGAACACACCGGCCTCGTCGGTGGAGCCGAACCGGTTCTTGACCGCGCGGACCGTGCGGTAGGTCCGCTCCCGCTCACCCTCGAACTGGAGCACACAGTCGACGAGATGCTCCAGCACGCGCGGGCCCGCGAGCGCCCCTTCCTTGGTGACGTGGCCGACGAGCAGGACCGCGATCCGCAATCGCTTGGCCAGGTTCATGACCTCGCCCGCGACCTCTCGGACCTGCGCCACCGAACCCGCGGCCGAGGAGAGATCGACCGAGTGCAGCGTCTGCACCGAGTCGATCACGCACACCTCCGGGCGCTCCTGCTCGAG
>DATJTS010000083.1:0-5463 GCA_035503035.1 Solirubrobacteraceae bacterium
CGCCCGCGTCTCCGGCTCGGCGCGCGGGTAGCGCTGGGCGGCTGCGGCAAGCCATCCCCACAGGTAGTTGACACCGCCGAGGACGTAGGGGCGCTTCCGCGCTCGCCGGACGGCGCCGAGCGCGACGGCGAGCGGATGGGCGCCGTACGCCCATGCACACAGTCCCCAGCGACGAAACGCACGCAGCTGTCCGTCGTGGGAGCCGGTGGGGCGCAGGTGGATGATGTCGCCTGCGCTGGCGGCAAAACTCTGGGTGCGCCAGCCATTCGCACGCGCCCGCAACTCGTCGAGCGTGTCCCACCCCAGCTGCGCCGGCAGCGGCATGATCTGCTCGTAGCACCCCCGCCGATAGAACTTGTTGGCTCCCCGAACGTGGTAGTCGGGCTGCGGATCGCGGCGCAGCGATCCGTCGCCGGTCTCGTCGCTCAGATAGGCGCCCGTAAGCCCGAGCCGGGGATCAGACGAGAACTGAGTACGGACATCGGCGAACAGCGTCGCCGGGAGCTCGAGGTCGCCGTCGAGCTTGGCGACCACGTCCCATGGCTCGCTCAGCGCGGCCACACCAGCAACGAACGCCCGCAACTCCGGGGCGTCGGCGAGCCGGTCACGGGTCGCCTCTCGTCGCCGGCGTGTGACGACGATCGTTTGGGGATGCGTTCGTTCGAACTCGGCGACGAGCGGCGCCGAGTCGTCGCTCGACCCGTCGTCGACGAGGACGAGCTGGTCAGGACCATCGGTCTGGGCATCGATCGAGCGCAGCAGCCGCGGCAGATGATCGCCCTCGTTCTGGAACGCGATGACGGCCGCAATCCGCAGCCGCGCAGCACCGCCGTCCCGTCGGCCCTCGTGGCCGCCCTCCTCGGTGTCCATGGCCACGCCAATGTACGGCACCGCGCAACACCGCGCGACCCCGGCGGTTGGTCTCAGGATCCGGTGGCGACGTGATCGGGATTCGGATTGATCCCGAAGTACGGCACCGCCCAACCGACGATCTTCTGGAACGCGGGCGCGGCGACCGAACCGCCGTAGATGCTCCCGCGCGGATCATCGACGACGACGGCGACGACGAGCTTCGGATTGTTGGCGGGGACCATCCCGATGAACGACGCGACGAACTGTGTCTTGGAGTACTTGCCATCGACCGCGACCTCCGCGGTGCCGGTCTTGCCCGCCAGGTCATAGCCGGGAATCGCCGCTCCCGACGCGGTGCCGCCGTCGGCCAGCACGCCGCGGAGCATGTTGCGGATCTGGGCGGCGGTGCTCGCCGAGATGATGCGGTGCCCGTGCGGCAACGGCTGCGCCTGGCCACCGATCGCCTTGACGATGTGCGGAGCGCGCAGGACGCCGCCGTTGGCGATCGCCGCGTAGGCGTTGGCCATCTGCAGCGGGGTCACCGCCTCCCCCTGGCCGAACGGGAGGTTGAGCATCGAGACTCCGTTGTACTGGCTCGGCTTCAGGATGTAGCCGTCGGCCTCGCCGGAGAGATCCGAGCCGGTCGAGCGCCCGAGACCGAAGCGGTGGACCCAGTAGTTGAAGCGATCCGGGCCGAGCTTGGCGCCGATCAGGTCCGCACCGATGTTGCTGGAGTACTTGAGGATCTGCGAGGTGGTGTAGTCGACGTAGCCGTGGGGCTCCGCGTCGGTCACGATCTTGCCGTAGGCCTCCAGTTGGGGCGGAACGGTGAACTCCGTGTTCGGGGTGATCAGGTGGTCCTGCAGCGCGCCCGCGACTGTGATCGCCTTGAACGTCGAGCCCGGCTCGTAGGTGAACGACACCGCGTGGTCCTGGATCGCGTTGTCGATCGTCGAGACCGGGGCGCCCGCATACGGATCGTCGTCGTTGACTCGCGGCCAGTTCCCGTCCGCCAGGATCGCACCGGTCTTCGGCTGCATGACGATCGCGGTGGCGAACTTCGGCTCCCATTCGCGTCCGACGCCGGCGAGCACCTGCTCGACCTCGGACTGCAGCGGTGAGGAAACCGTCAGCTGCAGCGACCTGCCCTGGGTCACGCGACGGACCGTTCGGATCGAGATCGGCTCACCCGTGGAGGGGTTGTCGATCACCTGACGCTTGCCGTTCACACCGGCGAGCGGATGGTTGAAGCGGTACTCCAGGCCCGAGACGCCGTTGCCGTCACTGTTGAGGTAGCCGAGCACCTGCGAGAGCTCCCAGGGGCGGGTGTAGACGCGCTTGGTGTCGGGCTCGATGGACAGCCCGTTGATCGGCTTGCCGTCGACGGTGAGCTTCATCGCCCGCTGCGCCACCTCGGGCGCGACCTTCATCGCGACCGGTGAATAGCCGCCGGCCTTCGCGTTGGTGAGCGTCAACAGGATGTCGTTCGCCTTGATCCCGAGCACGGGTGCCAGTGCGTCAGCCATCGCCCTGGCGTCATGGTCGCGCTCGATCAGGTACGGGTCGGCGATGACGTCGTCAACCGACTCCGAGAGCGCGAGCGGGGTTCCGCTGGCGTCGGTGATCTCGCCTCGCTGCGCGGGGACGTTCTCGCTCTGGACCTGCTCGTTGAACGCGGCCTGCTTGAGCTGGCCGGACTGCACCCCGCCGAGCCAGAGCGCACGGACGAGCGCGATCGCCAGCAGGCCGATGAAGACGACGAACAGCCAGCCGACGCGGCGATCGATGACCTTCATGCGTCGGGCTCAGGCTCCGGAGTTCGACTGAACCTCGGCGGCGCGGTGCGTGGCCAGCGCCCCTGCCCGGGCTTCGAACGCCGTCGGGTCCGGCTTGTGGATATTGGCGAGCGCGCGGCGCAGCTCACCGCTGCCGCCGTTGAGGAACACCGGGGTGTAGGCCGCCGGCATCGACAGACCCATGTGCGCCGCGCGTGACTCGATCCGCTGGACGTCGGACATCTGCGAGACCGCGTTGGCGAGGCGCTGATCCTCGCTCTGCAGCTGCGCGGCGCGCACCACCCCGTGCCCCAGCGATGCGTTCAGCTTGAGGATCTCCACCTGCGAGGCGACGATCCCGACGAGCAGGACACCGAGCAGCGGAATCCAGATGCGGCTGCGGATCAGGCGGTCGAGCAGCGAGTGGTCAGGCAGCGATCGCGCGAACGCCAGGGCCCGCGCCCGCAGCGGCAGGCTCGGAGTGGAGCGTTTGCGCGCGCCGGATGCGCGCCGAGTCCTGCGCTGCGGCGCAGCTGTGGGAGCGGCCGTCCGGCTGGAGCGCGACTGGCGCGCGGGCGTCGTGGGCCGGGAGGTCTTCGCCGGCCGGGCCGGCGTCTTGGGGCGGGCGGGTCCTGAGACCCGCCGCGGCGCGCTCGGCGCGGCCATGCTGGCGCGCGGCGTACGGTGCGCGGGCCGAGGCGTGGAGGGATGCGGGGAGCTCGGGCGCCCCGAGCCCGAGCCATCGGCGGGGAGGGTTCGCTTCCGGGCGGCGGGCGTGACGGCCGTGGGCGTCATGTCGAGGGGACCTCCAGCTTGCGGGCGGCGCGCAGGTGAGCGGACCGGGAACGTGGGTTGTCGGCGATCTCACCCGGCGTCGGGGCGATCGCCCGGCGGGTGAGCAGCTCCGCCTCCGGCTCGCGGCCGCAGACGCAGATGGGCAGTTCGGGGGGGCAGATGCACCCGCGGGCGCGGTCGACCAGAAAGCGCTTGACGACCCGGTCCTCGAGCGAGTGGAACGAGATCGCGGCCAGACGCCCGTTCGGGGCGAGCAGCTCCCAGGCGCGCGGCAGCGCCTCGGTGAGCTGACCCAGCTCGTCGTTGACGGCGATTCGCAGCGCCTGGAAGGTGCGCTTGGCGGGGTGGCCACCGGCAAAACGGGCGGGCGTGGGCACCGCAGAGGCGATCACGTCGACTAGCTCCTGCGTCCGCGCCAGCTCCCCACGCCCGCGCTCCCGGACGATTGCGCGACCGATCTGGCGGGCGAACCGCTCCTCTCCGTACTGGCGCAGCAGGCGGACCAGGCGGCCCTCGTCCCATTGGTTGACGATCTCCCGGGCGGTGAGCGCCTGGCGCGGATCCATCCGCATGTCGAGCGGCGCGTCGTAGGCGTAGGAGAAGCCGCGCTCCCAGGTGTCGACCTGCATCGACGACATGCCGAGGTCCATGTAGACGATGTCGGCGCGGAGCCGCTCCTCTCGGAGTTGGTCCAGCGCGGTGGCGAAGTCGGCGCGGATGAAGCGAGTGGCGCAGTCGACCTCCGCCGCGAGCTCGGCGAAACGCTCCTCGGCCGTCGGATCGCGATCGATGCCGATCAGCATGCCGGCCGCGCCGATCCGGTTGGCCAGAAGCCGCGCATGACCCGCCCCTCCGACCGTGCAGTCAACCGCGATCTCACCGGGGCGCGGATCGACGACCTCGATCAACTCGCCGGCGAGAACCGGGACGTGCTCTCGTGTCATGTCAAGCAGCGTCGCCAAGGCTCGCCAGAAGGTCGGGGAGTCGATCCAGGCTCGCCTGGAGGCTGCGCGTGTGGGCCCCACGGTCCAGCACCTCGAGGTACTCGCCGGATCCGAGCACGGTGACCTCCTTGGAGAGGCCCGCGTAGCTGCGCAGAAACTCCGGGATCATCACGCGATGCGCTGAGTCCAGGTCGGTCTCGAACGAGTTGGCGTTGAGGAACCGCTTGAGCTCGCGGGCCTTGGGAGCGGCCGGATTCATGCCTTCAAGCACCGATCGGGAGTACTCGTCGTACTCCTCCGGCGTCCAGATCGCGACCGCGCGCGGTGCGTTCGCCTCGACGATCTCGGGCGAGACCGCCAGCACCACTCCACCGGCCAACGACGCGCGAAAGCGCGAGGGGATCGTCAGCCGGTACTTCGCGTCGAGCGAGTGTTCGTAGGTGCCGCGGAACGTCAATCGAGTGCATGGGTCGCAGGAAGTTTTGGCTCCAGATCGCTGGGCGGCCGGGTGGGAGGAACCCTCCGCCCAGACCTGAAGCGCGGCTCACAGTAACCCACTCTCTCCCACAATGCAACCCAACGCCCATCCTCTCTCCCACTCGGTCATCCTCCGACCTCTCGGACTGCTGATTCGCCCGCCCACACGCGGGATGCGGCGCTCCGCCGACGGCCCGCCGGTTCCTCCCGGTGGCGCAGCGAACCATTCATCCCGTCGATCCGGGCGTCGAATTGCAGATCCGGGGCGATTCCGTCCGCTCGGTGTGCGTCGCGGTGGGAGACGGTGGGAGGCCCGTCGGCGGGCGGGGACGGGCGGAGGCGGCGGGCGTCGGAGGCGGGGACGGCAGCCCTGCGGCGGGCCGGGCGGGGACTCTGAGCGCGTCAGGGGGCGCACCGCCCCTTGAGGCGCTCACAGTCAGGAGTCCGGGTGTGGCGGTGCGAGAAAAGCGCACCAGCAGGCCCACGATCTCGCGCCTGTCGCCCAGGATGTCGGCGCGGCTGCCCGAGCACGGTCTGAGCGGCACCTCGGCCCGGCACATCCGGCCCGCCCCGGGCCATCAGCCTCCGCGGACCGAACGTCAGCGATCGCCGACCGAGCC
>DATJTS010000084.1:0-16304 GCA_035503035.1 Solirubrobacteraceae bacterium
CGACTCACCGCATCGAGCAGACGGTCGTCGAGCAGCGCGACTCCACCCGCCAGAGCGAGGAGACGATGTCCTGCGCGCTGGAGCGGATCGCGGGTGCGGTCGAGGACAGCGACCTCGTCACCGTCGAGGACTGAGAGCCGCCGATCGCGCCCTAGTCTGGGCGTGTGCCAGATTCGCCCTCGCGTGGCGCGGACGGTCGCATCCACCCCGCCGACGAGCACGCCATCGCCGAGGCGATCCGGTTCGCCGCGGCCTCGGGCCGCCGGCTGAGGGTCCGCGGCGCCGGTCACGCGCCGCCGGGCACTGCCGCCGGCGACCGGGACGACGACCTCGTGCTGTCGCTTGACCGCATGCGGGAGCTGCGGGTGGTCGACGAGCGGGAGCGCCTGGTGCGCGCCCAGGCGGGCATCCACCTGGGGCGAGACCCGTCGGCAGCGGCGGCGGAGGGAAGCCTCGCCTCATCGCTTCTGCACCGTCTCGCCGAGGAGCACCGCTGGACCCTCGGGTCGACCGGCGGGATCACCCATCAGACCCTCGGCGGCTTTCTGGCGACCGCCTCGGCGGGCGGTTCGCTGCAGCACTCGCTGCTCGACCACGTCGCCGAGGTGCGCCTGATCGACGGGCGCGGGGAGCCGCAGGTGTTCTCCGGCGTGGACGGTGAGCGGGGACTGCCCGCCGTGCTGCCGAGCCTTGGCCTGCTCGGGGTGATCACCGAGGTCACCCTGCGCTGCGAGCCGCTGTTCACGATCGCCGGGCAGGAGGCGATCGTTGACCTGGCCGGCGCGGAGTTCGACCTCGAGGGACCGGACGACGGTGAGCGGCTGTCGCTGGCGGAGTTCCTGACGCGGGCCGAGTACGCGCGGATCGAGTGGTGGCCGCAGCGCGGCGCCGAGCGGCTGATCGTCTGGCAGGCGCAGCGCACCGAGGTCCAGCCCGGCTTCCGCCCCACCCGCTACGAGGAGTTCACCCGCTACCCGGTGCTCGGCGAGGCGCTGTTCAGCATGCTGTTCGTGATCTTCGGCAACCTCGGCGATCCGCGGCGCGCACGGGATCTGCTGCGTCGCAACGCGGATTACGTCTCCGGCGCGCTGGACCGTCTGGCGGACGCCGGGCGACTCACCCCGCGGCGCCGGCGGCTCGTGCGGCTGCTGCCCGGGCTGCTCCGGGCGGTCGGCGGTGGGATGCCGCTGCTGGGGTTGCTCGCTCCGCTGCTGCGCCGGGCGCTTCCGTGGCTCGTGCCCGCGGCGCTTGACCGCGTCCTGCCGCTCGACGAGCACAAGCCCGGCATGCGCCGCGGCGAGCCGCAGTCGTTCCGCGACTGGTCGTGGCAGGGGCTGCCGATGGACAACCAGGCAAGCGACGTGCTGCTCGGCTGTCGCTTCACCGAGCTGTGGGTGCCACTCGGGCGCGCCGCGGAGGTCGTGCGGATCGTGCGCGGGTACTTCGCGGCGCCGGCGGCGCGGGAGTCCTATCACCGCACCGGCCTGTTCGCCTACGAGCTGTACGGGGCGCCCCCGGCGACAGGTTGGCTTCACCCGGGACACACCGACGGCGAGGATGAGTGGCGCGCCGGGGCACTGAGGCTCGACGTGTATTGGTTCGCCGATAACGCCGAGGATCCGCTGGAGCGGTTCTTCCCTCAGTTCTGGGAGCTGCTGCGTGCGCGGGAGATCCCGTTCCGTCTGCACTGGGGCAAGGAGGTGCCGGCCTCCTCGCCGACCGACCGGCGCTGGATCTCGATGTTCGCCGCGAGCTTCCCGCGCTGGCAGGAGTTTGAGGCGCTGCGCTCAGAGCTCGACCCCGACGAGGTGTTCCTCACCGAGTACTGGCGTGAGCGGCTCGGGCTGTGGGTTGCTCAGAGCAGACCGGCAGCCCGGAACAGCCGGTCGTAGATCTCTCGGATGACCTCCTCCTTGCGGCGGTTGTAGTCCATCGTCGTACCGCCGCCCGGGATCGCGGCGCGCTTGGCCTGCTCGTACCGCGTGCGGTCCGCCTCATGGCTGGTCAGCCAGTCGCGAAACATCCGGTGGCGGATGAGCTCCGGGCAATCGGGCCCGAACACGTGCAGGTTGGCGCGCGGGTCGGTGAGCCGGAGGCAGCGATGCTCGTGCCAGGACGGCTCGCGAACGGTCAGCACATAGCCGAGGCGCTGGAGCGCCGGAAGGTAGGCCGCCTCGTCGCTGGAGTCGGCGACGGTGAGGTCGATGTCGATCACATCCTTCGCTGCGAGCCCGGGCACGGACGTCGAGCCGACGTGCTCCAGCTGCAGTGCGCGGTCGCCGAGCACCGCGCGGATGTCGCCCGCGAGCGCCGCGTAGCGCGCCGGCCAGCTCGGATCGGGGTCGGCGATGACGACATGCTCTGGCGGCGGCGGTCCCTGGACCCACGGATCCTCGTCGGGGTCGGAGTCGTGGTGGCGGGTGATCTCCTCGGGTGTGGGCATGCGGCGGTGCCGGTGCTCAGCGGCGGGCGCCGCGCGCGAGCTCGTGCGCGAGTCGCAGATGCTCCTCGATGAGCTCGCGGGCCCGCGCCCCCTCCCCGGCCGCGAGCGCGGACGCGATCTCCCGGTGCTCGGCGATGAACTGCACGATGCGCTCGCGGCTGCGCGCGGTGGCGAGCGCCGAGATCCGCTGCTGGCGGTCGCGCAGCGCGTCGTACTGGCGAGTGATGATCTCGTTGCCGTGCGCGGCGACAATCGCCCGGTGGAAGTCGCGGTCGGCCACGGTGAAGATGTGGCTTTCGACATCCCCGCCGCCGACCGCCTCCTCCTGGGCTTCGATCGCCTCCGCGAGCGCGAGGTCGAGGCTCGGGTCGGGCGCGGTCACGGACGCGGCGCAGTGGCCCTCGGTGAGGAGTCGCGCCTCCAGCAGGTCATCGGACTCGGTCGGGGAGATCGGGGTGACGAGCGCGCCGCGGCGTGGGTAGAGCTCGAGCAGCCCCTCGGCCTCCAGCAGCAGGAAGGCCTCGCGGACCGGCGTGCGGCTGATCCCCAGATCGCGTGCGATCTCGTTCTCGGAGAGCAGCTGCCCGGCGGGAAAGCGGCCGTCCAGCAGCCGCTCCTTGGCGAACCGGTAGGCGGTCGTGGTCGCCGAGACGGGGCGCTGCGGGGCCTGCGCGGCACCGCCGGACGATCGCCCGGACGAGGTGGTGGCCATCGGGTTACTTTAGGACAACATCTGGCATGCAAGCGGCTGCCAAGATGTGTGCGCGGCCGATCTCCTCCCGGCCGCCGCCCCCGCCGGCCGCTCTCTCTCCCGGCCGCGCGGGGATACCACGGAGGCTGGGCATCTCAGTGCCGACTGCAGCGCACTGAGATGCCCAGCTCCGATCAGACTGCGACCGCGGGGTCCTCGACGGCGACGCGCTCGAACGCGAGCTCGCCCTCGGAGGCGCCGACCCTGACGGTGTCGCCGGCGACGAAGCGGCCCTCCAGCAGCGCGAGCGCGAGCGGGTCGACGAGGCGCTTCTGGATCACCCGCTTGAGCGGGCGCGCGCCGTAGGTCGGGTCGTAGCCGAGGTTGCCGAGCAGCGTGCGGGCGTCGTCGGAGAGCTCGATCGCGATGCCTCGCTCGGCGAGCCGGCGGCTGACCAGCGCGACCTGCAGCTCGACGATCTCACCGAGCTGCTCGCGGCTGAGCGGCTCGAACTCGACGATGTCGTCCAGTCGGTTGATGAACTCGGGCCGGAAGTGACCCTCCGCTCCGGCACGCCCGCCCGGAATGTTCGAGGTCATGATCAACACGACGTTCTTGAACGACACGGTGCGGCCCTGGCCGTCGGTGAGCCGTCCGTCGTCCATCACCTGAAGCAGCGCGTTGAACACATCCGGGTGCGCCTTCTCGACCTCGTCGAGCAGCACAACCGAGTAGGGCCGGCGGCGGACCGCCTCGGTGAGCTGGCCGCCCTCCTCGTATCCGACGTAGCCGGGGGGCGCGCCGACCAGGCGGCTGACCGAGTGCTTCTCCATGTACTCCGACATGTCGATCCGGACCATCGCCTCGGTGGTGTCGAACATGAACTCGGCGAGCGCGCGGGCGAGCTCGGTCTTGCCGACGCCGGTGGGACCGAGGAACAGGAAGGTTCCGATCGGCCGCTCGGGATCCGACAGCCCGGCACGCGAGCGTCGCAGTGCCGCGGACACGGCCTCGACCGCCTCCTGCTGGCCGATCACCCGCTGGTGCAGGCGCTCCTCCATGTGGACGAGCTTCTCGATCTCGCCCTCCATCAGGCGCGTGACCGGAACACCGGTCCACTTGGCGACGATCTCGGCGACGTCCTCGGCGTCGACCACGTCCTTGAGATAACGAAGCCCACCCCGCCCTGAGGCCAGCCCATCCTCCGCCGCGCCGGCGGCTGCCTCAGCCTCGGCGGTCTCGGCAGCGGCCAGGCGCTTCTCGAGGTCCGGGATCGTGCCGTACTGCAGCTCGGCGGCGCGGCCGAGGTCGGCCTCGCGCTGGGCGCGCTCGAGCTCGATCCGGGCCTGCTCGAGCTGCTCCTGGATCTCGGCGACGGCGCCGAGCGAGTCCTTCTCACGCTGCCATTCGGCATGCATCGCGTCCGAGCGCTCCCGCTCCTCGGCAAGCGCCCGCTCGAGCTCCTCACGCCGCGCGGCGGTGCCGGCGTCGTCGTCTGAGTCCTCGCCCAGCGACTGCAGCTCGATCTCCAGCTGCATGATGTGCCGGTCGACCTCGTCGATCTCGGTCGGCTTGGAGTCGATCTCCATCCGGATCTGCGAGGCGGCCTCGTCGACGAGGTCGATCGCCTTATCGGGGAGGAAGCGGTCGGCGATGTAGCGGTGGCTGAGCGTCGCGGCGGCGACGAGCGCCGAGTCCTGGATCCGCACCTTGTGGTGGATCTGGTAGCGCTCCTTGAGGCCGCGCAGGATCGCGATCGTGTCCTGGACTGAGGGCTCGCCGACCATGACCGGCTGGAAGCGCCGCTCCAGGGCGGCGTCCTTCTCGATGTACTTGCGGTACTCGTCGAGCGTGGTGGCGCCCACCGCGCGCAGCTCGCCGCGGGCGAGCATCGGCTTGAGCAGGTTGGCAGCGTCGACCGCGCCCTCGGACGCGCCCGCGCCCACGATCGTGTGCAGCTCGTCGATGAACAGGATCACCGTGCCGTCGGCATCCTCAATCTCCTTCAGGACGGCCTTCAGTCGGTCCTCGAACTCGCCGCGGTACTTGGCGCCCGCGATCAGCGCGCCGACGTCGAGGGAGACGACGCGACGGTCGCGCAGACCCTCGGGCACGTCGCCGGAGACGACGCGCTGGGCGAGGCCCTCGGCGATCGCCGTCTTGCCGACGCCGGGCTCGCCGATCAGCACCGGATTGTTCTTCGTGCGGCGGCTCAGCACCTGGATGACGCGGCGGATCTCGTCGTCGCGGCCGATCACGGGATCGAGCTTGCCGGCGGCCGCCGCCTCGGTCAGGTCACGGCCGTACTTCTCAAGTGCCTGGAACTTGTCCTCAGGACTCTGGTCGGTCACGCGATGCGAGCCGCGCACCTCGCTCAGCGCCCGCTTGAGCGCGTCATGGTCGGCGCCGAGCTCGCGCAGCACCTCGCCGGCGCCCGAGCCCGCGCCGGGGCTGGTGCCGGTGGTGGCGTTGGTCAGCGCGAGCAGCAGATGCTCGGTGGAGACGTACTCGTCCCCCAGCTCGCGCATCTCGTTCTCGGCGGTCCGCAGCACATTGGCCAGCTCGGTGGAGCCACCGGCGGGCTCGCTGGGCGTCGTTCCGCGGGCGACCGGCAGCGACTGGAGGCGGGGCTGCAGCGCCTGGCGCACCGTGCCCGGCTCGACGCCGAGCTTGCGCAGCACCGGCGCGACGATGCCCTCGTTCTGCTCGAGCAGCACCGCGAGCAGATGCTCGGGCGTCGTCTGCGGGTTGTGCCGCTCGTCGGCAAGCCGCTGCGCGGCCTGGAGCGCCTCCTGGGACTTGATGGTGAAACGGTCTGGTTGCATAGGCGGTTCTCAGTTTGTCAGGTTCAAGATCTAAGTCTGCTTGACTGAGATTATCGCACGGGTTTGTGGTGTTTTCAAGTTGAGGTTGTGGCCTGGCGGTGCGTCGGTGCGTGCGCGATGTAGCGCGTCGTGGCGCCGTTTTCGACCACGCGCCGGGGCGGCCGGGCCGTGGGGCGGAAGTGGCGTCTGGGTCGCCGAACGGGGCTGTGGAGCGCGCAGCCGGGGACGCGTGGGCTGTTCTGGCGCCGGGTGCGTCCGCTGACGGGGCGGCGGTGCGATCAATTGGCACCACCAGGACCAAAACATCGCACGCGCCGGCCCCTCCCTGCTCCGGGCCTGCACCCCGGGGCGGCGATGCGACCAACGGGCACCACCAGGACCAAAACATCGCACGCGCCGGCCCCGGGTGCCCCGCTGTCGCGCTCCGGCCGCCCCGTTCCGGACCGCCCGCGCCCATCGAGGATCCCCCGATGGCGCGAGTTCGAGCACACGGAGTGGGCTCGAACTCATTGCCCAGTAGCGCGCCCGGCGACGGCAGTCATAGCAGCGCCATCAC
This sequence comes from Solirubrobacteraceae bacterium, assembly GCA_035503035.1. Lineage (GTDB taxonomy): Bacteria > Actinomycetota > Thermoleophilia > Solirubrobacterales > Solirubrobacteraceae > Palsa-465. The sequence continues at coordinate 6,516 of DATJTS010000084.1, forward strand.
ACGCCACACGGACGACCCACCCCCGACCCTCGCTGCTTGACGGCCGGCGACGGGCGCGCTAGCGCGCGAACTCCACGTGCGACCGCCACCACCAACTAGCCCGTGATCGTGAGCGTCTTCCCCGCCGTCTGGCGCACGATCTCGCCGCTCAGGTCGATGATCGCGCCGTGGATCGTCGCGACCACCCGCTCGTGGTGGGCGAGGGCGGTGGTGATCGCGGTCTGTTGGGTGCCGTTGAGGGGGATCTCGACCGTGTGCTGGTGCTTGGTGATGAGCTCGTAGGCGGTCGAGTAGGCGGTGAGCGGCTTCTTGGAGTTGCCGATCTGGATCTGGGCGTAGGCGCCCATCAGGCACTCGGTGGTGCAGGAGACGGTCGCCAGGAGGTGGCCCGCGGCGGCCGGGCGCGGTTGGGCGGGCAGGGTGAGCCCGACGACGACCTGCTTGGCGACCCGGGCGCGGGCGACCGCGTCAAGGCCCGCGAGGTTGACGCTGCCGAGCCCCGAGGCCTCGTCGTAGCCGGTGCGAGCGGTGCAGCAGCCGAGCGCGCGCCCGAACAGCTGGGCGCTGATGTCGTTGGAACCGCTGATGACATCGGACAGGGTGGTCGCCGCGGTCGTGCTTCGCGCGGTCGCATACAGCAGCGGATTGACGAAACCGACGTTCTCCTGGCCGTGCAGTCGGAGATCCTCGTCAACGAGCGCGATCCCGCCCGCCAGCAGCGGGGTGGCGGCGCTGGTGCCACCGAAGGCGATCCACGGGTTGGGCTGGGTGCTCGAGATGCAGTCGGTCGTTGCGGTGCAGTAGATCTCGTAGCCGGGCAGTGGGTCGGCGAGCATCGAGACGTCGGGGACCTGGCGGCGCGAGGAGGTCTGCGCGCCATTCTGGTAGCTCGGGCGCGGGAACAGCGAGTTGCCGCCGCCGCCTGCACCGGCGAGCGTCGGCTCGTCGTTCCAGACGACCTGGTTGGTCGCCGGATCGGCCATCGTGTTGGCGGCGCTGAGCGTCAGGTTGGTGCCGCCCACCCCGGTCACCCAGGGAGATGAGGCGGGGAAGTCGACGCCGAGCGTGTCGAGCGGCGCGCCCTTGCTCGACAGGCAGCCGGTCGAGCCGGTGTCGCCGCTGGCGGCGAGCACCGAGGTGCCCGTGGCGGCCGCGAGCTGCAGCGTCTGTTCGATGGTCTGCATGCCCGCGGTCCCGATCGCGGCGCGCACGTCCGCCTCGCAGGTGCCGAGCGACGCCGAGATCACATCCGGCTTGTGTCCGCGCGTGGCGAGCGCGTCGGTGAGCGCGCGCAGCACGTCGGAGGCGGTCGCCTGGGACTCGTAGACGTCGATCTCCTTCAGGCCAGGGGCGGCCGCGTCGAGCAGCTCCAGGTCGAGCGTCGCCTCGCCGCCGGGGGCCAGCAGGTGCGGCACGCGGACGCGGAACGCGTCGATCTGAGGCGTCGCCAGCCCGTAACAGGCGCCGAACGCGTGCACGTCGCTCGCGCGGAAGCCGTCGATCTCGATCAGCGCCACCCGCTCGCCCTGCCCAGCCAACCCGGCCGCCTGCAGCGGCTGGTAGCCGTACGCATCGAGGTACTGGTTGGGGGTGAAGCCGGGGCCGGCGACCGCCTGGGAACATCCCAGCGGCGACCCCGAGCGCACCGAGTAGCCCGAGCTCGGGACCGGGGTCAGCGCCCGCGTCAACCGCGCCTGAGCGGCGGTCCGGCGGGCCTGCCGGCGCGCAGCTGGGGAAGCCCGCACCGGTCCCATGTTCGAGAGCGACTGCGTGTCCAAGCCGATGACGCCCGTTACCGCTCCGTGCAGCGCCCGAGGGACCCGAGCGCGCGTGGCCGGCGCGACGAAGTCATAGCCACCGCTCGAAGAGGTCGCGTCGGCATGGAAGCGGATCAGCGAGGCTCCGAACAGCCGCTCGGCACGCCCGACGTGCATCGTCGCGTCGGCGAACAGCCCGGTGCGGTCGATCCGCACCTGACTGGCACCGTGGTCACGAAGCCAGCCGAGCGCGCGCCGACGGGTCGTGGAGGAGGCGCCGAAGTGGCGCACCAGCCACGGGATGGAGGCGTAGCGCCCGTACTGGGAGGATCCGGGGGTCGAGACGGACGCCGCGAAGCGGGCCAGGCCATGCTCGTTCACCGCAAGCGGGAACTCGAGCGCGACCGTCCGCGCACTCGCGGCGCGACCGACGCGCTGCACCGCGGCGGTCCGGGAGCTCGGGGCCCTACGAGCCTGAGCGGCGGCGGGAATCACCATGAGCACGAGCAGTGCCCACAACAGTCTGATTCCCCTGCGCATCGGTCCATGGTCGCACACGGCATCGGCGGTCAGCCGCGGTCGACCCGTCAGGGGAAGCGGCTGGAAGGCGAGGCCGACGGCTCAATCGGCGTCGGGAGTGTTGACGTCCGTGACCTCAGCGGCGGCGACCTCCGGGGGTGCTCGAAGAGCCCGCGGGCCACTCGCGGGTCGTCCTGGCCTGGCGGGTCACCTCCTCGCGGCTGACGCTGCTGGCCGACTCCGGCGAGGGGCTGGGGTCCGCGCTTTCTCCCTCCGCTGCTTGATCACTGGAAGGGGGTGGCTCGGTCGGCGGCGAGGTCCCGGTGCGGTTCTCAAACGTGGCGGAGGCGACGGCGCGATGCACGAGATCCGCGGTGTAGTTGGCTTCGGGGTAGGTCGCGAAGCCGACCGAGCGCGCGAGCATCTCGCCACTCTCGTCGACGATCGTCCAGTAGTAGCCGCCGCCGTTGTCCTGATAGAGGACGAACTTCACCGGCTCGGGCGCGGACGGGGCGCCGGCCGGCGGGACCTCGGGCGGCGGCGCGTCGGGCGGCGGCGCGTCGGGCGGCGGCGCGTCGGCGGGCGGGCCTTCGACGAGCGCCGAGCCCGCGGGGGCCTCGCTGATCGCGCCTGCCCGCCGCGCACGCCGTGTCATCACGCGTCGCTGAACGAAGTAGGTCACCAGAGCGGTGAGGCCGATCGCGCCGAGCAGGATGAGGATCCAGGCCAGCGCCGGGTGGCCCGTCCCCGACCCGGCCCGCCGCGCCGGCCGCGAGTCGGCGCCGGTCTTCGGCTGCGAGCTGGCGCCCGTCTTCGGCTGCGACGCCGCGCCGGTCGGCGAGGAGCCGGAGCCGGCCGAGGCGGAATGATGGAGGCGATGGCGGCCGAGCGGGAAGCTCTTGGTGAGCGACGGGGTCGTCGTGGCCCGGGTCGTCGAGGCGGCGAGTGCCCAGGGCGCGGCCGGCCCGAGCGCGACGGCCAGGCACAGCGAAACGAGCACGAGAACCAGGGAGGCCGGGACCGCCTTCGGCGACCGAGGTCGGCGTAGCGCTCCGCGATGTCGGCAGTGCCCCGGTCGCCTCATGTGATCGTCACCGGGGTCCCGATCGGCAGCAGCCGGCCGAGGGCGCGGATCGCCGGGTTACGCAGCCGGATGCAGCCGTGCGACACCTGCCCCGGGATCAGGCCGGGCTGGTCGGTGCCGTGGATGCCGATGAACCCACCGGCCGGCCAGTCGGTCTCGTACGGCGAGCGCGCACTGGTTCCGAACGCCAGCGGCCCATATTCCGGGCTCGCGTAGCGGGTGAGCCTGTCGCGGATGTAGAACTGACCGGCAGGCGTCGGCGTGCTCGGCTTCCCGACCCCGACCCGCGTGCGGAAGACGACCCGACCGGCCCGCAGCAGCGTGAGTGTCTCTCGGGCGCGGTTGATCACCAGGTGGGTCATCACGAACTGCCAGCCGCCGAGCACGCTCCGGGGCAGCCAGCCGGTGCGTGCGTCGGGCAGCACCGCGAGGCGCGCGTGGACCCAGGTCACCCCGTGGCGGACGGCCTCACCGATCACGACAACGAGGTTGGTCGTCCCCTCGGGCGTCTGCGTCCCGACGCGGACGACTCCCGGACTCGAGCGGGTCGGACGCTCGCGCGCCTCGGCCGCTTCCAGGACCGGCGCCCACCGGGTGACCCCCGCGCGATCACGGAGAAGGCGCGGACGTGGGATGGCGAAACCCTTCGAGGGCTGAGGCAGCGCTGCGAGCGACGCCTGGGCGCCCGGCGCGGGGCTCCTCGCCGAACCGCCGGGTGCGCGGTGTCCACCCGGCCACAACGTCACCGCGCACGCGATCACGATCAGAGAGACCGCAAGCACGATCCATCCGCCGCGGTTCATCCGCCTACCCCGTGAACGAGGGCGAGCGCTTGGAGCTGGTGTGCGGCACCTTGAGGGTCACGAAACGGGTCGCGTTAACCAGCTGAACGGTGCGGCGATCACTGACGGGCTCATCGAAGGCGTTCACCGCCGGGACGATTCCGGCCAGTCGCCGGATCCAGGCCGCGTGACGCCCCTCGACGGACTGGATGGCGACCGCCGCGGCCAGATAGTGGTCGGAGTTGATGCGGGGCAACTGCTCCTTGTAGGCGCCGACCGACAGGTCCTCGAGCGCGACCGCCGTCGCGCGAAACGACTTCGGGTCGTCGGTCGTCCCGCGGAAGTCGAAGCGCGGGCGCGCGATCGCCTGCCTGCCCAACACGGCGCGCAGCGCCGCCACATGGGCCCGTTCATGGGAGCCGACCACCCTGGCCTGCTGGGCGAGCGGCCCGTGCAGTGCACCGACGCGCTCTGCCTCGGTGTAGAACGATGCCTGGAGGTACTCGAGCGCAAGCGCGAAGTTGAGGATCGCCAGGTCCTCACGCTCGCTCCGGGCGTGCGCCGAGCCCGGGACGAACCCAATGCCGAGAGCCAGCCCGGCGCCGCCCACGGCTCCTGCCGCGAGCCTGCGACCGCCGCGGCGAATGAACTGACCGCGTGTCGGCAGTCGTCCGGCGGTCTCGCTCAGGGCGCCGTCAACGTCGAACAGGCTCTGACCGAGGGTGGCCGTCGCGGTGGGCGGGCGATTCACGCTCACGATGCACCGCCCAGGAGTGGATGTAGGGCCTTCATCGCGGCGTCGGCGTCGATCGCCGCGTCGACGGCGACCGGGGCCGGAAGCTTGCCGGCCAGGCCGCGAGCCCAGGCCGCGTGCCGGGACTCGACCGACATGATGCGCGCGATCCTCGCCAGCGTCCGCCGAGTCACGTTCTCGGCCTGCCCGTTGTAGGCCGCGACCACCGTGTCCTCGAGCGTCGTCGCCGCAGCGACGAACGAGGCGTTCGATTTCACCATCCGGTCGAACCGATGGTGGCCCGCGGACGGGCCATGGCCTCCGAGCAGATGGACCAGATCGCTCAGGTGGGCGCGCTCCTCGCGGCCGACCGTCTGCGCGAACTGGAGCGGTTCACCGGTCAGCTTGCCGGCGCTGAGCGCCGCGGCGTAGAAGCTCGACTCGAGCTGCTCGAGGCCGGCGAGGAATTCCAGAACCTCTCGATCGCGATGGGTCAGTCCTGACGCGCCGCGCGCGAACGCGACCGTCGCGCCGGCAGCTCCTGCACCGAACACCACCCCCGTCGCGCCAACCGGTCTGAGCCACCGCGTGAGCGCGTCCCGTCGCGTTGGTTGAGCACCGGCCAAGTCGACGCCGCTTTGCGTCGCTGTGCCCTGTACGCCATCCACGTCCCCGTCTCCTCGTCCCTGAGCAACCCATCCGAGAGTTACTCAATGTTCGGCGTATTTACCCATACTTCGCACCGAAAAACGAGTTCTTGGGGGCCCTCAGAACGAAGTCCGGCTCAGCCGGAGGCCGGGGAAGGCGGTGACGGCGGCGCCGCGAATCCGGGCGCCTGACGGACGAGGTCCGCCCGTCGCACCAGCGCGCCGCCCCGCTCATAGGGGACGATCTCCGCGCGCAGCTCTCGGCGCAGCGCCTCGAGGCGCGCGACCTCAGCCCCGAGCTGAGCGGCGCGCTTCTCGAGCGAGGCCACCTTGCGAGCCATCGAGTCGAGCTGCTCCTCGAGCTCGAACACACGCTCCACGCCGGCGAGGTTCATCCCCAGCTCGGCAGTCATCTCCTGGATACGGCGCAGTCGGTCGACGTCCTTGTGGGAGTAGAGGCGCGTGCCCTTCGGCGAGCGCTTGGGCTCGATCAGCCCGCGCGCCTCGTACATTCGCAGCGTCTGCGGATGCATGTCGGCGAGCTCGGCGGCGACCGAGATCATGAACACGCCACGATCGGAGGAGACCTCGATGCGCGTCTCGGTGCGCACGCGACGAGCCATCAGGCGGCCGCCCTGGCGCGGGTGCCGTCGCCCCCGCCGTCGCGCGCGACCTCGGCGAAGAGCCGAGCGCGCGGATCTGAGTCCTTCATCGACTGAGCGAGCCGCTCGACGATCTCGGTCTGCTCCGAGGTCAGCGACGCGGGGACGTCGAGCACGAAGCGGTAGTGGATGTCGCCGCGGCCCTTGCCCGAGAGCTTCGGCGGGCCCTCGCCACGCAGCCGCTGCACCGAACCGGACTTCGTCCCGCGCGCGACCTTCAGCCGCTTGGACCCCTTGAGCGTCGGCACCTCGATGATCCCGCCGAGCAGCGCCTCGGGGATCGTCAACGGCACCTCGACCTCGAGGTTGTCGCCGCTGCGCTTGAACACCGAGGAGTCCGCGACGCGCGTGATCACGTACAGGTCGCCCGCGTCGGCGCCGCGCAGCCCGGGCTCGCCCTTGCCGGCCAGCCGGATGCGGCTGCCGTCCTTGACGCCCGCGGGGATGTTCGCGCGGAGCTTGCGGACCGAGCGCTGGGCGCCCGAGCCATGGCAGGTCGGGCACGGATCGTCGATCACGGTTCCCTGGCCGTGGCAGTTGGAGCATGGCTGGGACATCGAGAAGATCCCCTGACTCTGCGCCTCCATGCCGGTGCCGTTGCACACCGGGCACACGCGCGGCGCGGTGCCCGGCTTGGCGCCCGTGCCACTGCAGGTCGGACACGGCTGGGAGGTCGGCACGGTGAGCGACACCTGAGCGCCGTTGACGGCCTGATCGAAGGTCAGCGAGACCTCGGTCTCCAGATCACGCCCGCGGGCCGGCCTCGCCCGCGTACCCGCCCCGCGCACCGAGCCGGCGTCACCACCGCGGCCGGCACCGTTGAACAGGTTGGAGAGGATGTCGCCGAAGCCGCCGCTGAACGCGCTCGGATCGAAGTTCGCGCCACCGGCGGCGGCGTTGGCGAACTGGCCGAACGTCGTGCCCGCGCGGTCGTACTGCTTGCGCTTGTCCGGGTCGGAGAGAACGTCGTGCGCCTGGGAGATCTCCTTGAAGCGCTCTTCGGCCTTCTTGTCGCCCTGGTTGGTGTCCGGGTGGTACTGGCGCGCGAGCTTGCGATACGCCTTCTTGATCTCGTCCTCGGAGGCGTTCTTGCCGACGCCGAGGATCTTGTAGTAGTCGGGTCGATCAGCCATGGGTGGGGTGGGTGGGTTCCATTGCGCCCTAACCGGCGACCACGACGCGCGCAGGACGCACCACGGTCTCCCCGACCTTGTACCCACGCTGGTAGACCTCGACGACCGTGCCGGGGTCGGCGCCCTCGATCGGGGTCTGGGCGATCGCCTCGTGCAGCGTCGGGTCGAACTGCTCGCCCTGCGGCGAGAACTGCTCGATCCCGGCCCGCTGCAGGGCCGCGATCAGGTCGGCGTGGACGTGCTTGACACCCGCCACGAAGCCGTGGTCATCGCCGTCGTCGGGTGCGTGCTGGAGAGCGCGCTCGAGGTTGTCGACCGCGGGCAGGAGCTCCTTGGCGAGCTTCGTCGCCCCGCGCTCCTGCGCGACCGTCGTCTCACGCGCGGCGCGCTTGCGGTAGTTCTCGAACTCCGCCTGCTTGCGCTGCGCGAGCGCCAGGTACTCGTCGGCCTTGTCCGCGAGCGCGAGCAGCGACTGCAGCTCGGCCGGGGTGAACGCCGCGGGATCGGGCAGCTCAGGTGCTGCGCCGTCGCCGGCGGCCTCGGGCTCACGCGCGCTGATCAACGGCTCTCCCGGTCCCCCCGGTGCCGCGTCGTGCCCCTCGGGCGCGCCCGGCGGGGACTGCGGAAGATCCGCAGTCCCCTCCTTGGCGTGGTGATTGTTCTCGGAGTTGGTCATGGAGGGACCTAGTTCTCGTCCACGACCTCGGCGTCGACGACATCCTCCTCATCGGCACTCTCGCCGTCGCCGGAGGACCCGCCGTTGCTCGACGCGCCGTCGGCCGCCTGGGAGGCCGCCTGCTGCTCCTGGGCCTTCTGGTACATCGCCTCGGAGACCTTGTGGAAGGCCGAGTTGAGCGCGTCGGCCTTGGACTTGATGTCCTCGGCGTCCTCGGAGGTCAACGACTCGCGCACCGCCTTGATCGCGGACTCGATCTCCTCCTTGGAGGAGGCGTCGACCGCGTCGCCGAGCTCGGTGAGCTGGCGCTCGGCCTGGTAGGCCGCGTTCTCGGCGTTGTTGCGCGCCTCGGCGAGCTCGCGCTGGCGCTTGTCGTCCTCGGCGTGCGACTCGGCATCGGAGACCATCCGCTTGATCTCGTCGTCGGAGAGCCCGGCGCCGGAGCGGATCTCGATCTTCTGCTCCTTGCCGGTCCCGAGGTCCTTCGCGGAGACGTTCACGATGCCGTTGGCGTCGATGTCGAAGGCGACCTCGATCTGCGGGATCCCGCGCGGCGCCGGCGGGATGCCAGTGAGCTGGAACTTGCCGAGCGACTTGTTGTAGCTGGCCATCTCGCGCTCGCCCTGCAGCACGTGGATCTCCACGCTCGGCTGGTTGTCCTCCGCGGTGGAGAACACCTCGGACTTGCGGGTGGGGATCGTCGTGTTGCGCTCGATCAGCTTGGTCATCACGCCGCCCTTGGTCTCGATGCCGAGGGTGAGCGGGGTGACGTCGAGCAGCAGCACGTCCTTGACGTCGCCGGCGAGCACGCCGGCCTGGATCGCGGCGCCGACGGCGACGACCTCGTCGGGGTTGACGCCCCGGTGGGGCTCCTTGCCGGTGAGCTCCTTGACCTTCTCCTGCACGGCGGGCATGCGGGTCATGCCACCGACGAGCACGACATGGTCGATCGTCGAGGCGCCCTTCTCCTTGGCGTCGTCGAGCGCCTGGCGCACCGGAGCGACCGTGCGGTCGATCAGGGACGAGGTGAGCTCGCCGAGCTTGGCGCGGGTGAGGCGCATGTCGAGGTGCTTGGGGCCGGAGGCGTCGGCGGTGATGAACGGCAGGTTGATCTGCGTCTCCTGGGTGGTGGAGAGCTCGATCTTGGCCTTCTCGGCGGCCTCGTAGAGCCGCTGCAGCGCCATCGGGTCCGCGGACAGGTCGATGCCCTGCGACTTCTTGAACTCGCTGACCAGCCAGTCGACGATCGCCTTGTCGAAGTTGTCGCCGCCGAGGTGGTTGTCACCAGCGGTCGCCTTGACCTCGAAGACGCCGTCGCCGATCTCGAGCACGGACACGTCGAACGTGCCGCCGCCGAGGTCGAAGATGAGGATCGTCTGGTCGGTGTCCTTCTCCAGGCCGTAGGCGAGCGACGCGGCGGTCGGCTCGTTGATGATCCGCTTGACGTCGAGGCCGGCGATCTTGCCGGCGTCCTTGGTCGCCTGGCGCTGATCGTCGTTGAAGTAGGCCGGGACGGTGATCACGGCGCTGTCGACGGTCTCACCGAGATACGCCTCGGCATCGGCCTTCAGCTTGCCGAGGATCATCGCGCTGATCTCGGGCGGGGAGTACTGCTTGTCCTGCGCGTCGACGCGCACGTCGCCGCCGGGGCCCGACTCCACCTTGTAGGGCACGATCGACTCCTCATCGCGCACCTCGGCCTCCTTGCGGCCCATGAAGCGCTTGATCGAGAAGATCGTGTTGGTCGGGTTGGTCACCTGCTGGCGCTTGGCGACGGTTCCGACGAGACGCTCACC
>DATJTS010000085.1:0-4765 GCA_035503035.1 Solirubrobacteraceae bacterium
TTCCTGCCGGGCCCGCAACTGGTCTCCTCGCTCGATACGACGGTCGGGTCGACCGGTTCAGGCGGAGGCTCGGCAGGGGCGGCCCAGGACAGCTCGAGCGCGCCGCTCGCCGGATCCGCCGAGTTCGTCTCCTCCACGACCGCGACAGACGGCGCGTCAGACGGCGCGGCGAAAGCGCTGTCGGCACTCGCCAAACAGCTCAAGGCCGAGACCTCGCAGCTGAAGGCGGCGACCGCGGCGCTGAAGGCGGCGGCGAAGAGCTCGCACCACTCGAGCTCGCACCACTCCAGCGGCGGCAGCGGCAGCAGCGGCGGCGGCAGCGCCCAGGCGATCCTTCAGACGACCTCGACCCGCCTCGTCGTCACCGTCGACATCTCCGCAAGCTCGCAGAGCGAGGCGCGTGTCGGAGAGCACGTCAGCGTCGAGATGCCGGCCGGGAACACGGTGCACGCGAAGATCACCGCCGTCAGCCGCATCGCGCAGAGCGCGGGATCAGGCGGCGATCAGGGCACCGGCCAGGGCGGCGGCTCCGGCGGCAGCTCATCCTCGACGGTGCCGGTGACGATCGCGCTCCTCGGCCGCCACCAGACCGCGGGGCTCGACCAGGCGGCGGTGAGCGTTGACTTCGTCTCCCAGCGCGCACGCAACGTCCTGTCGGTACCCGTCACCGCGCTCGTGGCGACCTCCGGCAACCGGTATGCGCTGCAGGAGGCCCGCGCACCCCACACCCTCATCCCAGTCACCGTCGGGCTGTTCGCCGCGGGCTACGTCCAGGTCTCCGGCTCCGCCGTCCGCAGCGGTCTGGCCGTCACCGACTCCCAGGGATGAGCGCAGCGCACGCACTCGCCCTCGACGGCGTCAGCAAGCAGTACGCGGGCGGCGTGACCGCGCTGCACGACGTGAGCGTCGCAGTCGCGACCGGGGACCAGGTCGCCGTGACCGGCGCCTCGGGCTCGGGCAAGACGACGCTGTTGACAATCCTGGGCACGTTGGAGCGCCCGACGGCGGGGACGGTGTCGGTCGCGGGCCGACCGCTCACCGACGCCTCGGACCGCAATCTCGCCGGGCTGCGAGCACACCGCATCGGCTTCGTGTTCCAGGCGTTCCACCTCCAGGAAGCACTGACCGCGCTCGACAACGTCGCCACCGGAATGCTGTACACCGGCCGGCACCTGCGCGACCGACGCTCAGCGGCACGCGAGGCGCTGGACCGGGTCGGACTCGCGCACCGGCTCTCCCACCGTCCGACGCAGCTCTCCGGCGGGGAGCGCCAGCGCGTCGCGATCGCGCGGGCGCTCGCCAAACGGCCGGAGATCATCCTCGCCGACGAGCCGACCGGCAACCTCGACTCGCATGCCGGAACGCAGGTGATCGAGTTGCTGCACGAGCTCGCGGGCGACGGGGCGACCCTCGTGCTCATCACCCACGACCCGGCGATCGCCGCCACCTTTCCCCGGCAGATCCACATGCGCGACGGCGAGATCGTCGACGACGGACTGTGACCAGCCTCGCCCACCCCGATCGGACACCCTCCGAGGACCTCGCTCGCCTGCCGCTCGCCGAGCTCGCCTGGGCCTCGCTGCAGGGTCTGCGCTCGCGCAAGCTGCGGGCGGCGCTGTCGGCGCTGGGGATCGCGATCGGGATCGGGGCGATGGTGTCGGTCGTCGGCGTCTCCTCCTCGGCCCAGGCCAACCTGCTCGCCGAGATCGACCGGCTCGGCACCAACCTGCTCACCGTCGCCCCCGGCCAGAGCTTCACGGGCAACACCGAGGTCCTGCCGACGACGGCCACCAGGATGATCGGCGGCATGTCCCACGTGCGGAGCGCCGCCGCCGTGTATCAGCTCACGACCGGGGTCGTGCTCCGCACCCCGTACGTGCCCTCGGAGGAGACGGGCGGGATCGGCGTCGATGCGGCGCAGGACGATCTGCCCGAGGTGATGGGCACCACGATGGCCAGCGGCCACTTCCTGGATCGCGTGAGCAACCGCTATCCCGAGGTCGTCCTCGGCGCGCAGGCGGCCCAGACGCTCGAGCTCGAGCAGGTCGGCCACCACCTCATGGTCGACCTGAACGGCACCTGGTTCACCGTGATCGGGGTGATGCGCTCCGCCGCGCTGGACACCACCCTGGACGACACGGCGTTCATCTCGCTGCCCGTGGCCGAGAGGTTGTTCGGCCAGCAACCCGACCCCTCGGAGATCTATGTGCGCTCCGACCAGGACGACGTCATCGGCGTCTCCAACCTACTCGCCGCCACGGCCAACCCTCAGGACCCGTCGGGCGTCGTGGTGACCCGGCCGTCCGATGCGCTGAAGGCGCGGGCTGCGGCCAAGGGCCAATTCACCACCCTGCTGCTCGGCCTCGGCGCGGTCGCGCTACTCGTCGGCGCGATCGGCATCGCCAACATCATGGTCATCTCCGTGCTCGAGCGCCGTGGCGAGATCGGACTGCGCCGCGCCCTGGGCGCGCGCCGCATCCACGTCAGCGCCCAGTTCCTCACCGAATCCGCTCTGCTCGCCGCGCTGGGCGCCATCGCCGGCCTCGGACTCGGCGCCGGCGCCACCGCGATCTACGCCGTCGCTCAGCACGAGCCGTTCGTGGTCCCCACCTACGCGCTCATCGTCGCTCCACTCGGCGGCTTCCTGATCGGCGCGATCGCCGGCCTCTACCCCGCGATGAAGGCCGCCCGCCTCAGCCCCACCGAAGCACTGCGCGCCTGACTCCGCCTACGACGCGAGGCCGGTCCGATGTCATCCCTGAGACGTAGACGGGCCGCCGCAAAGATCGTCCTTGCGATCGTTGTGGAGGCTGGGGACTCTGCGTAGCGTGCCAGCAGGCCGGTTGATGGCCGCTCTCACGTACGCCGGCGCATCGACGCGCCATGACAGGAAGGGCAGGGGTATGACGACCGGAAGCCTCAACCAACGCCGGTCGAACGTCGACTGGCGACGCGCCGAGTTCGTGCTGACCGCCCTCGCGTTCCTCGGCTTTGTCACGCTGCCGATCCGGATCACGACGATCTACGGCGGGCTGCCCGCCCACCCGCTGTTCGTCCACGTGCCGGTGGTGTTGATCCCGGCGACGATCATCGCCGCGATCGTGTGCATGGTGAGGACGGACTGGTTCGCACGCTATGGGATCGCGCTCGCGCTTGTCTCGATCGCGGCGATGAGTTCGATCTTCCTGACGATGCAGGCGGGCGCCGCGCTGGATGCAGCGCTGCACCTGACCGGCCGGGCCGCCCAGCTGATCTCGCAGCATTCGCACGCCGCGCACATCCTGGCGTTCGTCTACGTCGCGTTCACCGCGATCCTGATCGTCACATTCGCCTCCCAGCGGATCTCCGGCGGGATGGACACGGGACTTGAGATCGTCGACCGGCTATTGGCTCCGCGCGCGATGTTCACCGCCCTGCGGGTGGTTCTCGTGCTGCTGGCGCTCGGCTCGGCGGTGATGGTGTTCCGGGTCGGCGATCTGGGTGCCAAGGCGGTCTGGCAGGGTCGCCTGCAGGCCGCACAGGCTGCGCATACGCAGCGCGGCTGACCGGGCACTGCGCCCGGCCAGACCGCCGGTCCGCTCCCTGCGCGGTCGGGTAGCGTTCCGGCGCAGGTGAGCGGCCGCCCGGACCAGACAGGCGCGAGGACTCCGGCGCCACCTCAGGTCTCGCTGGCCGTGGTCGCACGGGAATGGACCCGGATCGGGGTCACCGGCTTCGGTGGCCCGCCCGCGCACATCGCACTCCTGCGCCAACTGATGGTCGACCGAACCGGCTGGATGACGGCGGCGGAGTTCCAGGACGCCAATGCCGCCTGCGGACTGCTCCCTGGACCGGCCTCGACCCAGATGGCGCTGTTCTGCGCGTATCGGATCGCCGGCGTCCGCGGAGTGCTGGTCGGTGGCGTCGGGTTCATCGCGCCCGCGGTCGTGCTCGTCATCGCCCTCTCGCTGCTGTTCCTCAGCCACAGCCCGCCGCTGTGGATCCGCGGAGCCGGGGCCGGGGCCGGTGCGGCGGTGGCGGCGGTCGCAGTTCAGGCCGGGCGCGGGTTCGTCTCGCCGAGCCTCGCCCGGCTCGACGGTGACCGCGTGCGCCGCGCTCGCTGGGTGGCGTATGTCGTGGTGGGCATCGCCGCTGCCGTCCTGCTCGGCCCCTACCTGGTGCTCGCCCTGCTGGGATGCGGCGTGGTCGAGGTGATCCTCGCCGGCCACGGGCGCCCGTCGGCCGCGCTGCTTCTCGCACCCGGCTCGATCGCGACCGGCGGAATCGGCGCGCTGGCCTGGACCGCGTTCAAGGTCGGGGCGCTGTCGTTCGGCGGGGGCTTCGTGATCATCCCGCTGATGCAGGGCGACGCGGTCCACGTCCACCACTGGATGACCAACGCCCAGTTCCTCAATGCGGTGGCGCTCGGCCAGGTGACGCCCGGACCCGTCGTCGCCACGGTCGCCGCGGTCGGCTACGCCGCCCACGGCCTCGCCGGCGCGGTCCTTGCGGCGCTGGTCGCATTCGCCCCATCGTTCTCGTTCATCCTGCTCGGCGGCCCCCGCTTCGAGCAACTGCGTGGCAACCGGACCGCGCAGGCGTTCCTCGACGGTGCGGGCCCCGCCGCGATCGGAGCGATCTTCGGAGCCGGGATCCTGCTGGCGATCGTCCTGCACGGCTGGCAGTTCGCGCTCCTCGCCGTCGCGGCGGTGCTGCTGCTGATCGTCCGTCGTGGCGTGGTGGAGACGCTGGTCGGCGCCGGGGTCATCGGGGCGGTCGTCGTCCT
>DATJTS010000086.1:0-46919 GCA_035503035.1 Solirubrobacteraceae bacterium
ATGCTCGACCACGCGCTTGATCACCTCAAGCGCCACGGGATCGGGCAGCCACCCGAGGTCGTGGTCGCCGACGCCGGCTACTGGCACACCCGTCAGATCACCGCGCTGCGCGCCCGAGGCCTGCAGGTCCTCGTGCCGCCAGACGGCGGCAGACGCGACGGCGCCCGCCCCGGGTGGACCAAGGACATCTATGAACAAATGCGACACACCCTTCAGAGCGACACCGGCCGGGTCCTCTACGGGATGCGCAAGATCACGATCGAGCCGGTCTACGGCCAGATCAAACACAACCGCGCGATCACCCACTTCATGAGACGCGGCAGAGCCGCCGTGCAGTCCGAATGGCGCCTGATCACCGCGTCGCACAATCTCCTCAAGCTCCACACCCACTGGACCGCCAACCCCGCCTGACCAGGGGTCACATTCGAGCCGGCACCGGAGTGAGTTCCCACCGGCGCCCGAGCCAGCCGATCCCGCTCTTTGCGATTTTCCGACAGCCGTGTGTCACGAACGTTGAAGGAGGATTGATGTAGGCGATCTTCATAGAGACGGTGCTGTGCTGGAGATGGAGGCTTGTTGGCCCTCCGGCGTCGTCCTTCGGGGGAGGGCGTCAAACCACCGGATGCTGCGTTGGCTGAAGACCGTCGTGGTGAGCGATCCGGAGAAGGCGCGGTTGACGCGTCAGGTGGGGACCAGGAAGACGTTCCAGAAAGCGCCCAGCCCGGTGTTGGGGTGGGTGTGCGCTGTTGATGCGTCGTTAGCAAAATTGAGGTGGCATCAAAAGCGAGGGGTCTGGCTGTTCTCTTGTGATGAGCCTGGCGGATGTCCCGATGACTGGCCAGGTGGTGCCCGGCGTGAAGGCGGCGTGAGCCTGGTCTGCGGCTCTGGCACGGAACGTGAGAAGGCGAGCGTCGAAAGCGGCCGTCCGGGCCCTTCGGGTCAGTTCGACGGGCGGCGAGAGGGAGCGTGCCGACGGCGGAAACCGGAGGCATTGAGTACCGGTCGCGGCGCTTGCTGGCGGACCGGCCCGTATTAGTGGTGAAGCTCCTGCTCGCTGGGGTGGGGGTGAAGCGAAGGGGCCGGCTGATCAGGAATGTGGTTCGTTCAACCGGGGCGAGGAGTCCTGGGAGGAGGCGAAGCGACATGTCAAGGCCCGAAGCGAAGTCGTTTGCGATTCCCAAGCTGATGGTCTGGGAGGCGTGGCGGCAGGTCAAGGCCAACAAGGGAGCGCCGGGGGTGGATGGTCAGGATCTCGACGCGTTCGAGGCCGATCTGGAGGGCAACCTCTACAAGATCTGGAATCGGATGAGCTCAGGAACCTGGTTCCCACCGCCGGTCAGGGCAGTGGAGATCCCCAAGCCGCATGGTGGTGGGGTCCGAATGCTGGGAGTGCCGACGGTCGCGGACAGGGTCGCGCAGACGGTGGTGGCCATGCAGCTTGAGCCGGTGGTGGAACCTCGGTTCCATCCCGACTCGTATGGCTATCGGCCGGGTCGCTCGGCTCACGATGCGCTGGCGGCCTGCCGGCAGCGGTGCTGGAAGTACGACTGGATCATCGATCTCGATGTCCAGAAGTTCTTCGACGAGGTGCCGTGGGACCTGATCGTCAAAGCGGTGCAGGCGGTCACCGACTGTCGTTGGGTGCGGTTGTATGTCAAGCGGTGGCTGGCTGCGCCGCTTGAGCATCCGGACGGCTTCCTTGAGCAGCGCAGTAGAGGAACCCCGCAAGGGTCGGCGGTCTCGCCGGTCCTGGCAAACCTGTTCATGCACTACGCGTTTGATATGTGGATGGTCCGGGAGTTCCCGGGCTGTCCGTTTGAGCGCTATGCCGACGATGGTGTCGTGCATTGCAAGAGCAGGGCCCAAGCCGAGCTGGTGCTCGGTCGGATTGCCGCGCGGATGAACGAGGTCGGCCTGCGGCTTCACCCGGACAAAACGCGGATCGTCTATTGCAAGGACGGTCAGCGCCGAGCGAAGCACGAGCACATCTCGTTCACCTTTCTCGGGTACGCCTTCCGAGCACGGGGGGCGCGCAGCAAGGGCCGGAACTTCACCAGCTTCTTGCCTGCGATCAGTCCCGAGGCGCTGAAGGCCGCGGGCGCCCGGCTCCGCCAGATGCGGATCCATCGGCGCACCGATCTGTCGTTGGACGACCTGGCGCGATGGATCAACCCCATCGTCTCCGGGTGGATCAACTACTACGGCCGGTTCTACCGGTCCGCGTTGAATCCCCTCCTGCGGCGCGTCAACGCCTACGTGAGGCGCTGGGCTGGCAGGAAATACAAACGACTGCGCACCCAAAAGCGCTACGGCCGGTGGCTGGCCGGACTGCTCTCGAGACAGCCCGACCTGTTCGCCCACTGGCGCTTGGAGCGCTCGTATTAGGACCGATCAGAAGAGCCCGGTGACGGGAGACTGTCACGCCGGGATCTGTGGGAGCCGGGGGCTGAGATGCCCCCGGCCACCCGACTCAACGGCAAGCACGTCTCGGAATGAGCCTCATGGAACCCCCACCACCGACAGGCACACACTCCTGGCACACCCCGTGCTGGTCGCGCTTTGTCCCAAAATGTCCGCGGTCGCCGGATCGCTCGGCACGGGCTCTGCCGGAGGCGATGAAGCGAGGCCCGGAGGGGGCCAAGCGGCGTGGTCACGCGCGGATGAGGTGCCTCGCCATCCGGGCGAGGCGATGTCGCACCGCGTGCCGCCGCTGGCTGCCCGGGCTGATCCGCCGAGGTTCCGGTTGGGGTGATCCACGGCGTGCTGGTCGCGCGCGGATGGGCGAGCAGTGACCTCGCGTCCGTGCTTGGTGATGGTTCCTCGCGCGCGCCGACGGTTCGCGGACTTGGCCTTGGACATCCGCGGACATTCTGGGACATCCTCGGACAAGTACCTGCTCAGGAGTGGTTTTCTGTCGCCTCCTGAGCGCTGGTGACCGCGAATGCCTCGGCGACGAGGGCGGCGTCTTCGGGGTGTGGGGCGTAGTGGAGGTACCGCATGGTGGTCTGAATGTCGGCGTGGCCCATCCACTCCTGGACTCGCCGGATGTCCGCTTTGGCAATCATCCGCGTCCCGAACGTGTGGCGGAGGTCGTGGAAGCGCAGAGAACGAAGGCCGGCGGCGCCGAGTGCCTGCTTGTAGCGTCGCCTGAGTGCGGAGCCGTCGACGTAGCCGCCGCTGATTCCGACGAAGACCGGGTCGTCGTCGCCGGTGAACAGCTCGCGCCGGCCAAGCTGGGCCAGCGTGGTGGCGACGTCGGGTGCGAGTGGAACCGCGCGCACCTTGCCCGACTTCGGGGTCGTCAACGCGCCGGCCGAATAGCTCGCGCTCACGCGGAGCACTGAGCCGGCGAAGTCGACGTCGCGCCAGCGCAGCGCAAGCAACTCGCCCATGCGCAGGCCAGTGAACGCGGCTGTCAAGAAGATCGCCCCGTCTTGCTCGGAGTCAGCCGCGCGGACGAGCGCCCACACCTCCTCCGGGGAGAAGACCTGGATCTCGCCGCCGCGTCGCTGCAGCGGCTTCTCCACCTCGGCCGCCGGGTTGGAGGGCAGGGACCAGACCTTCTTCGCACGGCGGAAGATGCCGTGCATCAGTACCAGCGCGAGCGTCTTCGTTCGTGCGGACTGGGGAGACCTGACAGCCATTCCTCGATAGCCGCTGTCGTGACTGATTCGACCGGCACGTCACCGAACGCGGGTTTCAGCATCGAGTCGATGATCGAGTGATAGCCGGCGAGCGTCGATGGCTTCCGCTGGCGGTCCTCGGCGACGTAGCGCAGGAACTCGTCGCATGCATCGGCAAACGTGGCCCCCGTGCGGACCATGCCTGGCAGCTCACCGCGGCGGGCCTGCTCGAGCGTGCGCGCCAGCCAGTCTTCCGCGGTGCGCCTCGTGAAGTAGCCGTTCGCGCGCCGGCCGCGATCGGTCCACGCCGGCCCGAGCTTCCTTTGCACCTGGCGGCCGTCAGGCAGTCGGTACTTGGCGTACCACGCCGGACCGCGCACCCGCTCGACGCGGAAGACATGGCCCGTCGGCCGGGCGATCGAATCGCCTCCCATGTCTCGAATTCGTACTCCTCCTCGGGACATATTGGGGACATGCTTGGCAAATCGGGGTGCTCATCAGACCCAGTAAGCGGCCGATTTGCAGGTACTTCACCAAGCCCGCCGGGGGACTTGAACCCCCAACCCCTTGATTACAAATCAAGTGCTCTACCAATTGAGCTAGGCGGGCATCGCGCAGGAATGCGGCGCAAACGGTATCGCGCGGCGTTGAGCGGCCCCGCCCTGGATGCTCGGTCCTGGCCGCGCTCAGACGCGGTGGTAGCGCGCGTCGGCGATCGAGAACAGCGCGAATGCGATGAAGCCGGCGGCGACGATTCCGAGCAGCAGCGGGCCGTAGGAGGCGTGGATGAGCTCCTGCAGGGCGCCGTCGAGGCCGACGGCGCTCCTGGGTGAGTAGTCGATCGCGGCCTTGACCAGGCCGTAGCCGATCAGCGCGAAGGTGACACCGCGGGAGCAGTAGCCGGCGACTCCGAGCGCGGTGAACGTGCGCCGTACCGCGGGGCTCATCCTCGACACCCGTGAGTCTTCGCAGAACTTCCTGGCGGCGCCCTTGTACCCCTGATAGAGGCCGGTGCCGAACAGCACCACCCCCACGACCGCGACGTAGACGGGGCCGCCCGGCCAGCCGAGCACGCCGGCGGTCTCCTGCCGGGCGCCGCCACCGGACGGACTGGAACCCAGCAGGATCTCGACCGCCACACCGCAGAGGAACGCGTAGGCGACGCCCCCGGTGAGCGCCGAGAGCCGGTCGCCGGCGTCCATCCGCTCCCCTGCCTCGACGCCGCAGGCCGCCTTCAGAATCTGCCAGGCGGCGTAGGCCGCCAGCCCGATCGTCAGCGCGATCAGAGCGACCGTCCCGACGGGCTCGTGCGCGATCGTCTTCAGCGCCCCGGTCTGGCTCGTGGTTTTGCCGCCCGCGCCGGCGGCCAGACCGATCGCCAGCGCTCCGATCACCCCGTAGACGAAGCCGCGAGCCACGAGTCCGGCGCGGGCGAGCTTCGAGAGCAGGTCGCCGCCGTCGGTGGAGTCGTCGCGGCGGAACGGGGGGGAGACGGTCCGCGGGTCCATCGTCGTCTTCATGGCCGGTCTCTACCCGGCCGGGGGAGTCTTGTCGCAGCGCACCGCCCGTATCAACTGGCGGACAGCTCACGCTCCCAGAAGTCAATCGTGTCGGCGAGGGTCTGCTCGTAGGGGATCTCGGGCCGCCATCCAGTCTGGTCCCGCAGGCGGGACGGGTCACCGCGGAGCTCCATGACCTCGCTCGACCGCACGAGCTGCGGATCGACCACGTGCTCGATCGCCAACTCCGGTGCGAGCCGGGCGAGCTCGGCGACCTGCTCGGCGGTCGAGCGCGTGACGCCGCTGCAGACGTTGACGACCCCGGAGACCGAGCTCGCAGCGAGCATGCGGTAGGCGTTGACCACGTCGCGGACGTCGCTGACGTCGCGTCGGACCTCGCCGTTGCCGGTGACCACGCGCAGCGTGCGCTGGCCGGCTCGGCGCGCGCCAACGGCCTGCCACGCGAGGTTCGACAGCAGGAAGATCGGCCGTTGCCCGGGGCCGGAATGGCTGAACGGCCTGACGACGACGACCCGCAGCCCGTGGGCATCGGCGTAGATCGCGGCAAGCTGCTCAGCCGTCAGCTTGGAGACGCCGTACGGACTCTCGGGGCGGCATGGCACCGTCTCGGCGATCGGCATCGTGGCCACGGTGCCGTAGACCTCGCTGGAGCTGATCCACACCACCCGGGCGTCATGCGCGTGCTCGCGTACCGCCTCGAGCAGCGAGATCGCGCCCCCGACGTTGGCCTCGAGCGTTCGTGCGGGCTCAGCCCACGAGCGCCCGACAGAGCTGAGCGCGGCGACGTGATAGACGACGTCGGGCGCAAAATCCCGGACGCACGTGCTGACCGCACCGGTGTCCCGGAGGTCGATCGCCGCGGCGGAGGCGCCCGCGGGCGCCGTGCCCGAGCGGGAGATACCGTGAACCTCGTCGTCAGCCTGCAGGCACGCCCGGCACAACCAGCCGCCCGCGAAGCCCGAGGCGCCGGTGATCAGCGCGCGCACCGCGGGTCCGATCCGGGCGGTCTCAGCTGTCGGGGTTCGCCGACAGCGCGTGCTCGAGTGAGCCGTGGCCGTTGGAGGAGTAGTACGCCTCCGGCTCGGGCTCGGGTTCCTCGGGCTCGTGATTGACGCGGCGCTCGAGCTCGCCGAGCACGATCCCGAAGAGCAGGTGGCGCCATGTCGCCTGGGCGAGCGCCGCACGGTTGCCCCAGAGACGCGGCATCTCGTCACGGGCGGGGTGTTCGCGGTCGGTGAGCGCAACCAGCGGCCAGCTGGCGACGTGCTCGGCGAGCGCGGCGGCCGGTCCGCGCAGCGAAGCGGGGAGTCCCACCCGGGGTGCCAGGTTGGCGTAGACGGCGCCGAACACCGCACCGTTCGCCATGTGCATCGCGAAGCCGATGGGGTACCAGCCGTCGTCCCGGGTGACCAGCTTGCCGAGCAGCTCGACGTCGTCGAACGAGCATCGAAAGATCCTCTTGTCCAGCGGCTGCTCGAGCGCCCACACGGCTGCGGCAAGCGCGCCGCTCAGTGCGCCACGCAACGTCCGTACGGGATCCAGGCTCGGACTTACGGGCATGGGCTGTGATCGGCGTCTGGACTCATCCCTCCGAAGGACTGTAACGACCCGACGTTTGTCGGGTACGGCTCAGCATGGACCATGAACGCCTGCACCACCGTGCCCGCACGCACGGTGTCAATCCGCTGCTCTACGCCTTCGTCCGCGTCACGTTCCAGGCGTTCTTCCTCGTGTACTTCCGGATGCAGCGGATCGGCCGCGAGCACGTCCCCGGCAAGGGCCCAGTGCTCATCACCGCCAACCACCGCAGCTTCTTGGACCCGTTCGTGATCGCCTGCATGGCGCGAAGGCCGATGTACTACGTGGCGAAGCAGGAGCTTTTCCGACGCCCGATCGCCGCCTGGCTGCTCAACGCGCTGGGTGCCTTCCCGGTTGCCCGCGGTGCCTCCGACCCTGAGATGATCGCCACCGCCGAGGCAATCCTCGCGCGCGGCGACATCGTCCTGATCTTCGCCGAGGGCACCCGGATCCGCCCCGGTGCGCTCGGCCGGCCGCGACGCGGCGTCGGTCGTCTGGCCCTGGAGTCCGGGGCTCCGGTCGTACCGGTTGCGGTGATCGGAACCGAGGCGATTCGCCGCGGCTGGCGGATCCGCCCCCACCGGGTACGCATCCGCGCCGGCCGCGCGTTGCGCTTCCCGGTCGTGGAGAACCCGTCGCCGGCGCTCGCGGGGGCGGTCACCGACCGGATCTGGCCATGCGTGATGCTCCAGTGGGAGTGGCTGGGCGGGCTGACCCCGGTGCGACGGGTCGCGGTCATCGGAGCTGGCGCCTCGGGCACCAGCCTCGCGGTCTGCCTCGCGCGGGCGGGCCTTGAGGTCGAGCTGGGCTGCCGCACGCAGGAGCAGGCACGGGTCCTCGCCGAGAGCCGCGAGAACACGCGCTACCTGCCCGGTATCACACTGCCCGAGTCGATCCGCGTGACCCGCGCCTCCGAGCTCTCGCTCGACGGTCATGACGTCGTCTGTCTGGCCGTGCCCGCCAAGGCACTGCCGGCGGTGCTCGCCGCCCACGGCGGTCAGATCAACCGCCGGGCCGGCGTGCTCGTCATGTCCAAGGGGCTCGTCCCGCCGCTCGGGACGCTGCCGGCCGCGTTCGCCGCAGAGCGCGCAGGCGCCCATGCCGTTGCCGTGCTCGGCGGTCCGGCGCACGCCGCGGAGATGCTCGAGCGGGGAGCGTCGGTAGTGATCGCCTCGCTCGACCGGGGCTTTGCCAGCCAACTGTCGGACATGTTCAGCCAGGCCAAGCTCGACGTGACGACGACCACCGACGTCACCGGCGTGGAGCTGGCGGGCTGCGCGAAGAACGCCGCCGCCCTTGCGGCCGCCGCGGCGTCGGTGGCCGGGCCCAACGTCGCAGGTGCCGCTGCCGGCAAAGTGTTCGCCGAGGTTGACGCGCTCGCGCGCGCCCGCGGCAGCCGCCCGGAGACCTTCGCCGGGCTGGCCGGCGCCGGAGATCTCGTCGCGACCGTCGTCGCCAGCGGGTCACGCAATCGGAGGGCCGGCGAACTACTCGCCCAGGGCGTCCCCGCCGCAGAGATCCCGAAGGCGATCGGGCAGACCACCGAGGCTGTCGATTCGGTGCCGCTGCTGGCCACCGCCGCCCATCAGGCGGCGATCGAGAGTCCCGCGCTCGACGGGCTGGCCGCGCTGCTCGACGGTCGGCTCGAGCCCGACCAGTGGGCGGCGACGGTCACCGAACCCCCGCGCCCCAAGCGGCCCGGCAGCGTCCGGGCCGCCTGATCGGTCAGCGGTAGGCTCACAATGTGGCTGCTACCGAGGAGAGCCCGCAGTCCAAGGCCGAGCTCGACGCCCGGTTCTCGGAGCTCTACCGCGCTCATCTGCGCGACGTCTACTCCTACAGCTACTACCGCGTCGGCAACCACCACGACGCGGAGGACCTCACCGAGCAGACCTTCCTACAGGCCTACCGGCACTTCGAGCGCGCGCTGCGCGAATCCGACGGGCGACCGCTGCGGCCGTGGCTCATCCGCATCGCGCACAACCTCGCGGCGAACTTCTATCGCGACCGGTCCAGGCGGCCGGAGTCCGCGATCGAGGACGCGGGGTTCATCTCCGCACCACACACGACCGAGGCCCTGGTGGAGGGCCGTGAGGAGCTCGGCGCGATCCTCGAGGGTGTGCAGAAGCTGCCTGACGAGCGCCGGGAGGCATTGATCATGCGCTTTGCGCTCGGAATGGACAACCGCGAGATCGCCCGTGCACTCGGCAAGACCGACGGCGCGACGAAGGTCCTGCTCCATCGCGCCATCCGCCAGCTCAAGGGCATCGTCGAGACGCCGCCCACCGACGGGGACCGAGAATCGCGATGAGCGTGGGATCCACTGACTTCGAGGCACTGCTGCAGGAGGCGCTCAGCCCTGTCGACCCGCCCGACGATCTGCTGGTCCGGGTGGAGGCGACGCTCGTGAGCCTCGCCGTCGCCGCCCAGGACGAGCTCGAGGCGTGGGAGCTGTCGGCGATGCGCGACCCGCGCAACTGGGTGCGCCCCGCTGCCGCGATCGTCGTCGGCGCGGGTGCCGGAGCGGCACTGGTCGTGCTCCGCGTCCGCAGCCGCCACAAGAGCCGGCTGCAGCAGTCGGCGAACATGCTCGAGCTCGCCGGGCACACTCTCCACGACGTCGCCGAGGAAGCCCGCCGGGTCCTGCCCGGCCGCTGAGCCCACGGGCCGCTCGCCGGCTGCGGCCGACCGGCCGGACCGGCAGGGGCGACCGCACCGTCCTCCGGCGCGGGCGCGCGCTGGTACCGTCACCACACCCGCAATGGCCACCTGTTACCGGCATCCCAACCGCGAGACCGGCGTGGCCTGCTCCTCCTGCGGGCGGCCGATCTGCCCCGATTGCATGACGCCGACGCCGGTCGGGATGCGGTGCCCGGAGTGCGCGCGCGACCGCACCCGCGTGCGGACCGCCGCCAACGTCCGCAACCGCGCGGCGCGGGGCTCGGGCCTCTCGCGCTACTCGATCACCGAGATCATCCTTGCGATCAACGTCGTCGTGTTCCTCGCCGAGGTGGCGACCGGGACGGGCATCATGGGAGTCACCAACCGCTTCGGGACCGTGTACTACGACGGGATGCTCGTCGGCCCGTTCATCCACGGCGGCGTCCCGGGCGGGCTGGATCAGCCCTATCGGCTGTTCACCTCCGCGTTCATCCACGACGGCCTGATCCACATCGCCTTCAACATGTGGTTCCTGTACGTCGTCGGCAACGCGCTCGAGCGCGGCATCGGCCGCATGCCCTACCTCGCGATCTACCTCGCATCGATCTTCGCCGGGTCCTTCGGCGCGTTGCTGTTCGAGCCCGGCTCGCCGACGGTCGGGGCGTCGGGAGCGCTGTTCGGTCTGTTCGGTGCCCTCCTCGTGCTCGCCAACCGGCGCGGCATCTCGATCTGGCAGAGCGGGCTCGGCGCGACGCTGATCCTCAACATCGTGATCTCGCTGTCGATCCCGGACATCTCGATCGGCGGACACGCCGGCGGACTGGTCGGCGGGGTCATCCTCGGCTGGCTGTACGTCGAACTGGCGGAGCGGCGCGGACGGCAGTCGATCTTCTACGCCGGCTGCGCGGTGCTGGCGGTGGCCGCCATCGCCGGTGCCTACGCGGTCGCGCTGGGGCACGGCCTCACGCCCCACGGCGTCCAGATCTTCTGAGCCTCAGAGCTCAACGGTGAGCACCGGCGTCGGCGCCACCTCGAACACCTCGGGGTGGATGATGTGGGCCAGCGTCTCCAGTCCCTCGATCAACCGGGGGCCGGGGCGCGAGAAGTACGCCGCGGCGTCGACGGCGACCACCTCGCCGGCGCCGACCGAGACGAGCTCGTCTCGGTGCATCTCGGCCTCGCGATGGGCGATCTCGGCGTCATAGCCGCA
Organism: Solirubrobacteraceae bacterium; assembly: GCA_035503035.1. Taxonomy (GTDB): domain Bacteria; phylum Actinomycetota; class Thermoleophilia; order Solirubrobacterales; family Solirubrobacteraceae; genus Palsa-465. The sequence continues at coordinate 10,593 of DATJTS010000086.1, forward strand.
CGGCATCACGATCACGATGTCCGGCTGGACCGCGGCCACCGTCTCCCAGCTCTGCTCCTCCGAGCTCTCGCCCGCGAACCCGAGCACATCCTCGCCACCCGCGTAGGCGATGAGCTGCGGCGTCCAGTGGCCGGCCGCGAACGGCGGATCGAGCCACTCCAGCGCGACGACCCGTGGGCGGCGCACGTCGCGGGTGGCGATCCGCACCCGGTCGATCCGGCCGGCGGCCTCCCGGATCAGGTCGACGGCCTCGTCCTTGCGACCGGTCGCCTGGGCGAGCGTGCGCGCGTCGCCCAGCACCTCGCCGATCGTGTGCGGGTCGAGCGAGATCACCATGGGTTGCGTCTCGAGCTCCTCGGCGATCGCCCGCACGTCGTCGGCGGACACCGCGCACACCTGGCAGAGCGACTGGGTGACGATCAGGTCGGGGTCAAGCTCGCTGAGCGCGTCGGCGTCGAGCTCGTAGATCGACTCTCCGGCGAGCGTCCGCTCCTTGACCGCGGCATCGATCTCCGCGGGCGACAGGTCGGACGGCAGCACCGGCCGAGTCACCTTCGGCAGGTCACGAACCCCGGGCGGGAAGTCGCATTCGTGCGTCACCCCGACGACCTCATCGCCGAGATCCAACGCGAACAGCAGCTCGGTGGCCGCGGGCACGAGACTGACGATGCGCATCGCCCGTGTAGCCTAACGCCGGCTCGGGTCCGGGTTGGGTCCGCCGCGCGCCAGACGCCTGTTTCGGCAGGGCCCGAGTGCGGCAATCCTGAGAGAAACAGCGAACGGAGGGGACCTTGGCTGAGACACTCAACGACGACGAGATCGAGAACCGCCTGCGGCGCCTGGCTTGGGAACGGGAGGGGGACGAGATCGTGCGCGAGTGGCGCTTCGAGGATTTCGGCGAGGCGATCGCGTTCGTCAATCACGTCGCGGAGGCCGCCGAGGAGGCCAATCACCACCCCGACATCTTCGTGCACGGCTGGAACAAGGTGAAGCTGTCGCTCACCAACCACTCCGCCGGTGGCCTGACCGACATGGACTTCGAGATGGCCGCTCGCTTCGACAGGCTCTGAGCGCCCTCACCGCTGCGAATTCCGAGGAGGGCGGTGCTACCGTTGGCCGCGCCGCTGAATGACCGACGACGATCGACCTCGAAGTAGCAGCGCGCCGATCCCCGGGCCGGTCATCATGCCCGGCGGGTTGGTGCCTGAGGCCCCGTGCTAGCGGTCTGGATCATCCTCACCGGGGTTCTCGTCCTCGTCAACACGTTCTTTGTCGTGGGCGAATACTCCCTCGTGCGCTCGCGCACGACTCGCCTGCAGGAGATGGCTGAGGACGGCCGCCGCTCGGCGCGGCTGGCACTGTCGATGATCGACGACATCGGCGACTACATCGCGGCCTCGCAGATTGGCATCACCATGGCCTCGCTGGGCATCGGGGCGCTCGGCGAGCCTGCGCTCAGCGATGCGCTCAAGCCGGTGTTCGGAGCGCTCAGCCACGACGTGGCCGTCGTCATCGCGGTGGTGATCGCCTATCTGCTGATCACCGTCGTGCAGAGCATCGTCGGCGAGATCGCGCCCAAGCTCTACACGATCCAGCACGCCGAGCGAGTCGCGTGCCTGATCGCTCGTCCGCTGTACGTGACGCGTTTCCTGTTCGCGCCGTTCATCGTCGTGCTCAACGCCGCGTCGTATCGCCTGGTTCGTCTGACCGGGACCGACCCGGACGCCGATCCCGAGCACGGGACGCCCGAGGACATCAAGCGGATCATCGCCGACTCGCGCAGCGGTGGGTCGATCGACGTCGGGGAGGCGAACATGCTCACCGGCGTCTTCCACCTGCACGAGCAGGAGGCGCGGCAGGTGATGACGCCGATCCCGGCGGTCGTCACCGTCGACCTCTCGGAGAACGTCCGCGACGCACTGCGCCGCTGCGTGCAGACCGGCCACTCGCGGCTCGTCGTCACCGAGGACGGCAACCAGGACCGTGTCAAGGGCATCGTCCACGTCAACCAGCTCGTCAAGCTGATGATGTCCGACGGCTACGAGGCCCACTTCGACGGGCTGGTGCGGCCCGCTCCGATCGTGCCGGAGACCAAGCCGCTCGACGATCTGCTCGCGGACCTACAGCGCGAGCGCACGGAACTCTCGATCGTGGTCGACGAGTACGGCCGCACCGCCGGCATCGTCACCACCGAGGACATCGTCGAAGAGGTGGTCGGCGAGGTCTACGACGAGACCGACCCGGCGGGCGGGGCGGTACGCCAGCTCGCCAACGGCGACTGGTTCGTGCGCGGCCACGTCGCGCTCACCGACCTCGAGGACTACGGGCTGCACCTGCCAGTCGACACCGACGCGTACAACTCGGTCGGAGGATTCGTGTTCGCCGAGCTCGGCCGGCTGCCCAAGCGCGGGGACCAGGTCGCCGCCGACGGCTATTCGATCCGGGTCGAGTCCGTGCGCCAGAATCGGGTCGAGGCGGTCCGGATCCGCCGGCGCGCGCAGCGCCCGGAGGGAGCGCCGGCGGAGCAGTCGGCGACCTGACGGCTGGTGCGGCGGCGCTGGGGCCGGCTCACGTTGCCCGCGCGTGGTTGCGTATTCGACGGCCTGCGCAGGGTGACGCACATTTCCCGAGTGTTCGTTACATTTGCCGCAACGGCCCGTCCGGGATTCGAATCCGGCGGTTGAGAGGAGAGACGAAGCCGGCCCCATTGGGGCCGGCTTCGATCGTCACTGGCAAAAAGAAACCGGCCCGCTGGGGACGGGCCGGTTTCGTGCTTCTGGGGAGGAGGTGCTGCTATGAGGTACGTCGCGTAGCGAATGGTGGTGCGTGCACCTGAACGTAGCCTTAATACAACGGCGGCCGCCAATAAGATACGGAGCCGTCCACGCACCGGCGCATCACGACGCTCCAGCTCAGCCGTAGTCGTGAAATCCCCGGCCGCTCTTGCGGCCGAGCGCGCCCTCTCGGACGAGCTCACGCAGCGTCTGCGGAACGGTGACGTCGATCGTCTCACCGATCGCCGCTGAGACGTCGAGGCCGACGAAGTCGAGCAGGGCGAGGGGCCCCATCGGCATTCCCGCGCCGAGCGTCATACAGCGATCGACGTCCTCGGCCGCCATCCCGGTTCGCTCCATCAGCGAGACCGCGTCGAACAGGTAGGGGAAGAGCAGCCGATTGACGACGAACCCCGGCGTGTCCGGAACCTCGACCGGGGTCTTCCCGAGCGCCGCGCAGAGATCGCGGGCGCGGGCGCGCAGTTCGGGCCGGGTCGCGGGAGCGTACGCGAGCTCGACCAGCTCCATGCGGGGCACCGGATTGAAGACATGCAATCCGAGGAAACGGTCCGGATGACCGCTCACGTCCGCCAGTTCGGCGATCGACAGCGACGAGGTCGTGGTGGCGAGGATCTCCTGCGGCCCCGTCATCGAGCCCAGTTGCGCCAGGAGCGCGGACTTGCAGTCGAGCTCCTCGCAGATCGCCTCGACCAGGAACGTCGAGTCGGCCAGCGCCTCGATCTCGGTGACGATCCGTACCCGCTTCGCGCAGCCGTTCAGCTCTACGACCTTCTCGCAGTGCTTGGCCACGGCCCGCTCGGCGCGCTCGGCCGACACCTGCGAGCGTGCCCACACGAGCACCTCTCCCTGGGCGGCGGCGACGGCAGCGAGTCCTGAGGCAATCGTCCCTGATCCGGCGATGGCGACTCTTTCCTGCACGGGGTCTCCTCTTCTCGTAGGGGCCTCGTCTCCCGGCTCTCCGATCCGGGACACTCGAAGGATGGTACGTGAACGTTCCCGGCCGCAGGAAAATCTGTGCGCCGGTGTGACCGATCGCTCAGTCGTTCTGATCGGTCGGGCGGATCAGGATCTCGTTGATCATCACGTGCCGCGGGCGGGTGACGATATGGAGGATCGATTCAGCCACGTCGCCGGCGGTCAGCGCCTCCATCGACGCAAACCGCTCTCGCTGGCGCTCGCGGATCGCCGGGCGTAGATGGTCACGCAGCTCGGTATCGGTCGCGCCGGGCTCGATCAGCGACACCCGTAGGTGGCGGCGGCTCACCTCCATGCGCAGCGATTCGCTGAACGCGCCGAGCCCGTGCTTGGTGAGGTTGTAGACGCCGCTGCCCGGTTTGACCTGTCGACCGGCGGTGGAGCTCACGTTGACCATGTCGCTGACGCCGCGCGGCGAGTCCTCGGCTGCGGCGAGCAGGTGGGGGAGGGCGGCGTGGGCGCAGCGCAGGACCGCGGCGACGTTGAGCGTCACCATCCGCTCCCATTCCTCAAGCGGCGCCTCGTCAGCCGGCCCGAGCAGCATCAGCCCGGCGTTGTTCACGAGCGTGTCCAGCCTCCCGAGCTCGGCGACCACGTGTGCCACGAGCGCGGCCGGCTCGCCCTCGCGGGTCAGATCGGTCTCACACTCGAGCGCCCGTCCGCCGTCGGCGGCGATCTGGGCGGCGAGCGCGGAGAGCCGCTCACCCCGGCGCGCGGCGAGTGCCACAGTGGCCCCCTGGGCGGCGAGCGCGATTGCGGTGGCCGCCCCGATCCCGCTCGAGGCGCCGGTGACGAGCGCGACCGTGCCCGCGAGCCGGTCGCTCATGCCCGTGGCCAGCGGAAGCCGACTGCGTCGGGCGCCGGCGGCAGGGGGGAGGGCGGCAGACCATGCTGGACCTGGGCCTCGTTGTACTCCACCGGCGCGAGGTCGTTGGGAGTGTCGGGATGAAACAGCGAGGCAAGGTACTGGGCCTGTCCGCGGCCCGGCCCGAGCTCGAACTGTCCGCCGCCGTAGGCGCCGATCCCGTGCGCCGCGCAGTAGTCGTAGGCAGCGCACAGGTTCTGCAGACCCCCGAGACGGGAGGGCTTGAGGTTGACCATGCGCGGCGGGAACGGCAGCGCCTCGATGTCGGCGATCCCGTGGATCGGGGCGTCCCAGGTGATCCGGTCGTGGGCCTCGGCGAGCGCCGCGGAGGTCTCCGGAGACTTCACGTCGGGGTCCTCGAGCCAGGCGTCCGGGAAACCCGCGACGACGCGGCGATAGAGCGCGCCGTCGGGGGTCGTGTCGACGACCGTCCCGTGGTAGTGCGCCTTGAAGTCAATCGAGTCGACGGCGCCGGTCGCGGCGAGCACCTCGATCAGCTCATCGGTCCACGAGCTCGTCGCGTCGAGCTTGAAGCGGAGCGTCGGGTAGGACTCGAGACGGGCCTGCACCGGCGCCGCGGTCGCGGGGTCGCCGAGCCGGAGAGAGACGACGAACGTCAGCGGAGCGGGCTCACGCTCGAGGACCCCGTGGAGTGGGCGCCCTACCTGGCGCAGCGCGAGGTCGAGCGCGGCGCTGTGCATTGTCCAGCGGCGGTACAGCCGGGAGACGTCACCGTGCTCAGGCTCCGCGCCGAAGAACAGATCCAGGGTGTCGACGTGGTCGCAGAAGTCCCCGAGCGCCCACCGACCTCTGAGATCGGGCAGCTCGCCCGCCTCGCCGACCGCCTGGAAGGCACGCTGGTCGTCGGCGGAATAGACGACGTCCTCGCCGACCCCCTCGAGCTCCGCGCCGCGCAGATGCACGACGGTGGACAGGCGCTCGAATCCGCTGGTGACGTCCGCGCGCAGACCCTCAAGGCCCCACCCGTCGACGGTCACCTCGAGCCCCGACAGCGCGTCGTAGGTGCTCACCGGCGCGCTCCGGCGGGACCTTCCAGGCGTGTGACCAGTTCATCGAGCGAAAGCTCCTCCAGCCCGCGGCTGACCTCGTCCAACTCGCCGGCGCAGTACTCGACGAGCTCACGGCCCTCCCGCACGAGTTCGAGCGTCTCGCGCAGGCCGGCCTCGCCTGAGTCCAGGCGGCGGACGATCTCCTCGACCCGCCCGACGGCGGTTTCGTACGTGGGTGTGTCGGCAGTGGTCATGGCGCGTCCTCGTGCTCGTTCTCGGTGGGGGTCTGGGCGGTCGCCGCGACGGCGCCGTCATGGAAGCGGATGCTCAGCTCGCCGGCGGCGTGCGCCTCTGCGGCGCTCTGCAGCGGTCGGTCCGCGCGGTCGGTGACCAACGCGTAGCCGCGAGCGAGCGTGCGGTCGGGATCGTGGGCGCTCAGCGCGAGCCCGAGCCGCTCGAGCTCACGGCGTCGGCTCGTGGTCTGCGCGCCGGCACCGCGGCGAGCGGCGCGCTCCAGGGCCAGCGCGTGGGTGCGGGTGGCGCCCGCGGCGGTGGTACTGGTGCGTCGAGCGGCCGCGCGCAGCTCGCGCAGGAGCTGGTGCAGGCGGGCCCGCTGGCGCGCGAGGTGAGACGCGGGCGCGCGGGACAGCGCGGCGAGCCCGCGGGCACGGGTGATGACCGCCCGCCGGCTGTGGTCGCGCAGACGACCCGCCTGGCCGGCGAGCGCGCCGCGGGCCGCGCCGACGTCGACCGGCACCGCCGCCTCGGCGGCGTGGGTCGGGGTCGAGCAGCAGATGGCGGCGACGTCGTCGATCAGGGTGCGGTCGGTGTGGTGGCCGACCGACGCGATCACCGGGACACGCAGCAGCGCAACCGTGCGGCACAGCGACTCATCGCAGAACGCGAACAGGTCGGCGAGCGAGCCGCCGCCGCGGGCGACGATCACCACCTCGATCTCGGGCGTGGCGGCGAGCTCACGCAGCCGTGCGGCGATCGCGGGGGCGGCCCGGCGGTCCTGGACAGGCGCGTCCGCCCACACCAGGCGTCCCGCCCAGCCGCGGCGCTGCAGGCCGGCGAGGACGTCGTCGCGTGCCTTGCCCGTCGGTGCGCAGACCACGCCGATGCAGCGCGGCAGCGCGGGCCGCGTCAGCGCCTTCTGAGGCGCGAACAGCCCTTCGGCGTCAAGCCGTCGGCGCAGCTGCTCGAGTTGGGCGAGCAGGTCGCCCTCGCCGGCGACGCGCAGCTCCCGAACCACGAAGGAGAACGAGGGCGAGGACGTGGCGGTGCCGGGGTAGTAGTCACAACCGCCCCCGACGACGACCAGGGTGCCGTCTGCGAGCGTGCACCCGAGCGCGTCGTAGTCCTCGCGCCAGATCGCGCAGGGGAGCGCCCCGTCCGCGTCGCGCAGTTCGAAGTAGACGCGCACCCGGGTGACGCGCAGCCCCCACACCTCGCCGGTGAGCTGAACGTGGGCGAAATCGCGCAGACGACGGCGCAGCTGAGCGGCGTAGGCACCGACCGCGAACGGACCCGGCAACCGGGACCGCCCGGCCGCGCCGGAGGAGGAGGCAGAGACGGTGGAAAGGCGCGACACCGGACCGTCGAGGCTATCGCCGCCCTCGGACCGCCTCAGACCGCCTCGGACCGCCTCAGACCGCCTCGGACCGCCTCGGACCGCCCGGACCGCCTCGGACCGCCTGGACCGCCCCGGACCGCCTGGACCGCCCCGGACTGCCTCGGACCGCCCCGGACCGCCTGGACTGCCTCGGACCGCCCCGGACCGCCGCTTGCCGCCGGCGAAGCTGGCGGGGGAGGCTCCGAGCTGCCATCGGCCGCCCACCGCGCAGGCCGGCGGCCCGGCCCCCGCCAAACGCGCCGCGCGAGAAAAGTGTCCTGGGAGTGCTGAGAGATCGACCGGCGGGCGCGGGCCCGCGGGCGAGGTCGCGCCGCCAGCGCGCGGGCGCGAGAAAAGTGACCTGGGGGTACGCCGAATCCGACACGAGGACCGGCGAGGTCCGTGGCCGCGGCGCCCCAACCCGCGGCCTCCGCCGGCCCAGCCCCTCGCATCTGGCGCTCAGGCGTCCCGGTGGAACGCGGTCTGGCGACCGACCGTCACGAAGCCCAGCGAGGCGTAGAACACCTGGGGCCAGTCGTCGGCGTCGGCGAACAGGGCGACGAGCTCGGCGTCCCAGCTCGCCGCGGCCGCCAGCGCCGCCGCCATCACCGCGTGAGCGAGGCCGCGCTCCCGGTACGACCGCAGCGTCGCCACCTGGTCGACGAACGCCACCCGGCGCGGTTGCAACCCGTTCTCTCCTCCGACGGCTGGATCGAGGTAGAGGGTCGCGGTCGACGCGGGCAGCTCGCCGCCGGCTTCGCCCGCGCCGAACGCGCGCCAGTCGGTCCCGGCGCGCAGGGCGGCCTGGGTGCCGGCGATCCGCGCTGGGAGCTCCGCCGATGAGGGCGATGCGGGCGCGTCCTCGGAAAACGCGAGCCGTTGGAACGCACAGAGCGCCGCGGAGTCGATCTCCCTTGCCACGACGCCGCCCGCCACGACGGGTTCCGCTCGCGACCGGCCCTGGTCGCGGGCGTCGCGGGCGTCGCGGACCCCGCGGGCGTCGCGGGCGTCGCGGGCGTCGCGGACCCCGCGAGCGTCGCGGACCCCGCGGACCCCGCGGGCGTCGCGCACGTTGCGCACCATGACCACCACCCGCTCGCGCCGCCAGCCCCGATCCTCGAGTGCGGGCCAGACAGTTCCACCGGCGCGGGGGTCGTCGAGCGTCACCCGGCGATGCGGGACGCCGTCGAGCTCGCGGGCCACCAGCGCCTCCAGCCAATCGACTTCGAGTGCCCCGGCCGAGCCCGTCAGGTGGACGCGGTTGAGGTGCCAGACATCGGGAAGCGGCGGATGGCGCAGCACCCAGCCGCCGTCGATCTCCCGCACGTCGGCCACGGCGCGGCGCACGATCGCCCGCTCAGCGGCCAGCGCGGTGGCCAGCTCGTCATCGGCCACGGCCGCCTGAGCGGGTCGCCCCGGGCACCGCGGCGGTCGTGGCCCTCAGAGCATCGAGGACGCCGGGTCGTACTCGGATTCTGCGGTCACGACCTCGAACTTGTCCCCGGCGACGTATCGCTTCTCGTGGAAGAACTTGGGGGCCACCGCGCGGCGCCACAGCATCAGGCCGACGCCGCCGACGACGCCGATGATCAGGATCCAGTCCGGAACGCCCAGGTGCAGCAGCGGCGGGCTGTCGTCGTTGACCGCGTGGCCGTAGTAGATGACCCCGTAGACGAGGATCGCCATCAGGATCGCCCCGCCGAGGACGGGGATGAAGCCGAGCGTGAAGAAGTTCTTGGCGGACTTGCGCAGCTCCCGGCGGTAGAAGATCGCGCAGGTGAAGCCGGTGAATCCGTAGTAGATGCAGACCAGGAAGCCGAGACCGGCGACGCAGTCGCCGAGCACGTTGCTGGAACCGATCGAGATCACCACGTACCAGATGACCGAGAGGATCCCGGCCCAGATCGTTGCCTTGCCCGGGACCAGGTTGCGATTGTGGATCTCGGAGAAGCCCTTGGGGATCGCGCCGCGCCGGGCCATCGACAGCGCCGATCGGGCGGCCGGCAGGATCGTGGTCTGGGTCGCCGCCGTGGCCGAGGTGAGGACCGAGATCGTCAGCAGGAAGTGCAGCGACCCGAGCACGTCACGCGACAGTCCACCGGCGAAGATGTCGTTGGGATTCGCGGCCAGGTACTTCGTGCCCGCGTATGACTGCGCCGCGACGGTGACGAGCAGGTAGATGCCGATCAGGATGAAGGTCGAGACCACGGCGGACTTGCCCGGGCCATCAGCGGAGTTCTGGGACTCCTCGTTCACCGACACCCCGGTGTCCCAGCCCCAGTAGAGGAAGACCCCGAGCAGCAGGCCGTCGACGAGCGCGCCGAACGGCATCCCGAACGGGTTGAACCATGAGAGCGAGATGTGGCTCGAGGCGGCATGGTGGCCGGTGTAGGCCTTGAGCAGCGCGACGACCGAGAACACCACCAGGATCGCCATCTCGAACCCGAGCAGCAACTGCTGGGTGCGCGCCGACAGCTCGATGCCGCGCCAGCAGATCCAGGTGAGCAGCATGATGAAGAGGACGCCGAGCGCGATCACCGCCCACTTGTTGTTGGCCAGGGAGTTGAGGCTGAACAGCTGGAAGCCGTAGGACCCGGCGATCTGCGCCTGGTTGGCGTTGACGACGATGTCGGAGAAGATGATCGTCCATCCGATCACCCATCCCCAGTTGGCGCCCATGGCTCTCGTCGTCCAGGAGAAGGTGGTGCCGCAGTCGGGGTCGACGCGGTTCATCGCGTTGTACGCGGTGGCGATGAAGAACAGCGGGAAGAACGAGACGATCACGATCGCCGGGCTGTGCACGCCGACGCCGTTGATCAGCACGAAGAAGCCGACGGTCGCGGCCAGGCTGTAGGCCGGCGCTGTCGAAGCCACCCCGATGACGATGTTGCTTATGTAGCCGATCGCGCCCTTCTTCAGCTGCGGCGCGGTCCCGGTCGGCCGCTCGGGTTCCGTCGCGGTTCCCATGGATACGTCCATCTACGTTCCTCTCCTCATCAGCGTGGGCGGGAACCTAACCAGACCTGCCCCTGGCTGGCAACACCCATCTGTCCCAACGTGGCCGATACCGACCGCACCTTTTGTACAAGTTGGACCGCCGCGCGGTCAAGCCCTGTACACGTCGCGCCCAAGCGCGCTGAACCGCTCGCAGCCGTCCTCCGTGACGTGCACGATCTCCTCCAGGCGCACCCCGAACTCCCCCGGCAGGTAGATCCCGGGCTCGATCGAGTGGACCGTCCCGATCCGCAGCAAGGCATCCGAGCCGGCCATCACATACGGTGGCTCGTGGCCCGAGAGCCCGAGGCCGTGTCCGGTGCGGTGCACGAAGAACTCGCCATACCCCGCAGCCTCGATCACGCCGCGTGCGGCCGCGTCTACCTCGCCGCAGGTGACGCCGGGGCGGGTCGCCGCGGTCGCGGCGACGACCGCCGCCTCGACGACCCGGTGGACCTCGCGGTAGCGCGCGGTGGGCTCGCCGACGAATGCCATGCGGGTGATATCCGAGTGATAGCCCTCGAGCACGGCGCCGAGGTCGATGACGACCGCCTCGCCGTCCTGGAGCACCCGTGCGCCCGTCTCGTGATGAGGGAAGGCGCTGTTGGGGCCCGACCCGACGATCGAGAACTCGGGCTCGCAGCCGGCCGCGGCGAACACGCCGTTGATCGCCTCCGCGACCGCCAGCTCGCTCACCCCCGCGCGGCAGGCGGCCCACGCCGCCTCCATCGCCCGGTCGGCGACCTCGGCCGAGCGCGACAGGATCGCGAGCTCGTCCGCGTCCTTGATCTCGCGCAGCGGCCAGAGCACGTCGCCGCCGTCGACCGTCCGCGTCTGCTGCAGCGCGGCCTGAAGCAGGAGCAGATGATCGGCGCGCATCTCCGGGTCGGCGGCGAGGGTGCCGCCTCCGGAGAACTCGACCCGAGCGATCGCGTCGCGCAGCGCCGAGACCGGCCCGTCCTCGTCGGCCCAGCGGATGAGCTCGACTCCCGGCGCGTGGGTGGCGGTCTGCTCGGCGTTGAGTGAGGGCATGAGCATTGCGACGCCGTCGGCGGAGACGAGCAGCGCGCAGGCGCGCTCGTCATAGAGCGGGGCGAACCCGAGCAGCCATCGCAGATTGTCCGTGGGCGCGATCGCGGTCAGGCCAACGCCTGCGCTCGCCATCGACTCGCGCAGCCGCTCCAGGCGTGCGTCGGCCCGGTCGGGGGCGCTCATCGCGCCGGCTGGACCTCGCGCAGCCACGCCACGGTGTCTGCGAGGCCCTGGTCCAGCCCGATCTGCGCCTCCCAGCCGAGCACGTCCCTCGCCTTCTGCACCGACGGCCAGCGGCGGACGACGTCGACCTCGAACGTCGGCAGGTGGTCGAGCTCGAACTCGGCGGGGTCCTCGCCGCAGGCCACCCAGATCCGCTCGGCGATCTGCGCGACCGTGAGCTCCTCGGCGGCCGAGATGTTGAAGTCCTCGTCGGCGCCCGCCGGTGAGGCGGTGGCCACCACGATCCCGTCGGCGATGTCGTCGACGTGGGTGAGCGTCCGGGTCTGACGACCAGAGCCGAAGATCTGCAGCGGCCGCTGTCCGGAAAGCACCTTGGCGATCACGTCCGGGACCATGTGGGCGATCCCCGGCTCCTCGCGATCGGGCATCTCGCCCGGGCCGTAGGCATTGAACGGGCGGCACACGGTGGAGCACAGGCCGTGCTCCTCGCGGGCGGCGCGCACGTAGATCTCGCCTGAGAGCTTGGAGAATCCGTAGGCGGAATGAGGCGGGGGGCAGACCTCGATGTGTCCCTCGGTCGTCGGGAACTCGGTCGCCCGCTCGAACACCATCGACGAGGACACGTAGGTGAGACGCTCGACCCGCGCGTCGATGGCGGCGTGGACGACCGAGCCGGTGACGGCGTTGTTCATCTCGGTGAGCGTGAACGGCAGCTTGTGGAAGTTCGCGATGCCGCCGACGATCGCGGCGAGGTGGATGACGTGGCTGCAGTCCTGCACCGCGCGCGCGGCGACGCCCAGGTCGCGCAGATCCCCGTCGCTCCACTCGCAGGCCTCGCGCATCCACTCCGGGGGGGTTCGGTGATCGGCGATCCGGACCTCGAACCCCTCATCACCTGCGAGCAGGCGACGCACCACGGCGGTGCCGATCGTGCCGGCGCCGCCGGTGACGAGCACCCGCGCCATCAGCGACCCGCGCCGCGATCAGCGGGCTGGGCCATGAGCGCGGCGGACTCGGAGGCGTACATGAAGACCTGGGCGGTGCCGAGGCTGTTCCATGGATCGACGATCAATGCGTCGCCGACGGCCGATGAGAGGATCGTGGAGCGCGCCTCGGCGGTCTCGAACGCGGAGTGGTTGGTGGCGACGATGACGACGTCGGCATCGCTCACCGCCTCGGCCAGCGACTGTGTCCCGGGGCTCGGAGCGAGCGGGTCGCAGACGGCGACATCGGCCAGCTCGCGCTCGAGCAGGCGGATCAGCTTGGGTGAGAGCGAGTCGCGCTCGTCGTCGGTGTCGCGCTTGAAGGTGAGACCCAGCACCGCGACCTTGCGCGAGGCGAGCGGGCCGAGCCGCCGCTTGATCCCCTCGACCAGGAACAGCGGCACGCCCTCGTTGACGCGCGAGACCGCGAGCAGCATTCCCGGGCCGGTCGAACGCTCCTCGGAGAAGACGAAGTCCTTACGCAGACAGGTCCCCGCGGTCATTCCCGGCATCGCTATCCCGCCCCGCGGATAGTCGCGGTTGATGAGATCGATCACCTCGAACACGTTCGCGCCGTACTTCTCGCAGTCCATCATCAGGAGATTCGGCAGCGCGAACGTCGCGTAGCGCAGGATGTTGGTCCAGATCTTCGCCAGCTCTGCCTGAACCGGGGTGGTGCGCTCGATCGGCGCACCGAATACCTCGAACAGCTCGGCGGCGCGCTCGGTCGACGCTTCGCCGACGCCGCCGACGATGCATGGCAGAGAGACGATCTCCTCGAGGAACCTTCCGGCCGCGATCCGCTCGGGCGCATGGGCCACGAACACGTCCTCGCCGCTGCGCAGCCCGCGGCGTTTCTCGAGGTAGCCGGCGACGAACTCGGTCGTCCCGGGTGCGATCGTCGAGCGCAGGATGAGCCCGTGGCCGGGCGCCAGCAGGGGCAACAGGTCGTCGAGGACCGCCCGGATCTGCGACAGGTCGGACTCGACGTGGGAGAAGGAGGGGGTGCCGAGCGTGAGCACGATGTCCTGGGTGCTCGCCGCGTCGGCCGCGTGCTCGGCGAGGGTGAACCGGCCGGAGTCGAGCACCCGGTCGAGGATCTCCTGGCATCCGGGCTCCTCGAACGGCATCCGGCCGGCCCGGAGCGATTCGAGCTTGGCGAGGTCGGTGTCGATCCCCAGCACCCTGAGACCGCGGTCGGCGAAGCTCAGCGCGAGCGGCAGCCCGACGCGCCCGAGGCCGATCACCGAGATGAATCGCTCGTCGTTCACAATCACTCCTGCCTTAACGTATCCGGACGGCCTTAGTTTCCCGACCGGAGCGGACGTGTGACCGGCGCTCAGACGCTCGCAGGTCGGTCCTGTCCGAGGCTGCGCATCGGCGGCAGGCCATCCTCGGCCTGATGGCCGCGAACCTCGCCGACGAACGCGATCCGGTCCAGACGCGCGATCTCGCGCTCGCCTTCGACCCGCGCCGGGTGGCCCTCCGGCAGGTTCTTGATCAGACGCCGGATGCGCTCACGCAGCTGGAGGGCGAAGTGGGGGGTCGAGGCGCCCATCAGTTGCCGGACGTCCTCGACGGTCGCCTCATGCTCGGGCGCGATCCGGTCGGGATGCTCCTCGGAGCTCATTGCGAGGACACCGGGACCGCCTGCAACAGCGTGTCCAGCTCGGATTGGACGGGAACGGAGATCGCCGACGCGTCACCGATCACCCACCCGTGGTTGTAGACGGCGGCGGTCTGCTCACCCGGGCTGAAACCGGGCGTCGCGTAGTTGAGGAAGTATTGGAGCACGGGCTTCGGAAGGGTAGTGGGATCCTGGACCAGGAGCTGCGGGCCGTAGTCGCCGCTTCCCGACAGAGCCGCCGAGGCGGCGGCGTCGAGCGGTCGCGAGGCGTTCAGCAGCGTATAGCCGTGCCCGGGACTGCGGATCGCCCAGCCGAAGGAGCCCGGGATCTGTGCGCACGCCTTGCCGAACGGACAGGCGGGATTGCGGTAGATCGCAAACGCGACGGAGTTCGCGGCAGCGCCGACGCGCCCGACCCGCGCGACGGTGCCATAGCGGCCCAGGGTTCGCACGATCTGGGGGCTGATCACCGTCTTGGGGCCCAGTACATAGATGTGCGGGTTCGAGTCGGCCTGCAGCGCCTGACGAGTCGCGGCGGGAACGCCGGTAGGGCTCACGAACAGCACCGGATCGCCGCTCTCGGCCGCCCAGCCCGCCGCGGGCATCGCGTAGGCCGGCGACCCGGTGGAGGCGATCACCACGTTGGGGCTGGCGCCACCCGCCGCCGCGGCCTGGAAGCGCGCGATGTCGGCGGCGAGCGTGTAGGGATCCTTCGCGCGGGACACGGTGTCGGTCTTGAGATGGCCGACGGCCGGCACGGCGCCCACGCGGAGCACCTGCGCGCCGTCGACCGCTCCCGCACCGGTGGGTGCGAGCGCGGACAGCGCCTGCGAGGTCACCTTCGGCAGCGCGGACGCCCCGGAGAGGAGAACGGGCGCGTGGATCGGCGCCGCCATCAGGACCGAGGATGCGATCGCCGCCTCCCAGTCGTCGGTCGGCGCGATCGTGACCGCTGTGGGATGGCTGCCCGACGACTGCGACGGATAGACCGCGAGCGCGACCCCCGCCGCGTCGCTGACCGGGCTCGAGCCGGCCACGCGGGTCGTGTTGCGGGTGGCGATGGTCGGGATTCCCAGCCCTCCGCCGCTCGGCAGCGCCGAGATCGGAGCGGTGGTCGTGGTCGCGTGGTGCTCCAGCAGCCGCGTCCCACCACAGCCGCTCAGCACCAGGCCGACGAGCAGCGCCGCGCCGACCGCGGAGGAGAGGGCGGGCAGTCGCATCCGCCGCCACGTTACCGTGCGCACCCGCGGCGATCTGCAGCATCCGGCCCGGCTGTATAGTCCCCGCACCCTCGGCCCCCGAGCGCCCACCGACCAGTGGATCCCGTACGCCGCTTCGGCGCCCTGTTCGCCGCCCACGACCCAGGTCTGGGAGCCCTGCGCCGAGCGGTCCGCGCCGCGATCGTCATGCCCGGCTGCT
Organism: Solirubrobacteraceae bacterium; assembly: GCA_035503035.1. Lineage (GTDB taxonomy): Bacteria > Actinomycetota > Thermoleophilia > Solirubrobacterales > Solirubrobacteraceae > Palsa-465. The sequence goes on from DATJTS010000086.1 coordinate 26,091, forward strand.
TCGCGCTGTGCCTGAAGGTGATCGACAACCCCGCGATGGCGGCCTTCGCCGCATTCGGCGCGATTGCGACGCTGGTGCTCGTCGACTTCCGGGGGACGATCGCCGATCGCGCCCGCTCGCAGGTCTCGCTGGTGGTCGGATGCATGGTCCTCGTGTCTCTGGGGACGGTGTGCTCCCGCTCGACCGTGGCGGCGGTGCTGGTGATGGCCGTGCTCGGCACCGTGATCGTGTTCTCCGCGGTGGTCAGCTCGGTGTTCGCGGGGGCGACAACTGCGCTGCTGCTCGCGTTCATCCTCCCGGTGTCGCTGCCCGGGCCGGTGTCGGAGATCCCCGATCGCATCGCCGGCTGGGGCCTGTCGGGGGCGATCTCGGTGCTCGCCATCAGCCTGCTGTGGCCGGCTCCGGTCGCCGACCCGCTGCGCGCGGCGGTGCTGCGCGCGGCGCGGTCGCTGCTCGCCTGCCTCCGCGCCCCAGACGACGTCCGGCTCCGCGACGAGGCACGCGAGTCGCTCACCGCGCTGCGGGGCACCTTCCTGGCCACGCCCTACCGGCCGACCGGGCTCACCACCTCGGCACGTGCCGGTGTCCGGTTGGTCGACGAGTTCCAGTGGCTCGGCGAGATCATCCTCGGGGGCGCGGTTCCGCCGGTCGCACCGGCGAGCGCCGCGGGCGGTGACGCGGCTGCCGCCTCGGACTCGGTCCTCGAGGCGACCGCCGATGTCCTCGCCGAGGTCGTGGGGATCCTCGAGCACTCGGTCGCCGATGCCGACGGGCTCGCGCGGGCCCAGGCGGCGCTGCTGCGCACCAGCCGGACCCTTCCGGAGCGAGTCTCGCTGCCGCACGCCGAGCGGGTCGCCGCCTGCCACACCCAACCCGACGAAGCCGACGAGGTCGACGCCGAGGTGTCGGCGTTCGCCTCAGCGCTGGATCCGGCGTTCCGCGCCCAGGAGGCGAGCTTCATGGTCGGTCAGATCGCCGCCAACGTCGCCGTGATCGTCGCCGCTGACGCTCGCAGCTGGTGGGAACGTCTGCTCGGGCGCCAGCCGCCGGGGATCGGCGGTCCGATCGCGTCACTGCGTGAGCGCGCCGGCGCCCACCTCGGCCTGGGTTCGGTGTCGGCGCGCAACGCCCTGCGCGCCGGTGTGGCGCTCGCGATCGCGGTGCTCGCCTCCCGGCTGCTCGACGTCGAGCATGCCTTCTGGGTGTCCTTCGGCACCCTCTCGATCCTGCGCTCCAACGCCCTGAGCACCGGCCAGACGTTCGTGCGCGCCCTGGGTGGGACCGTGCTCGGATTCCTGCTCGGCGCGCTGCTCGTCCTGGCGATCGGGACGAACACGACGCTGCTGTGGGCGCTGTTGCCGGTCGTGGTGCTGATCGCCGGGGTGGCGCCCGCCGCGATCTCGTTCCTGGCCGGGCAGGCGGCGTTCACGGTCGTGCTGTTCATCCTGTTCAACATCCTCGCCCCGGCCGGCTGGCGGATCGGGCTCGTGCGCATCGAGGACGTCGCGCTCGGTGGAGCGACCAGTCTGGTCGTCGGCCTCCTGTTCTGGCCCCGCGGAGCGGCCGCCGCCTTCGCCCGCGCCCTCGCCGACGCCTACGCGCAGAGCACCCACTATCTGACGACCGCGATCGCGCAGGCGGTCACCTGCTGCGCACCGGGGATGGTGTCCAGCTCGACCGCGCCCATCGCGCCGGAGGCGGTGGCGGCCGCAGCCGCCTCGCGCCGGTTGGACGACACCTACCGCACCTTCCTGGCCGAGCAGGGCCCCAAGCGGCTCGGACTGGCCGGAACCGCGATGCTCGCCACCGGTCCCTCGGTGCTGCGGCTGGCCGGCGATGCCGTGATCTCCCTCTGGTCCGATGCCGAGGAACCGTCCGCGAGCCGCTTCATGGCTGCTCGGGAACTGCTGGAGCGCGCGCGTGACGTCGAGCAGTGGTACGGAACGTTCGGTGCCGGGCTGGTCGAGCTCGCCGCTCACGGCGGTGACGGAGGCGCCACGGCGGCTGACGGGGCCACCGGGCTGCCCAAGCCGCGAGCCGCTGATCCCTCCGCCGCGCGGCGGCTGCTGGCCACGATCGACGGCGATCTGCGCTCGACCGACGGGTCGGCGACGGTCACCGCGGTGCGGATCGCCTGGACAGGCGCCTTCCTCGATGCGGCGCGGCGCCTGGAGCCGGTGCTCGTTCAGACCGTCCGGGCGGCGGGCGAACAGGGCACGCTCGGTCCCGGCGCCGACCCGAGCGCACCGGCGAGGGCCAGGCTGCTCGCCCCCGGACGGCGGTGGCGCGGGGCCACTGCGGCCGGCCGCGACTGAGGCTCAACCGAGGCTCAGAGCTCGCCGGCCTCGCGCCGGTGCGCCAGCAGCGCCTCGCGCAGCGCGAGCCGGCTGGCGCGGCGCTGCTGCGCCTCGCGCATGCGGCGATGCTGCTCGGGCGTCTCGGCGACCGCCTCGGGCACCGGGCATGGCCGGCCGTGCGCGTCAAGCGCGACGAAGGAGAGGTAGGCCGTGTTCGAATGACGAACCTCGCCCGTCGACGGGTTCTCGGACTCGACCCGGACCCCGATCTCCATCGAGGTGTTCCAGGAGGCGTTGACTGTCGCCTTGAACGTGACCACGTCCATCACGTGGACGGGAACCAGGAAGTCCATCCGGTCCATCGAGACGGTCACCACCCGGCCGCGGCAGAACTTCACCGCCGCCACGCCCGCGACCTCGTCGACGAGTCGCATGATCGCGCCTCCGTGGATGTTGCCGGTGCCGTTGGCGTCCGTCGGGCCCATCCAATGGGCCAGCAGCGACTCGGATTGCGCGACCGGGCGGGCGATCATGGCGTGATCCTACGTCGAGCTGCCGCTACGATCCCAGGCAGATCAGCAACTCCAAGGGAGGACGCGATGCCGGGCCTTTCCGGGCGCATGTCCACGGTCGTCAAAGCCAAGATCTCGAAGATGCTCGATCGGGCCGAGGATCCGTCCGAGACGCTCGAATACAGCTACCAGAAGCAGATCGAGCTGCTCCAGAACGTCAAGAAGGGCATCGCCGACGTCGTCACCTCGAAGAAGCGACTGCAGCTGCAGACCGAGAAGCTCCAGCAGCAGGTCGTCAAGCTCGACACGCAGGCCCGGCAGGCACTCGCCGCCGGCAATGAGGACCTGGCCCGCGTCGCGCTCGAGCGCAAGAACGTCGCGCAGACCGAGCTGCAATCGCTTGACTCGCAGGTCGCCGAGCTGGAGAACCAGCAGCAGCAGATGACCGCGTCCGAGCAGAAGCTGCGCGCGAAGATCGAGTCGTTCCGGTCTCGCAAGGAGGTCATCAAGGCCCAGTACTCCGCGGCCGAGGCTCAGGTGAAGATCTCCGAGGCGGCCACCGGCGTCGGCGAGGAGATGGCCGATGTCGGCCTGGCCATGCAGCGCGCGCTGGACAAGACCGAGAACATGAAGGCCCGCGCGAGCGCCGTGCAGGAGCTCGAGGCGGCCGGTACGTTCGAGGACCTCACCCAGATCGGATCCGGCGAGGACGACATCGACCGTCAGCTGCGCCAGCTCTCCAGCACCAGCGAGGTCGACTCGGAGCTGGCCAAGATGAAGGCCGAGCTCGGTTCCGGCAGCGCGCCGCAGGGCGCCCTCGGTGCAGGCGACGGCTCGACGACCGAGGGCTCCGGCTCCGGCGCACAGGAGCAGGCAAGTTGATCGTCCGGATCTCGACCGAGGGCCAGTACGAGCTCTCGGATGCCGACGCCGAAGCGCTCAACGAGCTCGACAACGAGGCCGTACTGGCCTGCGAGTCGGGCGACGCGACGGCGTTCCACGCCACGTTCGACAAGATGCTCGAGCTGGTGCGCACCCACGGGCACGCGCTTGACGAGGATCACCTCAGCGGGTCGGACATCATCTTGCCGCCGCCCGACGTCTCCCTCGAGGAGGCGCGGCAGGAGTTCCAGGGCGAGGGCCTGATTCCCGGCTGAGCCCGCGTGGTGAGCGGCGCGCCCGGTCCGGGCGCCGGATTGCGGATCGAGCAGGTCGGCGCCGAGGGTGTCCCCGCCCTGTCACGGGGCATGGGCGCTGTCTATGCAGCCGCGTTCGCGCAATCTCCATATGACGGCACCCTGGGCAGGCGGATCGGTTCGTCGCCGAGACGCTGCCGGGCCACGCGGCGAGGAGAGGGTTCCGCGCGGGCCGGCACAGGGCACTCTGGGAACATGAAGTGGCGCAGCGCGGCTTGAAATTCCCAGAGTCCGCCCGGAGGTGACGGGCGCCCAATGACCGGTCGCGTCCAACGAAGCGCGGCCGAGACCCGCGAGGGCCCCGGCCGCGGAGAGGCGAAGCGAACGCCGCGCTACGCGGTGGCGGCCGGCTCGGCCGGCGCCTGTACCCACTTCGACACGCACGGGATCTTCGACGTGTCGCAGCGGTCGCGGTACTTGTTGGCGATCTCGGTGACCTCGGTGAGCAGGTCGTCGCGCAGGGTGATCGGGTTCAGCCCGAGCTCCAGCAGGTGGTCGTTGGCGACGAACAGCTCGTTCTCCGCGGCCTCCTTGCGCGGGTTGTCGACGTAGTCGATCTCCGCGTGGGTGAGCTCGGCGACCAGCTTGGCCAGGTCACGGACGCGGTGGGTCTCGGTCATCTGGTTGAACACCTGGACACGGTCGCCGGTCTCCGGCGGATTCTCGATCGCGAGCTGGATGCAGCGGACGGTGTCCTGAATGTGGATGAACGCGCGCGTCTGACCGCCCGTGCCATGGACGGTGAGGGGGTAGCCGACCGCCGACTGCATGAGGAAGCGGTTGAGCACCGTGCCGTAGTCCCCGTCGTAGTCGAAGCGGTTGATCAGCCGCTCGTCCTGGCGTGTCTGGAGGGTCTGGGTGCCCCACACGATGCCCTGGTGCAGGTCGGTGACGCGGGTGCCGTCGTTCTTGTTGTAGAACGCGAACAGCAGCTGGTCCTGCGTCTTGGTCATGTGATAGATCGAGCCCGGGTTGGCCGGGTAGAGGATCTCCTGACGGATCTCGTCGCCGTCGTCGGTGTCGATCTTGATCTCGAGATAGCCCTCGGGGATCTTGATGCCGGCGGTGCCGTAGCCGTAGACGCCCATCGTCCCGAGGTGGACGACGTGGGGATTGACGCCGGACTCGACGACCGCGGCAAGCAGGTTGTGCGTCGCGTTGACGTTGTTGAACACCGTGTAGCGCTTGTGCCACGAGCTCTTCATCGAGTACGGGGCGGCTCGCTGCTCGGCGAAGTGCACCACCGCGTCCGGCTGGTAGTCACGGATCAGGTCGAGCATCACGCGGTAGTTCTCGGCCACGTTGAAGCGGTAGAACGGGATCTCTGAGCCGGTCAACTCGTGCCACGCCTCCAGGCGGGTCCCGATCGGGCGGATCGGGGTCAGCGAGTCGGCCTCGAGCTCGATGTCGGCGTTGCGCCGAGCGAGGTTGTCGACGATCGCGACGTCGTGGCCGGAGGCGGAGAGATGCAGCGAGGTCGGCCATCCACAGAAGCCGTCGCCGCCGAGAATCAGGATGCGCAAGGTGTCTCCCTGGTGCGGAACGTAGGGCCGGCGTCCGCTCCATGTACGGCGCCGAACGAAGGGTGCGGCCGCGACCGCAGGGGGCCGTCGATCAGCCGAGCATGTGAGGGTAGCGCACGCTGCGGCGGCGTTCCGCAAGAGCACATGCGTCCCTAACGCGTGCGCGGGTGCGCGCGGCGACCCGCTGCGCCACGCCTCAGACCGGGGAGAACAGCTCGCGACCGACAGCGGCCAACCGGTCGAGCCGCAGCGCGAGCGGAGGATGCGTCGGGAAGATGGTGGCGACCGTCCGCGGCGCGTCGACGGGCACGATCGAGAGCACCGTGAGCTCGCCGCACACCGCTCGGCGCCCGTCCTCGTCGAGCTGGTCGACCGCCTCGCCGATCATGGCGAGCGCGGCTCCCATGCTCTCGGAGCCGCGCAGCAGCAGGAACGCGGCCCGATCGGCGGCCAGCTGGCGGTGGCGCGAGAGCGCCTGGGTGGTCACATAGGAGACCACGAACAGCAGGCCGGAGAGAACGACGACGGCGGTCCACGGCTGCTGCTCCCGACCGGGGCGGTGCGGGAGACGGTTGTCGAGCGCGACGAGCAGCGCGGCCATCGCCGCCCACACACTCCCGAGCGTGACCAGCACCGCGTTGCGGGAGGCGACGTGCGCGAGCTCGTGGGCGAGGATCGCATCCAGCTCACGGTCCTCGAGCAGATCGAGCAGGCCACGGGTGACGCACACCGTCGCGTTGAGCGGGCTGCGCGCCACCGTGAACGCGTTCGGGACCTCGCTGTCGATCAACGCGAGCCGGACCATCGGCCGATCGGCGAGCACGCACACCCGCTCCATCGCGGCGTGCAGCTCGGGCATCTGTCCAGGCCCGATCGGCTGTGCGCCGAGCGCGCTGAAGATCATCCGCTCGGTGCCGAGATAGTGGGCCACGACCAGCACTGCGATGGTCACGGCGATCGCCACCACGCCAACACCACAGGCGACCAGCAGCGTGATGATCAAGACGTAGATGGCGGCGAGCATCAGGGCGGTGTAGGCCATCCGCGCCTTGAGTCCACGGTCGCGGCCGATCGACCTCGGAGCGCGTCTTTGCACGGGTTCATGTTCGCAAACTGACATTTCGGATTTGAGTCTCAAGTTCTCCGCCAGCGTGCCGATCGAGAGAGCAATGCGTGCGACTCGTGCATATCTTGCAGGTATCGGCACCGCCGGCGCGTTGGCGCTGGGAGCGGCCCTGGTGTTCGCCGCGGCGAGCGCGATCATCGCGTTCCGCGGATGGCCCGGCACGATCGGCTCTGGTGGTCCCGCCCGCCAGATTCTCACGGTGACGCCGCCGGCGAGCCCGGTGGCGCGGCGCGTGACCCACGTCGCCACCACCACGAAGCCGACCCCGGCCACGGCTGGTCACCACCAGGCGACCGGCGCCCGGGGAACCGCCTCGCACGGCACAACCACGACGCGCGGCCATCACGGCGCGCGCATCGTGACCCACACCCAGCATCAGGCGACGACCACCCCGGGGGGAGCCACGCACCCCGGTCGGCCGAGCCACCCGGCACGTCACACGACTCGCCACACCCACCGCGGCGGGCCGCTGCATTCGAAGTCCTATCCGACGAATACGGCGACGGCGACGAGCGCGTCGGCCACGACGCCACCGGCTTCGACCGCGCCGACGCTCACGACGGCGGTGTCGACAGCGCCGACGTCCACGACCACGACCACGACGTCGACCACCCCCGCGGGAGTCAAGGTGCAGCTCGGCCACGGCCACACGGTCACGATCGCGCCGGCGTCGGGCACCACCACCACGACGACAACGTCGACGACGCCGACGACCGGCACGACGACCGGCGGGACCACCACGCCCGGCGGCTGGACGATCACCAGCGCGACGCCGACGACGACCACGTCGCAGACGACGACCTCGCCGGGCGGCGGGAACTAGTCCTCCGCGCCGCAGGACGCAGGCGCGTGGCCGGCCGCATATCGTGTCGGCCGTGTCCACCGCGGTCTCCGAGCTCTCGCACGTCGCTCCGGCCGGCACGCGCGTCGACGCGCGCGGGCGGCTGACACTCGGCGGCTGTGACGCCGTCGAGCTGGCGCGCGAGTTCGGCACGCCCGCCTACGTCGTCGTCGAGCAGGACATCCGGGAGCGGGCCCGGGCGTTCCGGGATGGCATCGCCGCTCGCCACGGCGACGGAGACGTCCTGTTCGCTTCCAAGGCGTTCCCCTGCACGGCGGTGTATCGGGTCCTCGCCGAGGAAGGCCTCGCCTGTGATGTCGCCTCCGGCGGCGAGCTCGCCCTGGCGCTCGCGGGCGGCTTTGACCCGGCGCGGATCTACCTGCACGGAAATGCCAAGTCCGCCAGCGAGCTGCGTCAGGCGATCGACGCCGGTGTGGGCCATATCGTGCTCGACTCCGCCTCGGAGATCGATCGGCTGGCGGTCATCGCCGCCGAACGAGGCGTCGTCCAGGACGTGCTCGTGCGCGTGACGCCCGACGTGGCCGGGGAAACGCATGCCGCCATCTCCACCGGCCAGGCGGACTCCAAGTTCGGGTTCTCGCTCGAGGGCGCGCGCGCGGCGATCGAGACGCTCGGCTCCACCCCGTCGCTTCAGCTCGTCGGCCTGCACGCGCATATCGGCTCCCAGCTGTTCTCCGTCGAGCCGTTTCGCGAGGCGGTGCGCGCGCTCGCCGGGCTGGGGGCGTTCCCGGTGTACAACCTCGGCGGCGGGCTGGCGGCGCCGTATCTCGCCTCCGACGAGCCACCGTCGATCGACTCCTACCTCGGGGCGCTGATCGACGCGGCCCATCGCTTCCTCGGCTCCGACGTCCGCCTCCTGTTCGAACCCGGCCGGGCGCTGGTCGCCAACGCGGGCGTGACGCTCTACACCGTCGAGTCGGTCAAACACAACGTCTCCACCTGGGTCGCGGTCGACGGTGGCATGTCGGACAACCTGCGACCGATGCTGTACGGCGCGGGATACCAGGCGCTGATCGCCGACCGCGCAGACGCCCCGGCGGGCGTGCGCTGCCATCTCGCGGGCAAGCACTGCGAGTCGGGCGATGTGATCGTCCGCGATGCGCTCCTCGCCGACCCCCGGGTGGGCGACACCGTCGCCGTGCTGGCGACCGGCGCCTACGGCCATGCGATGGCGAGCAACTACAACGGCGCGCTGCGGCCACCGATCGTCTTCTGCGACTCCGGGCGGGCCCGCGTGGTCGTGCGCCGGGAGACATACTCCGACCTGATGAGCCGGGACGTCTCATGAGCGCCTTCCGGGTCGGCCTGCTCGGGCACGGCACGGTCGGCGCCGCGTTTGCGGAGCTGCTGCCCGCGCGCGCCTCCCGGATCGAGCAGATCACGGGCCTGCGCCCCGAACTCTCCGGGGTGATCACGCGCTCGCGCGGCGGCACGTTCGAGGAGCTGCTCGAGGGTTCGGACCTGATCGTCGAGTTGATGGGTGGCATCGAGCCGGCGCGCACGTGGCTGCTGGAGGCGATGCGCGCGGGCAAGCACATCGTGACCGCCAACAAGCAACTGCTCTCCCATCACGGCGAGGAGCTGTGGGACGTCGCCCGCGAGCAGGGTGTGCAACTGCGCTTCGAGGGTGCCGTGGCCGGCGTGGTGCCGGTGATCCGCGTGCTGCAGGAGTCGCTGGCCGGTGCCGAGGTCGACCGCGTCTCGGGGATCGTCAACGGCACGACCAACTTCATCCTCACCGAGATGGCACGCACCGGGTCGGACTTCGCCACCGTCCTGGGGGAGGCGCAGCGGCTCGGCTACGCCGAGGCCGATCCGACCGACGACGTCACCGGCCGCGATGCCGCCGCCAAGATGGCGATCATCGCGCGGCTCGCGTTCGAGACGCCGGTGCATATCGACCAGGTGATGTACGAGGGGATCGAGGAGATCACCCCCGACGACCTGGAGTACGCGCGCGACCTGTCGCTCGGGCTGAAGCTGATCGGAACCGCCGAACGGGTCGGCTCGGATGCGCTCTCGGTCCGAGTCCATCCGGCGTTCCTCTACCCCGGGCACCCGCTCGCCTCTGTCAACGGGCCGTTCAACGCGGTCACCGTCGAGTCGCCGTCGATCACGGAGATCACCATGTCGGGACCGGGCGCCGGCGGCCCGCAGACGGCGAGCGCCGTCCTCGGCGACGTGATCAGCGCGATGATCCCGCCCGCGTCGGTCCCGCCGACCCACGAGTCGCTGCAGATCTCCACCGACGTCTCCTCGGCGTTCTATCTCTACCTCGAGGTCGCCGACGAGCCCGGAGTCCTGTCGGCCGTCGCTGCGGTGCTCGGCGAGCACGGCGTGTCGGTGAAGTCGGTCGTACAGAAGGGTCTGATCGAGGGGGCGGCGCGGATGGTCATGGTCGTGCACCGCGTGGCGGAGGCCCGGTTCTACGAGGCGATGGCCCAGATCGCGGAACTTGCACCCGTGCGTGCCCGCCCGCGGGCGATCCGGGTGGTCGAGGAGCAGTTCGGCTAACTCCCATGCCCGGCCTGATCGAGCGATACCGGGCCCGGCTGCCGTTCGCCGAGACCGATCCGGTGGTCTCCCTGCACGAGGGCTCGACGCCGCTCGTCCACGCTCCCCGCCTGTCCGAGCGTGTGGGGGCCGAGGTGTGGCTGAAGCTCGAGGGGCTGAACCCGACCGGCAGCTTTAAGGACCGGGGGATGACCTGTGCGGTCTCCGCCGCGGTGCGCGAGGGCTCGCACGCCGTCGTCTGCGCGTCGACCGGGAACACCGCGGCGAGCGCCGCCGCCTACGCCGCACGCGCCGGCCTGCGCTGCGCGGTGATTGTCCCGGAGGGCAAGATCGCCACAGGCAAGCTCGCCCAGGCGCTGGCCTTCGGCGCCCAGGTCGTCTCGCTGCGCGGAAACTTCGATCGCGCGCTCGAGCTGGTCCGGGAGCTCGCCGCCTCCCATCCGATCTCGCTGGTCAACTCGGTCAACGAGTTCCGCATCGAGGGGCAGAAGACGGGCGCGTTCGAGCTGGCCGAGGATCTGGGCGGGGAGCTCGACGCGCTGTGCATCCCGGTCGGCAACGCGGGCAACATCACCGCCTACTGGAGGGGGTTCACCGAGCTCGGCATGGCGCCGAAGATGTTCGGCTTCCAGGCCGCGGGCGCGGCGCCGCTCGTCGATGGCGCCCCGGTCGTCCATCCCGAGACCGTCGCCAGCGCGATCCGCATCGGCAACCCGGCGCGCTGGGAGGATGCGATGAACGCGATGACGCGTTCCGGCGGCGCGGTCAACAAGGTCACCGACGAGCAGATCCTCGACGCCTACCGGCTGCTGGCCAGGACCGAGGGCGTGTTCTGCGAGCCGGCGTCGGCGGCGTCGGTGGCCGGGTTGATCGCACACGGAGCGGGAGGCGCGCAGCGGATCGCGTGCGTGCTCACGGGCAACGGGCTCAAGGATCCCCAGACGGCGCTGGAGCAGGCCGGCGACGTGCTCGCCTGCGACGCCGAGATCGGCGCGCTCGAGCACGCGGTCCTCGGATGACGTTGGGTCGCCGGCGCCTGGTCCGCGTTCCCGCTTCGACCGCGAACCTCGGCCCCGGGTTCGACGTGATGGCGGCGGCGCTCGCGCTGGCGCTCGAGGTCGAGGTGGTCGAGACCGGCTCGTTCGCGGTGCACACCGAGCTCGACGTACCGCGGGACCGCTCGAACCTGATCGTCCGCGCGTTCGAATCCCTGCACCCGGCCGACGACTTCCAGTTCCGGATCGGCTCGCAGATTCCGCTCACGGGCGGGCTGGGTTCGAGCGCGGCCGCAATCGTCGCCGGCGTCGTCGCCGCCGACCACCTGTTCGAGCTCGATGCCGACCTGATGTCCGCGGCGACCGCGCTGGAGGGGCACGCCGACAACGTGGCCGCCGCTCTGTACGGCGGGTTCGTCATCTGCCAGGGCGATCGGGTCCACCGGCTCGACCCGCCGATGGGCCTGGAGGCGCTGCTCGTCGTTCCCGACGAGCCCGTCCGCACGGCACTGGCGCGCGCCGCGCTGCCGGAGGAGGTTCCGCTCGCCGACGCGGTCTCAAACCTCGCGTCGATCGCAACTCTCACCCTCGGCCTGAGCCTTGGTGACTACGATTGCATCGCAGATGGGCTGGGCGATCACCTGCATCAGCCCCATCGCGCGCACCTGTTCCCCCGTTCCGCCGACCTGGTCCGGCGGGCGCGGCAGCTGGGCGCGCTCGGAGCGACGATCTCGGGCGCCGGGCCGACGGTCCTGGTGTGGTGCCGCTTCGAGCAGACGGGCGCCGTGATGCAGCGGCTCCAGTCCGAGGCCGATGGCTGGGGGGCGGTGCTCAGGGCGCCGTTCGAGCCGCACGGCGCGGACGTGCGCGAGCTCTGAGCGGCTCGGTCAACGCACGAAGCGCCCCACCCAGACGTCGAGCCCGAGCGTCCGCCCGGTTCGGTCCCCGGCGACGCGGAAGCGAACGGCGGCCGGCGGCGCGTCGTCGAGCAGGCGCTCGACCAGCTGATGGACCTCGGGGTCCTCGCCGCCGCGCCGCAGCCAGTCACCGAGGTCGAGCTCGATGGGGACGATCGTCTCGCCGTCGCTGCGCAGGCCGGCCCCGGCGGCGATCGCGTGCAGGCGAGCGTGGGTGAGCGACGCCCAGTGCGACGGATCGCGCAGGCGCTCGATCTCCTGCGACCACGTCAGCGCGATCGGATCATCGTCGGCGAGGTGATCGGCGACGATGATCGTGCCGCCCGGCCGCACGATGCGGGCGAGCTCCTCGAGCAGCCGGCCGGGCACCGGGATGTGGTGGAGGGAGAAGCGCGTGATCGCGCCGTTCACCGACGCGTCCGCCAGCCCGGTTCTCGTCGCATCGCCGACGGTGAAGGTGGCGTTCTGCACGCCGGCCGTGGCGGCGCTCTGCCGAGCCAGCCGCACCATCTCGGGCGTGAGATCGACGCCGTGGACGCTTCGCACGCGGGGCGCGAGCCGGCGGCTGATCACGCCTGGGCCGCACGCGGCCTCCAGCCAGTCCTCCGACGCGCGCGGGGCCGCGAGCGCCAGCATCGCATCGAGCAGGGCATCGTCGTTGGCGGCGCTGGAGCGGTTGAATCCCTCCGCCTGCGCGGTGAAGGCGCTGGTCAGTGCGCGATCATGGGCAGCGAGGGGGGAGGTCGCGTCGTCGTCCATGGTCGACGATACTGCCAGCGACCGGCCCGCCCTGATCACTGGAGGAGCACTGATGTCCGCTGAAGCGATGTTCGTGGCGGGGGAGTGGCGCTCGTCGCTGAGCGGCGAGACAGCGATCGCGACCAGCCCCGCGACCGGCGAGTCGATCGCCGAGATCCCGGCCGGCGATCGTGAGGACGCCCGTGACGCGATCACCGCGGCACGCGTCGCGGCCGGCGCCTGGGAGCGGCTCACCGCGTTCGAGCGCGCCGCCAAGATGCACGCAGTCGCCGATCGCATCGAGGCCCGACGATCGGAGCTCGCCCACACGCTGACGCTCGACCAGGGCAAGCCGCTGCATGCGGAGGCGTATGACGAGATCGACGAGCTCACCGAGTACTGGCGGATGGCCGCCGAGGACGCCAAGCGCCTCTCCGGCACGCTCGCCAACTCGTTCTCGCCGGGAAAGCGTGTGCTGCTCGCCCGCCGCGCACGCGGGGTGGTCGGCGTGATCTCGCCGTGGAACTGGCCGTACACGATGCCCGCCGAGCTCATCGCCCCGGCGCTGGCGTGCGGCAACGCGGTCGTCTGGACGCCGGCTCCCACGACGGCACTGTGCGCGATCGAGCTCGCGCGCTGTGTGGCCGATGCCGATCTGCCGCCCGGAGTGTTCAACCTGGTGACCGGGCCGGGACCATTGGTGGGTGACGAGATCGCGCGCCATCCCGGCGTCGACGGAGTCGGCTTCATCGGCTCGACCGCGACTGGGCGCCAGGTCGCCGCGGCCGCGGCCGGCAAGGCGGCCCTGCTGGAGATGGGTGGCAACGGGCCGCTCGTGGTGCTCGGCGACGCCGATCTCGACGCCGCCGTCGAAGCGACGTTGACGGCCTGCTTCCTCTGCGCCGGCCAGAGCTGCACCGCCAGCGAGCGGATCCTGGTCGAGCGCTCGGTGCACGACGAGTTCGTCGACAAGCTCGCGCGTGCGGTCACCGAGCGGATCGTGCTCGGCGACCCGTTCGCTGAGGCGACGACGATGGGGCCGCTGAACAACGAGCCGGTGGCGGCCAAGATGGACGTGCACGTCGCGGACGCCCGCGACCGCGGCGCCCAGGCGCTGTGCGGCGGGAACCGCGCCGCCGGGTTCCCGACCGACCTGTACTGGGAGCCGACCGTCCTCAGCGGGGTCACACCCGACGCCCGCGTCGCGGTGGAGGAGACGTTCGGGCCGATCGCCCCGGTGGTGGCGATCGACGGGCTCGATGAGGCAATCGAGCTCACCAACCGCTCGCCCTACGGCCTGCTGGCGGCGGTCTTCACCGCCGACCTCGGCGCAGGGCTGCGGTTCGCCGATGAGGTGCGCACCGGCTGGGTGAACATCAATGAATCCTCGAACTACTGGGAGTCCCACCTCCCGTTCGGCGGGCGGGCCGGGTCCGATAGCGGAATCGGGCGCGTCGGCGGCGCGCACGTGATGGAGTCGTTCACCGAGCTGCAGACGATCACGATCACGCCGCGCGGCTGAGTTCGAGCACTGCCCGACTCAGCCCGCCGGGCCCCGATCGCTCAGTCGCCGGCGACGTCGGCGGTGGCCGCGACGGCCGGTCCCATCAATGCGCGCAGGGCGCGCCGGCCGCGCTGGAGCCCCAGGCGGCGCAGCAGCTCGTCGGCGACCGCCAGGTAGTCGGTGCCGAGGTCGGGGCGGTAGTCGATGATCGAGACGGCGCGCTCGGCCGACTCCGCGTACGCGATCGAGGACCGGATCGTCGTGTCGAGCAGCTTCTCTCCGAAGTGGGAGCGCAGCGACTCGAACGCCTCGCGCGAGTGGCGGGTCCGCATGTCGGCGATGTTGAGCACGATCCCGAGCAGCTCGAGCCCGGGATTGAGCGTCTCTCGCGCGAGCTCGATCACCTCCAGTGCCTGCTCGACGCCCTGCAACGCGAAGTACTGCGCCTCGGCGGACAGGAGCGCATGATCGGCGGCGACGAGGGCGTTGACGGTGAGCAGGCCGAGCGCCGGAGGGCAGTCGATCAGCACCAGGTCGTACCCGCCCGAGACCTCCCGCAGCGCCTTCTTGAGGGTCAGCTCCCGGCCCATCTTGCCGCCGAGCGCCAACTCGGCCTCCGCGAGGTTCAGGTTGGCCGGGATCACGCCGTCGTGGACCGCGGCGGTCGCCTTCGCCCGCCCTGAGAGCACGTCGCCGATCGTCGGCGACACGTCGGGGTCGACGTCGAGATAGTCGGAGAGGTTGCCCTGCGGATCGAGATCGACGGCGAGCACGGAGAGACCGACGCGCCGGTACACGTCGGTCAGGGTGCGCACCGTCGTCGTCTTACCGGTGCCCCCCTTCTGGGAGAGGACCGCGATTGTCTCGGCCATTCGCGCGCACTATAGGCGCGGGTGGCCCAGCCGATGTGTGACCCCGGTTACGCGCGCGAGGCGTCGGCGCTCGAGTCCGGTGAGCGCTGGTAGCGCATCCCGGTGATCGCCGGCACGTCGATGAAGTGGAGATGGTGGCGACCGATGACGACCTCGTCGCCGTCGGCGAGCGTCGACCACTCGACCCGCTCCCCGTTGACGAACACGCCGTTGAGGCTGCGGTCATCGAGCACGCGCAGCCCGTCGGGCTGGCGCACGATCAGGGCGTGGCGGCGTGAGACGGTCGGATCATCGAAGCGGATGTCGGCGGCGAGGCTGCGTCCGATCCGCGTCCATTCGCGGGTGAGTGCGTACGCAACCGGGTCATCGTCGGACCGGTACACGATGTACTGGCCTGGATCCGTCAGCGCGCCGCGGATCTCACCGAGCCAGGAGGAGTCCTCGACCGTCGCGCCGCCGAGATCGAGCAGCGGCTGCTGCGAGGTGGTGAACAGTGACGCCCGGACAAACTCCGTCCCGCCGCAGTTGGGGCAGGTGGGCAGTTCGTGGGCCGCATCCAGCGACACCGGCGCGTCGCACTCCGTGCAACGAAAAGTCCCTGTCCCGGCAACACTTCCTGAGGTCCAAGCTTTCATCGACCGACTCCTTGGGCACTGGACTGGCGGGCGACGGCTCCGGGGCGAAACCGTCGAGCGCCGAGAGCGTGTCCGAAGATTGTAGCCCTCGGTGAGCTAAGTCAAACTAAAGAGCCGGGAAGTCTCGGCGAACGTTCAGGGCCTTTCGTCCAGTTTCTGGGCGAGGCCTCTCACGGCTCCGTTCGCGGGAGGATCGCCGGCTGCGACTGCGAATACGTTGCCATGGCGACCTCCGCGCAGGACATGCTGGAGCTCGAGCTGGCCCTGCTGCGGCGGGGGCTGGACGAGCGGCTGGCCGGCGCCTCGGAGCGCTGCACGAGTTGCCATCGGACGCCGCTGATCGGTGAGCGGGTCTACGAATACCCCACCGGCGAACGAGCCTGCGAGCTCTGCCGACGCCGGCGGCGGACGACCCCCGCCGGCTCTCACGTGGTGCACGGCCCGGAGTTCGGGCACACGATGCGGATCACCGACACGCGGGCCGCTGCCTAGGCACGCCGGGGTCGCTCCGGCCACGGGGCGGGACGGCACGCGGTCCATCTAAGATCCCGCGCCGTGGAGCCGTTCACGATCACGACGACCATCAATCGCCCGCGCGAGGAGATCTACGAGTACCTCGCCGACATCGCCAACCACGCCGAGTTCTCCGATCACTACCTGATCGACTGGCATCTGACGCGCGTGAACTCCTACGGCGTGGGGGCCGGGGCGTCGTTCCGCTCCAAGATGCCCCGCAACCGCTTCGCGTGGGGCGACATGGTGATCGCCGACATGCAGCCGCCCTTCAAGATCCTCGCCCACGGCCGAGGGGGCAAGTACAACCGCATCCGGATGCTGGCCGTCTACACGCTGCAGCCCGCGCCCGGCGGGACGCGGGTGCAGTACACCTACGAGACCCAGCCCCACATGCCCTCCGACAAGCTGCTCGAGATCCTGGGCGGTCGCTCGTGGCAGAAGCGCAAGTCCCAGCGCGCGCTGCGCCGGCTGCGGTCGATCCTCGAGGATGACCGCGAGCGGGGCGAGCGGGCCGGCTACGCCGAGGAATGACCCGCAGCCGCCGTCAGCGGACGGACCGCCGAGCGGGCGCTCGGTGAAGCGTCCGTCCACCCCTCGGCGTTAGACTTCCGCCGCCGTGAGTCACCCGCGCCTTCGCATCGCAGCCGCCGCTCTCGCCCTCGCCATCGGGGGGTCGGGCTGTGCGACCTCCAGCTACGACACCGCGCATCAGACCAAGTACGAGCGCCAGCACAGCATCCTCGTCGGGCACGAGGTCGCCGACAACAACGACGACGGCACCTACGTCTCGGCCGGACCGATCACCTATCAGCTGGAGATCTCCCGTGTGCTCAACCCGTGGGGGGCCGAGGACAGCAACTACTTCAAGGGACTGCCCAAGGGCCAGCCGATCTATCGGATCAAGCCCGACCAGATCTGGTACGGCGTCTTCCTGTGGGCCAAGAACCAGCATCACGCCGCCCACTGGACGAGCGACCGGTTCGAGATCACCGACACGCTCGGCCGCGTCTACCGCCCGGTCAAGCTGAACCCGAACGTCAACCCGTTCGCCTGGACCTCGCGCAAGCTGGTGTTTGGCGAGACCGAGCCCAGCCAGGACTCGGTCGCGTCCACCTTCGGCAGCGGCGGCAAGCTCGTACTCTTCAAGCTGAACAGCTCGATCTACTCCAACCGCCCGCTCACGCTCTGGATCCTCTCGCCGACCGGCAAGCGGATCGGCGAGATCTCGCTCGACCTCTGACCGGCCGTGCGCCGGCTCAGTGAGCCAGCGCCGACTCGAGCACCGCCTTGACCGCGGGCGCGGCGGTCGCCGCGCCGTAGCCGGCCCCGGGGAACAGCGCGGAGACGACCACCTTCGGGTCGTTCGCCGGCGCGAACGCGACGAACCACGAGTCGGTGTTCTTGGGATTGTTCGACGCCGATTTGCTCGCGGTGTCACGCAGCTCGGCGGTGCCCGTCTTGCCCGCCACCTGGACCCCGGGAATCTGCGCGGGGACTCCGGTCCCGTACTCGATCACCGCGATCATCATCTGCTTGAGCTCGCCCGCGACCTTGGTGCTCGTCACATGGACGAAGCGCGGGCGGGCGGTCGCCGAGAGGGTCGGGATCGGCCGGCGGCCGCCATCGGCGATCGTCGCCGCCACATCGGCCATCTCCAGCGGTGTGGCGAGCACCTGGCCCTGGCCGATCGCCGAGGAGCCGACCGACAGGTCCGATCCGATGTTCTTGGCCGAGGGGATCGTCGACTCGTCGGCGCCGAGGATCGACGGCGTGTGGTTGAAGCCGAAGCGCTCCGCGGCGGCGACCAACCGCTTGCCGCCGACGCGGACGCCCAGGGGCGCGTAGACGGAGTTACAGGAGGTCGCGAACGCATAGATGAGCGTCCCACCGCACACCTCGCCGCCCGCGTTCTGCAGGGTGTAGCCGTCGATGGTCGCGCCGGACTGTTCGGGGAACTCGGTGGTGAGCTTCACCAACCCCGCTTGCAGCGCGGCGGTGGCGGTGATGATCTTCATCGTCGATCCGGGCGGCTGCGGCGCGTCGTAGGCGAGCCCGTCGAGCGCCTCCATGCCCCCGGTGCGCGGATTCATCACCGCCATGCCCGCATAGCGGTTGGCGAGCGCGGCGATCGCGTCGGCCTCAATGTCCGTGTTGATCGTGGTGCGCACCGTCGGCGAGGCGACAGGCTTGGAGGCCGCGAGCGTGCGTCCACCTCTGACCACGCCCGTGGCCAGCAGCATGCCGCCGGGCCGGCCCGCAAGCCGGTCCTGGAAGGTCCGCTCGAGGCCGTCGATGCCGACCTTGGCGCTCTTCGGATAGCCGAGAGCGTCGTAATGAGCTCGCTCGTCTGCGGGGATCGCGCCGAGGACCCCGACGACCGCGTCGGCGGTTGTCGGGTCCGGACTGGTCCGGGCAGCGCCCTCGGCGAGCGCGACCCCGTTGGCCGACAGCAGCGTCGCGCGGGTGGGCAGCGTCGTGCGCCGTGCGAGCGACTCGCCGGGCTGGAGGCCCGGGAACAGGATCGAGCTCTCCAAGTGGATCCGGGCACCCGAGCCTGAGCCGGTCAGGGGCAGATCGAGCGTCTCGTGCAGCGTGCCCCAGAGCCGCGTCGAGACCACCATCCGGATCAGCGCGCGGCCCGAGCCGAGATGCTCCACACCCAGCATCCGCAGCGAGCGCGTCGTCGCGGTCCGCTCGGCAGCCATGACCTCGTGCGAGAACGCGGACGCGCTCACACGCGCGCGCGACTGGGAGTCCAGCAGCGAGTACATCCGCGTGACCTCGCCGTGCGTCCAGAGCGTGACGTAGCGGGTGACGAGCCGCTTCTCGTCGCGTGTCGGGCCCTCGCCGACGATGATCCCGGCGCCGAACGCGGCGAGCGCCAGCAACACCACCGGGCCCGAGCGCGTGAGCAGCCGCCGGCGGCGACTGGTGCGGCGCCGCACCCCGGGACGACTACGCGCCGTCATCACCCCGCCCTCATTCATGATGCGCGCAACGGTAGTCAATGGCGCGCGCAACCGAGCATGGTCGCGCCAGATCTTCGCCCCGCGGTTGTGCAAGTGCGCATACTCTGCCGGCGTTGTCCATGCTCGATTGGGTGATCCTCGGCTTCACCGCGCTGCTGGCTCTGTACGGCTATGCGCAGGGGTTCGTCGTCGGCGCGCTGTCGCTCATCGGATTCGCCGTGGGGGCGTTTCTCGGCACCCGGATCGCGCCGCTGCTCCTGCACAGCGCCGATCGCTCGACCTACGCGCCGCTGTTCACGCTCGTCGGCGCGCTGCTGGTCGGAGGTGTCTGCGCGAGCGGCCTGGAGGCGTTCGGCGGCCGGCTGCGCGACCGCATGCGCCTGCCCGGCTTCCGCGCGCTGGACGGGCTGCTCGGTGCGCTGCTCACCGGATGTGTGGCGCTCGGCATCGCGTGGATCGCCGGTGCGGTGGCGCTGGACAGCTCCACCTCGCGGCCGCTGCGCACCGACATCGACCGCTCCCAGATCCTGCGCGCGCTGGACCGCGTGCTCCCGCCGTCGCGGCTCGTGATCGGGGCGCTCACCCACTTCGACCCGCTCCCGACGGTTCACGGACCGGCCGCCGATGTTCGCGCGCCCTCGGCCGCGATCCTCACGACGGCCGGAGCGCACACCGCCCGCAGGAGCGTGGTCAAGGTCTACGGCATGGCCTGCGGCCTGGGGATCGAGGGCAGCGGCTGGGTGGTCGCTCCCGACCTGATCGTCACCAACGCGCACGTCGTCGCCGGCGAACGCGACACCGAGATCCAGCTCCACGGCACCGGCGGAGCGATCCCCGTGACCGTCGTGGCCTTCGACGTCCGCGACGATCTCGCCGTGCTGCGGGTGCGCACACTCGGCCTCCCGACCCTCTCCATGGCCCCTGATCCGCGCATCGGCGAGCCGGCCGCCATCCTCGGCTACCCCCTCGACGGGCCCTTCCGGGCCCGCGCCGGCCGCCTGGGCCAGACCCAGCAGGTCGATACCCAGAACGCCTACGGCCAGAGCCACGTGATGCGCCAGATCACCGCCCTGCGAGGCGTGGTGAAGCCGGGCAACTCGGGCGGGCCACTCGTCGACGCTCAGGGACAGGTGCTGGCCACCGTGTTCGCCGCGATCACCGGCACTCCGCGCCCCGGCGGGTTCGCGATCCCCAACTCGGTCGTGTCGGCGGTGGTCGCCCAGGCGCGGGAGCAGGTGGGGGCCGTGGGGACGGGGCACTGCGCTGAGTGAGGTTTTTGGGCGTGACTCTGGGGGGTGGGTGGTAGCGCGTCCCGGTGGCGGCCGTCACGCAGCGCCCGCAGTTCCTCGGCGTCCGTCGGGGTTTGTGGCGCTGCTATGACTGCCGCCCCCGGGCCGCGCAATGGGCAATGAACGGGGCGCTTGGACCGGTGGTGGGTCGTCCGAGCGGCGAGATTGGGCACCCTGAGCGCGTGGGGGGGCGTAGCGCCCCTTGAGGCGCTCGGAGTGGACCCGCCCAGGACGCTGGTGCGAGAAATGTGCATCACGAGGACCAAACTCTCGCTCCCCGAGCCCCCCGGGCCGTGAAGAGTCCTGATTGGCCCGTCCTCGGGCACACGGAGTGGGCCCGAGATCAGCGCCAATTGCATGACGG
>DATJTS010000087.1:0-23519 GCA_035503035.1 Solirubrobacteraceae bacterium
CCCTGGCTGCCATGGTGCAGGCCGTGCTCCAGGCCGAGCCGGTCGGCGAGCGCGGCGATCTCCCGGCGCTGCTCCTCGGCGACGAGCGTCACCGCCACGCCCCGGCGCCCGGCGCGCCCGGTGCGTCCGACCCGGTGCACGTACGTCTCATGGTCGGCCGGTGCGTCGAAGTTGATGACGTGCGAGATGCCACTCACGTCGATCCCGCGGGCGGCGACGTCGGTGGCGACGAGCACGTCGACCTTCCCGGTCTCGAACCGGCGCAGCGCCGTCTCACGCTGGCGCTGGGACTTGTTCCCGTGCATCGCCACCGCTTCGATCCCCTCGCGGGAGAGGCGCTTGACCAACCGGTCGGCGCCGTGCTTGGTACGCACGAACACGAGGGTCAGCTCGCGCTCGGCCGAGAGCTGCTGCACGAGTGCGTCCAGGCGGTCGACGCCATGCAGGGGGTGGAAGCGGTGCTCGACGTCCTCGGCCGCGCGCCGTGCGGTGGGGCCGTGCTCATGGACCACCGGGTCGGTGGTGTAGCTGCGGGCGACCCGGCCCGCTTCGCCGTCGAGCGTGGCCGAGAAGAACAGCGTTTGGCGCTTGGCCGGGCAGGCACGGACGATCCGGTCGACGGCAGGCTTGAAGCCCATGTCGAGCATCCGGTCCGCCTCGTCGAGCACCAGGATGCGGACGGCGTCGAGGGTGAACGCCCCGCGGGCAAGCAGGTCCTCCAGCCGCCCTGGGGTGGCGACCAGAATGTGCGAGCGGGCAGCGTTCTTGGCCTGCGCGGTGAGGCCGACGCCTCCGTACACCGCGGTGACGCGCAGCGCGCGGGCGTGGGCGATCGGACGCAGCTCGTCGGTGATCTGGGTGGCGAGCTCGCGGGTCGGCGCAAGCACGAGCGCGGCGGGACGGCGGGCGTCGGCCGCGGTGCGGTCGACGAGCGGCACGCCGAAGGCGAGTGTCTTGCCCGAGCCGGTGGGCGAGCGCACGAGCGCGTCGCGTCCGGCGAGCACATCGCCGATGGCGAGCTTCTGAACGGCGAACGGGGTGGTGATACCGGCGGCGCCCAGGGCGCTCACCACAGCCTCGGACACGCCGAGGTCGGCAAAGGACTGCATGAAACTGATCAACTCCTTGGGCGGCGGGACGCGCATGCGTCCTTCACCGCGACGATTCGGGAGGCGACGGCTGACCCGAACCGCTCTCGGCGGGACCCAAGCAAGCTGCCTCGCGGCCGAGGATCGACCGCGGAGCGCAACATAGCAGGGGTTTTGTGCGCGACTCGGCCGGCGCGGCGTGTCGCCGGCCGCGCGATCTCCCGGCGCACCTGGGCGGTGCCCGGTCGCCGCCCCATGGCGGCCGGGCACCGCGTCGTGTCGTCGGTCAGCCAGCCTGCGCGGGCCGGAGGTCTCCGACTGCGTCGGTTCCTGGATCGGGAGCCATATCGCGTGTGTTGTCCGCGCGACATGGGCTCAAAACGCTTTCGGTCGCGAGAACTTGCGCGAACCGCTCGGATGCGCAGAGTTTGTGAGGGATCGACATCGGCACGTCAGCGCGAGGAAGCGCGGACGCCGCGCGGCGGCCCAGAGGTTCAGGTGGCGGGTGCTACCAGGCCTGCGAGTCGCCGCAGTGAGGGCAGCCGACCGACGTCGAGACCGCAGCCTCGAAGACGTAGCCGCAGCGGCACGCGTAGGTCGCCTGGTCCTGGGGCACGTCGAGCCGACGCGAGACCCGCACGGCGGACCTCGGTGGCTCGGCGATCCGCCCCGATCGCCCGTCACGACGGCGCCGCAGGAGGGCGCCGGTTGTGCTTCGTGTCATCACAGTCATCATCTAGAACGCTCTCTTATCGGTTTGGTTTCCTGACGCCTGCTGCGGATCGACGATCGCTAACAAATCGCTAACAATTGGAGCGGTCAGGAGGGGAACCGGTGACCGCGCCGGAGCGGCGGGTGCGCGTGCGACAATCACGAGTCGTATGGATCCGAGCCGCAAGCGCGCGATTCGCCTGACGGTTGCGCTGTCGTGCGCGGTCGTGCTCGCGGTCGCGCTCATCTACACGAGCTTCTCCGCCGGGCGCGACGAGGTGACGGCCTCCCAACTGATCAAGCGGGCCAAGCCGGGGACGACCTACATCCTCGCCGGCACCGTCGTCGATGGCTCGGTGCGCCGGACGAATGCGGCGCTGGACTTCCGCATCCGCGACCCCAAGAGCGATGTCACCGCCGCGGTGCACTACACCGGCGAGGTGCCAGACCCGTTCGCCGAGGGCCGCGCGGTGCTCGTCGACGTCAAGGAGGGCGCCTCGCCGACCGCGACGTACACCGGGGTCGCGAACTCGCTGACGACCAAGTGCCCGTCGAAGTACAAGGCGGCCTCGGGCGCCATCCCGAAGAAAGCCAACTCCTCCGGCTCCGGCTCGGAGTGACGCGGCCCGGGCGCGACTGACCGCATGGCTCCCGTCGGCCGATTGCTGCTGATCCTCGGCTTCGTCACCGTGCTCTACGGGTTCGGCGCGTCGCTCTACGGTGCTCGGGCGCGCGACGAGGCCTGGATCCACTCCGGGCGCCGCGCGATGTACTCGCTCGCCCTGATCGCCGTCGTCGCGTTCGTGATCCTGGACGCCGCGTTCATCCGCAACGACTTCTCCTACAACATCGTCGCCGACGGGTCCTCATCGACGACGCCGTTCTTCTATCGCGTCGCTGCGATCTGGGCGACCCAGCAGGGCTCGCTGCTGTTGTGGGTGACGCTGTTCAGCGGCTGGTCGAGCCTCGCGCTGTTCCTGACCCGCCGCAAGATGCGCGAGGTCATGCCGTGGGCGCAGGCGACGCTGTTCGTGCTGGTCGGCTTCTTCCTGGCGCTGGGCACGTTCTTCGCCAACCCGTTCGAGACCACCACCGGCCCGAACACTCCGACCCAGGGCGCCGGGCTGGACCCGCTGCTGCGCCACACGACGATGATGATCCACCCCCCGATGCTCTACTCGGGGTACACGCTGATGCTGATCCCGTTCTGCTTCGCGATCGGCGCGCTCGTGTCCGGCCGGGTCAACAGCGAGTGGGTCTCGGTGACGCGACGGTTCGCGCTCGGCGCGTGGCTGTTCCTCGGAGTCGGGATCATGCTCGGCGCCCGCTGGTCCTACACCGAGCTCGGGTGGGGCGGCTTCTGGGGCTGGGACCCGGTGGAGAACGCGGCGCTCATGCCGTGGCTCGTCGCCACCGCCTACATCCATTCGATCATGATCCAGGAGAAGCGCGGGATGCTCCGCGTCTGGAACGTCTCGCTGGTGCTGCTGGCGGGTGTGATGGCGATGGTCGGCGACTTCCTCGTGCGCTCGGGGATCCTCTCCTCGATCCACGCGTTCGTGCCCGACCCGACGCTGGACATCGCGTTCGTCGCGATCGTCTCGATCATGACGCTCGGCTCGATCGGCCTGGTGATCTGGCGCTACGACAGCCTGAAGTCCGAGGCGAGCATCGCGTCGATCTTCTCCCGCGAGGCGATGTTCGTCGCGCAGAACATGGTGCTGGTCGCGCTCACCCTCGTGATCTTCTGGGTGACGTTCTTCCCGCTCATCTCCCAGGCGATCACCGGCAACGAGATCAACGTCGGGCAGGCGGCGTTCCTGCCGTTCGTCGACCCGCTCGCGGTCGCGATCGTCGCGCTCGCCGGGATCGCGCCGATCATCCCGTGGCGGCGGATGTCGCTCGACAAGCTGCGGCCGAACTTCGCCTTCCCGGTCGCCGCCGGCCTGGTCACGCTCGTCGTGCTGCTGTTCGTCCCCGGCGTCACCGCCCATCCCGCGTCGCTGGCGATGTTCTGCGCCGCTGCGTTCGTCGCCGCGACGGTCGTACAGGAGTTCGTCCGCGGCACGCGGGTGCGCGCCCGCGCGGCGGGCGAGGCGCCGCCGCTGGCGCTCGTCCGGCTCGTGTCACGCAACCGGCGTCGCTACGGCGGCTACATCGTGCACCTCGGCGTCGTGATCGCGCTCGTCGGCGTCGCCGCCTCGACCTCGTTCCAGCACCAGCGTCGCGCCACGCTCGCGCCGGGACAGAGCGTGCGCAGCGACGGCTACACGTTCACCTACGTCAGGCCGACCGCCGCCGCGACCGCGCAGAAGCTCGAGTTCGGCGCGATCATGCGGGTCAGCCGCGGCGGGCACCGGGTGACGACGCTGCGCACCGTCTATGGCGTCTATCCATCGGTGACGTCGGGCGCGCCGCTCGGGCGGTTCTTCGAGACGAATCTCGGCGCCTCCGATGAATCGACCGTCGGCCTGGATGCGGGCCTGACCCACGACATCTGGGTGGTCATATCCGCCAACACGCAGCCGCTGGACCCGATCATCAACAAGGGCGACGCCGCGTTCAGCAGGGCGATGAGCGCGATCGCGAAACTGCCGCGCAGTCAGCAGGGGCAGAAGCTCACCGATCTCTTCCAGCTGCGCGATCGCGCCGTGGAAGAGCTCACCGATCGGTGGGTGACCCGGCCGTGGCCGACGAGCTTCCTGATCGAGGTCTCGCCGCTGGTCACGTGGCTGTGGATCGGCGGGATCATCGCGGTGCTCGGTGCGCTGATCTCGTTGTCGCCGGTCAGCCCGCGCCGCCGGCGCGGCGACTCCGATCGGGGGCCGGGTGAGGTCGGCCGCCTGCTCGACCGCCGGCGCGGAACCGGCGCCGGCACGCCGCCCGCGCGTGAGCGCGAGCTCGTCACGCGACTGAGCCCTCCTGACCCCGCCGCCTGATCGACCGTGGCATTCGGCTACCTGATCATCCTCGTCGTCCTCGCCGTCGTGTTCGCGTTGATCACCGGTCCGTTGCGGGGGGCGCGGCACCGTCGCTCTGACCTCGGCGTGACCGTGGCCGATCTCGAGGCTGCGCGGGACGCCAAGTACCGGGAGATCCGTGACGCCGAGATGGACCTCCGCACGGGCAAGCTCTCCGAGGAGGACCATCGTGAGATCGACGGGGCACTGCGCGCGGAGGCGATCGAGATCCTGCACCGGCTCGACGAGGCGCAGGCCGAGGAGGCGACCCTGGCCGCTGAGGACGAGGCCGAAGACGAGGCGGCTCGTCATGGCTCGGACTCCGAGCTACCATCCGCGCCGTGACCGCCGTCCTCGACTTCGTGCAGATCATCCTCTGCGTGGGGCTGATCTTCCTGATCCTGATGCACTCGGGAAAGGACTCGGGCCTATCCGGCGCGTTCGGCGTGGGGACGGGCCAGGGCCCGCTCGGCGGCGGCTCGCTCGTCGAGAAGAACCTCAACCGCTGGACGGTCCTGTTCGCGGTGCTGTTCGTGGTCAACACGATCGTGTTGATCAAGATCGCCTAGGGCACCCCGTTCACGGTCGCGGGCCTGGCGGCCGCCGGTCGTCGACGCGCGTCGACGCGTGACCGTGGCTGTGCGCTATGCGAACAGTTGGCCGCTGTGCGCCCACGACCGAGGAAAACCCTTTACTCTGTCCGGGCACACATGGGCGTGGAGAGGACACAGGTGGCGATCATCGGGGCAGGGCCCGCCGGGCTGCTGCTGGGGCGCCTGCTGTCCCGCGCCGGAATCGATGCGGTCATCCTCGAGGCGCGCAGCCGGGAGTACGTCGAGGCGCGGATCCGCGCCGGGGTGCTCGAGCAGGGGACGGTCGACGTGCTGCACGCGGCCGGGGTCGCCGACCGTCTCGACCGGGAGGGGTTGCGCCACGGCGGCATCTACCTCAGCTTCGACGGTGCGCGGCACCACATACCGATGGAGGAGCTGACCGGCGGGCGGTCGGTCACGGTGTACGGCCAGACCGAGGTGGTCAAGGACCTGATCGCGGCTCGGCTCGCCGAGGAGAAGCCGCTGCGCTTCGACGCCCCCGTCGCCCGGATCGAGGACTTCGATGGCGACGGCCCTGCCCGCCTGCACTACCGCCACGACGAAGCCGAGCACGAGCTGCACGCGGACGTGATCGCCGGCTGCGACGGCTTTCACGGCGTGTCGCGGGAGACCGTCGCGGCGCAGGTGCGGATCTGGGAGCGCACCTACCCATTCGCCTGGCTGGGAATCCTGGTGGACGGTGCGCCGGCCACCGACGAGCTGATCTACGCCCGCCACCCAGCGGGATTCTCGCTCTACAGCATGCGCTCGCCGACGGTCAGCCGGCTCTATCTCCAGGTGGCACCGGACGAGTCGATGGAGAACTGGTCGGAAGATCGCATCTGGTCGGAGCTGCACGCCCGCCAGGACGGCGATGGCTTCACGGTCAACGAAGGACCGATCACCGAGGCCTCGGTCACGCCGATGCGCAGCTTCGTGGCCGCGCCGATGCGCCACGGCAACCTGTTCCTCGCCGGCGACGCGGCACACATCGTTCCGCCGACCGGTGCCAAGGGCCTCAATCTCGCCGCGGCGGACGTGACCGTGCTCGCCCAGGCGCTGGCCGCCCGCTTTCGCGAGGGTGATGACGGCCCGCTCGAGACATACTCCGACCGCTGCCTGGCCCGGGTGTGGCGTGCCCAGCACTTCTCGTGGTGGATGACCACGATGCTCCACAGGGACCCGGCCGAGGACGCCTACGGAGCGGAGCTCGCGCTCTCCCAGTTGCGCTACGTCGTCTCCTCACGGGCGCAGGCGACGGCGCTGGCTGAGAACTACGTCGGCCTTCCGCTCGAGCGCACGGTGGCCGCGGAGGTCGCCCGTGGCTGAGATCACCACCCTGCCCGACGCGATCGCGCAGCTCGTCCACGACGGCGACTCGCTCGCGCTGGAGGGCTTCACCCACCTGATCCCGTTCGCGGCCGGCCACGAGGTGCTCCGCCAGCGCCGCACCGAGCTCGAGCTGATCCGCATGACCCCCGACATCCTCTACGACCAGATGATCGGGACGGGCGCCGCGCGCCGGCTCGTGTTCTCATACGGGGGCAACCCCGGCGTCGGTTCGCTGCACCGCTTCCGCGACGCGATCGAGCACGATTGGCCGCGGCCGATCGAGATCGAGGAGCACAGCCACGCCGGAATGGCCAACCGCTACGCCGCCGGGGCCGCGCGGATGCCGTTCGCCGTGATGCGCGGCTACGCGGGCACCGACCTGCGCGAGCGCACAGAGGTCAAGGAGATCGTCTGCCCGTTCACCGGGGAGAAGCTGGCGGCCGTTCCCGCGCTCCGTCCGGACGTCTCGATCGTGCACGCGCAGGAGGCCGATCGCGAGGGCAACGTGCAGCTGTGGGGAATCCCGGGCGTGCAGAAGGAGGCGGTGCTCTGTGCCGACCGTTCGCTGGTCACCGTCGAGCGGATCGTCGACACGCTCGAGCCGCGGCCCGGCGGCGTGGTGATCCCCGGCTGGGTGATCGACGCGGTCGCCGAGGCGCCCGGCGGCTCGCTGCCGTCGTACGCGGCGGGGATCACGGCCCGCGACAACGACTTCTACCGTTTCTGGGACAAGCTGAGCCGCGACCGCGACGAGTTCACCGCCTGGATGAACGACCATGTGCTGGAGACGACGACGCGATGACCGAGACGAGGGATACGACCCAGGCCAGCACCGGCGAGCTGCAGACGATCGTGGCCGCCCGGCTTCTCACCGACGCCCGCTCGGTATTCATCGGGGTCGGCCGGCCCAGCACCGCGGCGCTTCTGGCACGGATGGTGCACAACCCGGATCTGGTGCTCGTCTACGAGTCGGGCACGATCGGAGCCAAGCCGTATCGGATCCCGCTGTCGATCGGGGACGGGGAACTTGCCGAGACCGCCGATACGGTCGTGTCGGTGCCTGAGATGTTCAACTACTGGATCGGGACCGGCCGGGTCCAGGTGGCGTTCCTGGGGGCCGCGCAGGTCGACCGCCACGGGAACCTCAACTCGACGGTGATCGGCGACTACGGCCATCCGCGTACCCGGCTGCCCGGCGCCGGCGGAGCGCCCGAGATCGCCTCCTTCTGCCAGGAGGTGGTGGTGATCGCTCCGCACTCGCCGCGCACCTTCGTCGAGCGGTTGGACTTCCGCACCACCGTCGGATTCGGAGATGCCGACGGCGACCGCGATCGTCTCGGGTTCACCGGCGCTGGGCCGACCGCGGTGGTGACCGACCTGGGCGTGCTCACCCCCGAGCCGGTCGGCGGGGAC
Organism: Solirubrobacteraceae bacterium; assembly: GCA_035503035.1. Taxonomy (GTDB): domain Bacteria; phylum Actinomycetota; class Thermoleophilia; order Solirubrobacterales; family Solirubrobacteraceae; genus Palsa-465. The sequence goes on from DATJTS010000087.1 coordinate 8,098, forward strand.
GGCGCCCGGGAGCTCACCCTCACCCAGCTGCAACCGGGCGTCGAGGTCGATCAGGTGCGTGAGGCGACGGGCTGGGACCTGCGGGTCACGGACGAGGTGCGGACCACGCCGCCCGCCACCGACGAGGAGCTCGCCGCGCTGCGCGAGCTGGTCAACCGCTGAAGGGAGAGACGATGACCGTCGAGCAGGACGAGCCCCGCCAGATCTACACGCCGGTCGCCGATACGCCGCTCGCCTACCGCCGCGAGCCCGCCGGCGCCCATCCGCCGCTGGACTACGAGCCCTACAAGTCGACTGCGCTGCGTCACCCCAGGCAACCGCTTGTCTACCTGCCGCACACGCTCGGCGAGATCACCGGGCCGGCACTGGCGGAGCGAATCGGCATGACCGAGCTGGACGCGGATCTGACCCGCCAGCACGCCGGCGAGCCGATCGGGGAGCGGATCATCGTCACCGGTCATGTCTACGACACCGAGGGCAAGCCGCTGCGCGACACCCTCGTGGAGGTGTGGCAGGCGAACGCGTGTGGCCGCTACCGCCACAAGTGGGACCGGTATCCGGCCCCGCTCGATCCGAACTTCTCCGGCGCCGGACGCTGCCTGACCGACTCGGAGGGGCGGTACATGTTCACCACGATCAAACCGGGGCCCTACCCGTGGGGCAATCACTACAACGCGTGGCGTCCTGCCCACATCCACTTCTCGCTGATGGGGCGGGCGTTCGCCCAACGGCTGGTCACCCAGATGTACTTTCCCGGCGATCCGTTCTTCCCCTATGACCCGATCTTCAACTCGGTCCGCGACCCCACGGCGAGAGAGGCGATGATCTCGACGTTCTCGATCCACAAGACCCAGCCCGACTGGGCCCAGTGCTTCGAGTGGGACATCTACCTGCGCGGTCCGGCCGCCACGTTCTTCGAGGAGGAGCGGTGAACTTCACCCTCACGCCGTCGCAGACGGTCGGCCCCTACTTCGCGATCGGGCTGCCCTGGAGCGCCGGCCCGCACGTGGTCGAGCCCGGCACGCCCGGCGCGTTCACCATCCGCGGGACGATCTACGACGGCCTCGGTGATCCGATCCCCGACCACCTGCTCGAGACCTGGCAGGCCGATCCGGACGGTCGCTTCGCCGACGTGCACGGATACGGGGGCGGCTCCGAGCTGACGGGCTTTCACGGGTTCGCCCGGTGCGGAGCCGAGGACGGCGACGGCAGCTACGAGATCCTCACCGTCAAGCCCGGGCGAGTCGCCGACCCGCGCGGGCGCCTGCAGGCTCCGCACCTCGCGGTGACCCTGATGGCGCGCGGAATGCTGAACCGGGTCGTCTCGCGGATCTACTTCGCCGACGAGCAGCAGGCCAACGTGAGCGACCCGGTGCTTTCCCGGGTCCCCGCCGACCGGCGCGAGACGCTGATGGCGCAGCCGGATGGCGAGGGCGGCTACCGGTTCGACATCCGCGTGCAGGGAGCGGGCGAGACCGTCTTCTTCGCCCTCTGACCGTGTTCGAGGCGATCTACGCGCGCGGGGCGGTCGGCGAGCAGCTCACCGACCGCGCCTGGGTCCGGGCGATGTGTGACGTCGAGGCGGCGCTCGCGCAGGCGCTCGCCGAGAGCGGCGAGATTCCCCAGGAGGCAGCTGCCGCGATCATCGCCGCCGCCCGCGACCCCGGCCGTATCGACTTCGCCCAGCTGCGCAGCTCGCTCGCCGAGAACGCAACCCCGGTGGTGGGCCTGGTCGCCGCGCTGCGCGACGTAGTGGCTCCGCCGGCCGCCGAGCACGTGCACTCCGGCTCGACGAGCCAGGACATCCTCGACACCGCGATGATGCTGGTGGTCCGTCGCGCGCTGGACCCGCTGCTCGCCGACCTCGACGGTGCCGCAGATGCCGTGTCGGTGCTGAGCGCGAGCCACCGCGCGACTCCGATGATCGCCCGTACGCTGCTCCAGCAGGCGCTGCCGACGACGTTCGGACTCGTCACCGCGGGCTGGCTCGACGGGCTCACGCAGGCGCGGATCCATCTACACCACGTCCGAAACGCCGAACTCGCCGTGCAGATGGGCGGGCCCGTCGGGGGTCGCCCGCCCGGCGTCGCCGCACGGGTCGCCGCCGAGCTCGGCCTCGTCGAGCCCGTGATCGGGTGGGCGACGATCCGGGTCCGCACCGCACTCACCGCGTCTGTGCTCGGCGTGTGTGCGGGCGTGCTGGCCAAGATCGCCCGCGACGTCACGCTCCTGTCCCAGACGGAGGTCGCGGAGGTGGCCGAGAGTCGTGCCGGGGGGTCGAGCGCGATGGCGCACAAGCACAATCCCGTCGCCTCGGTGGCGACGCTCGCCTGCGTGACCCGGGTGCCGGGCGCCGTGGCGACGATGCTCTCCGCGATGGAGCAGGAGCAGCAGCGCGCCGCGGGGAGCTGGCAGGCGGAATGGGGGGCGCTCACGGAGCTGGTCGGGTTGGTCGGCTCGGCCGCCGCGTGGACCCGGGAGCTGCTCACGGGCCTGCGCGTCGACTCGGCGCGCATGGCCGCCAACCTCGCGGCGGCGGCGACGGCCGGTGAGCCGCCCCCGGCCGGGACGGACGCGCTGATCGACCGCGCGATCGCTGCCCACGAGGCGCGGAATCGATGAGCCCGGTCGCGCTGCAACACGTCACCGACGGGCCTGCGGACGCCCCGGCGCTGCTGCTCGGAGGCTCGCTTGGGACCTCGCTGTCGATGTGGGAGCCACAGCTGCCGGCACTGGCAGGGCGGCGTCTGGTCATCCGCTTTGACCACCGCGGCCATGGCGGCTCGCCGGTCCCGGACGGTCCGTACACGATCGCGCAGCTCGGCAGCGACGTGATCGCGCTGATGGATCGGCTCGGGATCCTGCGCGCCGACTACGCCGGGGTCTCGATCGGCGGGATGGTCGGGCAGTGGCTGGCCATCCACGCCCCCGAGCGGATCGGGCGCCTTATCGTCATCTGCAGCGCGCCGGACACGCTCAACCCGGACGCCTTCCGGGAGCGGGCGCGCGCCGTGTCCGAGGCGGGCGCCACCGAGCCGATCGCCTCCGCGGTGGTCGCCAACTGGTTCACGGAGCCGTACGCGGCCTCCCACCCCGACGTGGTGGCCACCCACCGGCAGATGATCGTCGAGACGCCCGCGGCGGGATACGCCGCGTGCTGCGAGGCGGTCGCCGCCCACGACGTCGCCGGCGGACTGGGGTCGGTGCGCGCCCCGACGCTCGTGATCGCGGGCGCCCAGGACCGTGCGATTCCCCCTGCCCAGGGCGAGCGGATCGCCGCCGCGATCCCCGATGCGCGGTTTGCGCTGCTCGACCCCGGCTCGCACCTGGCCAGCGTCGAGCGGGCCGAGGAGGTCAACCGGTTGATCAGCGACCATCTGGAGGACCGCGATGGATGACGTCGAGCGCCACGATCGGGGGATGGAGGTTCGCCGGGCCGTGCTCGGAGACGAGCATGTCGACCGCGCGGTGGCCCGGACGACCGCGTTCACCGAGCCGTTCCAGGACTTCATCACCCGCACCGCGTGGGGCGACGTCTGGCAGCGCGACGGCCTTGACCGCCGCGCGCGCTCGATGGTCACCCTCGCCGCGCTCACCGCCCTCGGTCGCGAGAACGAGATCGAGATGCACGTGCGCGGCGCGCTGCGTAACGGCCTCACGCCCGAGGAGATCGGCGAGGTTCTGCTCCACACGGCGATCTACGCCGGCGTCCCCGCGGCCAACGCGGCGTTCGCCATCGCCCAGCGCGTGATCGACGGCGAGCGGGAGTCGTGAGAACGCGAACGGGCGGGGATCGCTCCCCGCCCGGCCGCGTTGCCCTACCTGGACGGCTTTGACAGCTCGCCCGATCCCGTCCTTAGGACTTGATGAAGTGGGTCGCCTTGACAGCGGCGAGCACCTGGCCGGCGCCGAGCGGGCTGTCAAAGCCGCTCTTCGGCGCGACCGCCTTGCCGAGGTAGAGCCCGATGGCGCCCGCGTGACGCCCTTCGACAGTCGCGATCTCCGCGGCGTACAGGAGGTTTGCGGTCGCCTTGATGTTCGTCAGCTGGCCGTGGTACGCGTGCACACCCGTGTTCTCCAGCACGTACGAGGTGGCCGCGAACGTGTCCTTGTCGGTGACCGCCTTGCCGAAGTCGAACGACGGCTTCTTGACGGCTTTCGAGCCGAGCGCCTTCGTCAGGAAGGCGACGTGCTTTGCCTCGTCGCTCGCCGTCTCCTTGGTGAACCGCTCGAGCATGGCGTCGCTGCCGTAGACCTTGTTCTTGACGGCCTCGGCATAGAACGTCGCCTCGAGGAACTCGAGGGTGAGCGCGTAGTTGAGGACGCCGATGTCGCCTGACCCGAAGGACGCCGGCGGACGCTGGCGATCCTTCGACGCCGCGAGCGCGGTGCCAGGAACCAGTGCGCTCAAGATCGCACCGCCGCTCAGCGCGGCACCCCCGGCGAGAGCACCCTTCCTCAGAAAGCTCAGGCGCGTGTCACCCGAGACTGCGTCTGCCTGCTCGCGGATGGCGCCGTCAACGTCGACCCGCTCGAGATCGAATGGCATCGTGGTCGGACTCCTTCTGTGTCGGGACCGCGTCCGGTCTCGGACGCTCTGCCAAGTGAGCGGATTGAAGGGGGGCTCGGGTCACTGGGATGTCAGAAGTCTGACGCGATGAAAAACCGGTGGGCTGGCGGTGATCCAAATCGGATCGGACTCCGTATCACCCGCGTGGAGTCCGGGCTCCGCTTCCCTTCCCCGCTCAAAGGAGCATCGATGACCGAAGTGACCGGAGTCAGCAGGGGCCAGTTCATCCGCAACGCGGCCAAGGGCAGCGTGGTGCTGGTCGGCGCCGGCGGCGTCCTCGCGACCATGGACGGAGTTGCGTTCGCCAAGACGACCAAGAGCGACATCACGGTCCTGCAGACCGGCTACATCGCCGAGACGCTCGCCGTGACGATCTATGGGGCGATCCTCAAGACGTATTTCTCCAAGTTGAAGCTCGATCCGGGCAACCGCAACTACTTCGAGGCGGCCTACCAGGACGAGAAGGCCCACCAGCAGGCGTGGAAGAAGGCGCTCGGCAAGAGCGTTCCCACTGGATTCACGCTCACCGTGCCCGGCAAGTACGTCGCGAGCAAGAAGGCGCTCGTCGACACCGCGTGCGTCCTTGAGGAGGCGTTCGTCGCCACCTACATGGGGGCGGTCAAGGAGTTCAACTCCGAGGATCTGAAGGTCGTCGCCGCCGGCGTTGCCGCCAACGAGGCGACGCACTTCTCGTTCTTCGACGCGATCAAGCCCAACGGCACGGCCGTGCTGCCGGCGTTCGGGCCCAAGGCGATTCCCGCGACTGACGCGGCGAAGGCGCTCAAGGAGCTCGGCTTCCTCTCGTAACGGACTCCGTCGGGAAGCGGTGCGCGGCCGGGCCCTCGGGCTCGGCCGCTCGTCGTGTGGTGGAGAGTGGGCCGGCCAGCTCGTGGAGAGGAGGCCGGCTACCCCGTGGCCGCGGCCCGCGCCGCGGAGAGCGCGCCGGCGCCCTTGGCCTGCGGTGCGACCCACCGCGGCTTGGCGAGCAGCAGCTGGACGTCGCAGATCCGCCGCTCCGCGAAGCCGGCCTCGCAGTAGGCGAGGTACAGGGTCCACAACCGCCGGAACGGCTCGTCGTATCCGAGCGCCTGAAGCTCGGGCGTGTGTTCCTGGAAACGCTCGCGCCAGCGTCGGAGCGTCGTTACGTAGCTCGCGGTGAGGTCGTGCAGGTCGACGGTCTGCAGGTCGGTGCGGCGCGCGACATTGCGCTGGATGACCTCGAGCGAGGGCAGGCAGCCACCCGGGAAGATGTAATCCTTGATGAACGACCGCGAGGCCTTCTCGACCTCATAGGCCCGGTCGTCGATCGTGATCGCCTGGAGCAGCATCGCGCCGTGGGGATGCAGCAGGCGCGAGCAGCGCGCAAAGAAGGTCCCGATCTGTTGCCAGCCGACGGCCTCGATCATCTCGATCGACACAAGCTTGTCGTAGCGACCGCGCAGATCGCGGTAGTCGCTGCGCAGCACGGTGACGAGATCCTCCAGCCCCGCCTCACGGACGCGGGCGACCGCGTAGCTGTGCTGGTCGGCCGAGATCGTCGTCGTCGTCACGCGGCAGCCCCGGGTGGCGGCGGCATGCACCGCGAACCCGCCCCAGCCGGTCCCGATCTCGATCACCTGATCCTCCGGCCGCAGGTCAAGTTGCTCGCAGACTCGCTCGAGCTTGGCGATCGATGCCTGCTCCAGGCTCATCCCGTCCCGCTCGAACAGCGCGCACGAATAGGACATCGTCGGGTCGAGCATGCGGCTGAAGAGCTCATTGCCGAGGTCGTAGTGGGCCGCGATGTCCCGCCGGTTGCGCCGGCGGCTGTTGGGCTCAAGGATCGCCCGCAGCCGCTGGTGAGGAGTCCAGAACGGCGCGGTGTACCGGCGCACCTGGTCGATCACCACCGCGTTGCGCGCCGCCAGGCGGATCACCGCCACGAGGTCCGGGCTGTCCCACAGGCCGGCCGCGTAGGACTCGGCGAGCCCGCGGCTGCCGCGCAGCACCGCTCGCCAGAAGCCCGGGTCGCGCAACTCGATCGTCGCCGTCGGCGCGCCCTCCCCGAACGCGAGCCGCCGGCCGTCCAGCTCATCGACGACCAGCAGGGATCCGACGCGGATCCGTCGCAGCAGCGCAATCGCCGCCGCCCGCCAGGCGAGTGACTCGCGGCGTCTCATCGTGCGGCGGCGGGGTGGGGGTGGATACGCGCGCCCTTGAGCCGGAGCGCGGCGGCGTGCCCATAGATGAGCGCGAGCACCTGCAGGCTTGCGGCCGGGTGGGTCACCGCGAGCCGAGTGGCGGACGCCGGAGTGAGCTCTCGACGTCGCAGGCTCAGGGTCGCCTCGAACGCGGTCGTGCCGAGGTGCTCGTTCTCGATATGAACCGAGAGCGTCGCCCCGGGGGTGCAGGCGCGGGCGTGGTAGCGGTGGTCCATCCCGAAGAACGGCGAGACGTGCAGTTGCTTGTCGAACGTTCCGCTCAGCACCCGAGAGCCGGCAGCGCGGTCAGTGAGCACGTAGGCACGGCGCTCTCCCCACGGCGTGTTCGTCACCTCCGCGAGCACGTGCTGCAGCCGCCCGTCGTCCGGGGCGAAGCAGTAGTAGAAGCTCACCGGGTTGAAGCAGATTCCGCACGAGCGCAGCTGGGTGAGTACCCGGATCTGACCCTCGGGACGCTCGCCGGAGAGCGTCAGCACCCGGTCGCGGACGGCTTCGCGCAGCGGGGTCGCCACCTCACCCAGATAGTCGCGCCGGCGAAAGCGCAGGAGACCCGGCCGCGGACGGACGAGTCGCCCGCCGAGCAGCCGCGGCAGCTCGTCAAGGTCGAGGTAGGCAAGCGTGATCCGGTGGCGGAACTCGTTCTCCGGCGCGCGCCTGCGGTGACGGATGGTCCCGTGGTACAGGCAACTCACGGTCTCGGGCGAGCTCACAGCGTCGCTCCCAGGCGGGCAGCGACGCGCTCGGCCGAGACGACGCCGTCCTCATGGAACCCCCAGCCCCAGTACGCGCCGCAGAAGTGGGTCCGGTTGCGGCCGCTGATCTCCGCCACCCGAGCCTGCGCGGCGATGCCCGCGGGCGTGTACACCGGGTGCGCATATGCGATCCGGCGGATGATCCGCGACGGGTCGATCGCCTCGGTGCGGTTGAGCGTCACGCACAACTCCTGCTCGGCGCGCAGCGACTGCAGCCGGTTCATGTGGTAGGTCACCGTCGCGCGCGTGCCGGGATCGTCGAGCAGGTGGTAGTTCCAGCTCGCCCACGCCCGTCGACGTCGCGGGAGCAACCCGGCGTCGGAGTGCAGCACCGCCTCGTTGTCCTGGTACGGGACGGACCCGAGCAGCTCGCGCTCGATGTCTGAGGCATCGACGAGCATGCCGAGCGCCTGGTCGGAGTGCGTCGCGAGGACGACCTCATCGAACCGCTCCGGTTCGCCGCCCTGCGGCGTGACGAGCACGTGGTCGTCGGCGCGGGCGACGTGTTGCACCGCTGTCCGCAGCCGGATCCGGCCCCGCAGCCGCCCGGTGAGCGCCTCCACGTAGCGCGCCGAGCCACCGCTCACCGTCCGCCACCGCGGCCGGTCGCCGAGCCCGAGCATCCCGTGGTTGTCGAAGAACTCCGCCAGGAAGCGCGCCGGGAACGTCCACATCTGCGCCGGGTCGGCCGACCACACAGCGGCCGCCTGGGGCACGATCAGCCGCTCGATGAACGGACGCGAGAAGCGCTGGCGCTCGAGCCAGTGCCCGAGTGAGATCTGGGCTGCGTCCTGGGGCGCATCGCTCACCAGCGAACGTGCGGCCCGGTTGAAGCGCACGAGGTCCGCGATCATCCGCTGAAACCACGGCGTGACCAGGTGCGCGCGCTTGGCGTACAGGCCGTTCGGGGAGGCGCCGTTGTACTCGAAGTCCCCGCGCCCGTCGGAGACGCTGAAGCTCATCGTCGAGGGCTGGGAGGCGACACCGAGCCGCCCGAGCAGCCGCTCGAAGCGCGGGTAGTTGCGGTCGTTGAAGACGATGAACCCCGTGTCGACGTGGTGTGTCTCGTGCGGCGTGTCGACGCGGACCGTGTTCGTGTGGCCGCCGGCGTACCCGGCGGCATCGAACACCGTGACCTCGTGCAACGGGTCGACGAGGTGCGCGACGGTGAGACCGGAGACGCCTGCCCCGATAACGGCGATCCTCACGATGATCTGCTCCCAGGCCTGAGGACCCCGACCTGGTCGCGGTCGGAGTCGCGCTTACGCGATCCGCTCAGGCGTGCGCTCCTCGGCGCTCGTCGTCGCGGCGGCCGCCGGCCGCTCGGGCGCGGGGGTGAGCTGCTGGGGCTTCGGCTCCTCGACGTGTGGCTCGCCGGTCAGGCCGGACTTGAAGCCGCGCATCCCTTCGCCGAGTCCCCGGCCCATCTCCGGCAGCTTCTTGGCACCGAAGACCAGCAGCACGACGACGAGGACGATTGCAATGTGAAGGGGATTGTCAAGACCCATCGGTGTGACTCCGATCGATAGCTGAACGCTGGTCCATGGATGTATACGCGGTCCGGCGGGCGACGGATCAGAAATTCGGTGATCGACCGCTCAGGACAACGACGCGGTGATGACCGGGTTCCCGGTCGGTGCGCGTGTGCCGCCGGGGGCGGGCTCCGCCGTCACCATCACGTGGCTGACGCCGTACATCGAGCCCGCCACGTCAACCGACGCATCGCCGCTGCGATCGACGCCGAACAGCGCGTTCGGGCGGGGAGCGTGCTTGCCGTATTGCACCCAGACCTCGTAGATCTTGCCGCGGGGCGGGGCGGAGATGTGGCGGACCACCAGCTGGGTGCGGTGGGCGGAGATCTGCAGCGCCGCAGTGCCGCCGACGGTCGTGTCGGCCTGCACCGTGCGGCCGTTCTGCCGGCCGGGGAAGGCAACGATGACGACGATCACGGCGGCGAGCGCGAATGCCATCCCGGCGCCGAGCACCCACGTGGGGCCGCGCAGCCACGTGCTCGCCCGCAAGCTGGCGTCGCGCCGGCGCGCGCGTCGCTTCTGTGCTCCCGTCGACCGCTCGCCGGACCCGTCGGGCGCGACGTCCGGCTCCTGCTCGATCGCGCTCATCACGCGCCGCTTGAGCTCAGGCGGGGCCTCGACGCGAGGGACGGCGATCGCGAGATCGTCGGCAACCTGCTGGAATGCCCGCAGCTCCTCGGGACAGACCGCGCAGGTCTGCAGATGGCGGCGGAACGCCTCGGCCTCGGCGGGCTCGAGCGCCCCGAGCGCGTAGGCCGCGACGTCGGCGCTGCAGGAGCCGGGGTCCTGTCCGTGGGTGAGCTCGTCCTGGCTCATCGTTCGACCACCTCCTTGGGGTCGGAGAGTGACACACGCAACTTGGTGAGGCCGAGGCGCATCCGGCCTTTGACGGTGCCGGCCGGCAGGTCGAGCATCGACGAGATCTCGGTGTGGCTGAAGCCGCCGTAGTAGGCGAGCTGGATCACCTGGCGCTGTTCGACCGGGAGTTCGGAGAGCGCGGCTCTGACCTGCGCGGCATCGTCGCGCCTCTGGACCTCCCGCTCGGTCGACTCGCCGGAGGCCAACCGCTGCACGGCCTCCTCGTCGGACACATCCTTGCCGGTGTGGACCGACTCACGCCTGAAGAAGTCGATCGCCCGGTTGTGCACGACGCCGAGCACCCAGGAGCGCACGCTGCCGCGGGTGCGGTCGTAGCGCGCGCCCGAGCGCCAGAGCGAGAGAAACGCGTCCTGCACCACGTCCTCGGCGATCGTGCGCCGGCCGCACATGCGGTAGGCGAGCGAGAACGCGACGTCGCTGTGGCGGTCGAAGATCACCTCGAACGCGCGGGCATCGCCCTCCTGCACGCGTCCCATCAGATCCTCGTCGGCGAGGCCCTGCAGGTCATCGCGCTGCTGGCGGAACGGGAGCATCGGTTTCATTGTGGTGACCCGCTCACCGGGGGCGGCCGGTCGGGGGCGCGGGCCTCATCTGGTCATACGTACTCGTCCGAAATCCGGATCACTGCGGGACGAGTGGCCGCGGTGTGCTCCGTCAGGCGGCGGCAGCGCCGCCGGTGGCATCCGGGATGGAGATCTCCTCGAGCTCGCCGGGGCGCTCGCCGCGCAGCAGCCAGCCCCCCTCGACGGGACGCACGAGGTCCATCCGCGCCAGCTCCGAGAGCGCGCTCGTCACCGTGGGTCGCCGCGCCGCGACCATGTCGGCGAGCACCGAGTGGGTGATCGAGAGGGGCAGCACGACGCCCTCGCTGCGAACCCGTCCCCAACGGTCGGCCAGATGCCACAACAGCATGTGCACCCGCACGTTGACACGAGCGTGATGGACGATCGCCATCAGAATCTGCAGGTTGCGGGTCCGGTTGATCGCGCGGTCGACGAACGCCCCGGTCAACTCCGGGAACTCGGCGAACCGCCGCGCCGCCTCCAGGTCGAGCACCGCGAGGCGAGCCGGCGCCAGCACGCGCCAGCCGGCGGTCACTGGCAGGGTCGAGGTCGGCGGCACGTCGTAACGCGGGCGCATCAGATCGCCCTCGCCGAGGATCTCGGCGCCGAAGCGACCGTCGACGCCCACCCGGCGCAGGAGCAGGCCCTCGAGCAACAGCAGGCCGATGCCGTCATAGAGGTGCATCGAGCCCGGGACCGCCCAGCGGCCGCGGGGTACACGGACGGTGCTTGCCGTGCAGCGCTCGACCGCCAGGGGACGTCTGGCGTCGGGGATGGTCTCTGCGAGTTCGGGCTCCTCCTCGAGCAACCTGCAGTCAGGCGCCGCGGAGATGGTGGACGGCATCAGGGACACCATCTTAGGACCGACTGCCAGACGGACCCTTAGAATCGTGCGGACATCGAGGGGAGATCCGATGACTGAGGCGTATGCGGCAGGAACCGAAGCGGTCCCGCTGCTTGAGGAGACGATCGGCGCCAACCTCGACCGCGCCATCGCTCGATGGGCCGATCGTGACGCGCTCGTGTCCTGCGCCGAAGGCGTGCGAATGAGCTGGAGGGAGTTCGGTGGGGCGGTGGAGCGCGTGGCCCGGGCGCTGCTGGGAGCCGGCGTGCGGACAGGCGACCGGGTCGGGATCTGGAGCCCGAACCGGCACGAATGGACGCTCGTGCAGTACGCGACCGCCAAGCTCGGCGTGATCCTCGTCAACATCAATCCCGCCTACCGGACCTCCGAGCTGGAGTACGCGCTGCGGCAGTCGGGATGCCGGATGCTGATCGCGGCGGAGTCGTTCAAGAGCTCGGACTACCGGGCGATGGTCGGCGAGGTCGCCGGCTCGATCGACACGCTCGAGCGGGTCGTGTTCCTCGGGGGCGAGGAGTGGGCCGCCCTGCTGGCCGAGGGCGACGGGGTCGAGGCCGCCGAAATCGAGCGCGTCGGCGCGGGTCTGAGTGCCACGGACCCGATCAACATCCAGTACACGAGCGGCACCACGGGCTTCCCCAAGGGAGCGACGCTCAGCCACCGCAACATCCTCAACAACGGCTACTTCGTGGGCGAGTACTGCCGCTTCTCGGAGCAGGACCGGCTGTGCATCCCGGTGCCGTTCTACCACTGCTTCGGCATGGTGATGGGCAACCTCGGCTGCACCTCGCACGGGGCGACGATGGTCATCCCCGCACCCGGCTTCGATCCTGCCGCGACGCTCGCGGCCTGCGCGCAGGAGCGCTGCACGGCCCTCTACGGCGTGCCGACGATGTTCATCGCGATGCTCGACGACCCGGGATTCGACGGGTACGACCTCTCCTCGCTGCGGACCGGGATCATGGCCGGCTCCCCGTGTCCGGTCGAGGTGATGAGGCGCGTGATGGAGCTGATGCACATGCGGGAGGTCTCGATCGCGTACGGCATGACCGAGACCTCGCCGGTCTCGACGCAGACCGCGCCTGACGACCCCGTCGACAAGCGCGTCGGCTCGGTCGGTCGCGTTCACCCGTGGGTCGAGGTCAAGGTGATCGATCCGGCGACGGGGGAGACGGTGGAGCGCGGACAGGACGCCGGCGAGCTCTGCACCCGCGGCTACAGCGTGATGAAGGGCTACTGGGAGGATCCGGAGCGCACCGCCGAGGCGATCGACACCGACCGCTGGATGCACACCGGCGATCTGGCCACGATGGACGAGGACGGTTACGTCGCGATCGTGGGGCGGATCAAGGACCTCGTCATCCGCGGCGGCGAGAACGTCTACCCCCGCGAGGTCGAGGAGTTCCTCTACGGTCACCCTGACATCGCCGACGTGCAGGTGATCGGCGTCCCGGACGAGCGCTACGGCGAGGAGTTGATGGCCTGCATCATCCTGCGCGAGGGAGCGGAGGTCGACGAGGAGGGTGTGCGGGAGTTCTGTCGCGGCCGGATCGCCCACTTCAAGGTGCCCCGGTACGTGCGCTTCGTCGACTCCTTCCCGATGACGGTCACCGGCAAGGTCCAGAAGTTCAAGATGCGCGAGGAGGCCGTGGCGCTCCTGCAGGAACGGGCCGGGGCTGCCTGAGGGCGGGGGTCAGCGGGCGGCGACGGTGCGGTCGCGGCCGGACTGCTTGGCCTCGTAGAGGGCCGCGTCGGCGCGGCCGAACAACTCCTCGCCGGTCTCCCGGCCGTCCCAGCTCGCGACGCCCGCCGAGGCGGTCACCCCTCCCGCGGTGGCCAGCCGCAGCCGCTCGACCACCTCGACGGCGATATCCAGCGGCCACGCGGGGATCAGGGCCGCGAACTCCTCCCCGCCGTAGCGGGCGAGCACGTCGGAGCTGCGCAGCTGCGACTGCCAGGCGCGCGCGGACTCGGCGAGGACGCGGTCACCGGCCTGGTGGCCGTGCTCGTCGTTGAAGCGCTTGAACCCGTCAAGGTCCAGCACCGCGATGCAGACCGGGTGGCGATCTCGTACCGCGCGGGCGAGCTCCCGACGGACCGCCTCCTCCCAGGCGCGCCGGTTCGGCAGCCCGGTGAGCTCGTCGGTGAGCGCCAGGCGGCGCAGCGAGTCGACCGCGTCACCGCGCTCCTGGAGCATGCCGAGCAGCTCGCCGACCTGGGTGCCGGCGATCGACAGTGCGCTCAGCACCCCCCTGTCAAGCGGGCGAGGGCTGGAGGAGAAGAATCCGATCACGCCGATTGGCCGCCCCATCCGCGTGATCGGGACGGCGACGGCGCCGCGCAGTCCGGCCGCGTCGGCCATCGTCGCGGTGCTCAGCACGCCGTTGGTGGCCAGATCGGTCGCCCACTGCGCCTCTCCGACCCTGAACGCGCGCTCGGTGAGACTTCCGGCCAGCCCGAAGCGCTCCGGCACGATCGTCCGCGCGTCCTCGCCCGCCACGCTCCAGGCGAGTGCGAGCTCGAGCGTGGTGTCGTCGGCGGCGAGCCTCCAGTAGCCGCCGAGCTCCCAGCCCATGGAGGCGCCCAGCGACTCCACGAGCGACTCGAGCGCGACCTCCGGCGCGTGAGCCCGCGTGATCGCCGCGATCACCGTCTGGGTGGCGGCGAGCGCCTGCTCGGCCGAGTGCTGGGCCGAGATGTCATGCAGATACGCGGTGACCTGTGCGGTGGCGCTCGGATCGCCGCCCGCGGGCGCGCTCACGCCGGGGGAGGCGATGGCGAGGAGAGCGGTGGGGACGACATGGCCGTCGCCTCGCCGCAGCCCGAACGACGTGCGCAGCGCAGGCCCGTCGGGGCGCAACCCACCGAGCAGCGCGCTGAGCGCCGGCCGGTCGGCTTCCACCGCCAGATCGGTCAGCGGCCGGCCCAGCGCGGTTCGGTCGCCCAGGAGCTCCTCGGCCGCCTCGTCGATCGCCACCACGACACCGTCTGCGTCCAGCGAAACCCGCGCCTCAGGCTCGATCTGGCCGGGAGACGTCCGTGATTGGTCGGTCACGATGAACCGATGATTACCAGCTGGAGATGACGGCACACCCCGGCTGTCAGCGGATGATCGACCTCCGGCCGGGCGGGGCGGACCGGAACGAGAAGAGCCCCGCTGCAGCGGGGCTCTCAAGTGCGCCCGAGAGGACTCGAACCTCCACGGACCATACAGTCCACAAGGCCCTCAACCTTGCGCGTCTACCAATTCCGCCACAGGCGCGTGGGCGGGCCAGTATAGCCCCAGTCCTTCGGACGGACGAGTCCGGATTGGCCCCAGTCCTTCGGACGGACGAGTCCAGATTGGCCCCGAACTCGCCTCCGATGGGGCCGCGTGATGCATCCGTCCGTCGGCCGAGCTACATTCTCGAACACATGTTCGACCCAGTCCTTCGGACCGACGAATCCAGAGACGACCCAGTCCTTCGGACAGACGCGTCCAGACAAGACGCCGCGGCCATCGTGGCCTTCATATCAAGGAGTTGATGGCATGGATCTGACGAAACGACAGCAGGAGATCTTCGACTTCATCAAGCGTTACACGGCCGAGTTCGGCTACCCGCCGACCGTGCGTGACATCGGCAAGGCAGTCGGCCTCGCGTCGTCGTCGACCGTGCACGCGCATCTGGCGAACCTCGAGCGGATCGGAATGCTCCGGCGCGACCCCACCAAGCCTCGGGCGATCGAGCTGCTCGATCGCGCGGCGGCGGGCGTCCGGGCGATCATGAGCCCGGGACTGCCGCTCGTCGGCCAGGTTGCCGCCGGTGCGCCGATCGTCGCCGAGGAGAACATCGAGGAGTACATCCAGACGCCGGAGTTCGCGGGTGGCGACGCGGGCTCCTACCTGCTGCGGGTCCGTGGCGAGTCGATGAAGGACGTCGGAATCCTCGAGGGCGATCTGGTGGTGGTCAAGCCACAGGACACCGCCGACGACGGCGAGATCGTGGTTGCGCTCGTCGGTGAGGAGGCGACCGTCAAGCGCTTCTTCCGGGAGGCCGATCACATCCGCCTGCAGCCCGAGAAC
>DATJTS010000088.1:0-3102 GCA_035503035.1 Solirubrobacteraceae bacterium
CATGTGCGGCTCCAGGTAGCCGACCGAGGTCTTCATCACCTCGGCGGACGACAGCACGAACGGCAGCTGCATCTGCCCGGAGCCGAACAGCTCGCCCACCGTCTTCATGCCGTCGAGCAGCACGTCGTTGACGATCTCCAGCGCGGGCCGCTCGGCCAGCCCCAGGTCGAGGTCGGCCTCGAGGCCGTTCCGCTCGCCGTCGATGATCCGCCGCTTGAGCCGTTCCCACAGCGGCAGCCCGGCCAGCTCGGCGGCCCGTTCCGCCTTGGCCGACGTGGCGTCCACGCCCTCGAACAGCTCCAGCATCCGCGCCAGCGGGTCGTAGCCCGGGCGGCGCCGGTCGTAGACCAGGTCGAGGGCGACCTCGCGCTGCTCGTCGGGGATCCGCGCCAGCGGCGTGATCTTGGACGGGTGCACGATCGCCGAGTCGAGGCCGGCGTTGACGCACTCGTTGAGGAACACCGAGTTGAGCACGGCGCGGGCGGCCGGCTTCAGGCCGAACGACACGTTGGACACGCCCAGTGTCGTCTGCACGTCCGGGTAGCGGCGCTTCAGCTCGGCGATCGCCTCGATCGTCTCGAGCGCGTCCCTGCGCGTCTCCTCCTGCCCGGTGGCGATCGGGAACGTCAGGCAGTCGACGATGATGTCCTGCGTCCGCATCCCCCAGTTCCCGGTCAGGTCGCGGATCAGCCGCTCCGCCACCTCGACCTTCCACGGCGCGGTGCGCGCCTGGCCGCGCTCGTCGATGGTGAGCGCCACCACCGCGGCGCCGTGCTCGCGGATCACCGGCATCAGCCGCGCGATCCGGGAGTCCGGCGCGTCGCCGTCCTCGTAGTTCACCGAGTTGACGACGGCGCGGCCGCCGAGCAGTTCCAGGCCCGCCTCGATCACCGCGGGCTCGGTCGAGTCGAGCACGAGCGGCAGCGTGGCGGCGGTCGCCAGCCGCCCGGCGATCTCGCGCATGTCCGCGACGCCGTCGCGGCCGACGTAGTCCACGCACACGTCGAGCAGGTGCGCGCCGTCCCTGGTCTGGCTGCGCGCGATCGCCACGCAGTCCTCGTACTTGTCGGCGATCATCGCCTCGCGGAACGCCTTCGAGCCGTTGGCGTTGGTGCGCTCCCCGATCGCGAGGAACGCGGTGTCCTGCCGGAACGGCACGTGGCTGTACAGCGACGCGACGCCGGCCTCGGCGTCGGGGTCGCGCCGCTTGACCGGCCGGCCCGCGGGCCGCGCCGGGCGGACCCCGAGCCGGTCGACGAGCGCGGCGACGTGCTCGGGGGTGGTCCCGCAGCAGCCGCCGACCAGGGACAGCCCGAACTCGCTGGTGAACCGGTCGTGCGCGTCGGCGAGCTCGCCGGGGGTCAGCGGGTAGTAGGCGCCGTGGGAGGTGAGCTCGGGCAGGCCGGCGTTCGGCTCGCAGGAGACCGGGATGCGCGAATGCGCGGCGAGGTACCGCAGGTGCTCGCTCATCTCGGCGGGGCCGGTCGCGCAGTTGAGCCCGATCATGTCGATGCCCAGCGGCTCCAGGGCGGTCAGCGCCGCGCCGATCTCGCTGCCGAGCAGCATGGTGCCGGTCGTCTCGATGGTCAGCTGGGCGATGACGAGGGCGTGCGGGGCGAGAGCCGCCACCGCCCGTTTCGAACCGATGATCGCCGCCTTGGCCTGGAGCAGGTCAGGGCAGGTCTCGATGATCAGCGCGTCGGCGCCGCCGCGCAGCAGGCCGGCGGCATTCTCGTAGTAGGAGTCGCGCAGCACGCGGAAGGTGACATGGCCGAGCGTCGGCAGCTTGGTGCCCGGGCCGATCGAGCCGAGCACCCAGCGCTGGCGGCCGTCGGCCACCGTGTACGCGTCGGCCGCCGCGCGCGCCAGCCGCGCGCCCGCCTCGGACAGCTCGGCGATCCGCTCGGGGATGTCGTACTCGCCCAGGTTCCCGAGGTTGGCGCCGAACGTGTTCGTCGTGACGCAGTCCGCCCCCGCCTCGAAGTACGCGTCGTGGACCGCCCGCACGATGTCCGGGCGCGTCACGTTCAGCACTTCGTTGCAGCCTTCGTAACTGCCGAAGTCCGCCGTGGTAGCGTCACTGGCCTGCAGCATCGTGCCCATGGCGCCGTCCGCGACGACGACCCGTTCGCCGAGAGCACGGCGCAGCACGGCCGCCCGTTCGCTAACCTCTGATATCGCAAAAGCTGTCATAGGCCTCCCAAGTGTAGAAGTTTATGGCCGAACACAAAAGGCTTACCCGGAAAACTGTGCCTGCCACAGGTAACGCACCTGGTGCACGCGGCGACGTAGGCTGTAGTCAGTAAGGGCAGTAAGGGTGATGAGGCACGGCGCGACCCGCGGCCACCAGGAGGTGAGGTCATCAAGTTCAGTGACGTCGACGGCCCGCTAGAGCATCCAGTGGCCATCGCCGCGTTCGAGGGGTGGAACGACGCGGCCGAAGCTGCGAGCGGCGTCGTCAGCCACCTGGGCATCGCCTGGCAGTCCACCCCGATCGCCGCCATCGATCCCGATGACTTCTACGACTTCCAGGTAAACCGGCCGGTCATCGAGGTGGTCGCCGGGAAGACCGAACGGCTGGTGTGGCCAACCACCCGGCTGTCGCTGGCGCGGGCGGCCACCACGGGGCTCAGCAGGGACGTCGTGCTCGTGCACGGGGTCGAGCCCAACATGCGCTGGCGCGGCTTCACCGACGAGCTGATCGCCGGCCTCACCGAACTCGGCGTCGAGATGGTGGTCATCGCGGGCGCGCTGCTCGCCGACTCGCCGCACACCCGCCCCGTGCCGGTCCAGGTCAGCGGCTCCAACCCGCGGCTGCTGCGCGGGGTGGGCTCCGAGCCGTCCGATTACAAGGGATCGTCGGGGATCGTCGGCGTGCTGCAGTACAGCTGCATGGCGGCGGACATCCCGACGGTCTCGCTGTGGGCCTCGGTCCCGCACTACGTCGCCCAGGCGCCCTCGCCGAAGGTGACGCTGGCGCTGCTGCGGACCGTCGAGGACCTCCTGGATGTGTCGCTTCCCCAGGGCGACCTGCCCGAGGAGGCGCGCGCCTGGGAGCGGGGCGTCGACGAGCTCGCCCAGCAGGACTCCGACGTGGCCGAG
>DATJTS010000089.1:0-26605 GCA_035503035.1 Solirubrobacteraceae bacterium
TGGGGGGCGGGTGGTAGCGCGTCCCGGCGGCCGTCAAGCAGCGCCCGCAGTTCCTTGGCGTCCGTGGTGCTTTGTGGCGCTGCGATGACTGCCGCCGCCGTGCCGCGCAATGGGCATTGATCGGGTCGCACGGGGTGCGCCCCGCACTTGGACCGGTGGTGGGTCGTCCGAGCGGCGAAATTGGGCACTGTGAGCGCGTCAGGGGGCGCAGCGCCCCTTGAGGCGCTCAGAGTCGAAAGTCCCGGGACGGGCGTGCGAGATAAGTGCACCACGAGGACGAAACTCTCGCGCGCCGCGCCCGCGGGGCCGTTCAAGAGTCCCGGTTGGCCCGTGCTCGGGCACATGAAGTGGGCCCGAGATCGTTGCCAATTGCATGACGGGGCGACGGCTGTCACAGCAGCGCCACCCACCCCACGCGGACGCCAGGGAACCGCGGGCGCTACGTGACAGACGGCGGCACGGCATGCCACCACAGACGCACCAACGCCCAGCGAGGTTGAGCACACCGCCAGCGCTCACCCCCCCGTCGCCACCACCAACCCCGCCACCGCCCACGGCTCCTCCAGGTGCACCGCATGCCCCGCCCCGGGCACCACGTGCAACCGCGCGTCGGGAAGCGCCTCGACCATCCGCTCCGCGGTCCGCCGGAACTTGCGGTCGCGCTCGCCGACGATCAGCTCGACCGGAATGAGAAGCTCGCCGAGCCGGTCCCACAAAGACGGGAGCGTTCCCGTGCCCAGGCCGCGCAGCGCGGCCGCCAGTCCGTCGGTGGTGTTGCGCAGGCGGTCGGCCATCACCCCTGCCCGCACCTCGGGCGGCTGGTCGGAGAGCACCGGCGTCTGGGACCACCGGCTGACGAACTGGTCGATCGTCACCGTCTCGGCCCAGGCGGCGAGCGCCTCGTCGGCTCGGCGGCGTTCCTCGCGCTCGGACCCGTCGGCCAGGCCGGGACTCGCGCCGATCAGGACCAGGCGCTCGACGCGGCCGGGCATGGCGAGCGCCGCGTGAAGCGCGATCCGGCCGCCCTGGGAGTAGCCGCCGAGCGTGAACCGGCCCGGCGCGAGAGCGTCGACCTCGGCGAGCACGCTGTCGAGCGTCACCGGGCGGGCACCCGAGGCGGAACCGTGGCCGCGGATGTCCGGGGCCTGGACGCGGTAGCTGTGGGGCAGCGCCTGGATGACGCCATCCCAGCTCGCCCCGGTGTTGGTGAAGCCGTGCAGCAGGACCAGTTCGGTCATGGCGAGGACGATAGGCCTGCGGCCCGCCGCGGCCCACGCGTCTGCACCGGGCTCGGGGCGGTCCGTGACTAGCATCGCCGCCGTGCCGGACCCGAGCCACTCCGTCGACCAGCACCGGATGCTGCGCGCGCTCGTCGACGAACTGGCGCGCTGCGGGTTACGTGAGGCATGCACCTCGCCTGGGTCGCGGAACACGCCGATCGTGCTCTCGCTCGTGCGCGAGCCGCGGGTGCGCTGCTTTTCGCACATCGACGAGCGCTGTGCGGGCTTCTTCGCCATCGGTGCGGCTCGGGCCGCCGGGCGGCCGGTCGCGGTCACCTGCACGTCGGGCACGGCCGCGGCGGAGCTGATGCCCGCGGTCGTGGAGGCCCACTGGGGCCGGGTCCCGTTGATCGTGCTCACGGCCGACCGCCCGGCCGAGCTGCGCGACGTCGGCGCCGGACAGGCGATCGACCAGCTCAAGCTGTACGGCGACCACGCCAAGTGGTTCTGCGAGCTCGAGCTGCCGCCGGTGCTCGATGTGGCCGCGATGCGATGGATCCGGCAGCTCGCCTGCCGTGCGTACTGGACGGCGCTCCACGGCCGTCCCGGTCCGGTTCACCTCAACGTGCCGCTGCGCGAGCCGCTGGTGCTCGGCGCGCCGCTGACCCCGGAAGAGCCCGAGCTGGCCGGCCGCCCCGACGGAGGACCGTGGGTGAGGTACCTCGCTCCCGCCGAGGACGCGCCTCCCACGGCGACCTCGCCGCTGCCGCCACGGACCGTGCTCATGGCCGGTCGCACCGAGGACGACGCGCGCGTCGCCTCCGAGATCGCGGCGTTCGCCGAACGTCTCGGTGTGCCGGTCCTCGCCGATCCGCAGACCAGCGCCCGCCAGGGTGCGACCGCGATCGCCACCTACGACCTGCTGCTGCGCGAGCCCGCGCTGGCCGCACCGCTTGCACCCGACCATGTGATCCGGATCGGCGATCTGCCCACCTCCAAGCCGCTGCGTGCCTGGCTGGCGGCGCTCGGGCCCGACGTCGCGCAGACGCTCGTCGACCCATTCGCCGGCTGGCAGGACCCCGCGGGAGCGGTGGACGGGATCTTTCCGGCGCAGCCCGGGAGGCTGCTGCGCACGCTCGACGGCTCGCCCGACCCCGCGTGGCTCGCCGCCTGGCGCGACGCGGACGAGCGTGCGACCGCCGCGTTGGCAGCGACGCTCGACACCCAGGCGGGCCTGTCCGAGCCGCTTGTCGCCCGTCGGCTGGGCGAGTGGCTCGGGCCGGAGGTCACGCTGTTCGTCGCCTCCTCGATGCCGATCCGGGACGTCGAGCTGTACCTGCCGGCGCGTGCCCCCCTCCCCCGCGTGCTCTCCAACCGCGGCGCCAACGGGATCGACGGCACGATCTCGGCGGCGTTCGGGGCCGCCGCCGCCCGGCCTGGACAGCCGGTGGTGCTGCTGATCGGGGACGTCGCGTTGCTGCACGACCTCGGCGGGCTCCTCGCAGCCCGCCGGCTCGGGCTGGAGCTGACGATCGTCGCGCTCAACAACGACGGCGGGGGGATCTTCCACTTCCTGCCGGTGAGCGGCGAGGGCGCCCCATTCGAGGAACACGTCGCCACGCCGCACGGCATCTCGCTCGATCGAGTGGCGGCGCTGTTCGATCTCGGCCACGCCAACCCCGGCGCCGAGCCCGAGCTCCATGCTGCGCTCGACGCGGCGACCGGCTCAGGCGCGGTCACGCTGATCGAGGTGCGGACCGACCGCCGGGAGAACCTGGCGCTGCACCGCCGCCTGGCCGATGCCGGTCTGGCCGCCGTCGCCGCCGGCCGCTGAGCTGGGTCGCTCAGCGGGGTCGCTCAGCTGGCAGCCGGGTCGCGGAACTCCGCCCCGAGCCACTCGAAGATCCGTACGAGCCCCTGACGCAGCGTCACCTGCGCCTCCCAGCCGAGCACCTCGCGGGCTCGGCTGACGTCGAGACAGCTGCGGTCGACCTCGCCGGCGCGGGCGTCGGCGAACACGGGCTCGCCGAGTCCCGGGATCGCGACGTCGCCCAGCGCCTCGATCAGCTCCAGCACCGAGGTCTCCTGGCCGTGACCGATGTTGACCGGTCCGCTCACGTCGCTGCCGGCCGCGAGCAGGTTCGCGGCCACGACGTCGGAGACCTCGACCCAGTCACGCGTCTGCCGGCCCGAGCCGAACACCGTCGGGGTCCCGCCGCTCAACGCCAGCCCGCAGAAGATCGCCACCACTCCCGCCTCGCCGTGCACGTCCTGGCGGGGGCCATAGACGTTGCCGTAGCGCAACGACACGGTCGAGAGCCCGTGCAGCCGGTCGTAGAGCTCGACGTAGCCCTCGGCGGCCTGCTTGCTCGTCCCATAGGGGGCGAGCGCATGGATCGGATGGTCCTCAGGAGTCGGCAGGACGTCGGCGTCGCCATACAGGCCTCCGCCGGTCGAGGTGTTGACCAGCCGCCGCGCCCCGTGGCGCCGTGCGGCTTCCAGCACGTTGATCGCGCCGAAGATGTTCGTGCGCGCGTCGTTCACCGGATCGGTCACCGAGGAGCGCACGTCGATCTGGGCGGCGAGGTGGAACACGAGGGCCGGCGCCGCCTTCGCGAACACCTCCTCGACCCGGTCGGCGTCGCGGACGTCCGCGACGACCAGCTCGGCGCCCGCCGCGATCGCTTCCTCGAGGTTCTCGCGCTTTCCGGTCGACAGATCGTCGATGACCGTGACGTCGTCGCCGCGGGCGATGAGCGCGTCGACGATGTTCGAGCCGATGAAGCCGGCACCGCCGGTGACCACGCAGTTCACGATCCGTTTCTCCGTTCTTCGGGATTGGTTCCGGCGTCCACTCAGCCGGCGAGCGCCGGGAGCATCACTCCGAGTTTGATCTCCGTCTCCGCAAGCTCCGACGCAGGGTCGGAGTCGCGCACGATGCCGCATCCCGCGTAGCAGCGCCCCTCGGTGCCGCGCAGCAGCGCGCCGCG
Source organism: Solirubrobacteraceae bacterium (assembly GCA_035503035.1). Lineage (GTDB taxonomy): Bacteria > Actinomycetota > Thermoleophilia > Solirubrobacterales > Solirubrobacteraceae > Palsa-465. Next base: position 4,211 of record DATJTS010000089.1, read on the forward strand.
CAGGGCGACGCAGAACTCCCCGTCGCCGGCCGCGTCCACCCAGCCGATCGGACCGGCGTACCAGCCTCGGTCGAAGCCCTCGAGCGCGGGGATCGCGGCGAGCGCCTGAGTGGGCTCGGCGCCGACCGCGGGCGTCGGGTGCAGCAGGCCGGTGAGCGTCACCGCATCGATCGGATCGGTGAGCTGGGCCCGGATCGGGGCGGCGAGGTGCTGGATGTTGGCGACCTTGATCACCACCGGCTCCTCGGCGGCGGTCACCCACACCGCGACCGGGGCGAGCGTCCGCGCGATCCGCCGGGCGACGATCGCGTTCTCGTCGCGCTCCTTCTCCGAGCGCAGCAACTGCTCGCCGAGGTGGTCATCGACCGCGGGGTCCGCGCTGCGTCGGGTGGAGCCGGCGAGCGCGACCGTCGATGCCCGCTGGCCCTGGCGGCGGACGAGCAGCTCCGGGGTGGCGCCGATGAACGTCGCGTCGCCGCGTCCGACCGCGTAGACGAACGAGCTGGGGAATGCCTCGCGCAGCAGGCCGAGCACGGCCGCGGGATCGTGTGGAGCCGGCGCATGGACGTCGACCTCGCGGGCGAGCACCACCTTCTCGAACTCGCCGGCGGCGATCCGCTCCGTGGCACGGCGGACCGCCTCCTCGAAATGCGACGGCGGCATCGGGCTGAACACCGCGTAGGCGCCGACCGGTGCCGGATCGACGAGTGGAAGCTGCGTCTGCTTCAGGGTCTCCAGGCGCGCATCGATCCGCTGCTGGACCTGTTCGGCCGTGTCATCGGCCGCGACCTCCGCGTTGACGGTCAACCAGGTTGCGGTCCCGCGGCGGGCGAGACAGACCTCAGGGAGGATCAGCGAGCCGGGCGCGAAGCCGCTCCAGATGCGTGACTCCCCGCCGTCGGGCGCGAACGCGAAGCCACCGAGCGCGCACAGGCCGGCGCCCGGCGGCGCGGGTCGGTCGGAGATCTCGTCGCAGAACGCCCGCGCGGCCGTATCGCGCCAGCGCTCCGCGAGCGTCCGGAACCGGCCCGCACCCGCGGCCTCCAGCGAGCGCGCGCAGCCCAGGCCGGCGAGCGCGATCGCGTCCCGATCGGGCTGTTCCAGGCAGAACCAGGGCTCCCCCGCCGCCCGCGAGGCGCACACCACCGCGGACGGGTCGACCTGCCGCGGCAGCGGTGCGGTGACACTGACCAGCTGCGTGGTCCCGGTCCGCCGGGCGCGGCGCAGCGCGGCCTGCACGCGCCGGCCCAGCCGGTCCCGGACGTGCCGGTCAAGCCACACGGGGACGGCGGAGCCGGAGACGGTCATCCCCGGCAAGGCTAGTTAGGACCGCGGGCGCTCAGGCGGAGGGCCAGAGCTCGGCGCGAACCGCCGCGGGCCATGCGGCCGGGTCGAACCCGTGGGCCCTCAGCAGCCCGAGCACGATCCGCTCGTGCCCGAACCCGAGGCACGCGGTGTGGGCCGTCGATCCGTCGGAGAGCTCGATTCCGTAGTTGGAACCGAAGTGATCCCGGTGATGGTTGAACGACGCGCACGCCGTCGGCTCCGGCCCGGCGATCTGGACGAGCAGCTCCAGCTTGAGCTTCTCCGCCTGCTGATTGCGGGCGAGCATCCGGCCGCGGCGACCGAAGAACGGATCGTTGGCCACGTCGAGCTCGGCGGCCAGGCCGAAGCTGCGCAGCAGCTCGAGCCCTCGATTGGCCCATTCGTCGCGCCACTCGAGGACCGCGTCGGGCTCGGCGATGCGGACGAGCTCATGCTGGTGGAAGATCTGGCGCCGCATGGGGTCATGGGAGGGCTCGTGGCGGAACACCCACGCGCCGCCGGCGTCGACGAACACGCCGCCCGCGGGAAGGCGGCCCCGGCGCGCGATCGACGGGTAGACCGGGTAGCAGGCGGCCGGCATCATCGTCAGCTCGGTTGGGTTCTGGAACTCGCTCCAGTCCTCGTGGGCGGCGGCGCGGTCGGCCTGCACGCGCGCATCGGCCTCGTCCCCCTCGAACGAGTACACGCTTCCCGCCAGGTGTGGGAACGACGCCAGGTAGCCGCTGGATTCCAGCTGGCGGCGCGGCAGCACCGGCGGGAACCGCAGCCGCTCTGCGCCGCGCGCCGAGGCCTCGGAACTCAGCCGCTCGGCAAGGCGCTCGCGAATGTCCTCAAACGTGTCGTTGTGTCCGTAGACGCCCGGGACGCCTGACTCGAGCAGGATCCCGCCCTCGATCAGCTCGCCCAGGAACTCCGCCTGGTCGGCGGACGCCTCGCGGACCTCCCGGCTCATCCGGCCGCGGGCTCGCCCTGAAGCTGGCCCACCGCGCCGGCGATCGCGTTGATCGTCGAGAAGACGCCGCGGTTGAGCATGGAGTCAGGGAACTCGATGTCGAAGGAGTCCTCGATCGCGAGCATCACGTTGACGCTCGCATGCGAGCTCAGACCGGCCTGAAACAGATCGTCGTCGGGCGCGAGCGCGTCGGCGCTCGTCGAAAGACGGCCGTGCTGCGCGAGCACGTTGCGGATCTGAGTAACTGTTTCGTCGGACACCTGCACAACCTCCTGGAGCATGCGTGACATCGGCCGCGCGCGGTGAGCGCAGGACATCGTCGATGCCGCCGGCCTCCAACATCGTTTCTCGGCACCCCGGCCGTCAGGCTTGAGGATCGCACACCGAGGGGATTGTCCTACGCTCGGGCGCTCAACCGGTCGAGCCGATCAGTCGATCAAGAGCTTTGATGAACGACCCCGCGAACGCCTCCTCCACCGCCACCACCGTCCCGGACCCGCGCCCGCTCTATCTCGGCGCGGACGGCCGCGAGGCGTTCGGCATCCTGCACGCGCCCGCGGGAGCTGCTTGCGGGTGCGCGGTGCTGATCTGTCCGCCCTTCGGCAACAGCGACAACGGCTCCTACATGCCGCGCCGCACCTGGGCGCAGCGCCTCGCCCTCGCCGGCCACCCGGCCCTGCGCATCGACTTCCCGGCGACCGGAGACAGTCCCGGATCACCCCAGGATCCCGCGGTTGTCGAGAGCTGGACCGAGGCGATCACCGCCGCCGCGACCTGGCTGCGTGCCACCTACGGAGTGCGCACGGTGGCGATCGGTCTCGGCTTGAGTGGGCTGATCGCCTGCCAGGCGGCCGCCCAGGGCGCGCCGATCGACGACCTGGTGCTGTGGGCGGTCCCCTCCCGCGGCCGGCAGTTCCTGCGCGAGCTGCGGATCTTCGAGGCGATGCTCGCCGCACGCGTCTATGAGGCCCCCGAGGAGGTCCACCCTGACCAGCCGCCGGCCGCCCCGAAGGTGGAGAGCCGAGACGACGGCTCGATGGAGAGCGCTGGCTTCGTGCTCTCCGCCGAGTCGGTAGCCGCGATCCGCGCGATCGACCTCGCCACGCTCGCCGAGGGTGGCGGCACCGGCCGCCGGACGCTGCTGCTCGACCGCGACGGGATGGAGCTGGAGGAGCGCTTGACCGCCGCGCTTCAGGGTTGGGGTGCGGAGCTGGAGACGGCCCCGGGTCCGGGCTTCTGGCAGATGATGGCCGCGCCGTACGAGTCGGTCGCTCCCGAGGAGGTCATCACCACCGTTGCCGGGTGGCTCGACCGCGCTCCCGCGGCCCCGGCCACCCCGGCCCCCGAGTCGGTTCCGGTCGAGCACCACGAAGTGCGGGTTCAGTGGGACGACGTCGAGCTCACCGAGCGACCGTTCGCCGTCAGCCACTCGAGCGGTCGCCTGCTCGCGGTCGCCACCGAGCCGGTTGCCCCGCTCCAGAGCACCCGGCCGACGCTGGTGCTCGTCAACTCCGGGACGCTGCGTCGCGTCGGGCCGAGCCGCATGTGGGTCGAGCTCGGACGCCGGTGGGCCGCGCGGGGGATGCGCACCGTGCGGTTCGATCTCTCGCGCGAGAGCGATCTGTCGCCGGAGATCTACGGCCGCTTTCACCCGGCTCATGGTCGCCCCGGGGACATCCTCTGGGACCACTTCTCCGTCGACTTCCCGCAGCAGTACCAGGCCGTCATCGATCACCTGCATCAGCATGGGCACGGCGAGCGTTTCATCCTCGTCGGGATCTCCTCCGGCGCGTACTGGTCGCTGAACCACCTGCGCGAGGACGATCGCGTGGTGGGAGCGGCGATCGTGAACTGCTCGTCACTGCGGTGGAACGAGTTCCAGAGCGCCCAGAACGACGTGGCCAAGCTGCGCAGCCGGGAGTTCTGGCAGCGGCTGCTGCGGGGAGAGATCCCCACCGAACGCCTGCTGCACGCGCTCAAGGCGACGGTCCGCCTGGCGCTCAGGCGCGGTGGCGGCAGCACCGGCGAGGTGGCGGTCGACGAGGTCGATCTGCTGCTGCGACGGCTGGAAGCCGCCGATCAGGAGATCACCTTCATCTTCGGCGCCGGTGAGCCGATGCGCCTTGAGCTCGAGAGCGACGGGCGGGACGAGAAGATCGCCGCGTCGACCCGGGTGGCGGTCGAGTACCTCGACAGCGCGGTCATGGCGCACACCCTCGAGTCGGTCTCCCTGCAGCGCGATGCGCACGCGCTGCTCGACGCCGGGATCCAGCGCGGGCTCGGGCTGGCGGAGCGCTCGCTCAGGGCCTCCGTCGGTGGCCACGAGCCGGCCTGACCCTCTGAACCGCTGCGCGATACTCGAATCTGATGGCGACCCAGGCCGAGCCCCAGCAGGCCGACGAGATCGGGCTGACCAGCGCCTCAAGCGTCTTCTCGGGCGGGCTGTGGACCGCGTTCGCCACCGTCCTGCCTCCCGTCCAGACGTTCGTGGTGTCGGTGGTGGCCGCGCGCTTCCTCGGCGCCGCGGGCTTCGGACGCCAGACGCTGATCGCCTTCGTGAGCATCTCGTTCAGCATGGTGTTCGCGGCGCGCATGCCGGCGGCGCTCTCCCGGTTCGGGGCCCAGCTGTTCGGGGCCGGCGAGCGCGGCGCGGTCAACTGGCTGTTTCGCTGGACCTGGCGGACGCAGCTCGTTCTGGCCGCCCTGCTCATCGCGGGCTTCACGGTGTATGCGTTCCTGGTCGGCACGCCGCGCCTGGCGTGGATCGCGGCCGGAGTCGCCACCGCGCTCGTCGTGCTCCAGAACGGTCTCGGCGGTTTGCTCTCGGCCTCTCAGCGCTGGCGCGAGTCGGTCCTGCCCGGCACGATCCTCACCCCGTTCGCGTGCGTGATCATGGTCGCGGTCTTCGCCGCGGGCGGCGGGATCTCGGGCTACTTCATCGTCGAGGTCGCGCTCGCCGCGGGCGGGCTCATCTGGACCTGGAGGCTCGTGCGCCCGCTGCGGCGCGCGCTACCGGCGCCGACGCCGATCTCCCCCCGGCTGCGGGGAGACTTCCGGAGCTTCATGCGGACCTCGACGTTCTTCGCGCTCGTCGAGTTCGTCGTCCTGAGCCGCGTCGAGGTGCTGTTCCTCAACCACTACTCGACCTCGGCTCAGGTCGGCTTCTACTCGGTCGCGTTCGCAGCGACCCTGGCCGTGGCGCGGATCCCGAACGTGATCACGGTGGTCGCGATCCCGGCGGTCGCCTCGCTGTACGGCGCCGGGGAGCTCGATCGAATCCGCAGCGGCTACTGGCGCTCGCTGCGACTGCTCGCGTCGGTCTCGCCCGCGCTGGTTGCTGTGTCGGCGATCCTCGGCAGCTCGGCTGTGGGGCTGGCCTACGGATCGCGCTTTCACCCCGCCGAACCGGTGCTTGTGCTGCTGCTCGTCCCCTACATCGTGCTGCCGATGATGGGGCTCTCGACGGCGTTGCTGTGGACGCTTCAGAAGATGCGCTTCCTGGTCATCTCGGGGATCGCCGCGGTGCTCGTCGACATCGTGCTCGGGTTCGTGCTCATCCCGCGCTTCCACGCGGTCGGCGCGGCGATCGACAACGACCTTTCGCTGCTCACGAGCGGCATTCCGGCGCTGTGGCTGGTGGGCCATCTGCTCCGCCCCTCCCAGCTCGACCTCCGGATCATCATCCGTGCAGTGGTGGTCGCGGTCCTCGCAGGCGCGGCCGCGCTCGCGCCGATCCTCCTGCTGTCGGCGATTCCCGGGTTCGTGGCGGCGCTGGCCGCCTCGATGCTCGTCAGCTGGCTGGCCGGGACGCGGCTCGGAATACTCGCTTCTGAGGACGCGGAGTGGCTGTCGGAGGTCCTGGCGGGTCGGATGGGTGGGCGGCTCGGCCCGCTCGTCCGCCGCTTCGGGGTCGCCCCCCGCGCCTGACCGTCGGAGGCCGGCGCCGGCGCCAGAGCGCGAATGCGAGCAGCGCCGCGATCACCAGGATCACGATCGGCGCGTGAGGGGTCGTGGTCGGCGCGCTCGCCCCGACGAGCACGAGCGCTCGGTGCGGACCAAGCGTGGTGATGCGTGCGTCGTGCAGCCCCGAGCCACTGAAGCGGCCGCCGAGCGTGACGCGCGCCGCCGTGCTGGTGGGGTTGACGACGACCAGGCCGCCGGCGAACGATCGGCGGTAGACGCCGTGAGGGCCGGCCTTCATCGCGCCGAGCGGGCGGCCGAGGCGCGCCCGGTAGGCGTTCAGCCAGGGCGACTGGCCGTCGTAGGTCTCGGCTGCCAGGTAGGAGGCACGGCCGCGCGCGACGAGCAGCAGGCTCGCCCACCCGTACAGCTGAGCCTGCGTGTCGCTCGGGGCGGCGGCGGTGACGGCGAGGAATCGCTTCCCCATCGCCTGGGTGGTGAGCGCCTCCCGCTCCTGGCTGAGCCACTGCTTCGGGTCGCGGTAGCCGATCCCGGGCTCGGTGGACCACTTGAGGAACTTCTCGTCCATCCCGCCGTCCAGATCGCGCAACCACGAGCGCGCGACCGCGGGGTGGTCGACCCACTCGCCGATGTTGGCGATAGCGAGCTTGCCGGTCGCGCGGATGCGGGGACCGGCGTAGGCGAGCATCGCCCCGACCGCTCGCTCATACCCGGCGTCGGTCGGATAGCCCGCGATCGTCGCCGCGCCGGCCTCCGGGCGGGGGCTGGCATTCACATCGTCCATGAACACCCCGTCCCACGGGCCACGGCGCAGCAGGCCGACGACGTCCGCCGTCCACCGTTGCTGATAGCCGCGGTTGCCGACGTCGGCCATGAGCAGGTACGGGTAGCCGCTCTCCTGGATTCTCGCGCCGGTCGGCGTGGTGAGGAACCAGCCGCTGTGGACGCGTGTCGCCGACGCGTAGGGGACGCCCGAGCTGGACAGTCCGTCGGCGGCGGCGGAGACGGAGATCGATCCGAAGTTCTGGTAGACGAGCACCTTCAGCTGCGGGTTGTCGCGCCCCAGGATGCGCGCGACCCGGGATTCCCACGGCTGCAGCACGACATAGGCGCTGCGCCGCGCGACCACCTGGAGCCGCCCCAACCGCACGGGTGTGGACAGGGCGAGCGTGAGATGCGACGCGACCGCAGCCCCCGACGCCTGGGGAGCGATCGCCGGCACCGCCAGACCGGCGATGCAAGCGAGCAGTGCGACAAGGCTACGGAGCGGAGCGGTCCCGCGCAGGTGAGAGTCGTGTGAGGCGGGACGAAGGTCCATGAAGCAATGGCAAGGGTTGGTGACAGTATGCTCACAACCTTCCGCTCGATACTGGGTGGTCGAGTCGGGAAGGGAACCACTTCAGGTCTCAGCGGTTTGGACCGATAGCCTCGACAATGGATCTCAAAGACCTCATCGCGATCGCCTGGAAGCGCCGGCTGGTGCTCGTCATCACGGTCGTCGCCGCTGTCGGTGCCGCTGCGGCGCTCGCGGTGACCCGGACCAACCAGTACCAGTCATCTGAGACCATCGCGCTGACGCCGAACCTCGCCAAGGGCGGCGGGGTCGTCGGCGCCAACAGCCTTGAGACGCTGCTGCCGACCTACGCCCTGGTCGTCCAGGCGGCCAACACGGAGTCCGCCGCGATCGCCGCGCTCGGTCATCCCCTCGACGCGACGATCAGCGCCGGGACGACCGCCGGGACGGGCATTCTACGGATCACCGCCACCAGCACCGATCCGCAGGCGGCGGCCGCCGCCGCGCGGGCGGTGAGCACCGCGTTCATCCACTCCAAGACGGTGGTCCAGCAGCCGGTGCTCACGCTGCAGGTCGTCGCCGACGCCCAGGTTCCCACCGCGCCGTCCTCCCCCGACCGACCGCTCATCGTCGGCGTCGGCCTGATCCTCGGTATCGCGCTCGGCTTCGCGCTGGCGCTCGTGACCGACCGCTGGTTTGACCGGGTCTCGACCGAGGAGGACGTCACCGCCGCCACCGGCCTCGCCGGACTGGGCTACATCCCGCTCAACGCCGCACTGCGTGGCGGAGGCGCCAAGTCGCTGGTCTGGAACGACGATCCGGCGCTGTTCCGAATGCAGGAGGCGATGCGCTCGCTGCGCACGACCCTGCAGCTCTCGCTGGACGACGACGCGCAGGTGCTGCAGATCACGAGCCCCTCGCCCGGCGACGGCAAATCGACGATCTCCGCGAACCTGGCCGTCGCCATCGCGAAGACCGGCATGCAGGTCACGCTCGTCGACGCCGACTTCTGGGCCCCACGCCAGCACCTGATCTTCGGGCTCTCCAACGCTCGAGGGCTGTCGACGCTGATGCGCGGCGACATGACCAAGGATCGCCCGGCGCTCCAGCGCACCAACATTCACAACCTGTCGGTGCTCACCACCGGCCCGCTACCGGACAACCCGACGGAGATGCTCGCCTCCGGCATCGAGACGACGATCGAGCGCCTGCGTGGACTCGGCCGGCTGATCGTCCTCGACACGCCGCCGATCCTCGCGGTCAGCGATACCCGGCTGATCGCCTCGCAGGCCGACTCGGTCGTCGTGGTTGTGGCCGCCGGCAAGCGCAAGTCGTCGGTCCTGCGGCTCGCCGTGGAGCAGTTGCGGGCGACGCAGAGTCATGTCGCCGGCGTCGTCCTCAACGGCGTCAAGAAGGCTCCCGGCGAGGCGCCGATCTACGGCAACTACTACATGCGCCCCGAGAACGTGACGCAGGGACCCGCCCCCACGCCTGACCCCGCACGGGCCGGACGGGGACGCCGCAAGCCGGCAGAGCAGCGCGTCATCGAGACCGAGACCCGCGCCGCCCGGAAGTGATGCGGCTCTTCCGGCGTCCCGAGGCCTGGTGGGCGCTGCTCATCGGCGGGATCGCCGGTGCGCTGGCCGGGTTCAGCCCGCTGGCCGCGGTCGGTGTCCTGTTCGGCGGGATCACCGTCGGCCTGGTTCTGTTCGGAGCCGACGCGCTGTTGCTCGGGGCGGTCGCGGTCGAGCCGTGGACCGACGCCCTCAACTTCCCCTCCGCGACGATCTCGATCCCGAAGATTCTCGGGTTCCTGGCCTTCGCCGGCTGGATGTTCACGGTCATCACCGGACGACGGAACCTGCGCTTCACCCCGCAGATGGGCTGGGCGTTCGCATTCCTGTTCGTGACGCTGCTGTCGTTGATGTTCGCCGTCTATCCGAGCGCGGGATCGACCGAGACGGTCTCCTACGTGCTGTACATCATGTTCCTGGCGATCTTCGTGCAGAGCATCCGCACCCAGCGCGAGATCGATCGCTGTCTGGGCGTGTACACGTTCGCCATCGCGGTCGGGACCTTCTACGGCCTGGCCACGTTCACCGCGGGCGTCGCTCACCTCGCCTCCGGACCGATCGCGGATCCCAACGACTACGCGTCGACGCTTGCCGGCGGCCTGCCGCTCGCCGCCTACTTTGCGCGTTACGCGTCGCGGGGCCGGTGGCTGTGGCAGATCGGGGCGCTGCTGATCGTCGCCACGCTGCTTGCGACCCTGTCTCGCGGTGCGGCCGTCGGGGCCGTGGTCGTGCTGCTGTGGGCGTTCTTCTCCGGCCGGATCTCGTTGCGGGTCATCGCCTCGATCGTGGTCGCGTTGGCGATCGGCGGCGGCGTCGGATACCTGCTGTTCAAACCCGTCATCGACGAGCACCTGCAGGAGAAGTCGGCGATCGCCAGCACGAACGTCGTGTCCCGGGAGGCGTTCTGGACGGCCGCGATCCACATGGCCGAGCGCTATCCGATCCTCGGCGTCGGCCCCAACGGCTTCACCGTCCTGGCGCAGAGCTATGTCCAGAACGACCCAATCGTGCTCGAGAATCCCGAGACGCACAACACCTACCTGCAGATCCTCGCCGAGGGCGGGATCCTCGGGCTCGGGCTCTACCTGGGCTTCCTGATCTCGACCGCGCAGGCACTGCGCACCGCCAAACGGCTCGCGCTCGCCGCCGGCGACCGGCGCGGGGTCGATCTCGCCGACGCCCTGATGGCGGGTTTCATCTGGACGCTCGTGACGATGATCTTCATCACCCGCCAGCTGTCGATCCCGCTGTTCCTGATCAGCGGCATCGCCGGCTCGATCAACCTCGCTCGTGCCGCGCGGTCGGAGGATGAGCTGTACGCGGTGGTCCCGCCGCGACCCGCGCTCGTGTCGGCGCCGCCGCGTCCCGCGATCGCCCCGCCGCCCGCCGGGTGAAGGTCCTCCTCGTCTCGACGCTCGAGCGGGGCGGCCCGGTCGAGCAGACGGCGGTGCTCGCTGAAGGCCTCGCCGCCCTCGGGGTGCGTGTCGCGGCCGCCTGCGGCAGCGTCGGGCTGCGCGACCGGCTCGAGGGGGCGGGTATCTCGACCCTGCACGTTCCGGTGACCTCCGCGCGGGACGTCCGCGGGGCGGGCCGGTTGTGGCGGCTGATGGCTGGCGCCGACGTGGTCCACGGGCAGGACCGCCGGGCTGGACTGTGGACGCGGATCGCACCGGGGATGCGGCGCGTCGCACGCATCTACACGGTTCACGGCCTGCCGGATCCCTATCTGCCGCCGCCCGTCGGTGACGAGCGGCGCTCGCCGCGCGACCGGCTGGCCTACGAGGTCGTCGACGCCGGCCTCGCCCGGCGAGCGGATGCGCTGATCCTCCCTTCCGAGGCCCTCGCACACCAGTTCAGCGAGAGGCTGCACTTCCCGCCCGGGCGCATGGTGATCGTCCCGAACGGCGTCGCGCCGCTCAGGCTGCCGGCCGAGCGCGGGACCGCCATCGGCACCGTGTCCCTGCTGGAGCCGGTGAAGGACCTCCCGACGTTCCTGCGCGCGGCCGCCGCGTTGCACGCTCGCCGCCCTGGGCTTCGCTTCCAGATCGCGGGCGACGGATCACAGCGCGAGCCGCTCGAGCAGCTCGCCCGCGAGCTCGATCTCGAGCAGGTCGTCGCTTTCCCCGGGTTCGTGCCCGCCGCGCAGGCGATCGGCGGCCTCTCGATGCTGGTCATGACCTCGGTGTTCGAGAACGCCCCGATGGCGGTGCTCGAGGCGATGGCGGCCTCCATCCCCGTCGTCGCCTCACGCGCCGGCGGCATCCCCGAGCTCGTCGGCGAGGACGGCGCGCAGCTCGTCACACCGGGCGACGCAGAGGGCTTTGCCGCCGCGATCGAACGTCTCCTCGACCATCCCGCGCTCGCGGAGGCCCAGACCCGCGCTGCGGCACAGCGCTTCGACGCTCGCTACACCGTCGGCGCGAACGCCCGAGCGACGCTTGCCGTCTACGAGCGGGCGCTCGCCGCCAGGCGCGGCTGAGCCGCGGTCAACACCAGCCCCGATTGCGGGCGGAGCGTGACCCGGCGCACGCCGTGCAGGCCGCAGCCGGAGTACGCGCCGCCGAGCGCGACCGACGCCGGGCGGGTCGTCGGATTGACCAGCACCTCCCCGTCGGTGAAGGACCGCTGGTAGACCCCGCGGAAATCGATCCGATAGCGCCCGACCGGCGTTCCAATGCGGTAGCCGTAGGGGCGAAACCAGGTATTGGTGCTGTAGTTGGCGGTCATCGAGAAGATCGCGTCGCCCGCGCCGGCGAGCAGCTCGGTCGCATAGCCGTAGAGCGCGGCCCGCCGGTCGTGCGCACTGGAGTGGGTGATGCCGATGAACATCTTGTGCTCGCGCTGGGTCAGGCGCACCTCGTGCAGCTGCTCACGCCAGGTGGCCTCGTTCATGTAGCCGACGCGTGGCGCGTCGCCGACCTTGACGAACTCCTCGTCCATCGCACCGCTCAGCCAGTGCAGCCAGTGATCAACGCGATGCTGGTAGCCGTCCCAGGAGCCGATGTTGGCGACCGCGAGCTTGCCGGCGGCACGGATATGGCGACCCACGTAGCGCGCGAAGCGACCCATCGCGGCTCCGTAGCGCGCGTCGGTCGGGTACTTGGCCACGCACGGGACGCAGTCGTGGTAGCGGATCGTCGGGTTGAGGTCGTCGATGAAGACACCGTCCCACGGAGCCTGCGAAAGCTCATGGACGACGTTGTGCGCCCAGGCTCGCTGGTACCCGCGTGAGCCGATGTCGGCGGCGTAGAGCCAGTTCTCGCCCTCGAAGGTGAACGGCTGCCCGCTCGTGTTCTCGAGCAGCCAGTGGTGCGCGGCCGCCTGGTCGTAGGAGACGCCCGTCGGGTAGAGCCCGTCGTACGCCGAGGAGGTCGACGCGCTCGACGCGTTCTGGTACATCAGCACCTTCACGTCGGGGTTGTCGCGCTTGAGCCGGCGCAGTTCCGACGTCTCCCAGGCCTGGAGGATCACGACCTGCTCGTGGCCCGCGGTGTACCCGTAGTTGATGCGGGCGTCGGAGCCGATCGCGACATCGACGTGACCGACGACGTGGGCGATCGGCGTTGCGTGCGCCGAGGTGGCGAGCAGCAACAGTGCGGTGATCGAGGCGCAGACGGAAGTCAGCAGCTGCAGCACACGGCGCATGCGGCGCACTCCTTTCGGGGAGCCGGGCGATCTCGGGGGAGATCCGCGGCTTTGCGACCCCGCCTCACGACGGGTGTGCGTTTTTCGGAAAGCAATGCGGCCCAGGTCGCCGCACACCTGTGATCGGCAGCTCGCTCAGGTCCTTGAGCGGGTGGTCAGAGTTACGACAAAACTGGACGCCCCCGTCGCCTCGGGGCAGAGCGTCCAGGCGCGCGCGCTCGAACGTCCGTCCAGGCAGGCGCTGGGCGGCTTCAGCGTCGGCTGGACGCGTCGATCAACCCGTGAGGAAGCACACGGGAGGCGGCCGCTCGGCGCCTCGATAAGAGCACTCCCGTCGCGAGGCGGGGTCGCAAAGCCAGGGGTCTCTCGCAGATCGCCCAGCCGCCGAAAGGAATCACTGCATGCTGCGCCGCCTGACCCTCGCCGTTGTCTGTGTCTTTGCCGTCGGCGCATCGTGCGCGGGAACGGCTCTCGCCGACACCGGTGCCGTCGGGCAGCTCCAGGTGGCGATCAGCTCCAACGCGGTGGCCCAGAACTTCGCGTGGAATGCGGCAGCCACCACGGCCGCGCAGGCCACCGCCGCGCAGGAGCATGTGGTCATCCTTCAGGCCTGGGAGACCGACGAGCTGGAGGCGATCAAGGCCGCCAACCCCAACACGATCGTGCTCATGTACCAGAACGCATCGAGCGCCTCGACCTCGGCCTCCGCGACCGGCATCTACCCCACCGGTGTCTCCTACTCGCAGGCCGCCGCCAACGGCTGGCTGCTGAACAACACCAGCGGGCAGTCGTTCACCTTCGAGGGCGAGAACTGGCTCTACGCGACCGACATCGGCTCGACCGGCTACCAGAACGCCTGGGCCTCCAACGTCATCACCAAGCTCGACAGCGCCCCCTGGGACGGTGTGTTCATGGACGACGTCAACCCGACGATCGGGTATCACTATTGCGTCAGCTGCGTGGCCAAGTATCCGAGCGACGCAACCTACGGCGCCGCGATGGGCAGCTTCGTCCAGAACGTCGGCTCCCAGATCCAGGCGGCGGGCAAGCTCGCGGTCGCCAACATCGGCTCCTGGTCCTCATACGGCTCGACCGTCAACTCCTGGCTGCAGTACCTGAGCGGTGGGATGGACGAGGAGTTCGTCAAGTGGGGGACGACCGCCGGCAGCGGCTACGCCGACGAGGCGACGTGGCAGAACCAGCTGCACGAGGTCGCGCTCGCCAGCTCCGAGAACAAGCTCTTCCTCGGCGTCAGCCATTCGGCGCCCGGCGACGAGCAGGCAGCGGTGTACGGCTACGCCACGGAGCTGCTGGCGAGCAACGGCACCGCCTCCTACTCGATGGCCCCCGATTACACGACCGCGACCTGGTTCCCGGAGTACGGCTACCAGCTCGGCCAGCCGACGGGCAGCTACACGGTCAGCTCGAACGGCGTCTATGAGCGCGCATTCACCGGCGGCCTCGCGCTGGTCAACCCGGGCGCCTCCAGCGAGACGGTGAGCCTCGGCGGGACCTACTCCGGCTCCGGGCTCTCGAACGTGAGCACCGTGACCCTGGCACCGCAGAGCGGGCTGGTCCTCACCGGCAGCGGCAGCGGCACGACCTCGACCGGCGGCTCCGGCACCGCCCCGACCGGCGGCACGACGGGAACACCCCCCGGCGGCTCCGGCACGACGACCGCTGGCTCCGGCACCACCACGGGTGGCTCCGGCACCACCACCGGCGGCTCGGGCACCACCACCGGCGGCTCCGGCACCACGACCACCACCACCTCGCATCCGACCCACACCCGCCACTGGTGGTACGAGCGCTGGCTGCGCGACCACCACTCCGAGTCGCTGTCGCGCTTCCTGCACCAGCACATGAAGTTCGCACCGCGCAGCCGGATGAAGTCGAGCACCCACAAGCGCAGCGCGCGCCATCACCGCGTGCGCAGGCACGCGAGCCATCGCAGCTCCACGCGCCGCCGCTGAGGCTCGAGCGCCGCCGCGTCAGCCGAGCAGCCGGCGGTAGGCCGCCGCGTACTGCTCACGCATCACCGTCGCGGAGAACTCCGCCGCGATCTTCTGCTGCCCGATCCGCGCCATCTCCAGGCGGCGCGGCTCGTCGGAGAGCAGTGCCGAGATCGCCCCGGCGAGGTCGGCGGGATCGCGTCCCGGGACGATCGTCCCCGCGCCGCCGGAGAGCAGCTCGCGCATCCCGGCGACGTCGGTGGTCACCACCGGGGTTGCCGCGGCGAGCGCCTCGAGCGCCGCGATCGAGAGCCCTTCCCAATCGGAGGAGAAGACGAGGAGATCCGACAGCGCGATGAGCGCGCGC
This sequence comes from Solirubrobacteraceae bacterium, assembly GCA_035503035.1. GTDB lineage: Bacteria > Actinomycetota > Thermoleophilia > Solirubrobacterales > Solirubrobacteraceae > Palsa-465. Next base: position 19,242 of record DATJTS010000089.1, read on the forward strand.
GCATCGTCGCGGGCGCCGGTGAGGCGGACCACGTCCTGCACCCCGAGTTCGGTCGCGCGCACTTCCAGCTCGGCCCGCCGCGGGCCATCGCCGACGATCAGGAACGTCACGTCGGGGTGGGATCGGCGGACGAATGCGGCGACCTCGAGCACCCGCTCGTGGCGCTTTTGCTCGACCAGTCGCCCGACGGCCGAGACGACCCTCAAGCCGAGTCCGAGCTCGGCCGCGTAGGCAGCCCGGCGAGCCTCATCGACGCTCTCCACCGATCCGATCCCGTTGCGCACCACGCACACCTGTGCCGCCGACAGCCCGCGCGCGACCACATCGTCGCGCACCGCGTCGGACACCGCGGCCGTGAGATCGGCCCGGCGCAGGATCCGCGCCGCGCGATCGCCGTCGGCCTCGGCGACCCCGTGCATCGTCGTGAGCACCGGCACCCGCCGGCCGGCGCTGCGCGCCGCCAGCACCACGCCGGTCGCCTTGACGTTGTGGGCATGGATGACGTCGGGCGCCGCCCGGCGCAGTGCAGCGGCGACCGCCACGCTCATGCGCGCGACATCGACGGGACCGCGGCTCGCCTCGGGGATCGGGATCCGCTGCACGCCCGCGCTCGCCCAGTCTCGGTCCAGTGCGCCGGGCGGCGCGATGATCGCGACTCGCGCGCCCGCCTGCACCTGCTCGGCCGCGAGGTCGGCGAGCATCCGCTCGGCTCCGCCGTAGTTCATCGAGGCGCTCACGTGTGCGATCGACAACGGCTCCGCGCCGGCGGACGGCCGCCGTGACCGGGCACGGGGCGAGCCGGCGAGCTCGCGGTAGACCTCCTCCCATTGCGACGCCATTCGCCTGGCGCTGTAGCCCACTCGCCGGCGTCGCTGCTCCTCCAGCAGCCGGCCGCGGAGCGCGGAGTCGGTGAGCACCTCGCGGAGAAGCGCCCGAGCATCCTCCTCGCGCGCGCAGACCTGGCGCGAGCCCAGGAGCTCGCGGTTGGCGCCGATGTCGCTGGCGACGACCACCACGTCGCGCGCCATCGCCTCCAGGACCGACAGCGGCTGGGCATCCCACGCCGACCAGTGCAGGCAGGCGGTCGCGTTCCCCAGATGGCGCAGCGCCTCCTCGCGCTCCAACCAGCCGGTCGTCGGCACGCCCTCGGCCCGGACCGCCTCGGCGAGCGACTCCTCACCGCCACCGATCCACTCGGGCGCGGCGATGTCCCGCACCCCGGCCATGATCCGGGCGGCCGCCGCAGGGCGACGCGCGGGATCAAGACGACCCAGCGCGACCACGCGGGGCGGATCGACGGGCCGGTCGGGAGGTCCGCCGACCGGGTCGTCGAGCTCGGCGATCCCGTTCGGGACCACGCGGACCCGGCGCGCGCGGATCTCCATCGCGCGCGAGCGCTCTTCTTCGGAGACCACGCCGACCAGGTCGACCCGGCGCGCGACCGCCGCCTCCGCGAGCCGCAGCGCGGTCTCCTGTGCCCGGCCCTGGCCGGTGCGGATGAACGAATAGCCGTGCGGGGTGTAGACCAGCGGCGCCAGCCCTCGCAGGCCGATCGCTCCGGCGAAGCCCGCGAACGAGGAGTGCAGGTGGACGACGTCCGGCGACCAGCCGCGTGCGATCGATCGGAGCTCGCCGATCGCTCGCGCCTGGTTCTGGGGCGCCCTTCCCCACCGCACTTCGAACAGCTCGATCTCCGGGGGGATCGCGGCGCGGGCGTCGCGCGGGCTCTCGGCGACCGACCCGTGCGCCACCGCGAGCTCGTGGCCGGCCGCCGCCAGCCGCTCGGAGATCGTCAGCGCGACCTGCATCGAGCCGCCGCCGAAGCTCTCGATCACCTGCAGGATCCTCATCGTCCTCTTGCCCCGGCCCGGCGATCGGCGGCGATCAGGTCTCGCTGCGCCCGCGCGAGATCGCGATCTCGCCGGTCCGCGCCATCTCGATCAACCCGAACGGCCGCAGCAGCCCCTCGAGGTGGTCGATCTTCTCGCAGTCACCGGTGACCTCGATGATCAGCGAGCGCTTGGTGACGTCGACGACCTTCGCCCGGAAGATCTCGCAGATCTGCATCACCTCGGCACGGGTGCCGCCGTCGGCCGTCGAGACCTTGAACACCGCGAGCTCACGCGCGAGCGTCTCCCCCGGCTCCAGATCGCGGATCTTCAGGACGTTGACGAGCTTGTGCAGCTGCTTGGTCACCTGGTCGATCGGTTGGACCGCCCCGTCGAGGGTGATCGTGATCCGCGAGATCGTCTCGTCGTCGGTCGGCCCGACCGCGAGCGTGTCGATGTTGAACCCGCGCCGTGCGAACAGCCCGGTGATCCTGGTGAGGACACCCGGCTTGTTCTCGACCAGAATCGACAGGATGTGCTTGCGCCCGGTCCGCAGACCGACGGCCGCCTCGAGCTCATCGAGGGAGAGCAGCTCCTTGGTGGCGGGCTCGCCCACGAGCCTCACCCCCTCATGTCCCGCGCCGCCTGGCCCGGGACGATCATCGGATACACGTTCTCCTCGCGGCCCACGCGGACGTCGACGAGCACCGGGCCGGGAGTGGCGATCGCCGCGCGCATGTCATCGACAAGCGTGTGCTTGTCGGTGAGCCTGACTCCGGTCGCGCCGTAGGCCTCCGCGACCTTCACGAAATCCGGCCACTGGCCCATGTCGACCTGGCTGTAGCGCCGGTCCCAGAACAGCTCCTGCCACTGGCGGACCATGCCGAGGTAGTTGTTGTTCATGATGAACGTCTTGACGTCGATCCCCTCCTGGGAGCACGTCGCGAGCTCCTGCATGTTCATCTGGATCGAGCCGTCACCGGAGATGCAGACGACCGTCTGATCCGGGCAGCCGACCTTGGCGCCCATCGCGGCCGGCAGCCCGAAGCCCATCGTCCCCAGCCCGCCGGAGTTGATCCACCGCCGCGGCCCTGGGAAGTCGTAGTACTGGGCCGCCCACATCTGGTGCTGACCGACGTCCGAGCAGACGATCGCGTCGCCTCCCGTCGCCTCGCAGAGCGCCTGGATCATGTACTGGGGCTTGATCTCGGCGTCCGCGCTGTCCTCGTAGCGCAGTGGGTGGCGCTCGCGCCACAGGCCGATCCGCGACCACCATTCCTCCAACCGCGCGGGGTCGGGCTCCAGCGCCCGGTACTCGGCGGTCAGCCGGGGCAGGATGTTCGCGGCGTCGCCGACGATCGGGATGTGGGCCGGGACGTTCTTGGAGATCTCGGCGGGATCGACGTCGATGTGGATGAACTTCGCCCGCGGCGCGAACTCCGAGAGCTTGCCGGTGATGCGGTCGTCGAAACGCGCCCCGACCGCGACGATCAGGTCCGCCTCGTCCATCGCGTAGTTGGCGGTGCGTGTCCCGTGCATGCCGAGCATGCCGAGCCACTGCTCATGCGGGGCCGGGAACGCGCCCAGTCCGTTGAGCGTGCAGGTCACCGGGAGCCGGTCGACCGTGGCCAGCTCGACCAGCTCCGCGGACGCGCCCGCGGAGACGACCCCGCCACCCGCGTAGATGACCGGGCGCCGGGCGCCGGCGAGCGCCTTGGCCGCCAGCCGGATCTGCTTCTGGTTGCCGTTCGTGGTGGGCTGGTAGCCGGGGAGATGGACATCCTCCACGGGCTCATAGGGGATATCCGCCCGGCTGAGGTCCGACGGGATGTCGACCACCACCGGGCCGGGTCGCCCGCTGCGAGCCACGTGGAACGCCTCGTGAATCGTGCGCGGCAGCTCCATCGGATGCTGGATCATGAAGCTGTGCTTGACGATCGGCATCGTGATGCCGATCGTGTCGGCCTCCTGGAAGCCGTCGGTGCCGAGCAGGTGCGTCTGCACCTGGCCGGTGATGAACACGACCGGGACGGAGTCCATCATCGCGTCACAGATCGGCGTGACGAGATTGGTCGCGCCGGGGCCGCTGGTGCCCATCGACACCCCGACCCGCCCGGTGGCCTTGGCGTAACCCTCCGCGGCATGACCGCCGCCCGCCTCGTGGCGGACGAGGATGTGTCGGATCCCCGCGTCGTAGAACGCGTCGTAGGTCGGGAGATTGGCGCCGCCGGGAAGGCCGAATACAACCTCGACACCCTCCGCCTTCAGGCATTCCATCAGTGCGTCGACCGCGCGCATCCGTCCCTCCTTTCGAGAAAGTGACTCCGAGGCGGGCGCTCCCGGGACGAGAGGCGAGCCCACCTGAACGGACGGCGGAGTCTACCCGACCCCTTCCTGCTCTCAGGACGCGCGCGCGGAGGCTCTGCGGTCGCGGGCGACCTGGCGCATGTGCTCCTCGGAGGCGATCGCCTCCGAGGGGAAGTCGAGCTCCTCGCCGCAGACGACGCAGACCGCGTCGTACAGCTTCGTGACCCGCCCGCAGCGTGGGCACTCCCGGCGCAGCTCGCGGCTCTCGTAGCGGTAGAGCACCGCGCAGGCGAGCCCGATGAACGGGACGCAGAACGAGATGAGGAACCAGAGCACGAACGAGCTGCCCTTGATGCGACCCACGATCCCGCCGGCGAGACCGAAGAAGAACAGGATGACGAGCAGTCCGTACCCTCCGCCGCTCATCGACCGGCTCCGCTCAGAGGATGGTGTTGAGCGCCCACAGCACAGCGACGACGGCGACGAGCCCCACGAGCACCCAGAACACCGCGAAGATGAGGTGGAGCGCGACGTGGATGACGAGCGCCGCGGCCGCCAGGAGAATCAGGCCCGCCGCCGCTTTGCGGAGGACCGGAGTCCGCTCCGGGCGATTCGCGATCTGCCGTGATGCCATGGCAGAATCGTAGCGCTTCGGGGTGGCGGGAGACGGGGTTTGACGACGTTCTTCGGCCCGTGCTCAGCCCCCCGTCGAGGGTGGCCTGCACTTCCTCAAGGCGGCCACCAGAGCAGTCGATGGGACGGGCGTGACCTCCGCGAACTCCCGCGAACATCTGACCACCGAGTCTCGAGATCTGCCGCAGGCGGAGATAGAATCGCACGCTCCGGACGCCGCTCCCGCGGATGGAAGCAATGGGAACGCAGCGTCTGGGTCGAGTAGTCGACCGGTGGCGCCCCGGTCCGGGGCGCAGGGAGCGCAACCCATATCCTCGGATTCTGTCGTCCCTGAAGGCGTCACGCCTGAACTTATGTCGGTGACGGACACCCGGCGCCAGATGCGCGGGCCTCGCGTGCGCCTGGACGCGCGCGCCTGGAATCAGGTTCGGCTCGTCATCGACCTGGTCGTCCTGTACATCGCCGCCGCGGCGGCGCTCATCGTCGACGGTCGCTTCTACACCAGCGGCGACCTGATCCTCGCCGGGCTCTATCCGCTCGTGAGCCTCGCGGTTCTGCGGGCGCGGGGCTGGGCCAACGAGCGGCTCAAGGAGACGTTCGTCGACACGATCAGCTCGGTCGTGGCGGGCGTCTCGCTCGCGACGATGCTCGTCATCGCCGCCGCGTCGATCTTCCACGTCGGCCGGCCACTCAGCCTCTCGGTGCGGCTGTGGCTCTACGCGTCGGTGTATCTCAGCGTCGCCCGCTACATGCTGCTGATCATCCGCCGTCGCGCAGTCTCGGGCGAGGTCTACGCGACGCCCACCCTGATCATCGGCGCCGGTGTCATCGGCAGTCACCTCGCGCGCCGGCTGCTCAGCGACCGCAGCTACGGGTTGCGCCCCGTGGGCCTGCTCGACCCGGACCCGCTCTCCAACGCCGACCAGTTCGAGGCGGCACCGGTGCCTGTGCTCGGCGGGCTGGACCGGCTCTCGGACGCGGTGCGGGTGACCGGCGCGCGTCACGTCATTCTCGCCTTCTCCTCCGAGCCCGATCACGTCCTGGCCCCGAGGGTCCGCGAGTGCCAGGACCTCGGTGTCGAGGTCTCGCTGATCCCGCGGATGTACGAGTCGATCAACGAGCGCACCACACTCGATCACGTCGGCGGTCTGCCGCTGCTCACGCTGCACACCGTCGATCCGCACGGCTGGCAGTTCGCCGTCAAGCACTCGCTGGACCGGACCGGCGCGGCGATCGGTCTGCTGTTCGCCTCTCCGCTGCTGCTGGTGCTCACCGTGCTGATCAAGCTCTCCTCCCCCGGTCCGATCCTGTTCCGCCAGCGGCGAGTCGGACGCGACGGGCACGAGTTCGACCTGCTCAAGTTCCGCTCGATGCGGGTCGCGCCCGTCGAGGCGGCGCAGACGACGTTCGTGCTCGCCGCGGGGCATGCCCCGGGCGGCGTCGAGGGCCTCGACCGCCGTACCTGGATCGGCCGCATCATGCGCGATCTCTCGCTCGACGAGCTGCCACAGCTGTTGAACGTCCTGCGCGGCGACATGAGCCTGGTGGGACCTCGTCCGGAGCGCCCCGAGTACGTGGCGCGGTTCACGCTCGAGGTCGTCGGCTACGAGAACCGTCATCGCGTCCGCTCGGGGATCACCGGCTGGGCCCAGGTCCACGGCCTGCGCGGCCAGACGTCGATCGCCGACCGCGTCGAGTGGGATAACTACTACATCCTGAACTGGTCGCTCCGACTCGACTTTCGGATCCTCGCGATGACCGTCGCCGAGATCCTCCGCTTCCGCGAAGGCGGATGAGAGCGTGACGGTCTCGGACGCCCCCGCCGCGGCGCGCCGGCGGGCCATGGCCCTGTCCACGATCGACCGCGCGACGTTGCCCGACGACCTGCGCGCGGTCGTCGCCGGAGGTCTCGCGGTCTTCCTGATGATCTTCTGGTCCGTCGACGACGGTGGCACCGACGCCGGGACCTGGTACTGGGGTGCCCTGCTGACGCTCGCCGGGGTCGCGGCCCTACTCGTGCTCACCCGCGGCGCGCTCTCCCGGCTGCCGCGTGCGACGCGGATCGCGCTCGGATGCTTCGCGCTGTACGTCGCCTGGTCCTACCTGTCGATGACGTGGGCGGCGTACGCGGGGCTCGCGCTCCAGGGGGCCAACCGCGCGCTGCTCTACCTGCTCATGTTCACGTTGCTGGCTGCCGTGCCGTGGCGGCGGCGCACGGCGCTGCTGGTGCTCGGCGCCTACGGGGCCGGGATCGGCATCATCGCGGTCGCCTTCCTGTTCCGCTTTGCCGTGGGCGACAACGTTCCGGGGCTATTCCTCGACGGCCGGCTGGACTCGCCGACCGGCTACTTCAACTCCAACGCCGCCCTGTTCACGATCGGCGCGCTGGTCGCCGTCGGCCTGGCGGCGAGGCGGTCCATGCCCTCCGGACTGCGCGGGCTCTACGCCGCGTTCGCCGCGGCCGACCTGATGCTCGCGTTCACCCCGCAGAGCCGCGGCTGGCTCTTCACGTTGCCGATCGTCGGCCTCTACTCGGTGGTGGTGGCGGGTGACCGCCTGCGCTGCGTCGCGATCGCGATCGTCTCCGCCCTCGGC
>DATJTS010000090.1:0-8952 GCA_035503035.1 Solirubrobacteraceae bacterium
TCGTGCAGCGCCGGAGCCTCGATGTCACGCATCCAGGCGTAGTCGTCGGTGGTGGTCTCGCCGTGGCGCTCGTGGATGGTGGGGATGCGCGTGGCCCGCGGCGGCGGTGTCACCTCAGCCACGTGCGCCTGCCACCAGTTCACGGACCCGCTCGGCGGGCAGGCCCCGCTCGGTGTTGCCGTCCCGGCCGGTCACGGTCTTTGCCATCAGCATGCTGTTGAGCACCGCCTCCTCGGTTGCCTCCACCACCGCGGCGAAGAATGGATTGAGCGCCGACCCGGTGATCGGCGGTGGCGTGCTGTCGTGGTTGCGCTCGGTGCGCAGACCGGTGGCCAGCGCGAGGAAGATCTCGCCGCTGCCGTGCGACGCGGTGGACCCGGTCCGAGCGAGGCCGAGGCCCGCGCGGCGCGCCAGCCGCGTGCAGGCGGCCGCGTCCAGCGGCGCGTCGGTGATGACGACCACGATGCATGAGCCCTCAGCCGCCGCGCGTCCGCTCGGCGCGTCCCCGAGCAGGCGGCCGACTGGCACACCGTCGATGGTCAGCCGCTCCGGCGAACCGAAGTTGGACATCAACAGCACCCCGACGGTGTGGCCCGACGGGGTGGTCCGCGAGGCGGTCCCGATCCCGCCCTTGAACCCGAGGCAGGTCATCCCGGTGCCGGAGCCAACCGCGCCCTCGGGGGGCGGGGCGTCGCCACCGATCGAGGCCCGCGCCGCGTCCAGCGCCACCTTGACGTCCTGCGCGCTCACCTGCATGCGCCGCGCGTCTGAGAGGAAGCTGTCGTCGCATTCCGCGACGATGGGGATGATGACCTCATCGCGACCCACTCCCTCGTCCTCGGCCATCAGCAGCTCGCAGGCGGCGTCGTACACCCGCCCCAGCTGCATCGTCGAGGTGAGGAACACCGGCGTCTCGGCCAGCCCCCACTCGGCCGCGGCGAGAAAGCCGGTGCACTCGCCGGCTCCGTTGAGGACCGCCCCGCCCGCCGGGACCGGACTGCGGAACAGGTTGCCGCCGGGGTCGATCACGGTCACCCCGGTCCGGGCCACTCCGCGACCCTCCGGCGGCGCCGGCTCGTCGCGCCACACCGTTGCGTGCCCGACGCCGACGCCGGGGACGTCGAGGATCGACGCGGTCGGACCGCTCCGCAGGATCCCGATCCGGATTCCGAGGTCGGCGGCGCGCGGCATCCCGGTGATCATGACCAACTGCGTGCCTCGATGATCACTCCCCTGCTCGATCTGCCGGTCGTCTGGCACCCGGACTGCCTGTTACACGAGCCCGAGGGCGAGGTGTGGCTCGGGGTCTGGGAGGCGGGGACGGAGGTTCCCGCGCGCGCGGAGATCCTGCGCGACGCTGTGCGCGCCGCCGGCGCTGCCGTCACGGCAGCGACCGCCCATGACGACGCCGCCGTGACCGCGGTCCATGACCCGGCCCTGGTGTCCTACCTGGCCACCGTGTGGGACGACTGGGTGGCGGCGGGCTTTGTCTCCGAGCACGGCCGCCGACGCGTCGTGCCCTACCTGTTCCCCACCGACGGTCTCCTGTGCGGTCTGCCCCTGGCATCGCCGGCGGCGCTGCACGGCCGCCTCGGGCGGTTCTGCTACGACACGATGACGTTGGTGGGACCGGGGACCTGGCAGGCGGCCCGCGGGGCCGCAGACGCCGCGCTCACCGCGGCCGACCTCGTGGCAGGCGCCGGCGCCCCGGCCGCCTATGCCATCTGCCGTCCCCCTGGCCACCACGCCGGGCCGAGCGCGCACGGCGGCTCCTGCTATCTGAATAACGCCGCGATCGCCGCCCAGGCCCTGCGCGACGCGGGCTGCGCGCGGGTCGCGGTGATCGACCTCGATGCTCACCATGCCAACGGCACCCAAGCGATCTTCTACTCGCGAGGGGACGTGTTCGTGGGCAGCCTGCACGTGGACCCGGGAGCCGGGTGGTTTCCGCACTACGTCGGGCATGCGGGCGAGCGCGGCGACGGCCCCGGCGCCGGACGCAACCGCAACCTGCCCCTGGCCCCCGGGACGGGCGACGAGGGTTGGCTGGCGGCGGTCGACGCGCTGTGCGCGGACGCGCGGTCGTTCGGCGCCGACGCGGTGGTGGTGTCGCTCGGCGTGGACGCCGCGGCCGGGGATCCGGAAAGCCCGCTGCGCGTCTCGGTCGACGGATACCGCGAGGCCGGCGAGCGCGTCGGCTTGCTCGGCCCGGCGGTCGTGGTGCAGGAGGGCGGCTACGAGTTGGGGACGCTCGGCGAGCTGACGGTGGCGGCGCTCGGCGGGCTGTGGGCGAGCCGGCGGCGCGGCGCTTGACCGGCGCTCTGAGCGGCGGATACGCTCGGGCGGTGCCGCGCTCATGGAACAGCGATCCCGTCGTGCTGACCGTTGCCGTGACCGGCGCCGACGTCTCGCGCGACAACAACCCGAACATCCCCTACACGCCGGCGGAGATTGCCGACTCGAGCATCGAGGCTGCCCAGGCCGGCGCCACGGTGGTCCATCTTCACGTGCGCGAGGACGACGGCACGCCGAGCGGCCGTCCCGAGCTGTTCCGGGAGGTGATCACGAGGATTCGGGATGGGTCATCGCTGGTCACGATGGTCTCGACGGGCGGCTCGAACGACATGACGATCGAGGAGCGCACCCCCGGCCTGGAGGCCGGGCCCGACCTGTCGGGGGTCGAGTCGGGCTCGATGAACTTCGGCGACGACACGTTCATCACCCCGCCGTCGGCCGCGCGCGGGATCATCGCGCGCGCCGGGGAGAAGGGCATCGGGCTCGAGGTGGAGGCGTTCGACGTCGGGCACGTGATGAGCGCCGTGCGCTGGCTCGAGGACGGCGTCATCCCGTCGCCGATGCGGATCAACCTCGTGTTCGGTGTGCCGGGCGGGATCGACGCGTCGCCCGAGGCGCTGAGCGCGATGCTGCGCCCGCTGCCACCCGAGACGTTCTGGACGGTGACCTGCGTCGGGCGCCATCATCCGCGGATGCTCGCGCTCGCGCTGCTGCACGGCGCGCCCGGGATCCGCACCGGCCTGGAGGACGCCGTCTACATCAGCCGCGGCGTGCTCGCGCCCTCCAACGCGGCGCTGGTCACGGCGGCGATCGATCTCGCCCGTGCGGTCGGCCGCGAGGTCGCTGACCAGGACCAGACGCGCTCACTGCTCGGCCTCGCGGCGGCGTGAGCTCGCTGATCGACGCCCTCGGCACCCGGCGGGTGCTCGAACCTGCGGGCGTGCTGCCCCAGGCCGCCGTGGCGCTCGACGCGACGCTGCCGCTGGCGCCGTACGAGATCGAGGTCGACGTCGACACGCTCTGCCTGGACTCGACGAGCTTTCGCCAGCTGGCCGAGGCGAGTGATCGCGACCCGGGACGCATCGGCGCGGGGATCATGGAGATCGTCGCCACGCGCGGCAAGATGCACAACCCGGTGACGGGCTCGGGCGGCATCCTGGCCGGCACGGTGCGCGCGGTGGGTGACGACTACCCCGAGCCGCCCGAGGTCGGCGCCCGGATCGTGCCGCTCGCCTCGCTGACCTGGGTGCCGCTGCGGCTCGATCGCGTGCTCGACGTCGATCTCTCGATCCCGCAGGTGCCGGTGGTCGGCACCGCCTACCTGTCACGCAACGCCCCGTGGGCGCCGTATCCCTCGGACCTGCCGTTTGCCGCGGCGCTGGCGGCGCTGGACGTGTGCACCGCCGCCTCCCAGACGCGCGCGCTGCTCGACCCGGGCATGCGGGAGGTGCTGGTGCTCGGCGGCGGCCACGCCGGGCTGGTGGCGATGGCGGCCGCCCGCGACACGCTGGCACCGGGAGCGCGGGTGGTGCTGATGGACGCCTCGGAGGACGTGTGCGCCCGGGGTCGCGACCTTGGCCTGTGCGACGTTGCCCTGCGGGCGGATCTGCGCGATGCGGTGGCGTCGCTGCGCGCGCTCGAGCAGGCCGGCTGTCCGCGGGCCGATCTCACCGTGGTGGTGGTCAACGCCACCGACTGCGAGGGCGCGGCGCTCCTGCTCACCGCCGACCACGGAACCATCCTGTTCTTCTCGATGGCGACCATGTTCAACAAGGCCGCGCTCGGCGCCGAGGGCATGGCGGCGTCGGCCACGATGGTCATCGGCTCGGGCTACACGCCTGACGGCGGCGCCTATGCCCTGGACCTGCTGCGGCGCGATGAGCGGCTGGCGCGCGCGCTCGCCCACGGCTCCGCGGTGTGATCGACGGTGGAGATCGAGCGCAAGTTCCTCGTGCCGGACCTTCCGGCGGACCTCGATCAGATGCCGTCGACGCTGATCGAGCAGGGGTACATCGTGATCGGCGCCGATGGCACCGAGGTTCGGGTGCGGCGGCGCGGCGGCGATGCGGTCCTCACCATCAAGGCTGGAGCCGGGCGCACGCGCACCGAGGAGGAGTTCGCCATCGACGACGAGCGGTTCGCCCGGCTGTGGCCGCTCACCGAGGGGCGCCGCGTCGAGAAGACGCGTCATGTGATGGCTACCGACGGGGGGCTGGAGTTCGAGATCGACGTCTACACGGGTGGTCTCGCCGGCCTATCGGTGGTGGAGGTCGAGTTCGCCTCAGAACAGGCGGCCGACACGTTCACGCCGCCGGCCTGGTTCGGGCGTGAGGTGACCGACGACGCCCGGTTCAAGAACCAGCGGCTGGCGTCAGACGGCGCTCCGTAAGCGAGAGCGCCAATCACCCGCGCCACGGACCCCCTCGTGGGGAGATGCCTACTGCGGAGGCGGCGGCACGGAGTCGCGCTTGGGCCCGGTGATGACCGCGACGCGGCGGACCACCTGTTCGTTGCCCTTCGGAGCCGGGTTCGCCGGCGCCTGCCAATCCTGCTGCTGCTCGATCAGCGAGCGGATGGGACGATTGTCGTGGCTCTGCCATGAGAGAAAGCGCAGCCCCGTCGACTCGCTGCTCAGGTGGACCACCTCGGCGACCCCCGCATAGTGAAAGCTCGGGCCGCTCAGCTCAAAGCCGGTCTGCTGGCCAACGGCAAGGGAGCTGTCGGCGACGAGCATGCCGCCCTCTGACAGGTTGAGCACCCGATCAACCTCGCGGGACTCGCGGCCCGAGCCGAACCTGGCTCGGAACCCTGGGAGGTGGGTGATGCGCGGATGCCGGCGGGCGTTGCTCATGGTTGGCTCCGGTGACGGGAGCGGCCGTCATCGACATCTTGACACCCTCGCCACATTGTCGCCACGCCTGCGTAGGATTCGCGCATGTCGCACCCTGACCCCGCGGCCGCTCCCGATGCGCGGCCGATCCGCGCGGGCGACACGTTCGAGAACCCGGTGACGCGGGAGCGGGCCGTCCTCATCGAGGCCCCCTGGTGGAACGATGAGGGTCGTGCCGTCGCTGACATGACCGCGCTGCCGGGCGCGCGCGTCGTCGGGGAGCACCTCCATCCCGCGCTGCGTGAGTCGTTCACTGTCCTCGAGGGCGAGCTGACAGTACAGCGAGATGGTCACCGGTCGCTGCTGCGTGCCGGTGAGCACGCTGACGTCGACCCCGGGGTGTGGCATGACTGGTGGAACGCCGGCGAGGTGGATGCGCTGGTCAGGGTGGAGGTCACACCGGGGGAGCGGTTCGCGCACCTGATCGAGACGCTGTTCGGGCTGGCCCGCGAAGGCCACGTGAACACGCGGGGGATGCCAGACCCGCTGCAGCTGGCGCTCATCGCCACCGAGTTCTCCGATGTCATCGTGTTTCGCAAGCCACCCGCCGCTGTGCAGCGCATCCTGTTTGCCGCGCTCGCTCCGGTGGCGCGTCGCAAGGGCTATCGCGCCACATACCCCGGCCTTTCCCGAACGACGTTGGCGCCTCGCCTGCCCCGGCCGCAACACACCGACTGGCGCTGAGCCGAGCTCCGGCGAGCTGAACGCATCCGCCGCTGCATCTCAAGCGCAGGGTGTGTGACTCGGAGATACTGCGCCTGAGATGCAGATCCCGCCGCCCACGTCATACGCCCAGCGCGCCGGTGTGAGCCTCGCCTATCAGGCGTTCGGGAGTGGCCCCCCGGTGGTGGTGCTGCCCACGGCGCCGTCGCATCTGGACCTGATGTGGATCGACCCCGGCTACACGCAGGTGCTGCGGCGGTTGGCGTCCTTTGCCCACACGGTGATCTTCGATCCGCGCGGGCTGGGCCTGTCTGACCCCTTGGAGCACGTGCCCACCGTTGAGGAGGGCGCCGACGACCTGGAGGCCGTGATGGACACCGCGCGGGTCGAACGCGCAGTGCTGCTGGCGATGGGAACGGCCTATCCGGCCGCGGCGATGTTCGCGGCTCGTGCACCCGAGCGCGTCGATGGCGTGGTGCTGGTTGCTCCCTGGGCGGTCGGCATCTCCGCGGTTCGCGATACCTCGGTGATCGTCGGCTACGACGAGCGGATGCACCAGGCGATGGTCGGATGGCAGGACGCGGTCGACCACCATTGGGGCGAGGGGCGCACGATCGAGCTCATCGCACGGGCGATCGCGACCCCGCGCGTGAAGCGGAACTGGGGGATGCTGGAGCGCGCCGCCGCCTCCCCGGCGATGATCCGCGCCGTCACGCAGGCGGCGTTCGAGATCGACCTCCGCGAGGTTCTCACGGCAGTCCGGGTCCCCGCCATCGTCGTCGCTCGCGAGGGGAGCTACCAGCCACGCGCGATTCCCGAGCACGTCGCCGATCTGATTCCTGGTGCGGAGTTCGATTGGCAGCCGGAGGCCCAGGCGCCCGATGGGCTCGAGGGCTTCATGGCGCCCTTCATCGACGCGGTCGAGCGGATGGTGAGAGGTGGGCGGACCGTGCGCCCGACCAGTCGGATTCTCGCCACCGTGCTGTTCACGGACATCGTCGGCTCCACCCAGCGCGCCAACGCTCTCGGGGACCACGCCTGGCGTGAGCTCCTTGACCGCCATGAGTCGCTGCTGCGCGAACGCGTCAGCGACGCCGGCGGACGCGTCATCAAATTGATCGGCGACGGGTCACTCAGCATCTTTGACGGGCCCGGCCGGGCGATCCGCTGTGCAGCCGATTTCGCCACCGACGTCACGCCGCTCGGTCTCGATGTGAGGGCAGGACTTCACACCGGAGAGTGCGAGATCCTCGATGAGGACATCGCCGGGGTCGCGGTCCACATCGCCGCACGCGTGAGCGCCCTTGCGGCGCCAGGCGAGGTCCTGGTGTCGCGCACGGTGAGAGACCTGGTCGTCGGATCAGGTCTTGAGTTCGATTCTCGGGGCACGCATGAGCTGAGAGGAGTGCCTGACAGCTGGGAGCTGTTCGCTCTGACCGATGGGCAGACACCAGCCGTTGCGGTGGCGCCAGAGCTGCCGATGACCCGTCCATCCGATCGGGTCGTTCTGGCGGCCGCCCGCCGCGCGCCGTCGCTGGTACGGCTGGCGGGACGCTTCGCGCGGACCTGACCCCCGGCTCGTAAGGCAGGTCGCGAGTTGGTCCTCAGTCACCCCGAGGACGTCGGGGAATCTCATCTGCCGTCTCACGGAGCGGCGTTGATCGCCCACTGCGCGGCAAAGGCCCGTCGGTAGGCCGGCCGCGCCTCGCCGCGGGCCACATAGGCAGCCAGCGTCGGGAACTCGTCCAGCAGGCCCGAAGGTCGCAGCCGCAGCAGCACCGAGACCATCAGCAGATCACCGGCGCTGAATTCCCCGTCCAGCCAGTCGGCGTCCGCCAGGCGAGCCGAGAGCTGGACCATGCGATCGCGGACGCGATCCTTGACCAGAGGAAGGCGCTCGCCGGCCCACGGTGCGTCGCCCTCCAAGATCTTGGCCGTCACCAGTTCGAGGATCGGCGGCTCCACGGTGTTCAGCGCGGCAAACATCCAGGTGATCGCTCGCGCCCGCGCGTTGGCATCGTCCGGGAACAGGCCCTTGTGGTGCTCGGCGATGTGGAAGATGATCGCGCCGGTCTCGAAGAGGGCGAGGTCCCCCTCCTCATAGGTCGGAATCAGGCCGAACGGATGCAGGCGCAGATGGTCGGGCTCGGTCTTCGCGGTAACCGACACCAGGCGAACCTCGTAGGGCTGGCCCACCTCTTCCAGCGCCCACCGGACGCGGGTGTCGCGCGCGAGGCCCGCGCCGCCATCCGGCGACCGGTCAAAGGCGGTGATGACGATGGTCATCGTTCTCCTCGTCTCGTCTCGGGGTCATTGCCATCCAGACTCGACCCCGTATGGAAACTCATCGCCCGCTTCCGAGCGTGATCACGCTGGTGCATCTCTCGATCAGCTCATCGTCGCTGCTGGCGATGATCACGATCGCGCCGGCGTGCGCGGCCTCGATCAGGTACGTGAGGACGACGCCGCGCGACGCCGTGTCAAGGCCGGCGGTGGGCTCGTCGGCGATGATCAACTGGGGATCGTCGGCCAGGGCCCTGGCCACCGCGACACGCTGGCGCTGACCGCCGGAGAGCTCCCAGATCAACTGGTGAGCCTGATCGCCCAGGCCCAGGGCGAGGAGGATGCGATCGCTGCGCGCGGTGACCTCCGGGCGTTCGACGCGCCGGGCCTGCAGCGGCAGGCTGACCGCCTCGTGCGCGGTCAGCATCCCGGGGAGATGATGGTGCTGCAGGATCAGCCCCAGCGCCGGAAGACCGGCCCGCCCACCCGCCACCGGGCGGTCGGCGTACTGCACGCGGCCGGCGTGCGGCGCGGCCAGGCCCGCCAGGACATAGATCAGGCTGGACTTGCCGGTGCCGGACGGGCCAGTGATCCCCAGCACCTCGCCTGACCCGACGCTGACCGACAGGCCTGAGACGAACACCGTATCGGTGTCGCGCACCGTCACGTCCTCGATGACGAACCGCGAGGTCTCAGGCATCACGGGCCTCCCCTGAGCCGTCCTCTCGGGCGCGCAGCACGACCCCGTCGTCGTCGAGCTCGACGGTCAGCAGCGTGCCACTGGGATAGCGCGCCAGGACCTCGGGGGGCAGCTGGATCGT
>DATJTS010000091.1:0-2678 GCA_035503035.1 Solirubrobacteraceae bacterium
CCGGTTCCGGTTCGGACCGTGCTGCAAGCTGTCGGCGGGTGGATCGGCAAGCTCGGCCGGATCTGGGTCGAGGGGCAGATCGCCGAGTGCAAGAAGCGCGGCAACACCGTCTTCCTCACGCTCAGGGACCCGATCGCGGCCGTGTCCGCCCAGGTGATCTGCACCCGCGCGGTCTTCGAGGCGGTGAGCCCGGCCGAGGGCGCCCGGGTCGTGATGTTCGTCAAGCCGGACTTCAACGCCACCCGTGGCTCCTTCGCGCTCACCGCGATCGAGATCCGCGCGGTCGGGATCGGTGAGTTGCTCGCCCGGCTGGACAAGCTGCGCAGGGAACTCGCGGCCGAGGGGCTGTTCGCCAAGGAGCGCAAGCGCACGCTGCCCTTCCTCCCCGGTGTCATCGGCCTCGTGTGCGGGCGGGAGTCGGCCGCCGAGCGGGACGTCGTGCAGAACGCGCAGCGCCGCTGGCCGGCCGTTCGCTTCAGGATCGAGCAGTCCGCCGTGCAGGGCCCGTACGCGGCGGGCGAGGTCATCGAGGCGCTGCGCAAGCTGGACGCGGACGCCGAGGTCGACGTGATCGTGATCGCCAGGGGCGGCGGCTCGCTCGAGGACCTGCTCCCGTTCTCCGACGAGGCGCTGCTCCGCGCGGTCGCGGCCTGTCGCACGCCGGTGGTGTCGGCGATCGGCCACGAGCAGGACACCCCGCTGCTCGACTACGTGGCGGACGTGCGGGCCTCCACGCCGACCGACGCGGCCAAGCGGGTCGTGCCCGACGTGGCCGAGCAGGTCGCGCTCGTGACCCAGCTGCGAGACCGGGCGCGCCGGTCTATCCGCGGCTGGCTCGATCGCGAGCAGGCCTGGCTCGACGGCACCAGGTCACGCCCGGCCCTGGCCGACCCGGTGCGGGAGGTCGAGCGCCAGGCGGAGGAGGTCGAGACGCTCGCGCGGCGCGCGCGCCAGTGCCTTGACGCGACCCTGAACCGGGCGGGCGACGACGTCGCGCACATGAGCGCCAGGCTGCTGGCGCTCTCCCCGGCGGCCACGCTGCGCCGCGGCTATGTGATCGCGCAGAACGCCGAAGGCGGCGTCGTCCGCTCCGCGGCTGAGGTTTCCCCCGGTGAGGAGCTGCTGCTGCGGTTCGCCGAGGACGAACTGATCGTTACCGCGGATAACGAGTAGGATCACTTTCGTGACAGACCGTGAAGCGCTCTCGTACGAGCAGGCACGCGACGAGCTCATCGGCGTCGTGCGGCGACTTGAGGCGGGCGGACTCACCCTTGAGCAGTCACTGGACCTGTGGGAGCGCGGCGAGAAGCTGGCGGCGGTCTGCGCCGAGTGGCTGGACGGCGCCCGCGCCAGGCTGACCACCGCCATGGCCGCGCGCGAGACGGCCGACCAGGACGCCGGGGACTCGGGCAACAACGGGACCCCCGCACCGTTCTGAGCGCCCCCTCTTAAGTCACACCCCCACGGGATACCGGGTCCTCGCGGGGCAATCTAGGCTGTAGGCATGCGCGTGGATATCTGGAGCGACGTCATCTGCCCGTGGTGCTACGTGGGCAAGGCCCGGTTCGAGAAGGCGCTCGACGGCTTCGCGCACCGCGACGAGGTCGAGGTCGTTTTCCACTCCTTCGAGCTCGACCCGAGCTCGCTACGCGGGCTGAGCGAGTCCAACCTGACGATGCTCAGCAAGAAGTTCGGCAAGTCGCAGGCCGAGGCGCTCGCCATGGACGACCATGTCGGCAAGCTGGCGCGGGCCGAGGGGCTCGGCTTTGACTCCGCCCGCCCGGTCGGCAACACCTTCGACGTGCACCGGGTACTCCACCTCGGCCTGGACCGCGGCGTGCAGCGCGCGCTGCTCGACGCGGTCAACGAGGCCTATTTCGCGCGGGCGCGGGACGTCTTCGACCGCGACGTGCTCACCGAGGTCGCGTCCGGCGCCGGGCTCGACGCGGCCGAGGTCGGCAAGGTGCTCGACGGCGACGACTACGCCGACGCCGTGCGGCAGGACGAACGGCAAGCGCAGCAGATCGGCATCAGCGGGGTGCCGTTCTTCGTGTTCGACATGGCGCTGGGCGCATCCGGCGCGCAGCCGGAAGAGCTGTTCGCCAGCGCGCTCAACCAGGCCTGGGACCGGAAGAGCTGACGATCATCTGACAACACCCCCGGTGGACGTGGTACGCGCACGCGCTCACGGGTAAAGCGGACGTAACGGAGCGGGTAAGGAAGGTTCAAACCATGACCGAAGGCAACGTAACAGGCGTTCCGGGGACGCCTGAGCCCGCGCGGCACGCGCCGAACAGGAACCTGGCGCTTGAGCTCGCGCGGGTGACCGAGGCCGCGGCGATGGCCGCGGCCCGCTGGGTGGGCCGGGGTGACAAGAACGGGGCGGACGGCGCGGCGGTGAACGCGATGCGCGCGCTCATCAACTCCGTGTCCATGCGCGGCGTGGTGGTCATCGGGGAGGGCGAGAAGGACCGCGCCCCGATGCTGTTCAACGGCGAAGAGGTGGGCGACGGCACCGGGCCGGCCGTGGACGTCGCCGTCGACCCGATTGACGGCACCCGGCTGTGCGCCAACGGCATGCCGAACGCGGTGTCCGTGCTCGCGGTCGCCGAGCGCGGCTCGATGTACGACCCGTCCGCCGTCTTCTACATGACCAAGCTGGCCACCGGCCCCGAGGC
>DATJTS010000092.1:0-30993 GCA_035503035.1 Solirubrobacteraceae bacterium
GGTCGCCAGATGCGCGATCCCGAAGTCGGCGACATGCAGCGTCCGCCCGCGGTCGAGCAGGAAGTTGGCGGGCTTGATGTCGCGGTGCACGATGCCGCGGGCGTGGGCGTGATCAAGCGCCGAGGCGGCCTCGGCCAGCCAGCGCATCGCCTCCTGACGGCGGACGGAGTCGTATCGGATCGCGTCGGCGACGGTGCCGCCGGCGAGGAACTCCATCACGATGAACGCTCCGCCGGACTCGCGGGTGGCGTCCGCGCCGGAGGACGGGGCGAGCTCGCCGACGTCATAGACGGTGACGACGTGCGGATGGTTCGAGACACGGGCCGCGGCCCGGGCCTCGCGCTTGAAGCGCAGCACCGCGACGTGATCGTGGGCGAAGCGCTCAGCGAGCACCTTGACCGCGACATTGCGGCTGAGGACGAGATCCTCTGCGCACCAGACCGACGCCATGCCGCCGCTCGCGATGTGGCGCTTGACCCGGTAGCGATCAGGCAGCCCGAGCGGCCGCTCGAGGGACTGGTTGGTGTCAGGACTCATCGGGTTCAGGACGTACCCATGCGAGGTGCTTGCTCACCACGACCATCGGGAATCCTATTCAGACTCCCGGACTCGTGACGATCGCGTGGGGGCTCCTATACTGCCCGCGATGGCCAAGATCTGTCACGTCTGCGCGAAGGGACCCGTCTACGGCAACAGCCGTAGCCACTCGATGGTCGCGACCCGCCGCCGCTTCGAGCCCAACCTCCAGCGCGTCCGCATCGATGATGCGGGGACGCCTCGCCGCGTGTACGTGTGCACGCGCTGCCTCAAGGCCGGCAAGGTCACCAAGGCCCGCTGACCGCTTCGGCGGTCGGCGGAGTGCGATGAGCGCTTCAGAGCGAGCCACGCGTGAGCGTGGCCGCCTTGCCGACGCCAGCATCGTCCGGGTCCGGGCCGCGGTCGCGGCCGGCCTGGAGGCGCTCGAGGCGGACCGTGACCAGATCAACGCGCTCGACGCGGGGGATGGCGACACGGGCGACAACATGGCGCTGACGCAGCGCGCGGTGCTGGAGGAACTCGATCGGCTCGCCGCGCTGAGGGAGTCCGGGGTCCTTGACGCCGGCGGCTACGGAATCGTCGTGCTCGTCGCGGGCATCGCGCGGGCGTTGAGCGGCGATGGCTGCCACGCCGAGTCAGGCGCGCACCGACCGGAGTCGTCGTCATCATGAGTGGGTGGGTACCGCCGCCGACCCCGTGACCCCGCCAGGGGCCGTGACCGCGTTCGCGGATGCACGGCGCCTGGAACTCGGAGAGCTCCGTGCCGCGCCGGTGCGATACCCGCGTCCGTCGGTGCTGGGGAAGCCTGTGAAGGTCGAGGGGGCAAAGGGAGCCGCGGCGGCGGCGACCCTCGGCCTCACCACCGTTGGCGACCTGCTCGAGCATCTGCCTCGCGATCGGCGGGAGGCCCGCGCGGTCGGTCAGCTGGTGATCGGCGAGGTCGCGACGGTCGCCGTCGAAGTACGCGCGATCTCATCGCGCCCGGTGCGTCGCCGCGGCATGCGCCCCCTGGTCGAGGCGACCGTGGCCGACACCAGCGGTCTCATGAAGGCGACGTTCTTCAACCAGCCGTGGCTCGCGCAACGCTACGTGCCCGGGACACGGCTGATGCTGCACGGCAAGTACGAGGCGCGCAACCGCTTCCGCGTGCAGGGTCACGCCGTGACGCGGAGTGCCGGGGTGGGCGGGGCGGATGGCGTGGGGGAGGAGGCGGTCGCCCATTATCCGGCGACCGACGGGCTGTCCTCGACCCAGATCCTTGCGCTCGTGCGAGCTCATGCGGACGCGCTGGCACACGTCGGCGAGTCGCTGCCGGCGCGCCTGCGGGCGCTCGAGCGGCTCGCCGGACGAGGAGAGGCGATCGCCGCGATGCACTTCGGCGAGGACGAGGGCTCGACCGCTTCGGCGCTGCGCCGCCTCGCGTTCGAGGAGCTGCTGCTCGTGCAGCTCGCGCTGCTGCGTCGCCGGCGGCTGCGGACCGCCGGCGCGGTCGCGGCGGTGCTCTCCGATCCGCCGTCGCTCAGCGCGCGCTGGCTGTCCGAGCTGCTGCCGTTCGAACCGACCGGCGATCAGCGCCGTGCGATGGCCGAGATCGACGGCGACCTCGCCCTGGCGCGACCGATGCAGCGTTTGTTGATGGGGGAGGTCGGATCCGGCAAGACGGTCGTGGCGCTCTACGCGCTGCTGCGCGCGATCGAGCACGGCCACCAGGGGGCGCTGATGGCCCCGACCGAGCCGCTTGCCGAGCAGCACTTCGCGACGATCCAGGCGCTGATGGGCGGTGAGGCGGTCCGGATCGGGCTCCTCACCGGCTCCACTCCCGCCCGGCGGCGCGCCGATCTGCTCGGCAAGCTCTCCACCGGGGAGCTCTCGCTGCTCGTCGGCACCCACGCGCTAATCGAGGAGCCGGTGCGCTTCGACTCACTCGCGGTGGCGGTCATCGATGAACAGCATCGCTTCGGGGTTCGCCAGCGCGCGGCCCTGGAGGCCAAGGCCGAGCACGGGCGGGGCAGCGGCGGACTGCATTCGCTGCACATGACGGCGACCCCGATCCCCCGCACGCTCGCGCTCTCCCACTACGGGGACCTCGATTTCACCGTGCTGGCGGAGCTTCCGCGCGGCCGCCAGCCGATCGACACGCATGTGTGCGCGACCGATGCCGAGCGCGCCCGGGCGTACGAGCGCATTCGCGAGGAGCTCCGGGCCGGCCGCCAGGCGTTCGTTGTCTGCCCGCTGGTCTCGGAGTCCGAGGCGCTCGCCGCACGAGCGGCGACCGCCGAGTACGAGCGTCTGCAGGCGGGCGAGCTTCGTGATTTCCGGGTCGTGCTCATGCACGGGCAGCTCCCCTCGGCAGAGAAGCTCGCCGTGATGCAGCGGTTCGCCGCCGGGGAGGCCGATGTGCTGGTCGCCACGACGGTGATCGAGGTCGGGATCGACGTGCCCAACGCGACCGTGATGCTCGTCGAGGACGCCGAGCGCTATGGAATCTCCCAGCTGCACCAGTTGCGCGGCCGGATCGGACGGGGCGCCCATCGCTCCCTCTGCCTGCTGTTCGGACCCAAGGGGTCGGCGCGCCTGCGCGCGCTCGCCGAGCACAGCGACGGCTTCGCCCTGGCCGAGATCGACCTTGAGCTGCGTGGCGAGGGCGAGTTGGTGGGGCTGCGCCAGAGCGGTCTGGCCCAGTTCCGCGTCGCCGTGCTTCCTCGCGACCGCGAGCTGCAGGAGCGCGCCCGGATGAGAGCCGAGGCGATCGACGCCGCCGACCCCGAGCTGGCCGAGCCCGAGCATGTCCTGCTCAGGGACGCGCTCATCGCCTCGTTCGGCGCCGAGGCGGGCGCCCCGATCCGAGCGTGAGGCCGGTGACCGCGCTGGCACTGCCCGACCCGCCGCTGCGGGACGAGCTCGTCGCGCTGCGCGCCTGGCGCGCCGACGACGTCCCCGCGCGCGTGATGCTGTTCGCGGACCCCAGCGTGGTCGCGCGCTCCTGGCCGACCGGTCAGCCGTACACCGAGGATGACGCCCGCGCCTTCCTCGGGTGGCAGGAGCGGGCCCGGCGCGCCGGCGAGGCGTTGAACCTCGCCTTCTGCGCGCCCGGCGACGACGCGGACGTCCTCGGCGGCGGGTCGCTGTACGACGTCCGCCTGGCGGCCGGTCGCGCTTCGGTCGGCTACTGGCTGTCGCCGGCCGCGCGGGGGAGAGGGGTGGCCACCGCGGCCACCCGGCTCCTCGCCGGCTGGGCGTTCGGCTCGCTCGGCGTCGGCCGGGTCGAGCTGACCTGCGCCCCAGACAACCTCGCCTCCCAGCGGGTCGCCGAGCGGTGCGGCTTCGTCCGCGAGGCGCTGCTGCGGTCGCACATGGCCTTCCAGGGTGGGCGGCGCGACTCGGTGGTCTATGGGCTGCTCGCCGGGGAGCTTGCTCCAGGTTCGTAGGGCGCTGACTGTGCGGCGTTGCGTTGCTGGGCGACGGTGCGTTGGTTGGGTGGCATGCCGTGTCGCCGGCTGTCAAGCAGCGCCCGCAGTTCCTCGGCGTCCGCGTGGGGTGGGTGGCGCTGCTGTGACAGCCGTCGTCCCGTCATGCGACTAGCGCTGATCTCGGGCCCACTTCGTGTGCCCGAGCACGGGCCAGTGGGGGACTGTTGAGCGGCCCCGTGGGGGCGCGGGGAGCGAGAGTTTGGTCCTGGGGGTGCACTTATCTCGCACGGCCGTCCCGGGACTGCTGACTCTGAGCGCATCGAGGGCCGCTGTGCCCCCAGGCGCCCCACGGACGACCCGGCACCGGTCCAAGTGCGGGGCGCACCCTGTGCGACCCGATCAATGCCCATAGCGCGGCCCGGCAGCGGCGGTCATAGCAGCGCCACGAACCCCACACGGACGCCAACAAACTGCGGGCGCTGCTTGACGCCGCCGCCGGGACGCGCTACCACCCACCCTCCAGGGTCACGTCTCGCGAACGCAGCAGGCCACATGAGAACCCGGCGGACGACCGCGGCCCGTGCCACCCTCGCCCGGTGCGCGTGATCGCGGGCAGATACGGCGGCCGAACCCTCCACGCGCCTCGCGGCCGCGGCACCCGTCCGACGTCGGACCGGGTCCGCGAGGCGCTGTTCTCGATCCTCGGCGAGATCGCCGGGCTTCGGGTGTTGGATCTCTACGCGGGCACCGGGGCGCTCGCGATCGAGGCGCTGTCACGGGGGGCGACCGAGGCGACGCTGGTGGACTCCGGACGGCCGGCGCAGGAGGCGATCCGGCGCAATCTCACCACGCTCGGGATCGACGCCGAATTGGCCACGGAAGACGCTCTGCATTTCTGCGTGCGAGCCTTCCGCGCGGCGCGGCAATACGATCTCATCTTTCTCGACCCCCCATATCGCCACGGGGACGATCTCGGAGACGAGCTGACAGCGGCGCTCTCGCCGCTGCTCAGCCCGGAGGGCCGGGCCGTCACCGAGAGCGACCGGCGAACCCCGCTGGAACTTAACCTTCCCCTGCTCGATGAGCGCCGCTATGGCGACACCCTGATCCGGATCCATGGAACGAACTGACCGCACCGCCCTCTGCCCGGGCACCTTCGACCCCGTCACCTACGGCCATCTGGACATCATCCGCCGTGCATCGGTGATGTTCGACGAGGTCATCGTCTCCGTCGTCAACCTGCCGTGGCGCAAGGGCAAGACGCTGTTCAGCGCGGAGCAGCGGGTGACGTTCCTGCAGAACGCCACCGAGGAGCTCGGCAACGTCCGGATCGCCACGTTCAGCAATCTGCTGGTGGAGTTTGCGCGCGAGCAGGGCGCGATCGCGGTCGTCAAGGGGCTGCGGGCGATCTCGGATTTCGAATACGAGCTGGAGATGCACCAGCTCAATCGCAGACAGGCGCCGGAGATCGAATCCGTGTACCTGATGTCCTCACCGAAGTACAGTTTCATCAGCTCAAGCGGCGTCAAGGAGCTGGCCACCTTCGGAGGTGAGATCGGCGATCTGGTTCCCGATGAGGTGGCCGAGCAGTTGAAGGAACGCCTCGGCCGATGACGAAACAGAGGTGCGCGAGATGGATGTCCTGGTACTGATCGACAAGCTGGACGACCTTGTCCACAACGCCAAACCGGTCCCGCTGACCGATCAGGTGCGCGTGGACAAGGAGGAGATCTACGACATCCTCGATCAGATGCGGGCGACGATCCCTGAGGAGATCAAGCAGGCCCGCTGGATCGTCAAGGAGCGCCAGGAGATGCTCGCCGAGGCCAAGCGCGAGGCGGAGCGGATCGTCAAGGAGGCTCGGGATCGCCAGGAGCGTCTCGTCTCCGAGGAGGAGATCACCAAGCAGGCCGAGCGCGCCGCCGAGGACATCATCGAGGATGCGCGGGCGCGCGAACGCGAGATCCGCCTCGGCGCCGAGGACTACGCCGACGAGATCCTCGGCACGCTCGAGGTCAACCTCTCGAAGTTCATCGCCGCCGTGCAGCGCGGCCGCGATCGCCTGGCGGGCAAGGACGAGCCCGTCGAGATCTCCTGACCGAGCGCGGGTCTCCCACCGGCGCGCTCAGCGCGTCTGGAACCCGGTCAGTCCCTCCGGCTCCTCGTCGGTCACCTCGGTCGACTCGACCCGCGCGTTGACCGGACCGGTCCGGCAGTAGCCGACGACCGACTCGACCGCCGCCGGCGGACCCTCGAGCACCACCTCGACCGAGCCGTCGGGGCAGTTGGCCGCCCAGCCCGCGACGCCCTCGTTCTCCGCGGCCTCCCGGACCGAGGCGCGAAAGAAGACCCCCTGAACCTGCCCCGTCAGGATCAGGTGCCGGCGCACGACATCCGTTGACATGCACGGATTCTTGCAGTCAGAACCGCGATTCCGTCCGCGGCGCGCGGCATGGTGATCGGCCTGATGCCCGCAGTCTGGCTTGCCGTCGGAGTCCTCCTCGGAGCCGCGATCGCGTTGTTCGCGTTGCGCGGACGGCTGCGTGCGCTCGCTGCCGACGCCACTCGCGCCGACGAGCTCGACCGGGCGCTGCTCCAGTCCCGGTCCGACCTCAACCACGAGCGAGAGCTCGCCGCCGAGCGGCTGGCCGCGATCACCGACGCGCAGGAGCGGCTGTCCACGTCGTTCAAGGCACTCAGCGCGGAGGCCCTGCAGTCGAACATGGCGCAGCTCACCGAACTGGCCAAGGCACAGCTGCGTGCCGCGCAGGTCGAGGCGCGCGGCGATCTGGACAAGCGCCGCGACCAGGTCGAGCAGCTCGTCGCGCCGATCCGTGAACAGCTCACCAGAGTCGATACGCAGCTCACCAAGCTCGACCAGGAGCGGCGCTCCTCACAGGGCCGGCTGGACGCGCAGCTGAAGTCGCTGGGCGAGCACGGGGAGCGCCTGCGCGTCGAGACGACCGCGCTCGTCACCGCACTGCGCAAGCCCAACACCCGTGGGCAGTGGGGACAGATGCAGCTGCGCAACGTCGTCGAGCAGGCCGGGATGGTCCGGCACTGCGACTTCATCGAGCAGGTCTCCTACCAGGGTGAGGAGCGGACGCTGCGACCCGACATGGTCGTCAAGCTGCCCGGCGGCAAGACCGTCGTCGTCGACTCCAAGGCGCCGCTGCAGGGCCTGCTCGATGCCTACGAGGCGCGCGACGAGACGGAGCGCGAGGCGCGGCTGCGCGACCACGCCCGGCTGCTGCGCACGCACATCAAGCAACTCGGCGACAAGGCGTACTACGCCAGTCTCGACTCGACCCCCGATCTGGTCGTCATGTTCCTGCCCGGCGAATCACTGCTCGGCCCGGCTCTCGACGCCGACCCCGACCTGCTCGGCGATGCCATGGCCCGCCACGTGCTGATCGCCACTCCGACCACGCTGCTGGCGCTGCTGCACTCCGTCGCTTACGGATGGCAACAGGAGCGCGTCGCCGAGTCCGCCCAGGCCATCTCGGAACTCGGCCGGGAGCTGCACGGTCGCCTGGCCAAGCTCTCGGGTCACCTGTCGGCGGTCGGCACGCGTCTGAACAGCACGGTGAAGGCCTACAACGATGCGATCGGCTCCTACGAGGCCCGGGTCCTGCCGAGCGCCCGGCGGTTCGCCGACCACGGCGCGGTCGCCGAGGGCGCGGAGCTCGCCTCCTTGGAGGAGGTCGGCAGCCGCGCGCGCACCGTGCAGACCGCCGAGCTCCGCCTTGACGTCGGGACCGGCCGCGCTGAGGACGAGCCGGTCGCCCCGCCGCGCCGGCTCCGGCCCGCCGGCTGAGCCGGTCAGCGCTCGCCGGCCGCGGCGCGCGCCTCCCACCAATCGTGCAGGTCCGCACGCTGGTGGGGCAGAGGATCGGCGCTCGGCTTCTGGTCCTGCACCGAGGCGAGCGCCGCCTCGATCGAGATGCCCCGGATCACCGCGACCGCCCCAGACGCGACCGCCGCCGAGCGCTGCCAGCCCGCGCGGCAATGGACGTACACGCGCCGGTCGTCCTCAAGCCAGTCGACGAGTGTCGCGACCGCCGCTTCCAATTGGTCGGCGGGCAGGTGCCCGAAGTCGATCAGGCTCTGGCGGGTCTCCTGGATGCCGTGCGAGGCGTAGGCCGCCTCGATCTCCTCGCGGTCGCCGGGCTGGTACTCGCTGTCCTCGACGAGGTTCAGGACGCGATCGACCTGCATCAACCTCAGCTGGTTGACGTCGCCTCGATCGAGCGGGTACGCGCCGACGATCAGTCCAGGGTGGACCTCGCCGTATCCATAGCTGCGAAACCAGGTCGACATCGCGGGCACGCCCCTTGGCCGCCTTCGCCTGGGGTCAGAAGCCCGACGATAGCCTCCGAGAGATGTCGCCGCGTTCAGACACGTTTGAGCTCAGCGGCCTGCGACTCAGTTCGGGCGAGGGCCGCCACCTCGACCTCGAAGTGGGGCTTGACGGCTTCGACCTCGGCGGAGAGCGCTATGAGCCGAGCCCCGCGACGGTCCCGGTGCGGCTCGATGTCTCCCGGACGACCGGCCAGGGCTACTCGCTGCGGCTGCGGTTCACGGCGCGGCTGGACGGTCCCTGTATGCGCTGCCTGACCAGCGCCGAGCCGGAGTTCGCGGTCGACGCTCGGGAGATCTCCCAGCCCGGCGGTGGCGACGAGCTCGAGTCGCCCTACGTCGACGAGGCCGGTGTGCTCGACCTGCGCGGCTGGGCCCACGATGCGCTCGCCCTCGCGCTGCCCGCTCAGATCCTCTGCCGTCCCGACTGCGCGGGCCTCTGCGCGGTGTGCGGCGTCAACCTGAACGACGCCGGGCCCGACCACCACCACGAGTCGGCTCCCGACCCACGGTGGGCCAAGCTCTCCGAGCTGCACTTCGAATAACTCACGCGCCGTCGCGCAGCTGGCTCAGCCGGCGTCGAGCAGCTGCTGCAGGGTTCGTCCGCTCGCCACCGACTCGGGTCGCTCGGCGGTGACGTCCGATCCGGACCGCGCCTCGTCGTCGCGGCGCTTGACGAGTAGCCACTGGGGTGGCTCGGTGGGACGGGTGCGTTGCAGCGCAAAGCCCCCGCGCAGCTTCTCGCCGTGGAGTACGAACACCGCGTGCCCGCGATCGAGCGCCTCGGGCCAGGGCACCCGGCCGCCCTGCTCGTAGGTGCCGCGGTCCCAGATGACCACTCCGCCCGAGCCGGTCAGCCCCTCGAAATCGTTGTGGGAGATCGCGTGATCCTCCACCTGGACGGCAAGCCGCTTGGCGGCCGGGTCCAGCGAAGGACCCTTCGGCACCGCCCAGGAGCGCATCTGCCCGTCGACCTCGAGGCGGAAGTCATAGTGATGTGCGGTCGCCTGGTGCTCTTGGACGACGAACACGCCGGCGGCCACCCCGCGGATGTGAAACTGCTCATGGCCCTCGACGCGGACGTCCTTGGTCTGGACCGAGCCCCGGCCCTCGAGCGCGGCCACGAACGCCGCAAGCGCGTCGGGCGCGCCCTCGGCATGGATCTCGACCGGTCCTCCGGGTGCTGCGTCGCCGCGGACCCAGCCGAGGACCTCGAGCCCGAGTGCGTCGTCGCGAATCGCGGTGGCGACCCCATCGTCGGCCGGTCCCGGCTGCAGCCGCGCGCGCACCGCGCGCGAGGTACCCGAGCCGGCCGAGCGTCGAGAAGCGGGCGTCACATCTGGCACCGTACAGTCCTTCGGACGGATGTCTCCGGAGCACGGCGGCGGGAACCCGCGATCGCCCGGGCCCCGGCTCGCCCGGCTGCTAGCCTGCACGCACCGATGGCCGTCCCCAAGCAAAAGCAGTCTCACGCTCGGACCTCGCAACGTCGATCTCAGCACAAGCTCGCTGCCCCGACCTACAACGAGTGCCCGCAGTGCCACAGCCCCCGTCGTCCTCACCGGGTCTGCCCCGAGTGCGGGTACTACAAGGGGCGCGAGATCATCGCCGAGTCCGGCTCGCAGTCGGTCTAGACCGCCCCGCGCGCATGGTCACGGTGGCCGTCGACGCGGGCGGGGCCGACCTCGGGCCCGCGGAGGTCGCGGCCGGTGCCAGTGAGGCCGCCGCCGCAGGAATCTCCGTGCTCCTCTACGGGCCGGCGCGCGAAATCGGTGAGGTGGGCGAGGGCGTCCGGGTGATCGACGCACCGATCTCGATCGCCAAGGCCAAGGATCCCGCGTACGCGGTCCGCTCCACGCCCGAGGCGTCGATCGTCCAGGCGGCACGGGCGGTGGCGGACGGAGAGGCTCAGGCGCTCGTGTCCGGAGGCTCAACCGGATCCGCGCTCGCCGCCGGTCTGTTCAACATCAAGCGCGACCGCGGGATCTACCGCCCGGCGCTCGCGCTCCCGCTGCCGATGCTCGCCGGGCCGCCGGTGCTGCTGCTCGACGTCGGCGCCAACGTCAGCTGCCGGCCCGAGCATCTGGTCCAGTTCGCCCACATGGGCTCCGCGTTCTCGCACGCCGTGCTCGGTCGCGAGCGCCCACGGGTGGCGCTGCTCTCCAACGGCGAAGAGCCCGTCAAGGGCACCCCGGACCTGATCGAGGTCTACGAGCGCCTGGCCGGCGAGAGCGGGACCGGCCTGAACTTCATCGGCAACATCGAGGGGACCCACATCACCGACGGTGTCGCCGATGTCGTCGTCATGGATGGGTTCATCGGCAACGTCACGCTCAAGGTGATCGAGGGAGTCTCGGGTCGCATGCTCCGCGGCGTCCACGATGCCTCGATGCGATCACCCCGATCGCGGCTGGGGGCGTGGATGGTCGAGCCCTCGATGCGCAGACTGCGCGCCGACATCGATCCCGAGGCGCCCGGCGGCGCCTACCTGCTCGGGTTGCGGCGCCTCGGCGTCGTCGCCCACGGCCGCTTCTCGCGCAATGGCTTCGCGCGGGCGATCCAGGTGGCGGCGCGAGGCGTCGAAGAGGACGTGGTGAGCGCGACGCGCGCAGCGCTCACCGCCGCCGGCGCGCTGCGAGAACCGGCCGGCTCACGCGCGCGGGACGGAGACTGACCGGTAGTAGTGTCACGGGCGTGTCCGACCCGACCTCTACGGTGTCCGCCCGATGAATCGAGAGCACGTCCTCGCGCTGATTCGCGCCCATCTCGCCGACGAGCTGGAGCTCGACCCCGACTCGCTGAGTGAGGCGACTCGCTTCAAGGAGGACCTGGAGGCCGATTCGCTGGATCTGTACACGCTTGTCCAGGAGCTCGAGGACAACTACGGCGTCACGATCTCCGACGAGCAGGCCGCGCACATCCTCACCGTCGGACAGGCGGTCGACTTCGTGCTCGCCAGCGGCGCGGTTGCGTCGACCCCGAGCGCGGGTTCCGACTCTGAGTGACCGAGCCATCCGTCTCGACCTCGAGCGCCGACTCGACCTTCGAGGACTCGGCGGCGACGCTTCGCGACCTGCTGGAGCGGCTCGACGCCGAGAGCGTCGCGCCGGTGTTCCAGCACTCCTCCTGGACCGCCAAGCGATCGGAGTCCTACGAACGACTCGCGTTCCTCGGCGACAGCGTGCTCTCGCTGGCGGTCTCCACGCATCTGTTCCCACGGCTCGATGCCGACCGCTACGGCCCCGGACGGCTGACCAAGATCCGTGCCCAGGCGGTCTCGGGGCGCTCCTGCCGGGTGGTCGCCGAACGGCTGGGGGTGCCGGCCCGGTTGCTCGAGGCCGCGCCGCCGAGTGCGTCGGCCGGGGTGGCGGCGCTGATCAGCACCGAGCGGGTGCTCGCCTCCGTGATCGAGGCCGTCATCGGCGCCATCTACCTGCAGTTCGGCTACGAGACGACCGCGGCGGCCGTCGTCGAGGCGTTCGCCCCGCAGATCGCCGAGGCGCTCGAGCATCCCGTGGACTTCAAGTCAGCCTTGCAGGAGCGCCTCGCGCGCCGTGGCGAGATCGTCGGCTACGCGGTCGTGGGGGAGCAGGGGCCGCCGCACGACCGGACGTTCACGGTGAGCGCCTCCGTCGAGGGCATCGAGCTCGCACGCGGCGTCGGACGCTCGAAGAAGGATGCCGAGCAGGAGGCCGCCCAGCTGGCACTGGACGCGATCGACGTGGAGGCCGTCGAGGGATGACCAGGAGCGCCGCGTGCATCTGAAGTCGATCACCGTCAAGGGATTCAAGTCGTTCCCGGACCGGACCCGCCTGGAGTTCGGGCCTGGTACGAGCGTGATCGTCGGGCCGAACGGCTCGGGCAAGTCGAACGTCACCGACGCGGTGCTGTGGGCGCTCGGGGAGCAGTCGCCGGTGGCCGTGCGCGGCCAGTCGATGCAGGACGTCATCTTCGGCGGCGCGCCCGGGCGCAAGGCCGCGACGAGCGCCGAGGTCGAGCTGGTGCTCGACGATTCCGACGGGACGCTGGGCCTCGGTGTTCCAGAGATCTCGATCTACCGCCGCTTGGACCGCAGCGGCGATGGCGAGTACCGCCTGTCCGGCGCGCGTTGTCGGCTTGCCGACGTTCAGGAGCTCCTCTCCGACACGGGCCTGGGTAAGGAGATGCACTCGGTCATCTCGCAGGGCAGGGTCGAATCGCTCGTCACCTCCAAGCCTCGCGAGCGGCGGATGTTGATCGAGGAGGCGGCCGGCCTCGGCAAGCACCGCAAGCGCCGGCGGCGTGCCCAGCTGAAGCTCGCCCGCACCGAGGACAACCTCGACCGCGCGCTCGACGTCGAGCGGGAGGCTCGCGCGCGGCTGCGGCCGCTCAAGCGCCAGGCGGAGGCCGCGGAGTTGCACGAGCGCCTGGAGCGCCAGTCGCTCGAGATCCGCTGGGAGCTCGTCCGTGACGATGTCCGCGCCCGACGCCAGGCGCTGGCCGCCGCCGAGCGGGCCGCCGGCGAGATCCGTGGACGCCGCCAGGCTCTGACCGTGGAGTTGACCGCCACCGCACAGCGGCGGGAGGAGGCCGAGGAGGCGTTGGCCGCGCGCAGCGCCCATCGCGAGGAGCTCTCTCGCCGTGCCTACGCGGCGCGCAGCGCAGGGGAGCGGATCGGATATCGCGCCGATTCGATCGCCGCATCGCTCACCTCGATCGAGGGCCGCCGAGCCCGCTCCGAGCAGATCGCCGAGGGCCTGGAATCCGAGCTCGCCGCCGCGCACGAGGATCCCGAGGCGGCGACTCGGATCGAGACGATGCAACGCGAGCTGGAGGCGCTCGAGCGAGATCGAGAGGCCGAGCTCGCGCGTCAGCTCACCGATCTGGAGCGCGAACGCGAGGCGGCGACGGCGATCGTTCAGACGCGCACCCAGGAGCTTGAGCAGGCGCTTGACGCCCGCCGCAAGGCCGAGCAGGCCGCCGACGGCGCCCGCCAGTCGATCCGCGGGGCAGAGCGCGCCGCCGAGGCGGCCCGCCGTGACGCGGCTCGTGTGGGCGGCGAGCTCGCGGCGGCCAACCAGTTCCTGCGCAACCACGCCAGGACGCCGCAGGGGGCCAGTGCGCTGGCCGATGCGCTCGAGGTCGATCCCGGGTACGAGCTCGCGGTCGCGGCGGCGCTCGACGGCAGGCTCGCCGCCGCCGTCGTCGACGGCCGAGACGCGGCCTCGGGCCTGCTGGACCGGACCGGCGCCGACGGAGGCCGCGCGCTGGTGCCGGACGCCGACCCTGCCGCGGACGGCGCAGACGGCGCGAGCTGGCGCGGATCCGGAGCGGCGGAGCGGCTGGCCGATCACGTCCGCTGCGGCGAGCCACCGGCGGCGCGGCTGATCGCGACGCTGCTGCGCGATGCCTGGGTAGTCGAGGATCTTGCCGCCTGCGCCGATGACTTCTCGGGGCTGGCCGTCACCCGGACCGGCCGCGTCTGGTCGGCGCGCACGCGTGAGCTGCGACAGGCGCCCGCGGTGGGCGAGGAGCGCGTTCTGGCCGAGCGCAACCGCCGTGACGCGTTGGTCGCGGAGAGCGAACGAGCCGTCCAGGCCGAGGTGACCGCGAAGGCCGCCGTTCAGGAGGCGGCCGGCGCAGCGCACGGCGCGGACGGCGAGCGCGAGCGGCTGACTGCGGCGCACCGGGCCGCGACGCACGCGCTCGACGAGGCCCGTGAGGCGGTCCGCCGACTCGGAGCGCAGATCGAACGCCGCCGGTCGGCCCCGGATGAGGGCGAGAACGCCGGACGCCGCGCACAGCTGACCGCGCAGATCCGCGCCGAGCGCGCCACCCTCGAGCGCGAGGCTGCCGAGCGCGAGCAGCGGGCACGGCGCCTGGCTCGCACCCGTGCGTCCGCCGAGCGGGACGCGGAGCTGATTCCAGTGATCGGGCAGGTGCTCACGCGGGTCCGCTCCGCGGGCGAGATCGTCACCGCCCAGCTGGAGTCGTTCGACGCGGCGCTTGCCGCCGACCGCGCGGCGGGGGAGACGGCGGCGGCACAGCTGCGCGAATGCGCGCAGCGCGAGGCCGAGCTGCATCAGCGGATGGGCCGGGAGAACGACGCCCTCACCGGGGCGGAGGTGACGCTCCAGCGCAGCCGCGACCAGGCCGCCGACGCCGAGAGCGAGCTGGGCGCGCTCGCCGGGCGGCTGGAGTTGGAGGCCACCCCCGCAGAGGATCCGCTCGACGACGAGAGCCGGTCGGCGCTGAGCGCGCGGCTGGAGCGGGTCGCGCGGCGCCGGGAGCAGCTTGGGCCCGTCAACCCGCTCGCGCAGGAGGAGTACGCCGAGGCGCTGGAGCACGTGGAGGAGCTCGAGACCCAGCGCACCGACCTTGAGACCGCGATGCGCGAGCTGACCTCGCTGATCGCCGACACCGACAAGCAGATCCGCACGACCTTCGAGCAGACGTTCGCCGCGACCGCGGCCGCGTTCGAGGATCTCGCGGCACAGTTGTTCCCGGGCGGCAGCGGCCGCCTGCGCCTCGTCTCCGAGCGCGAGGGCCCGGCTCGCGTGATCGGCGGGGAGTCCGTCGATGAGGGCGAGGGGGCCGACCGCGGAGACGAGGACCACTCGCCAGAGGGCGAGGCGGACGGCGGCGGAGATGAGGAGGACGGCGATCGCGAGGACCTGCTCGGCGTCGAGATCGAGATCACGCCCGCCGGCAAGGATCCCAAGCGACTGTCACTGCTCTCCGGTGGAGAGAAGTCGATGACCGCGCTCGCCTTCCTGTTCGCGGTCTTCCTCGCGCAGCCCTGCCCGTTCTACATCCTCGACGAGGTCGAGGCGGCGCTCGACGATCTCAACATCAGCCGGTTCCTGGCTCTCCTCGGTGAGTACTCCTCGCGCGCGCAGTTCATCGTTGTCACGCACCAGAAGCGCACGATGGAGGCCGCCGACTCGCTGTACGGCGTCTCGATGGCCTCCGACGGCATTTCCAAGGTGATCTCCCGCCGCCTGCCCGGCGCGGTCGCCGCCGCCGTCTGAGCGTCGCTCTGAACCTTTTTGTCACACGCCTCTCGTGAGGGCGTAGGGTTGCGCCTCCGCCCCGCTGCCAGGCGACGGGGAGAACATCTGCAAATTCTCCATGAACGGTTCCCGGCGCCCTCGAAAACCTAGATTGGCCGCGTGCTCCTGATCCTGATTACTGCCGCTCCCGTTGCGGCGATGACCGCGCTGTTCCTCACCTGCCGCACCCGCCCGAGCTCGGAGGCGCCGACTCCGCAAGGAGCGCACCGCCCGGCCATGGAGGGCCGCTGGGAGGCGCTCTCCGCCGAGGTGGCGCGGCTCGAGCGCCGGCATCGCTCGCCCGGTTCGGATGCGGCGATGCGCAGGCGGCACCTGGCCGCCGTGCTGCCGGCCGACGCCCGGCGCTGACGCGGAAGGGCCCTCGCCCATCCTCAGCGCCGGGCGCCGAGCCCGGTCGACGAGGGACTCCGTCCCGTCCGGCCCGCCGGCCTGGGTAACCTCGCGCCGGACATGGCCCGCGACTGGCGAGAGATCTTCATCATCGACGGCGAGATGCCCGCGGCGGCCGCGGCGCAGGACGAGCCGGAGAAGCGCGTGGGCCGCTTCCGCCGTCTGCGCGAGAGCCTGCGCAAGACCCGCCAGGCGCTGCAGACCGAGATCCAGGCGACGCTGTTCGAGGATCTCTCGGATGAGACTTGGGAGCGCTTGGAGGAGGCACTGATCTATGCCGACGTCGGCGCCTCGACGACCGCCAAGGTCGTCGCCCAGCTCGAGCAGGAGGCCGCCGAGAACAAGCTGACCGGGGGCCAGGAGCTGTCGGACCGGCTCGTCGAGCTGCTGGCCGAGATCGCGAAGACCGGTCAGGACACGATCGACCTCCGTCCGGAGCCGACGGTGATCCTGGTGGCGGGGGTCAACGGAACCGGTAAGACCACGACCCTGGGCAAGCTCGCCTGGCACCTGTCGCGCGAGATGGACCGGCGGGTGATGCTCGCCGCCGGCGACACGTTCCGGGCGGCGGCTGTCGAGCAGCTCGAGGTCTGGGCCCAGCGCGCCGGGGTCGGCTTCGTCAAAGGCGATCTCGGGGCGGATTCCGCCGCCGTCGCCTTCGAGGCGATCGCGGCGGCCCGACGCGAGGACGCCGACGTCGTGCTGATCGACACCGCCGGGCGCCTGCACACCCAGGACAACCTGATGGCCGAGCTGGCCAAGGTGCGGCGAGTGATCGACAAGCAGATCCCGGGTGCGCCGCACGAGACCCTGCTCACCGTCGACGCGACGACGGGCCAGAACGGGCTGCGCCAGGCCAAGCTGTTCTCCGAGGCGGTCGACGTCTCGGGCATCGTCCTCACCAAGCTCGACGGGACGGCCAAGGGTGGGATCGCGCTGGCGATCGCGTCCGAGCTCGGCATCCCGGTGAAGCTGATCGGCGTGGGCGAGCAACTGGAGGATCTGCGCCCGTTCGACGCCGACGAGTTCGCGCGCGCGCTCGTCGGCGCGGGTTAAAGGCGCGCCCCGGTGCCCTGCGGCGCGCTGTCATCTGGACTCGTCCGTCCGAAGGACTGGGCTCAATCTGGACTCGTCCGTCCGAAGGACTGGGCCTAGACTTCAGGGCGTGTTCGACAACCTCGGAGAGAAGCTTCAGGCGACGCTCGCCGACGTGCGCGGCCGCGGGACGCTGACCGAGGACGACATCAACGCGGCGATGCGGGAGATACGCCTCGCGCTGCTCGAGGCCGACGTCAACTTCAAGGTCGTGCGCTCCTTCACCGCGACCGTCAAGGAGAAGGCGCTCGGCGCCAACATCATCGGCCAGCTCAACCCCGGCCAGCAGGTCGTCAAGATCGTCTCCGACGAGCTCACCGAGCTGATGGGTGGCGCTGCCAGGGACCTCGCGTTCGCGCCCCGCCCGCCGACGATCATCGTCATGGCCGGGCTGCAGGGATCGGGCAAGACGACGGCGACGGGCAAGCTTGCCCGCCTGCTGAAGTCGCAGGGCTCGTCGGTGGCGGTGGCGGCCTGCGACGTGTACCGCCCCGCGGCGGTCGACCAGCTCGTCAAGCTCGCCGGCCAGGTGGGCGTCGACGTCTACGAACAGGGCACCGACGTCTCACCGGTCAAGATCGCGTCGTGGGCCGCCGACCGCGCCCGCGCCGAGGGCAAGGACGTCTTGATCGTCGACACCAGCGGTCGCCTGCACGTCGACCAGGAGCTGATGTCGGAACTGGTCGACATCAAGAAGGCGATCAACCCGACCGACATCCTGCTCGTCGTCGACGCGATGACCGGCCAGGACGCGGTCAACGTCGCCGAGGAGTTCGGCCGCGCGGTCGACTTCGACGGCGTGATCATGTCCAAACTCGATGGCGACGCGCGCGGCGGCGCGGCGCTCTCGGTGAAGGCGATCACCGGCAAGCCGATCCTGTTCGCCTCCACCGGCGAGAAGCTCGACCAGTTCGAGCGCTTCCACCCCGACCGGATGGCACAGCGCATCCTCGGGATGGGCGACGTGATGTCGCTGATCGAGCGCGCCGAGGCGAACTTCGACGAGCAGCAGGCCGCCGATCTGGAGCGCAAGCTGCGCAAGCAGGAGTTCGGCCTCGACGACTTCCTGGATCAGATGCGCCAGATCAGGCGCATGGGACCGCTGCAGAATCTGCTCGGGATGATCCCCGGGCTCGGCAAGGAGCTGCGCGGCGTCAAGCTCGACGAGAAGGAGTTCGACCGCCTGCAGGCGATCATCCTGTCGATGACCCCGGAGGAGCGCCGGCGGCCGGAGTTGATCAAGGGCTCCCAGCGACTGAGGATCGCGAAGGGCTCGGGCACCAACGTCCAGGCGGTCAAGGCGCTGATCAAGCAGTTCGAGCAGATGCGCAAGGTGATGCGGCAGGTCTCCCAGGGCCGGATGCCGGACCTCGGCGCACTCATGCGGCAGGCCGGGGGACGGTAGCCGGGAGGGCCGGTGCGTCGCCTCTGGAGTGAGTCCGGGCCGGCGATCGCGGTCCTCGTGTGCATCGCGATCGTCGTCGTGCTCTGCCTGCTGGCAAGCCCGACCTGAGGGTTTGATCTCTCGCGCGCTATCCTCGTCGCTCGCTTATGGCAGTCAGACTTCGACTCACCCGCATCGGCGGACGCAAGAACCCCATCTGGCGCGTCGTGGTCGCCGACCAGCGCTCCAAGCGTGACGGTCGCGTGATCGAGACCGTCGGGCACTACAACGCCCAGACGGAGCCGTCCACGATCGTGCTCAACGAAGAGCGCATCCGGGACTGGCTCGGGCGCGGCGCGCAGCCCTCGGACAGCGTCCGCAAGCTGCTCCGCACCCAGGGCATCTCCTGAGGGGGCGCCGATGACCGGTCAGCCCGCCGTGCGGGAGCTGCTCGAGTTCCTCGCGAAGGGGCTCGTCGAGCATCCCGACGAGGTCCGCGTCTCAGAGCTCGACGAGGACGACGGCTCGGTCGTGCTGGAGTTGTCGGTCGGCGAGGATGACTACGGGAGCGTGATCGGCCGGGGCGGGCGGACCGCCCAGGCGCTCCGCACCGTGGTCAAGGCCGCGGGCACGCGGGAGGGCCGTCGCGTGTTCGTCGACATCGTCGACGACTGAGAGGCCGGCCATGAGCGACGCTGGTCGCGACGGTCCACCGGCCCAGACACCGCCTCCGCCCGGCCTGCGAGCCGGCACCGTCGGGCGGGCCCACGGTCTCGACGGGAGCTTTCACGTCGGTGCCACGGCCGAGAACGTGATCGCGCTGCTCGAGGTCGGCTCCGAGGTGTTCGTCGGCGGTCGTCCACGGCGGATCGTGCGGCTCGCCGGCCGCGTCGCACGGCCGATCATCCGCCTTGACGGCTGCGAGAGCCGGGATGACGCCGAGGCACTCCGCGGTCTCGAGCTCGAGCTCCCGCGCTCGGCGGCTCCGCCCCTGGAGGAGGACGAGTGGTGGGCGGAGGACCTCGAGGGCTGCACGGTCCGCGACGGCGAGAAGACGGTCGGCGTCGTCACCGCGCTGCTGGGGCTGCCCTCGTGCGAGGTGCTCGAGGTCAGGCGCGAGGGCCAGGAGGACCGGGCGCCGTTGCTCGTGCCGCTGATCCGCGACGCCGTCCGCGAGGTCGATCCGGAGGCGCGCGTGATCGAGGTCGACCTCGCGTTCCTCGGCGAGGAGTAGTCATCCGCATCGACGTGTTCACGCTGTTCCCGGACTGGTTTGACTGGTTCCGCAACCAGCGTCACGTCACGAACGCGCTCGCCGCCGGCCACGAGCTCGGGTTCGTCGACTACCGCGCGCACACGCCGCTCGGCGCCGGCCAGGTCGACGACACGCCGTTCGGCGGCGGGGCGGGAATGGTCCTCCGGGTCGACGTGGTCGAGGCCGCGATGCGCGCCCGATACGGGGAGGATCCCGTCGCGGTGCGGGAGCACCGCCGGGTGATCGCGCTCGAGCCG
Organism: Solirubrobacteraceae bacterium; assembly: GCA_035503035.1. Taxonomy (GTDB): domain Bacteria; phylum Actinomycetota; class Thermoleophilia; order Solirubrobacterales; family Solirubrobacteraceae; genus Palsa-465. The sequence continues at coordinate 19,740 of DATJTS010000092.1, forward strand.
AGCGGCCGGGTGCTCGACGACGCGCTGGTCGACGAGCTCGCCGCCGAGCCGAACCTGACCCTTTTGTGCGGGCGCTACGAGGGCTTCGACGAGCGGATCGTCGAGCACTTCGCGACCGACCGGCTGTCGATTGGGCGCTACGTGCTCGCCGGGGGCGAGCTGGCGGCGATGGTGGTTTGTGACGCGGTGCTGCGCAAGCTCCCAGGAGCGCTCGGGCACGCCGACAGTGCCGTTGAGGAGTCGTTCAGCGCGGCGCTCGAGGGTGGTCCTGAATATCCGCATTACACCCGGCCGGCGGTGTGGCGCGGATGGTCCGTGCCGGAGATCCTGCTCTCCGGGCACCACGCGCGCATCGCCCAGTGGCGACTGGAGCAGAGCCGCGCCCGCGGTCGAGGCGAGCCTGGAGGCGAGGCGCGGCGGCGTTAGCCGACGCTCACCGAAAGCTCGCGCGGGCGTTCCGGGCACCCGGCGGGCTTCACCGGGCGCCAATATGCAGTCCCTCTTGGAGCCGCTAGCATGGACCGCCGTCACGGACTCAAGGACGCCCGCCGGCGGTCCGGACGCTGATTTCCGAGGGGCCGCATTCGCCACTCGAACCCACACCTTTCACCATGAGCACTGTCATCGAAAGTCTCGAGCGCACTCAGCTGCGCCGCGTCCCGGAGTTCGACGCCGGGGACCGCCTCCGCGTTCACTTCCAGGTGATCGAGGGAACCCGCCGCCGCACCCAGGTCTTCGAGGGCGTGGTCATCAAGCGCCAAGGCCACGGAGCGCGCGAGACCTTCACCGTCCGCAAGCAGTCGTTCGGCGTCGGCGTGGAGCGCACGTTCCCGCTGCACTCGCCCAAGATCGAGCGCATCGAGGTTGCGGCCCGCGGTGACGTGCGCCGCGCCAAGCTCTACTACCTGCGTGGCCGGATCGGCAAGCGCGCCCGCGTCCGCGAGCGCCGTTCGACCGGGCCCGAGGTCGCGGTTGAGCGCGAGCTGCTCTACACCGAGGAGCCGACCGAGGCGACCGATGCGAGCGGGACGACCGCCGAGGAGGCCGTCGAGCAGGACGGAGCCGTCGAGCCGCTGAGCGAGGGCGCTCTCGAGGAGGGGTCGGCCGAGTCGGCTGACTCCGTCGCCGAGCTCCCCTCCACCGACGACGAGCCGGCCACATCCGAGCCTGACGAGGAGCCGGCGGCCACCGACGAGTAGCCGGTGGCGCGCGCTCGGGCCGGGGCCCGGGTTGAGAGCGCCGGGGCGGCAGACCGCATGAGCCCGTCCCGTTGACAATGGCGAGCACGTCGAAACCGAGGAAGCGCCGGTCCGCATTCGGCGGCTTTGTTGAACTCGTCGTCACGGTCGCGATCGCGATCGCGCTCGCGTTCCTGATCCAGGCGTTCGTCGTCAAGCCCTACCGGATCCCGAGCGTCTCGATGGTGCCCACGCTCAAGGTCGGCCAGCGGATCCTGGTCAACCGGCTCTCGACCCATCCGAAGCTCGGCGACGTCGTCGTCTTCCATCCGCCCGCGGGGGCCACGCCCGCCGATCCTCAGACGCAGGCGAACTGCGGCAACCCCTCGCAGGGATATGGCAAGTCCCAGCCCTGCGCCACTCCCACCAAGGCGGAGTCCTCGCAGACGTTCGTCAAGCGCGTCGTCGGGCTGCCCGGCGACACGCTGCGGATCTCGGGCGGGCATGTGTGGCGCAACGGCAAGGAGGAGACCGGCCGCTACATCCAGTCCTGTACCGAGGGGGCCGGTCAGTGCACGTTCTCCAAGACGATCAAGGTTCCGGCCGGGATGTACTACATGATGGGTGACAACCGTGGCCTTTCCGACGACAGCCGCTTCTGGGGACCGGTCCCGCAGAAATGGATCATCGGCGTCGCCTTCTTCACCTACTGGCCGATTGACCGGATCGGCACCATCTGAGGCACCGCGGCGCCCACGCCGCCACGCCCGCCCAGGGCGCCGGCTGCTGAGTCATGACCGGGGCCTCGGTGTCCGCTTCGTCGCAGGCGCCGACGAGGCGGGGCGCGGTTGCCTCGCTGGACCGCTCGTTGCTGCCGGTGTGCTGCTCGACCTCGAGCGCATCGGTCCCACGCAGGCCCGGGCACTGGGCACGCTCAACGACTCCAAGCAGCAGACGTCCGAGGGGCGAGCTGCGCTCTACCCGGTCATCCTGGGCCTCGCCGCGCGCGTCTGCATCGTCAGCCGCTGCGCGCCGGGGATCGACGCCCGCGGCCTGCACAAGACGAACCTCGCCGCGCTGCGCGATGCATTGGCGGGGGTCGCGGTCGACGGCTGCATCTGCCTGAGCGACGGCTTCCCCGTCTCCGGGCTGGCTCATGAGCAGCGTGCCGTGATCGGCGGCGATGCCAAGAGCGCGGCGATCGCCGCGGCCTCGGTCCTCGCCAAGGAGACCCGCGATCGCTACATGCGCCGCGTCGAGGCGTTGCATCCCGGCTGGCAGTTCGCTCAGCACGTGGGCTATTCGACGCCCGAGCACCGCGAGGCGATCGAGCGTCTGGGCGTCTCGCCGCTCCATCGCATGTCGTTCCAGTCCACGGCCTACACGCAGCTCGCGCTCGGCTGACCGTCCGCACGGTCAGAACACCCCCTCCCGGTGGTCGAGTGCGAGCAGACAGCCGGCGCGGTCGACCGTCACCCCGATCACGTCGAAGCGCAGGTCCTCCGCCCGCGGACGATCGCGCACCTGAGCCAGCCAGGCGGCGGCCATCCGCCGCACCTGCGCCTGCTTGCGCGGGTGGACGGCGTCGAACGGTGACCCGGCGCGTGCGCTCGCGCGCCGCGTCTTGACCTCGACGAAGACGAGCATCCCCGGCGCGTGGGCGATGATGTCGATCTCACCCCACCGCGTCCGGTGGTTGCGTTCGACCACCGCGTAGCCGAGACGGCTCAGGTGCGTGGCGGCGAGCTCCTCGCCGGCGGCTCCGAGCGTCCGGCGGGCGTCGGTCTCGGGTGTCGGGCGGCGGTCCGGGGCGGTGCTCATGACTCCGGGGACGCTACGGAAGAAGCTGTCACAGGTGGGTGTCGGACAGCCACGATTGTGTGCCAATTAACCTGCAAATCGGCACAAAACTGTGACGATGCGGCACCCACCTGTGACGCGATCGGGCGTAGCGTCTCGACCATGCTCGCGCAGGTCACGACGTTCGCCATCGATGGGGTCGATCCGCGCCAGGTGTGGCTCGAGGTCGACATCCGCGCCGGCCTGCCGGCATTCACGATCGTCGGCCTCGGGGACACGGCCGTCCGGGAGTCCCGGGATCGCATCCGCTCGGCCGTGCTGAACTCACGCTTCCGCTTCCCGGATCGGCGGATCACGGCCAACCTGGCGCCGGCGTCACTGCGCAAGGCCGGTCCGGGTTTCGACGCCGGCCTGGCCCTCGGGCTGCTCGCGGCCAGCGACCAGCTGCCGGCCGCGAGCCTCGAGGGGTGTGCCGTGTTCGGTGAGCTCTCGCTGGGCGGCGAACTGCGCGACTCTCCCGGTGCGCTCGCGGTCGCCGAGGGCGCACGCCGCGCGGGATGCACGCGCCTGATCGTCCCTCGCCAGCGCGCGCGGGAGGCGGCGCTCGTCGAGGGATTGGAGATCATCGCGGTCAGCACGCTGCGCGAGGCCGCGTCGGTGCTGGCCGGTGCGCCGGCGCCCCCGCTCCCGCGCGCCGAGGTGGAGCCGGCCCCCGCCGAGTCGGCGCCTGACCTCGCCGACGTGCGCGGGCATGAGGTGCCGCTGCTCGCGCTCCAGATCGCTGCGGCGGGCGGTCACAACCTGCTGATGGAGGGCGCGCCCGGGACCGGAAAGACGATGCTCGCGCGGCGGCTGCCCTCGATCCTGCCGCCGCTCTCCCGCGAGGAGGCGATCGAGGTCACCCGCATCCACAGCGTCGCGGGACTGCACGCTCGCGGGCTCATCCAGACCCGCCCGTTCCGGGCCCCGCATCACTCGATCTCGGCCGCCGGGCTGGCGGGCGGCGCATCGCCACCCCGGCCGGGGGAGGCGACCCTCGCCAATCACGGCGTCCTGTTTCTCGACGAGCTCTCGGAATTCGGGCGTCCCGCCCTCGAGGCCCTGCGCCAGCCGCTCGAGGACGGCGAGGTGTCGATCGTCCGTGGTCAGCGCTCACTCTCGTTCCCGACGCGCTTCATGCTGGTCGCGGCCACCAACCCGTGTCCGTGCGGGTTCGCCGGGGTCGAGGACCGCTGCACCTGCGGCGAGGCCGACCTGCGCCGCCACCGGCGGCGGCTGAGCGGACCGCTGCTCGACCGCCTCGATCTGCTCGTCGATGTGCGGCGTCCCGCCGACGCCGAGCTGCGCGGCCCGTCGCACGTGAGCTCCGCCCAGGTTGGCGAGCGGGTCGCGGTCGCGCGCGAGCGCCAGCGCGCCCGGCTGCAGGGGACTGGCGCGGGTTGCAACGGTGACATGGACGCGCGGGCGGCCCGCCACACGGCGGCGCTCGACGGCGAGGCCGAGGCCGAGCTGGCGCGGGCATACACGGAGGGACTGCTGAGCGCCCGGGGGCGGCTTCGGGTGGTGCGGGTCGCACGCACGATCGCGGACCTTGCGGGCAGCGAGCGGATCGGCCGGCCCGACCTGCTGCTCGCGCTCAGCCTGCGCCAGCGCCTCGCCCAGGAAGGGGCGGGGGTGGGATGAGCGCGCGCGTGTGTCCCGACTGCGCGCGGCGAGCCTGGCTGCTGGAGCGGCTCGCCGGGCACCTGGAACCGGTGCGGGAGCGGATCGCCGAGCTGCTGGAGCTCGATGACCGCGCGCTCGTGGCGGCCGTCGGCGGCGAGCACCGCAGTGCGATCGAGGACGAGCTCGAGCGCCAGGAGGTCTCCGAGCTCGAGGACCGCGCCGAGCGGGCGGGCGTCGAGATCGTCTGCCGCTGTGATTCCGCGTATCCCGTGGCCCTGCGCGACCTGCCCTCACCCCCGTCCGTGCTGCACGTGACCGGCTCGCTCGAGCGGCTCACCGCTCTGCTCGAGGAGCCGTCGGTCGCGATCGTCGGCAGTCGCCGGCCCTCGAGCTACGGGCTGGAGACGACGCGTCGGATCGCCGGAGAGCTCGCCCGCGCCGGGCTGACCGTGGTGAGCGGGATGGCGCTCGGGACCGATGCGGCGGCCCACACGGGCGTCCTTGACGCGTTGGGAGCGACGGTCGCCGTGCTCCCGGGCGGCGCCGACGTCGCCTACCCGGCCCGGCACCGGCGATTGCTTGCGCGGATCCGCGAGCGCGGGGTTGCGGTGTCCGAGCTCGGGCCGGGGGTCATGCCGCGGCGCTGGATGTTTCCCGCGCGCAACCGGATCATCGCCGCGCTGGCCGACCTCACCGTGCTCGTCCAGGGCCGCGAGCGCTCGGGAGCGCTGCTCACTGCCGAGTGGGCGGCGCGGCTGGGGCGGGGGACAGGGGCCGTCCCGGGCCAGGTCGCAGGCCCGCTCTCGGCCGCGCCACACCGCCTGCTGCGCGAGGGGGCCACGCTCATCGCCTCCGCGCAGGATGTGCTCGATGCGGTCTACGGCGTCGGCGCGGTGCTCGTCCCGCGGCGACGGACCGCACGGCTCGAGCCGTCGCTGACCGCGCTGCTGGAGGCGATCGCCGACGGGGAGGAGGGGCAGGCCGCGTTCGCCCGCGCCGGCCTTGTCGGCGAGTCCGGAATGGCCGCGCTCGCGCGGCTCGAGCTCGACGGCCTCGTGCGGCGCGGCCCCGGAGGGAGGTACCTCGCGCGGTGATGGCAAGCTGAGGGGACGATGACTGAGACTGATATTCCGATTCGCCGCGCACTGACGATCGCCGGTTCGGATTCGGGCGGCGGAGCGGGCATTCAGGCGGACCTGAAGGCGTTCGCCGCCTGCGGGGTGCACGGGATGACCGCCGTCACCGCGATCACCGCACAGAGCACGGTCGGGGTCGATGCGATCGAGGCCATCTCCCCGCAGATGATCCGCGCGCAGGTGCGAGCGGTCGCGCGCGATATCGGCCTCGACGCGGTGAAGATCGGGATGCTCGGGACCGCGGAGACGATCGCCGCCGTCGCCCAGGCGCTTGACGAGATATCCGAGATCGCGGCCGGCGCGCCCCTGCCGATCGTGCTGGACCCGGTGATGGTGTCCGAGTCGGGAGCGCAGCTGCTCGAGCCCGACGCCCGGCGCGCGCTCGTCGAGGAGCTTCTGCCGCGGGCAACCGTCGTCACGCCGAACCTGCCCGAGGCCCGGGTGCTGGCCGGAGCCATGGACGAGCAGCAGGACGCGGCGGAGCTCGCTCGCTCGATTCACGCCCTCGGCCCGCGGTTCGTCATCGTCACCGGCGGCCATCGGAGCGAGGCGGTCGACGTCTTCTACGACGGATCGGAGACGGTGGAGATCGCCGGGGAGCGCTTCGGCTCGGGTGCCGCACATGGCTCGGGCTGCACACACTCCTCGGTCCTGGCGGCCCGTCTGGCCTGCGGCGACACGCCGTTGCAGGCGGCCCGCGTGGCCAGGCGCCGCGCGGGTGAGGCGGTCCGCGACGGCTTGCGGTCGATCGGCGCGGGCCCGGGACCTGTCGACATCCTCGGGGTGGGACGATCGGCCCGCCCGGGCGCCGGGACCACCGAGGACCCTTCGCCTCTGGCCGTTCGCCGTGACATAATCCCGGGGTGAAGTTTCTGCGAATGAAGCCGGGGCACGGCGAAGTTCTGATCGCTGAGGGAGACGTTCAACTCGCCGAGGACGAGCGACGCCTGATCGATGAGTTTCGCCTGCAGCTCGAGGAGGGTCTGTGGGCGGCGGTGCCGACGTTGCAGGACGGCCGGCGCCAGGCGCAGATGGTCAAGCGCTTCCAGGACGTCCCGCGGGATGCGGAGCGCGTGATCTTCTTCCCGCGCGCGGCCGGCGGCTAGGAGCCGCGCGTGGTCCTCGCGCTGGTCGCGACCGCAATCGTCGCAGTGGCGCTGCTCTCCGAGGAGCTGCTGCCACGGATCGACGAGCTGTGGTCACGCTTTCGCGCGAGGCGTCGTCCTGCCGAGACGTTCGGCTACGACCCGGGCCGTGAGCGCAGAGCCGAGCAGCGTGCGCGCACGCTTCTGCGCTCCTGCGTGGGAGAGGAGGAGTGGGCGATGTATCGCGACCTCGGGTTCATCCGGGTCTGGGGGACCCAGGCGGACGGACCCGGGCGGGCGGGCGCGACCGGGGGCGCCGCCTATGGCTACCTCATCTACCCGCACCGGGCGATCATCGCCTACCTGGCGCAGACCCACCGCCTGCTCAGTGAGTACTGCGTCACGTTCCCTGACCAGACTCGCCCCTACGGCTCCTCGCGACTGCCGGACTCCGACGACGTGCTCGCCAAGTGGATGGCGCTGACCGGCGACGAGACCCGGCTCATCTCCACCGCGAACATGAACCTGCCCGGCCGTCAACTCGACCCGGCCCACGTCAAGCGCGACCTGTGGCGCCTGGCGCAGTGGGAGCGGGGCAGGATGCGCGCCGCGGCCCGCCACGGGCAGACTCCGATCGACCCCACGGAGGGGCCGAGCGAGACCCCGCTGGACGCCGCCGGCCAGTAGCGCTCGACCGGGGCCGGTGCGGCCTCCTCACCGGCGCGACGCATGCCCGCCCCTGCAATCCGCGTTGCATGCCGGGGTCGGCAGACGGCGTATCGACCGGAATGACCAGCAATTGGAGGGTTCCTGGCCCCCGCTCTTCACATGATCTTATGGGGGATGCTCAAGGCCCTCTGTAGCATTGCGCGCCGTGGCCAATGTCTCCTACCTACGCACGCCTGGCGGGGCACGAAGTGGAATCTATCCCGCAGGCGGGGCGGGGACGGCCCGCCGGCGCCGCCGCTGGCCATGGTTTATCGGCGGCGGACTGCTCCTGGTGCTGGCGGCGCTTGCCGCGGGCGCGTTGGTCGTCGCGTCCTCCAAGCCGACGCTGTCGGGCTTCTCGGGCGCCCTCGCGAAGGTCAATCTTCCGCTCGGTGGCGGCTCGGTCTCGGATGTGACCGCCACGACCGGGCCTCAGCAGCACGAGAAGTTCGTCAGGGTCCACCTCAGCGGCGACCCGGTCGTGGTGCCGCGACAGAAGGTCGCCTCCGGGGAGCGGGTGACGATCAGCGTCGTCGTCCATCGCCCCGGCTGGATCTCCTGGCTGAGCGGAAAGACCCAGCGGCTGACCAAGACGATCACCACGCCGACCAGCCGGCTGCGCACCCGCTACGTCACGCTGACCAAGAGTGGCGCGCTCCGCGTGCGCTTCTCGGCCCCGGTGCGGACGATCTCCTACGGCTCTTCGGCCGATCACCTCACGACGCACCCGCTCAGGCACGCTCAGCGCACGGTCACGCTGGCCCACCAGGGCAACGCCGGGACGCTCTACCTCTCTGCGGCGGCCCAGAAGTGGGAGAGCTCCATCACTTCGGCGGTGAACTGGTTCCCGGCCGGGACGAAGGCGACCGCGATCGCGACGCCGGCATCGGGCAAGACGATCAACTCCGACACGCCGATCACGCTCAGCTTCTCCAAGCCGGTCTCGAAGGTCCTCGGCTCTCACATGCCGACCGTCACCCCCGCAGGTACCGGTTCATGGCACACGATCAACAGCCATGAGATCCGCTACGTCCCCAACGGCTACGGCTACGGCCTGGCCCAGACGGTCAAGATCGCGCTGCCCGCGGCCGTCCGGCTGACCGGCGCGGCCCAGGACGGGAGCGCGACCGCTGCCGTGTGGCACGTGCCCGGCGGATCGACCACGCGGCTCAACCAGCTCCTCGCCGAGCTCGGGTACCTGCCGATGCACGTCTCCTACGCCGGCGCCGCGCCCGGGAACACCGTGGCCGCGCAGGAGACGGCGGCCGAGACCCCGCCGCACGCGACGCTGTCCTGGTCCTACGGCGATGTCCCGTCCGGCCTTCGGAGCCAGTGGGGAGGACCGAGCTCGGCAGGCGAGCTGACCAAGGGCGCGATCATGGCGTTTGAGAACTCTCAGGGCATGCAGCCCGACGGCGTCGCCGGCCCGGCGGTCTGGAAGGCGCTGATCAAGGCCGAGATCGCCGGGCAGCGCAACACGTTCGGCTACACGTTCGTGTCGGTGAGCGAGGGTTCGCCCGAGAGCCTGTTCGTCTGGCACAACGGCAAGACGGTCCTGTCCAACATCGCGGTCAACACGGGCGTTCCGGGCGCGGCGACGGCGACCGGCACCTTCGCGGTGTTCTGGCACACGCCGGTGACGCAGATGATCGGCACCGACGTCGACGGCACCCACTACGACGTGACGGTCCACTGGGTCAGCTACTTCAACGGCGGCGACGCGTTGCACTACTACCCACGCGGTGGCTACGGCTACCCGCAGAGCAACGGCTGCGTCGAGATGGACCTTCCGGACGCCGAGAACGTGTATCAGTACACGCCGGTCGGCACGATCGTCCAGGTCAACGCCTGACTTCGAGCGGCCGCGCGCAGGGGTTGGGCGCGCCGGTGGCGAATTGACATGACGCCCATGTCCGAGTCGCTCACACCCGCCTGGCACGCCGCGTTGCACGCGTTCGACGCCGATCTCGCCCGCCGCGCGGTCGCGGCCCGGACGAGGCTCGCCTACGCGCAGGACTGCGAGCAGTTCGCCGACTGGGCGGCCGGCCGGGGTCTTGAGCCCGCCGCCATCGACGTGCGCGCGCTGCGCCGCTACATCGCCTCGCTGACGCAGGCCGGGCGTGCCCCGAGCACCGTCGCGCGCAAACTCGCCTCACTCCGAGGCCTGTTCGGCGTGCAGCTGACCCTCGGCGCCCGTGCCGACAACCCCGCCGACCTGCTCAGCGCGCCCAAACGCCCGCAGACGCTCCCGCGCGTGCTCAAGCCAGCCGAGGTGGCGATGCTGCTCGACCGTATCCCCGCCTCCGATCCGCTCGCGGTCCGCGACCGGGCGATGTTCGAGCTCGCCTACGCGGCCGGCCTGCGCGCCGAGGAGCTCGTGACGCTCGATGTCGGCTCGGTCGATTTCGACGCCGAGACCGTCCGCGTGGAGGGCAAGGGCGACAAGACGCGCCTAGTGCCGGTCGGCGAGCACGCGGCGCGCGCGATCGACCGCTGGTTGTCCACCGGGCGCCCCGCGCTCGCCTCGCAGGCCGCCGGACCCCTGTTCGTCTCCAAGACGGGGAGGCGATTGTCGACATCCGACGTGCGCCGGCGCCTCCGGGTGTGGTCACGGGAGGCGGCACGGCACGCGCCAGCGCTCTCCCAGGCCCATCCCCATGCCCTGCGCCATTCGTTCGCCACCCATCTGCTCGAGGGCGGCGCAGATTTGCGGGCGATTCAGGAGCTTCTCGGCCACGCGAGCATCTCCACGACCCAGGTTTACACTCGAGTAGAGTCCGAGCGCTTGCGACACGCCTATAGGGCAGCGCATCCGCGGGCATAACACGGTTATCGGGGTTCAATGGAGACGAACGTCAAAGGCATCGAGCTACAGGAGCTCTGGAAGCGCTATAAGGCGACCAGTGATGAGCGCGCTCGTGAGCGCCTCGTCGTCGCCTACTCGCCGCTCGTGAAGTACGTCGCGGGCCGGATGAGCTCCGGGTTGCCCGCGCACGTCGAGGAGGCCGATCTCATCTCCTATGGGCTCGGCGGGCTGATCTCGGCGATCGAGCGCTTCGATCTGACCCGCGAGATCAAGTTCGAGACCTACGCCATCACCCGCATCCGCGGCGCGATCATCGACGAGCTGCGCACGCTGGACTGGGTGCCGCGCTCGGTCCGCGCGCGGGCCCGCCAGTTCGAACGCACCAACATGAAGCTCGAGGCGCAGTTGCAGCGTGCGCCGACCGACGAGGAGATGGCTACCGAGCTGGAGATCTCGATCGAGGACTTCCAGGAGCAGCTCGTCCAGATCTCCAATTCGACGATCGTCGCGCTCGATGAGATGTGGAACGTCTCGGATGCCAGCGGCGACCAGGTCTCGCTGCTCGATACGTTGCCGGACTCTGGGGCACCGGACCCGCAGACGCTGGTTGACGAGTCGGAGTTGAGAGAGCGGATCGCCGACGCGATCGCGGCGCTGCCCGAGCGCGAGAAGCTCGTGGTCGCCCTCTACTACTACGAGAACCTCACGCTCCGAGAGATCGGCGAGGTGCTCGGCGTGACCGAGTCGCGCGTCTCGCAGCTGCACACCAAGGCGGTGCTGCGGCTGCGCTCCAAGCTCGCGGGCGAGCTGGACTAGCAAGACGACCGAGCCGCATGCGGCTCGGTCCGGCTGGCGCATGCGCCAGCCGTCGATCGG
>DATJTS010000093.1:0-29474 GCA_035503035.1 Solirubrobacteraceae bacterium
GACGGGTTCTCGATCACGCTGTCGCGCATCGCGGGCAGCTCGGTGGGCGCGGGCATCAGGTAGCTGCCGAACTCAGCGCCACGGTGCCCGGTGCCGGGGTATTCGGGAAACGACTCCTCCAGCAGCGCCAGCCCGAGACCCATCATCGCGCCGCCGTGGATCTGGCCGGAGACGAGTGCCGGGTTGATCGCGCGGCCCACGTCGTAGACCTGCGTCATCTGGAGCACCTCGACCTCGCCGGTCTCGTCGTCGACCTCGACCTCGGCGACGCACACCCCGTAGGAGATCGCGTAATGGGGCTCGCATTCGCCGGTGTCGGGATCGGGCGCCGAGAACGGCTTCATGTACGTCGCCTGGCCGGTGATCATGCGGCCGCGCTGCCAGGTCGCCTCCAGTGCGATGTCGGTGATCGAGCGCTTCGCGCCCGGTGCACCCTGCGGCCACACGAAGCCGTCCTCGGACACGAGATCGGCCGGATCGACCTCCATGATCTCGCCGGCGATGTCGAACAGCGACTTGCGGGTCTCGACGGCCGCACGCGCGATCGCGTTGCCGCCCACGAACGTCCCGCGCGAGGCGAACGTCCCGGTGCACAGCGGCGAGGAGTCGGTGTTGGAGTTGTCGAGCGTGACCCAGTCGTAGGGGACGCCGATCGTGTCGGCGGCGATCTGCGCGTGGACGGTGCGCGAGCCCTGACCGAGGTCGCAGGTGCCCGTGAACACGTCGACGTGACCATCGGGCTTGAGCTTGATCCAGACCTGGCTCGGGTCGCCCGCCTGGTTCATCCCGGTCGGGTACTCGATCGAGGCGATACCGGTCCCGCGGTGACGCGCCATCTAGGCCACGGCTCCGGGCTCGAGGACGGCCTCCCGCAGGTGGTCCGGCACGGTCTCGGACGGCGAGCGGTCGTCGGTCATCGACGCGTACGCCGGCGCGAGCGCCACGCCCGCCTCCCGGGCGCATCCGACCAGCGTGGCCACCGCCGAGGGGTCGGGCAGCCGACCACCGGTGGGGCTCACGTCCCCCGTGCGTGCCGCGTTTCTCAGCCGCAGCTCCCACGGGTCCATCCCGAGCTCGGTGGCGATCCGCTCCAGGTGGGTCTCGATCGCGAACGACGCCGAGGTCACACCGAACCCGCGCATCGACGAGGACGGCGGCCGATTCGTATAGACGACGTAGGAGTTGAAGGCGACGTTCGGGATCGTGTAGGCACCCGCCAGATGGAACGTGTGCTTGTTGGTGCCATACGGAGACAGGCGCGTGTAGGCGCCGGCGTCATGCAGCGTGAGCGTGCGCCGACCGAGAATCCACCCGTCAGAGCTCACCGCGTCGGCGATCTCGATGTGCCAGGAGGCGCGGATCGAGGAGCAGAGCATCTCCTCCTCACGCGTGTGGGCGAAACGGACCGGGCGCCCGGTGCGCAACGCCAGCAGGCCCGCGATCGACTCGCACGGCGAATCGACCTTGCCGCCGAAACCGCCGCCGACCTGCCCGCCCACGAACTTGATCTGGCCGAGCGGGATCTGCAGGTGCTCGGCGACGATCGCCATCGAGTAGTAGAGCGCCTGCGTGGTGGAGTGGATCGTCAGGCGGCCGTCGGGCTCGGGAATCGCGATCGCGGCCTGCGTCTCGAGCGGTGCCTGCTCGATCGCGGTCGGCCGGTAGACGCCCTGCACGATCAGGTCGGCCTCCTCGAAGGCGCGGTCGACATCGCCACGGCGCACCCGCCGCTCGGTGTACTTCTCGTAATGGAACAGGTTGCCGTCGGCGACGATGTGCGGCTGGCCGGGATCAAGCGCCAGGCGCATGTCCAGGAACGGCGCACGGACCTCGTACTCGATCGCGATCCGTTCCAGCGCCTCGCGGGCGGCCTCCTCGCTCTCGGCGGCGACGGCGACGATCGGCTGGCCGCGGAAGCGGACCTCGTCCAAGGCCAGCAGCGGCTCGTCGGCCGCGATCCCCTGGGCCTCGAGCTGCCCGACGACCAGGCGCGGCACGTCGGCGGCGGTGAGCACGCCGTGCACTCCGGGCGCGGTCGCAGCGCCGGTGACATCGAGCGAGACGATCCGGGCGCTGTCGTGAGGCGAGCGCAGGATCCGCACGTGCAGCAGCCCGGCGGGACGCACGTCGTCGGTGAACAAGGCCCGCCCGACGACGTTCTTGATCCCGTCGTAGCGGGGGACCGAGGCACCGACAGCCTTCATGCGCGCGCCGCCTGCTCGACCGCGGCGAGGATGTTGACGTAGCCGGTGCAGCGGCAGACGTGGCCAGACAGCTCCTGCGCAATCTCGGCCCGGGTGAGCTCAGCGCCGCGGCGCTGCACCAGGGCGTGGGCGGCGATCACCATGCCGGAGGTGCAGTAGCCGCACTGGCTGGCGTGACCGTCGGCGAACGCCTGCTGGACCAGCGCCGGAGCCTCGGGCGTACCCAGGCCGTCCGCCGTCGTCACCGCGGCGCCGTCGACCGCCGCCAGGGGCGTCAGGCAGGAGCGGCGTGGCTCGCCGTCGATCAGCACCGTGCATGCCCCGCAACCGCCCGAGCGGCAGCCAGGCTTAGGGCTCATCACTCCGAGCTCCTCGCGCAGCACGTCGAGCAGTGGGGTCATCGGAGCGCTGCGCAGGTCGTCGCGGTCGATCCCGTTGACGGTCAGCTTCATGCCGTGGCCTCCATCTGCTCGAGGCATCGGCGCACCAGCACCGGGACCATCTCTCGGCGATACCAGTCCGACGCGAGCGCGTCGTCGCGTCCGGCGAACGTCGCATCGTCGGGCAGCGGCTGATCGGCCGACCCGAGCCTCAAGGCATGCGGGCCGAGCCCGGTCGCCGCGAGGCGGAGCTCGCCACCCATGACCGCCGCGCTCACCGCCAGCGCGGTGTAGCCATGGCTGTGCGGGCGGCGCAGCGACGCGAACGCCCCCGTCTGCGGCGGTACGAATTCGACGCCGAGCACGAGTCGGCGCGCCGCGCCACCGCGCGCACCCTCACCCGCATCTCCATCGCCCAGGAACGCCTCCATCCCGTCGCGGTGGTCCTCGGCCCCGTCGGTCCAGTGCACGACCGCGTCAAGCGCCAGCAACGGGCCCTGCAGATCGCCGCGCGGCGCACCGTCCAGCGGCGCGGCACAGATGTTCCCGCCCACGGTCGCCTGGGCGCGCACCTCGCGATCGGCGACTCCGGCAACCGCACTGCGAAGCGGCTCCGGCATCTCGCCCAGCTGGGAGAGGCGGGTCGCCGCGCCGATCGTGACCCGGTCGGTGTCGTGTCGCACTCCGTCCAGGCCGGCCCGGTGCAGCAGCATCACGTGGGAGGCGGCGCGGGCGCCCGAGAAGAGCTCGGGGGTAAGGATCGTCGCGCCCCCTGCGGGCAGCGGGGACGCGGCCGCGAACAGCGCGCGAGCCTCCTGCTCGGAGGTCGGCACGGACACCTCGATCGGCTGCGGCACGGCGGCAACAGTACGCACGGCTCCGAACGCGTGTCAAGACAACCGCCTCGCGCGTGTGACACATATCGTGTCCATCAATCAATGCCAGTGACAGAGCCGATCAATCCGCGCCACGGTTTGACAGTGACTCGACCCCACGACTAGGGTTCCGGCCCATGCCGGTGACAGACACAACAGGTGACACACGCGCTCGGATCCAGAGCCTGGTCGACGAAGGACTGCTGCGGGGGCACGGCCTGATCGGCGGCCGCTGGCTCGGTGCCGATGATGGGCGCTCCTTCCCGGTACGCGACCCGGCCACCGGCGAGCAGATCGCCGAGGTCCCCCGGATGGGCTCGGCCGAGACCCGCGCCGCGATAGAGGCGGCCGACGCAGCGCTGCCCGCGTGGCGCGCACGGACCGCCGCCGAGCGCGCCGCCGTCCTGCGGCGCTGGGCCGAGGAACTGCGGCTGCACGCCGACGGACTGGCGCTGCTGATGACGCTTGAACAGGGCAAGCCGCTGACCGAGGCCCGTGCCGAGGTCAACTACGCGGCGGCGTTCTTCGACTGGTTCGCCGAGGAGGCCAAGCGCGTCTACGGCGACGTGATCCCATCGCCGGTGCCGAGCAACCGGATCGTGGTGCTCAAGCAGCCGATCGGGGTCACCGCCGGGATCACGCCCTGGAACTTTCCGGCCGCGATGCCCGCCCGCAAGGCGGCTCCCGCGCTCGCCGCCGGGTGCACGATGGTGCTCAAGCCGGCCGAGCAGACGCCGCTCTCGGCGCTGGCGATCGCCGAGCTCGGGATGCGTGCCGGCGTCCCCGCGGGAGTCTTCAACGTCGTCACCGGGGACTCCGCGGACGCACCGCTGATCGGCGGGGAGCTGACCTCCAACCCGACCGTGCGCAAGCTCGGGTTCACCGGTTCCACGCAGGTCGGAAAGCTGCTCATGCGCCAGTGTGCCGATCAGGTCAAGAAGGTGTCACTCGAGCTCGGCGGCAACGCGCCGTTCATCGTGTTCGACGACGCCGACCTCGACAAGGCGGTGCAGGGTGCGATCATCGCCAAGTTCCGCAACTCCGGCCAGGTGTGCGTCGCGGCCAACCGCGTGCTCGTGCAGGCGTCCGTGGCCGATGAGTTTGCGAAGCGACTGGCCCATGAGGCGGCGCGGCTGGTGGTCGGCCGCGGCACCGACCCCGACGCCCAGGTCGGCCCGCTGATCGACCGCCAGGGCTTCGAGAAGGTCGTCGAGCATGTGACGGAGGCCCGCGCCGCCGGCGCCGAGGTGTTGCTGGGCGGCACCGGCCATGAGCTCGGCGGCACGTTCTTCGAGCCGACCGTGATCACCGGCGCGACCCCGGCGATGCTGATGAGCCGGGAGGAGACCTTCGGCCCCGTCGCTGCGATCCAGACCTTCGCCTCCGAGGAGGAGGCGATCGAGCGCGCCAACGACACGCCGTTCGGGCTGTCGGGCTACTTCTACAGCCGTGACATCGGCCGGGTGTGGCGGGTGGCCGAGGCGCTCGAGACCGGGATCGTGGGGGTCAACACCGGTCTGATCTCGACCGAGGTGGCGCCGTTCGGCGGGGTCAAGGAATCCGGGATCGGCCGTGAGGGCTCGCGCTACGGCATCGACGAGTGGATCGAGCTGAAGTACGTCTGCCTCGGCTCGATCGACGAGTGAGCACCGCGATGATCGTCGAAGAGCGCATCTACACGCTGCACCCGGGTCAGGCCCCTGAGTACCTGCGCCTCTACGAGGCCGAGGGGCTGGAGATCCAGCGCTCGATCCTCGGGCGGATGGTCGGCTACTTCTCGACCGAGGCCGGTCCGCTCAACCAGATCGTGCACCTGTGGGCCTACCGCGACCTCAGCGAGCGCACCGAGCGACGCGCGCGCCTCGGCGCCGACCCGGGGTGGCAGGCGTACGTGGGGAAGGTCCGCCCCCTCATCGTCCACCAGGAGAACAAGCTGCTCGTAGCCGCCCCCTTCTCGCCATCGATCGAGGTCTTCGAATGACATCCGTGCTCGAGCTGTTCCAGCACCATGTCGCCGACGGCGAGACGCTCTCGCTGCCGGCAGCGACCCGCGTCCTCTACTCGGTCGCCGACGGCGAGGCGAGGTTCTCGACCAGCCCGGTCGAGCTGGGGCCCGGGCACACGCTGTGCTGGGAGCTCGGCGAGGAGACCCGCATGGGCTCGCAGCTGTCGGCGGCGCTCGATCTGAACGGCGACCCGAAGCTCGTGCGCTGTGACCGCGTCGAGCTGCCGCCGGGCGGCACCGCCTATCTCCACACCCACCAGGGCCCCGGCATCCGCTGCCTGGTCGAGGGTCGCTTCCGGGTGCAATCGAACGGCTTCGGGCAGACGGTGGAGCGCTACGGCGCGTGGTTTGAGAACGGCTCCGATCCCGTCGAGGCCCACGCGGTGAGCGACTCCACCGCGGCGTTCGTGCGGGTGATGATCCTGCCCGCCGCGCTCTTGGGACAGTCGTCGATCCGCTACGTGCGTGAGACCGACAAGGACCGGCCCAAGCCGCAGCGCTACCAGGTGTTCGTCGACGAGCTCCTCCCCACCTGAGGGCCGAGTCGTGAGCGATCCGCGGACCGGGGGCCGGATCCTCGTCGACCAGCTCGTGCTGCACGGCACCGAGCGGGTGTTCTGCCTGCCTGGCGAGAGCTATCTGGCGGTGCTCGACGCGCTCTGCGACGTCCCGGAGATCGAGCTCGTCGTCGGGCGGATGGAGGCCTCCACAGCGAACATGGCCTGCGCCCACGGCCAGCTCACCGGCTCCCCCGGGATCATGTTCGCCACCCGCGGTCCGGGTGCGACCCAGGCGGCGGTCGCCGTGCACAACGCTGGGCAGGGATCGGTCCCGCTGATCCTGTTCGTCGGGCTGATCCCGCGCGGCCATCGTGATCGCGAAGCCTGGCAGGAGATCGACATCGCGGCCGTCTTCGGCTCGATGTCGAAGTGGGCGGCGACGATCGACGACCCGGCGCGGATCCCCGAGTACGTGGGCCGCGCCTACCGCACCGCGCTCGCGGGACGGCCGGGACCGGTCGTGCTCGGGCTGCCCGAGGACATGCTCGCCCAGAGCGCCGACGTCTGTGACGGCGCTCCTCATCAGATCGTGCGCCCCACCCCCCAACCGGCCGCCGTCGCCCGCGTGCGCGACATGGTCGCCCGCGCCGAGCGCCCGCTGGTGCTCGTGGGCGGCGGCGGCTGGTCGCAGCGCGCAGCCGCCGACACCGCCGCGCTGTGCGAATCCTGGGGGGTCCCGGTCGCGGCCGCCTTCCGCTGCCAGGACTACGTCGACAACCGCTCGCCGGCGTTCGCCGGCACGCTCGGCCTCGGCATCGACCCGGCACTGGCCCGCAAGGTGCGTGAGTCCGACCTGCTGCTCGTGCTCGGCGCGCGCCTGGACGAGCCGACCACCGGCGGCTACGAGCTGGTCGCCGCACCGCGGCCACGCCAGACGCTGATCCACGTCCACGCCGACCCCGAGGAGCTCGGCCGGGTGTACGAGCCGGCGCTCGCCATCAACGCGGGCGCTCCGGAGTTCGCCGCTGCCGCACTCGATCTCGACCCGCCGGACTCGGCCCGCCACGCCGCCTGGACCTCCGCACTGCACGACGCCGCGATCGCGTTTCGGACACCCCCGGCCGGCGAACTCGAGCTCGACCTGGCGCGCGCGCTCCGCGAGCTGCGGGCGCTGCTGCCCGACGAGACGATCGTCACCAATGGCGCGGGCAACTACACGCTGTGGCTGCACCGGTTCTGGCCGCTGCACCGCTACGGAACCCAGCTCGCCCCCGTCTCCGGCGCGATGGGCTACGGGCTGCCGGCGGCGATCGCGGCCAAGCTCGCCCACCCCGAGCGGCCGGTCCTGTCGTTCGCCGGGGACGGCTGCCTGCTGATGGCTGTCCAGGAGCTCGCCACCGCGATGCGCCACGGGGCAGCGGTCGTGCAGATCGTCGTCGACAACTCCAGCTACGGCACGATCCGGATGCACCAGGAACGCCGCCATCCCGGCCGCGAGTCCGGCACGAGCCTCGTCAACCCCGATTTCGTCGCGCTCGCCCGCTCCTTCGGCGCTGAGGCGTTCTCGGCCACCGACACCGTCGGGCTCGTCCAGGCGGTGCGGGACGCGGTCGACTCGGGACGGACGGCGCTCGTGCACGTCCCGCTCGACCCCGAGATCCTCACCCCGGCGCAGGCGGCGGCCGCCGCCCCGGACGCCGCCGTCGCCTGATCCCCGGCGAGCGGTCGGCCGACGGTCGACTGGTAGCGTCGCCGTCGCCATGGACCTGCGCCAGCTCCGCTGTTTCGAAGCCGTGGCCCGCCACCGGCACTTCACGCGCGCCAGCGAGGAGCTGTCGCTCTCGCAGTCCTCGGTCTCCCACCACATCCGCCAGCTCGAGGCCTCGCTGGGGGTCGAGCTGTTCGTGCGCACGAGCCGCAACGTCCGTCTGACCCGCGCCGGGGAGGCGCTGCTGCCGCGCGCCGAGCAGATCGTCGCGGGCTTCGATGCCGCGGAGTCCGAGATGCAGCAGTTCACCGGGCTGATGCGCGGCAGGATGGTCCTCGGCACGATGCGGGCGTTGGGCTCGATCCGCCTGCCGGAGCTGCTGCGTGCCTTCTGCGACCGCTATCCGGGGATCGACGTGGTGATGCGCGAGGCCACCAGCGACCACATGCTCGAGATGCTCACCGGAGGCGAGCTCGACGCGGCGTTCCTGCAGCTGCCCGACGAGCCTCCGTCCGGCCTGGTCACCGAGCTGCTGCACGTCGAGGAGTTCGCGCTCGTCGTCGGACCGGACCACCGGCTCGCCGGACGCGACGAGGTGCCGCTTGCAGAGCTGGCCGCCGAGGACTGGATCGTGTTCACCCGGGGCACCGGGATCGACAGCGCATTCCGCGCGGCGTGTGCGGCGGCGGGTTTTGAGCCGCACGCGAAGTTCGAGAGCTCGGCGCTGCAGACGGTGCGCGCGCTGGCCGGCGCGGGGCTCGGGGTGGCGATGCTGCCGCGCTCGTTCGCCGAGGCCGAGGCGGGCGCCCGGGTGGTGCGGATCGCCTCGCCGACCCCGCTGCGCCGGGTCGCTCTGGCCTGGCCCGACCGCCCGCTGCCGGCCGGCACCGCGTTCGTGCAGTTCGTGCGCGCGACGCTCGGCCGCAACGGGCGGGGCGCTCAGTAGCCGCCGGCGAGGACCGCCCGGCGCGCGGCCTCGGTGGCCAGCCGCGAGGCGCCGATGATCGTCGCGTCGCTGCCGAGCCGACCGTTGGCCAGCTCGGTGTCCCAGGCCAGCCGTCGGATCTCGTGGCGCACCCCACGCAGCAGGATCGGGTTGGAGCCCACCCCGCCGCCGAGCACGATCAGTCCCGGGTCGAGCAGGGCGACGATCGCGGCGGCGGCCTCGCCGATCTCCCGGGCGTGGGCCGCGACGAGCTCCCGCGGGCCCGGCTCGCCCTGCGCGGCACGCGCGAACAGCGCCGCGACGTCGGTGCGCGGCGCCATCGGGATGTCGTCACGGGCACGCGCCCGGGCGAGCAGCCCGGCCGAGCCGATGTGATGCTCGAGCGCGAGGTGCGTCGGCCGCGTCCCCGTGCCCCATGGATAGGGCAGGCAGGCGACCTCGCCCGCGCCGCCGCGACCGCGCAGCAACCGGCCCTCGTAGACGAACCCGAGGCCGATCTTGACCCCGACCTGGAGGTAGGCGAACGTCGCGCGGCCCTGCGCGACGCCCTCCTGCCCCTCGGCGATCGCGGCGCAGTTGACGTTGTTCTCGACGGTGATCGCGAGGTCCGGGGTCGTCGGCAGGGCGCGGACTGCCTCGAACACGGGCGCCAGCCGCGGCGGCTCGGGGGTGTCGAGGCTCACCTTGACCGGTGCGGCGATGACGCAGCCGCGCACGCGGGTCTGGTGCTCGTCCAGGATGGAGCGAATCTCGGCGGTGAGCTTGCGCGCCGCGCGCAGCTGTCCCTTGCTCACGTCGGCGGAGGACGCCCGGATCTTCTCCTGGGCCTCGCCGAGGATCCGGCCGTCCAGCGCGATCACGCGCACCCACACGCGCGTCGTCCCCAGGTCGATCGCCAGGCAGCAGCCGGCCTGCTCGGAGACCCGGTAGACGCCCGCGGGCCGACCCAGGCCGCCGCCGTGGGCGACGCCGAGCTCGGTCACCAGCCCGGCGGTGAGGAGCCGTTTCATCCCCGCCGAGATCGTCGCCTTGGAGACGCTCAGCCGCGCGGAGATCTCCGAGCGCATCGTCGTCTGCGCGCCCATGATCTGCGCGAGGATCGCGCGTTCGGTCTCGTTCAGCGCGGAGGCCGGTTGCGTGGCGTCGCGGTCCTCCGGCGGGCGCCGTGGCGCCCGCTCCACGACCTGATCGACCGCGGTCACCGCGGCAACGCTACCAGGCCACCCGGAGCGTCCCTCACCGGGTCTTCTGCCCCGACGCGGGGTCGAAGAAGTGAGTTCGCGCGGGGTCGGGGGTGAGCCGTAGCGTGTCGCCGATGCGCACGCCGGCCCGCGGCTCCAGGCGGGCGACGAAGCGACCGCGGCCGGAGACCTCGGCCTCGGGCGGGAGCTCGTCGTCGCCCCCGAACTCGGGCAGCTGGGCGCGGCGGGCGCTCGTGTCCATGTGGACGAGCAGGTCGGAGCCGAGCGCCTCCACGAGCTCGACGGTGCCGGTGATGAACGAGTCGCCCTCGCCGGCGACACGCAGATCCTCCGGGCGCACGCCGAAGATCACCGGATGCTCGCCGGCGCCGCGGAGCCCGGACGGAAGGGTGGCCGGTTCCAGCGTCAGGGTCTCCTCACCGATCCGCAGCGTCCCGTCTGCGCCGAGCGTGCCCTCGAACAGGTTCATCGCCGGAGAACCGATGAACGCCGCGACCGTCACGTTGGCAGGCTCGTCGTAGATCGTCTGGGGCACGTCGCACTGCAGCAGCCGGCCGGCCTCCAGCACCGCGACGCGGTCCCCCATCGTCATCGCCTCGGTCTGGTCGTGGGTGACGTACACGGTCGCGACGCCGACGCGCCGTTGGATGTTGAGGATCTCCGAGCGCATCTCGACGCGCAGCTTCGCGTCGAGGTTGGACAGCGGCTCGTCCATCAGGAACACGGAGGGCTCACGCACGATCGCGCGGCCCATCGCGACACGCTGGCGCTGGCCGCCGGACAGCTCCGGCGGGCGGCGGGACTCCGACTGGGACAGACCGAGGATCTCGGTTGCCGCCGCAACCTTGGTGGCGATCTCGCGCTTGCCCACGCCGCGCAGACGGAGCGGGAAGCCGATGTTCTCGGCCACCGTCATGTGCGGGTAGAGCGCGTAGTTCTGGAACACCATCGCCACGTCGCGCTCCTTGGGCGCGGCCATCGTCACGTCCCGGTCGCCGATCTTGATCTGCCCGGCGGTGACGCGCTCGAGGCCCGAGATCATCCGCATCAGCGTCGTCTTGCCGCACCCCGACGGCCCAACGAGCACCATCAGCTCGCCGTCGGCGATGTCGAGGCTCACGTCGTCGACGGCCTGGACGTCGTTGGAGTAGGTCTTGGAGACGGCGTTGAGGGTGATGGAGGCCATTGGCGTTCCCTTTCGAATCGAGGCTCAGCCGACCGTGCTGCCGGCGAACATTCCGGAGATGAAGCTGCGCTGGGAGATCAGGTACACGAGCACGACCGGCAGCGCGGCGAGGACCGCGCCGGCGCCGAGCGCGCCGTAGTTGGCGAAGTGAGCGCCCTGGAAGGTGGACAGCCCGATCGTGACCGTGTACCGGTTCGGGTTCGACTCCACGACGAGCGGCAGCAGGAACGCGTTCCACGTCCAGAGGAACACGAGCGCCGACATCGTCTTCAGGGCCGGCTTGACACTCGGCACGAGCACGAAGCGGAACATGTGCCACCGCGACGCCCCGTCGAGCGTGGCGGCCTCCACCAGTGACTCGGGGACCGCCATGAACGCCGAGCGCATCCAGAAGATTCCGAACGCGACCGACTGCGCGGCCTGGGGCAGGATCAGCGCCCAGTAGCCGTTGAGCAGGTTCATCGAGCGCAGCTCGTAGTACCACGGCGTGATCAGCACTTCGACCGGGAGCATGAAGCCGATGACACAGACGAAGAACAGCAGGCGCGACCCGAACGGCCGCAGATGGACGATCGCGTAGGCCGCGACGGTGGCCACGATCGCCGAGATCACCAGCACCCCGATGGTCATGATCGCGGTGTTCACCATGTACTGCGAGAAGTCACCGGCGTTCCACGCGTACTTGAACGAGGAGAGCGACAGCGAGTGCCAGAAGTTGATCGAGTTGACATTGGCCTTGACCGACTCCAGCGCGGCCGAGATCAGCGCGACGATCGGGTACAGCGTGATCGCGGCCGCCGCGAGAAGAATGAAGAGCGTCCCGTACCGCTCGGTGCGAGTGAACATGGGCTATGCCCTCCTTGGCCGCAGCCGAAGTCGCATTCGGCGCCGGTTGCCGGGTGGCTCGAGCAGCATCCGGATCACGACCGTGAAGATGAAGGTGAGCAGCGCCAGAGCCACTCCGATCGCGCTCGCCGAGCCGACCGCCCCCAGCTGGAACGCATCGCGGTAGACGAGCAGGCCGGGCACGATCGTCGCGTTGCCCGGGCCGCCGTTGGTGGCGGCGTAGATCAGGGTGAAGCTCTGCAGCGACGCGACGGTGGTGATCGTCAGCGCGACCCCGATCTCACGCCGCAGCATCGGCACCGTGATCCGGAAGAACTCGTCGAACAGGCTCGCGCCGTCGACGCGCGCCGCCTCATACAGCGAGGGCGAGATCCGCTGCACGCCGGAGAGGAACAGCACGAAGCACAACCCGAAGTCGAGCCACACCGCGATCAGGCCGAGGCTGATCATCGCGGTGGAGAAGTCGCCCAGCCACGCCGTGTGGACGTGGAAGCCGAACAGGTTGATGATCGCGTTGACCGTGCCGCCTCCGCTGGGGGCGAGCAGCCACGTCCACACGATCGCCACCACGACGGTGACGAGCACCTGCGGCAGGAAGTAGATGACCCGATAGACGACGAGGCCCTTGCGCGGGATCCGCGCGATCAGCGCCGCCGCCACCAGCCCCAGGAACGTGGGGATGATCGCGAAGAACACGATCAGAATGCCGGCGTGCTCCAGCGCGCTGCGCTCGACGGAGTTCTTCCACAGCGCGGTGTAGTTGGACAGGCCGGCGGAGGTCTTGGGCCCGACGCCGTCCCAGTTGAGGAACGAGTATCCGACCGCCTTGACCAGCGGGTAGATGATGAAGATCGCCAGCAGCGCGACCGCCGGGAGGATCAGCAGCATGCCGATCCCCCGGTCGGCCACGGTGTCGGACGCCGCGCCGTCGCCGGTCATGCCGGCCCGGCGCCGGCGGGCGAGGCGCCCGCCGAGGCCGGTGGGGAGCTGCCGCTCAGGCGGCGGCTGCACACGTGCGGAGTCCGTCGTGCTCACTTGCTCGACCAGTAGGTCGTGTAGTCGGACTGCAACTGCTGGATCATCGCCGTCGGGGTGAGCTTCCCGGCCTGCAGCTCCTGCACAGAGGCGAAGATCTGGTTGAGGTAGTTGGGCGTCGCGTAGTCCAGGTACGGAACCAGCTGATGGCTCTGGACCGTACGCTGCCATCCGGTCGTCGCCGACTGCAGCATCGGCGGGAACTTCTTCAGCACGCTGGCGCTGGGCGCGACGACCGGCACCTCGCCCTCCTTCATCACGGCCTCCTGGAACTTCGGAGTCAGGCCGATGTCGATGAACGCCGCGGCGGCGTCGGGGTTGGAGGAGCGGGTCGGGATCGAGTAACCCTCACCCGGGCCGCCCGTCGTCGACGGCGGGACCCAGAACCCGGCCTTGGACTTGAGTGCCTGCTGCACCGAGGAGATGTACCACTCACCCTCGATGAAGAAGGCCGCCTTCCCGGAGGTGAAGTCCGACAGCGCCTGGCTGCCCGACATGCCGGTGTAGCCACTGGGGAAGTATCCCTGCTTGCTCCAGTTCTGGATCGTGGTCGCAGCCTTGATGTAGCCGGGCACGTCGATGCTCGGCTTCGCTCCCTTGTGGAAGACGAAGTTGATCGAGGTCGAGGCCGGCGTCATCGCGTCGGCGACCTCGTAGAACATGTGCAGCGGCTGATAGACCGTCGGCTGTCCGCTGCCGTAGGCCATCGGGGTGATCCCGGCCTTCTTGACCAGCGCGAGGTCCTTGGTGAACGACGCCCAGCTGGTGGGCACGGTGCCGCCCGCCTTCTGCAGGAGCGCCTTGTTGTAGAAGATGCCGAGCGGCGCGGCCGTCCACGGGACGCCGTACACGTCACCCTGACCGAGGTACTTACCGTCGGAGCTGAACGAGTTGTACTGCAGGTTCAGGTCGCCGACCTTGTCCCATCCGTACAGCTTCACGTAGTCGGTGAGCGGCAGCAGCTCCTTGTCGGTGACCAGGCGGCCCATCGACTGGTAGCCCTCGTTGGTCTCGGTGACCCCGGGGGAGCTGGAGGCGGTCGAGAGCGCCAGCGGGAGCTTGTTGTTCTGCTCGTCGAGCGTCATCTCGGTGTTGGTCACCTTCCAGCCCGGGTACTTCTGCTCGAAGGTCTTCAGCGCCAGCGGCATCAGGGCGTGATCGCCCGGATCGTCGGCGACCGTGTTCCAGTTCCACTGGGTGAGCGTGCCCTTTGCACTGGAGCTGAGCTTGGCGGCGGTCGCCGAGCTCTTGCCCGAGCCGCTGCCGCCGCTACTGCCACTCCCGCCACTCCCGCCGCTGCCGCCGCTGCCGCCGCTTGATCCGCAGCCGGCGATCGCCAGCGCGACGCAGCCCGCCACGGCACCTCCGGACAGCCAACGTCGTGACCGCCGCCGGATGTCCGGTTGCGGTGACTCGTGTGTGGTCATGAGCTGCTTCTCCTCCTCGGTGATGATGTGTGCGCGCGTACCGGTCATCGTGTGGTCGGGGTCAGTGGGTGGCTGTCGCGTCCGGGACGCGGTCGAGCTTCAGCTGGTCCTGCGGGTAGCGGAACTTGCCGCTCGTCCGGTCCAGGCGAATCGCGAGCCGGCCGGAGAGGACCTGCAGCGCCGCCATCTCGACGGCGGCGCGGACCAGCCCGCCGCCCAGGTCGGGAACGACCAGCTGCGGAGCATCGATGTCGCCCTGCGAGTTGTGCGTGATCGCGACCCGGGGGCAGTCGAGCGCCGCCGCCTGGCGGGCGATGATCTGCAGGCCGTCCTCGCCCAGATCGCCCACCAGCACGATCCCCCGGTCTGACTGCAGCGACTCCATCGGGCCATGCAGGTAGGAGCGCGAATCGAACCAGGCGGTCGGGATGCGCGGTGCCTCGCGCAGCAGGAGCGCCCCCTCGGCGGCGGAGCCGAGTGAGTCCTTGTCGCCCACGAAGTCGAACGCGGTGGTGTGCTCGAACCGGTCGACCACCGCGTCGGCGGGCTGCACGAGCGCGTCGAACAGGGCGTCGATCGCGCTCGGGACCGCCGCCCAGCTGCGCTCGAGCGCAACGAGGTCGGCGTCGCCGAGCGCCGCGGTGAGGAAGCTCAGCGCCTGCAGCGTTCCCATGTAGCTGACCGTGGCCGGAACCGAGTCCTCGGGGTCGGCGCACGGAATCGACTGGTCGCTGATCGCGCCCAGGCGCTCGGTGTCCTCGGCCATGATCGCCGCGACGGTGACGGGCTTCTCGGCGTCACGCAGGGCCCGAATCGCCTGCACGGTCTCGCGGCTCTCGCCCGAAGCCGAGATCGCCAGGTAGGCATCGGCCACGCTCACCTCCGGGTCCTCCCAGAGCTGGCCGGCATCGACGAGGATGGCGCGGCGTCCGAGCCTCCAGAGCTCGCGCAGCGCGCTCAGCCCGGCGTAGTAGCTCGCGCCGATGCCCATGACGCCGATCACCGCGTCGGGCGCGACCCGGTCGGCGAACTCGCGGGCGGCGACTCCGAGCGCCGGCCGGTTGCGCTCGAGCACCTCGGCCTGCTTGGCGATGGCGACTGCGTAGGGAATCTTCTTCATGGTGTGTCAGGGACTCCGGTGGCGGGGGTGGTGGGACGGGAGGCGGTCAGGCGGCGTCGGAGAGCCGGATGCAGGTCGTCCATGGAGGCGGGCGGATCGGCGAGTGCCCCGGCGAGCGCGGTCGCGAGGGTGAGGGCGCCCTCGACCGGCGGGGAGGTGAGGATCACGAGCTCGGCATCGGGACACTGGTGGGCGAGCGAGCCTCGCAACGCGTCCTGGAGCCAGACGGCGTTGGCGATCATGCCGCCGCCGGCGACCACCGTCGAGGTGTCGCAGCCGCGTCGTCCGAGCAGCGCGACCAGACCGGCCATCACGTCGCCTGAGTAGCTGACGATCTCCCCCGCGAAGCGCGAGCCGAGCGCGAATGAGCGCTCGTACAGCGTGGGCACCAGGTGCGCCCAGCCGGTGGGAGAGCCCATGTCGCCCAGTGCGGCGGGCAGGTCGCGCAGCTCGGTCAGCCCGGTGAGCTCGAGCAGCACGTGTTCCATGGGATCGGGTTCGTCACCGCGGTCGCGGGCCTGCACCAGCGCGCGGGCGGCGTCCAGGAACAGTCCGGTCGCTGAGCCCTGGTCCGAGAGGAAGCCGCCCCAGCCGCCGACGCTGATCAGCTCATCGCCCGGCCCGTAGCCGATCACGATCGAACCGGTTCCGCTGACCAGGCCGATCCCGTGGCTGCGCCCGGCCGCGGGCAGCAGCAGCTCGGCATCGTTGAGCGCGAGCACCTGCGCGGGGAGCAGCGCCTCGGTCTCCTCCTGCAGCCGCTCGCATTGGGAGAGCGTGTCGGTGCCATGAGCGCCCACCGCGATCACGTAGCGGATGGAGCCGTCGCCGTTGGACTCGGAGGCTCGGCGGCCAGCCTCGGCCCGGATGACCTCCGCGAGGCTGCGGGCGACCGCGCCCTCCCCCTGGCGATGCCAGTCGGCGGAGCGGACGACGAGGTCGTGGCGCTCCCCGGCCGGGCCGACGAACGCGACCGCCGCCTTGCTGCCACCGATATCCGCGCCGACGATGATCTGCTGAGAGCTGATGAGCCCCTCCTCCTGGGTCTCCGGTCCGACTTAGTTCGGTCAGCCTACCGAATCTTTTCCGGTCGCGTCAACCCGGCTCGGTCGGGGGATCCTGCGGCGCGGATCCGACAATTCCCCGACACATCAGCGCCGTGAGGTGTAGACTGACCGGCGCGCCCTCGACAAAGGAGACGCGTGGCCTTCTGGAATCCCCGCTCCGAAACGCTGCCCCGACCCGAGCTGGAGGCCCTGCAGCTGCGCAAGCTGCGCCTCCTCGTCGATCGCACGCTGCGAGACGCCCCGTGGCAGGCGGAGCGGCTGCGCGCCGCGGGCATCACCGCGGGACAGGACATCGCCTCGCTCCAGGACCTGCGCCGAGTCACGCCGCTGACGCGCGAGGAGTGGATGGAGACGCAGCTCGCCGATCCTCCGTTCGGCGCCGTCCTGGCCCAACCGCGCGAACGCGCGATGCGCTACCACACCACCTCCGGCACCAGCGGTGGGCGGCCGCTCGCGGTGCTCGACAGCCCGAAGGACTGGGAGTGGATCTGCGAGATGTGGTGTTACGCGTTCTGGGGGTTCGGGGTGCGGCCTGTCGACACTGTCTTCTTCGCGTTCTCCTACGGCGCGTTCGTCGGCTTCTGGGGCGCGCACTATGCCGCCGAGAAGCTCGGCTGCCTGACCCTGGCCGGCGGCAACATGACCACGGAGGCCCGCGTACGCCAGATCATCGATACCGAGACCACCGTCGTCTGCTCGACCCCGACCTATGCGCTGCGGATGGCCCAGGAGGCCGAGGCGATGGGCGTGGACCTCATCTCCAGTCCGGTGCGGAGGCTCATCCTGTCCGGTGAGCCCGCGGGCTCAATCCCGGCAACCAAGGCGCTGATCGAGCGGCGCTGGGGCGCGGCGGCGGCTGACACCGCGGGGATGACCGAGCTCGGCACGATCTTCATGTTCGAGTGCGAGCACCAGCCGGGCGGGGCGCACATCATCGAGGACCACTACCTCGAGGAGGTGGTCGACCCCGAGAGCGATGAGCCGGTGGGCTACGGCGAGGTGGGCGAGCGGGTCGTCACCTCGTTCGGACGCGGGTTCGTGCCGGTGATCCGCTACCGGACCCGCGACCTGGTCTGCCGGGTTCAGGCCAGCGACTGCGGCTGTGGCCGCACCTTCGACATCTATGCGGGCGGGATCCGCGGCCGGGTCGACGACATGAAGGTGATCCGCGGCACCAACGTCTACCTGCGGGCGATCGAGCAGATCGTGCGTCGCCGCTCCGAGATCGACGAGTTTCGCGTCCGGCTGTACACGGTGGACGGCATCCGCGACGAGATCGAGGTCTCCGTGGAACGATCCGACGAAGCCCACGGCCCGGAGGTCGATGCGTGGCTGAGTGCGCTCGGGCGCGAGCTCTCCTCCGCCCACGAGGGCCTTCGCATCGAGGTGGCGCTCGCGGAGCAGGGATCGTTGCCCCGTTTCGAGCTCAAGGCCAAGCGCCTGGTCGACGAGCGCGAGGTGTGGGGCGCGCCCGCCGGCACTGCTCAGACGCCCCCACAGGAGGGTTCCAGATGACCGACGGACCGCCTCCCGGCGCGCCCGATGTCGTGCCCAGCGACGCGGAGCGCGCGCTCGTGCAGGCCTACGAGCTGCTCGTGGACACGCTGCGCGAGCACGCCGATGATCTGCCGCCGTTTGCCGCGCGCAACGCGGTCAAGGCGGCTGCCGCACTGTGGCAGGTCGCCAACGGCCTGGGACTGGACCCCGAGCACCCCTACGAGCTCGGGCTGTAGGCATCAGGCGCGGCGCGCGCCCGGTCAGTCGGCGACCGCCGTCATCTGCGGCCGCCACCGCTGCGGTGCCGTCGCCCGCTCGTCGTCGAACGATCGGGGCGGTGTGCGCAGGGCATCGGCGCGGCCGTCGTTCGGACGCCTGGCACCCGAGAGGTAGTTGACGATCCAGGCCCCGGTGTCAAAGCCCTGCTCGGCGGCCGCGTGCAGGGTCCAGTAGGGGTCGTACAGGTGCGGGCGGCCGAGCGCGCACAGGTCGGCGCGGCCGGAGAGGATGGTCGTGTTGACGTCCTCGTGAGAGGAGATCGCCCCCACCGCCATGGTCGCGATCCCGGCCTCGTGACGGATGCGGTCGGCAAATGGCGTCTGGTAGCTGCGCCCGTAGGCGGGACGCTGATCGGGCCACACCTGACCGGTGGAGACGTCGACGAGATCGCAGCCATGCTCGGCGAGCATCCGCGAGAGCGCCACCGCGTCGTCTCCGGTGACCCCGTCCTGGAACCAGTCGGTCGCGGAGATGCGCGCCGACATCGGCTTGTGGCTCGGCCAGACCGCGCGACACGCGTCGAACACCTCCAGGGGGAACCGCGCCCGGGCTGCGAGGTCCCCGCCGTACTCGTCGGTGCGACGGTTGGTGAGCGGGGAGATGAACGACGAGAGCAGGTAGCCGTGGGCCATGTGGATCTCCAACAGGTCGAACCCGGCGGCCCGCGCACGCTCCGTCGCCGCGACGAACTGAGCGAGGACTGCGTCCATGTCGCCACGATCCATCTCCCGCGGCACAGGGCTGTGGTCGAAGTACGGGATCGCCGATGGCGCGATCAGCGGCCACGGGGAGTCGATCGGCTCGTGGTCGCCCTCCCACAGCAGCTTGGTCGCGCCCTTGCGTCCGCTGTGACCGAGCTGGCAGCCGATGCGTGCGCAGCCGTGACCGTGGACGAAGTCGACGATGCGCCGCCACGCCGCGACGTGCTCGTCGCGATACAGGCCGCCGCAACCGGGGGTGATGCGGCCCTCCGCCGACACGCACACCATCTCGGTCATCACCAGCCCGGCGCCGCCGATACCCCGGCTGCCGAGGTGGACCAGATGGAAGTCGCCGACCAGACCGTCGCTCGCCGCGTACATGTCCATCGGTGAGACCACGACACGGTTGGCGAGCGTGAGCTCGCGCAGCGCGAACGGATAGAACATCGGCGGCACCGCCTCGCCGTCGGCGCGCCCCTCGCCGCGAGCGAACGCCCCGTCAACTGAATCCATGAACCCCTGGTCGCGCAGCCGCAGGTTCTCGTAGGTGATGCGCCGGCTGCGGGTGAGCAGGTTGAAGGCGAACTGATCGGCGTCCTGACCGATGTAGCGCGAGATGTCCTCGAACCACTCGAGGCTCGCCTGCGCGGCGCGCTGGATCGAGGCCACGCCGGCGCGGCGCTCGTCCTCGTAGGCCTGCAGGACATCGGCGACGGGCTGCCCGGCCCGCCGGGAGCGGCACGCCCAGGCGAGGGCGATCGCGTCCTCCATCGCGAGCTTCGTACCCGAGCCGATCGAGAAGTGCGCCGTGTGGGCGGCGTCGCCGAGCAGGACGACGTTGCCGTCGTGCCAGTGGTCGTTGGAGACGGTGTGGAAGTTCAGCCACCGGGAGTTGTTGGCGATCAGCTCGTGGCCGTCGAGCACATCGGCGAACAGATCGCGACAGAACGCGATCGAGCGCTCGTCGTTCTCGCCCGGCTGCAGCTGCAGAGCTTCGCTGGCATCGAATCCGGCCGCCCGCCAGGTCGCCTCGTCGGTCTCGACGATGAAGGTGCTCATCGTCCGATCGAACGGATAGCAGTGCAGCTGGAAGACGCCCCACCGCGTCTCGACGATGTGGAAGGTGAAGGCCTCGAACACGAGATCGGTGCCCAGCCACATGAACTTCGAGCGACGGCGGTCGAGATGCGGTCCGAACGCCTCGGCACGCTCGCTGCGCGAGGCGCTGTTGACGCCGTCGGCGCAGATGACGAGATCATGGCCGGCGGCGAGCTCGTCCAGCGGCGGGGACTCCTGGCGGAAGCCCAGCTCCGCGCCGAGGTCGCTCGCCCGTGCCTGCAGGATGGCGAGCAGGTGCCGGCGGCTGAGCGCCGAGAACCCGTGACCGCCGGACGTGCGGCGCTCGCCCCGGTAGAAGATGTCGATCTCTCCCCAGCGGGCGAAGCTCTGGGTGATCTCCGCGTAGGTCGGCGGATCGGCGGCCTCGAACGCGGTGAGCGTCTCATCGGAGAACACGACGCCGAAGCCGAACGTGTCGTCGGGCGCGTTGCGCTCCCAGAGGTGCACCTCGTGCCCGAGGCGGCTGAGCAGGATGGCGGAGTAGAGCCCGCCCGGGCCACCGCCACGGATCGCGATCTTCATCGTCCTGGACCACTCTCGGTGAACAGCCCGCGGGCGATGACCTCCCGCTGGATCTCCGAGGCACCCTCGTAGATGCGTGGCGCGCGGACCTCGCGGTAGAGATGCTCCAGTGGGTGGCCGCGCTGCAGCGCGCTCGCCCCGTGGAACTGGACCGCGGTGTCGACCGCCTCCTGGGCCACCTCGGTGGCCATCAGCTTCGCCATCGCCGCGACCTGGGTCGTCGGCCGCACGCCCGCGTCATAGGCGCGCGCCGCGGCGTGCACGAGCAACCGAGCCCCCTGGACACGCGCCGCGATGTCGGCGAGGCGATGGCGGATCGCCTGCTGGCGGCTGAGCGGACCACCGAACGCGTTCCGCGTCGCGACGTGGGCGACGACGGTGTCGAGCGCCGCCTGCGCCATGCCGACGGCGAACGCCCCCACGCTGGGACGAAACATGTCGAGCGTCCGCATCGCCACCGCGAACCCCCGGTCGACCTCACCGAGCACATCGGCGTCCGGGACGTGGACTCCGTCGAAGGTGAGCGTCCCGATCGGATGGGGCGAGACGAGCTCGATTCGGCGCCCGCCGAGGCCGTCGGCGCTCCCGGGCACGAGGAACGCGGTCAACCCCCGCGCGCCCGCCCCATCGGTCGTGCGAGCGAACACGGCATAGAGATCGCCGTCCGGCGCGTTGGAGATCCACGTCTTCTCACCGGTCAGCCGCCACCCCTCACCGTCGCGGTTTGCGCGCAACGCGAGTGCCGCGACGTCGCTGCCGGCATCTGGCTCGGACAGCGCGAAGCCGGTGACCACCCGACCGCGGGCGATCTCGGGGATCCATCGCTCGATCGCGTCCGGCAGGCCGGCCTGGAGCAGCGGAAAGCTCCCCAGCCCCTGCATCGCGAACGCGGTCTCGGCGGCCGTGCAGCCATGGGCGAGTCCCTCCCGCACCAGGCACAGCTCCATCGCCGAGACCTCGGGCCGCCAGCCATCGCCGTCGCGCACGAACAGCCGATCGAGCAGTCCGGTGTCGGCGAGCGCGACCACGAGCGCCCGGTCGACGCCGGACTCGCCGCCGCGATCGGCCAGGGGCGCAAGCACCTCATGGGCGAGCCGCCGGCTCTCCTCCAGCAGTTCGCGCTCGCCCGCGTCAAGGTGGGCATCGAGCGGAGTGGGACCGGTCACGGTCACGCCCTCATCGCTCCGGGATGACGGCGACCGCCATCAGCTCGACCAGCGCGTCGTCGTCGAACAGCCGGGTGACCCCGAACAGGCCGGTCGCCGGGTAGTGACGGCCGAAGTGATCCTGCCAGACCCGTCCGAGCTCCTTCAGGTGCGCTCGGTAGTCCGCGGGGTCGCAGACGAAGATCTGCATCGAGACGATGTCCTGCGGCCGGCCCCCGGCCGCCTTCAGCGCGGCGACGACGTTGGCGGCGACGACATCGAACTGCTCGACGATCGTCTCCCCCGCGATCGTCCCCTCGGGCGTGAGTGCGGTCTGGCCACCGAGGTGGACCAGACGGCCCGGGGCGGCGACGACGGCATGCGCGTAGCCCACGGGCTTGGCGAGCTCCGGGGCGGTGATGATCTCGTGGTCCACGTCAGGCTCTCCCGTCGTCATCGTCGTTTCAGCGGCCGGTCCAGCGCGGTTCGCGCTTCTCGCTCCACGCCGCGTAGAACTCCGCGTGGTCATCACAGACCATCAAGAGCGCCTGGTTGGCGGCCTCCAACTCGATTGCGCTCGCGAGGTCCATGTCGAGCTCGCGTGAGACCAGCGTCTTCGTCGTCGCGTAGGCCAGCGCGGGGCCGTCCGCCAGACGGCGGGCCAGCTCGTCGACGCGGCCGTCGAGCTCCTCGGGGCTGACCACCTCGGTGGCCAGGCCGATCGACTCCGCCCGCTCGGCGGAGATCCGGTCGCCGAGCATCAGCAGCTCGGTGGCCCGGCCGAGGCCGACGACACGCGGCAGCAGGTAGGCGGCCCCCATGTCGGCGCCGGACAGCCCCACGCGCGTGAACAGGAACGCGAACGACGCCTTCTCGGAGAGGATCCGGAAGTCGGAGGCGAGCGCGACCACCGCACCGGCCCCGGCCGCGACCCCCTGTATCGATGCGATCACCGGGATCGGGCAGTCGCGGATCGCCTTGATCGCCTCGCCCGTCATGCGGGTGAACTCGAGCAGCTGGGCGGGCTTGAACTCGAGCAGCTTGGCGATGATCTCCTCGACGTCGCCGCCCGAGCAGAACCCTCGGCCCTCCCCGGCGATGACGACCGCTCGGACGTCGCCGCGCTTGGGCAACTCTCCGAACAGATCACGCAGGTCGGCATAGGACTCGAAGGTGAGCGGATTGAGCTTGTCGGGCCGATTGAACGTGATCCTGGCCACGCCGTCGGAGACCTGGAAATCGAAGTGGCTCCACCGCTCGGTGAGCGTTGACGAGCCGCGGAACGGTGTCATGTCTGCAGTCCTCCTCCGTCGATGACGATCGTCTGGCCGTTGATGGCGACGGCCCCGGGCGATGCGAGCCACTCCACCGCGTCGGCGATCTCGTCGACCGTCACCAGCCGGCGCAGCGGTGAGAGACCGGCGAGCGCCTCCAGGCTCTCAGCGACGCTCCGCCCCGTCCTTTGGGAAATCCGCTCGGCGGAGTGCTGCGTCATCTCGGTGTCGACGAACGCCGGGCAGACCGCGTTGGCGGTGACACGGGTCCCGGCAAGCTCGGCCGCCGCCGACCGCATGAGCCCCACCGCGGCGTGCTTGGAAGCCGAGTAGGCGCTGGCGTACGCGGCGCCGGCGCGGCCCGCGGTCGAGGCGATGGTGATGATCCGGCCCTCGCCACGGTCACGCATGCCGCGGATGAACGCACGCGTGCACAGGAACACCGCGGTGGCGTTGACCGCCATCTGGGCCTGCCACGACTCAAGCGTCGTCTCGTGCAGCGGGGCGCTCTCCGAGTACCCGGCGTTGTTGACCAGGACGTCGAGATCGCCGACGTGCTCGGCAAGCCCTTTGACCGCGGTCTCGTCGGTGACGTCACAGACGTACACGCGGATCGTGCCCTTGCCGGCCGCCGCCTGCTCGACTCTGGTGAGCGCGGCGGCGTCCCGGGAGACCGCTGTCACCTCGTCGCCGAGCGCGGCGAAACGACCGGCGATGGCGGCGCCGACCCCACGGCTCGCCCCGGTGACGAGGACGCGGCGGCTCATCCCGTTGGGGCCACGACGGCCCGGACTGCCCTCACATCCGACACATTCGTCATGTTACCAGACTGAGGTGTCGACTGTCGAGTGTGCGTGCTCGGGGTGGCGCACTGTCACTCTGCGTGCGTGTGAGGCGCGGCGACCTGCCAGAAGTGGTTTTTGGCCGGCTCCTCGAGCGCCGCGTAGACCTCGTCGAAGCAGGCGACGACCTCGTCGCGCAGAGAATGCAGCGGATCGATCGCCACCGGAAGCTCCGGATCGGCGAATGGGAACGCCCGGAATCGGTGCAACATGAGCGTGCGGCGGTGGAACGCCTCCGCGTCGCTCAGCCGCCGGCGCGCGGCCGCCGAGCGCAGCGGACCGAACTCGGCGAGGAACCCGTCGTAGCGCGCGGCCGTCTCCTCCATCTTCCACGCCTGCGCGATGAGCGCGACCGGTGGGGCGCCCTCGGACACCCGGCCGACCATCATCGACGCGTACTCCTCGATCTCCAGCGAGCGCAACAGCGCGAGCACCTCGGACTCACGGTCACGGGCCGCCACCCAGGTCGCGTCCTGGACGCTGCCGAAACCCAGGAAGCGCAGTCGCACCGCAAAGCGTGAGCGCTGAACCCGATGCGTGTCGGGGATCGTGTGCCACAGCACCGTCCAGGTATCGGTCGCCGGGGTCAAGCGGCCGAAGCTGAAGATCCGCCGATCCCCCTCGGAGAGAAGCGCGTCGGCCCGCGAGGTGAGGGAGTAGAACGCCTGCCTCCCCTCGCGCGTGCGCGCCAGCAGATCGTGGTTGACCAACCGGGCGAGCGCCGCACGCGCCGAGCCCGTGGTGAAGCCGAAGCCCTCCAGGATCTCCACCATCCCGCCTGACCACACCGTCTCGCCCACGCGCCGGACGTGCGCCCCGAAGATCGTCAGCACCAGATCCTGCGGCTGCAGGCCCGCGCTACCCGGCGCCGACGGCATCCCGGTCAGCCCGCCGGCAGAGACCGCGGCGACATGTCCACCCCTCCGGGCACCTCGTTGCCGGTGACCCCCTGGTGTCGGAAGTGGAACATCGAGTCACCGGATGCTAACGGGCGGCTGGCGGCCCGCCGCGATGGGGGCGACCCGCGCGCCGGGGCGGCCGGGGCGCCCGGGCCGCCGGGCTACCGGGCGGCCGGGGCGGCCGGCGCGGCCGGGCGGCCGGGGCGGCCGGCGCGGCCGGGCTACCGGACGGCCGGG
This sequence comes from Solirubrobacteraceae bacterium, assembly GCA_035503035.1. Taxonomy (GTDB): domain Bacteria; phylum Actinomycetota; class Thermoleophilia; order Solirubrobacterales; family Solirubrobacteraceae; genus Palsa-465. The sequence goes on from DATJTS010000093.1 coordinate 25,017, forward strand.
GCGGCCGGCGCGGCCGGGGTTCCACCTCGCCCGGTCGCCGATGACGGCCACGCCGCCGCCGGGTACTCTCGGCACGTGTCCGATCCCATGTTCCGATTGGTCTGCCTGCCCGCCGCGCTCGGCGAGGCGCCCGCGGGCTGGTCGATGCTCTCCGAGGGTGAGCTGGCGTTGCTGCCCGGCGAGGGTGGCCTCGGCGAGGTCGCCGAGCTCGCCCACCGGCTCGACCTCGTCTCGATCGAGCTGCTGCGCGGCGAGGCGACCGACGCCGCTCAGGAGGACACGGTGATCTCGTTCGCGGGCTCGCTGCCGCTGGTCTGGGTCGCGGCCGCCTTCTCCGAGCGCGCCCGCGGCTGGGCCGAGCGCCGCGGGCCGATGACCCTGCTCGTGCCGGCGTCCGGGCCGTTGCCCTCCGACGAGCTGCGACGGGTCGAGCGGTTCGTGGCGACGCTCGGTCGTCAGTCCGAGTAACCGCTCGCCGGCTGGTCGGTGGGAAGGTTTCTGACCCTGGCGGTCAACAACCTTCCCAGCATCCGGCTGGCCACCCGCACCCGGCTGGCCACCCGCACCCGGCTGGCCACCCGCACCCGGCCGGCCACCCGCACCCGGCTGGCCACCCGCACCCGGCTGGCCACCCGCACCCGGCTGGCCACCCGCACCCGGCTGGCCACCCCGCGCGGGGAAGGTTTCTCGGACTGAGGCCGAAGCACCTTCCCCGCGTCCCTGGGGGCGGGGAACTCAGACTGGCGACGAGGGCCGGGCCAGCCCTTCGGCGAGGTCACCGAAGCCCGGCGCGATGATGGCCCCAGGCTGCGCGATCAGCTCCTCGGCGACCAACGCCTCGGTGGTGAGCATCAGTGCAGCGACCGAGGCCGCGTGCTGCAGGGTGGCGCGCGTCACGCGCAGCGGGTCGATCACTCCGCCCTCGAACAGGTCGCCCATCTCGCCGGTCAGGGCGTTGAGGCCGTGGCCCGGGGGCATCTCCAGCACCTGCTCGATCACCGCATGCCCGTCGTACCCGGCGTTCGTCGCCACCCAGAACAGGGGCTCGCTCAACACCGCGCGGACGACTTCGACACCCCGCTGGTAGTCGCCCTCCAGGTGCAGTTCGTCGAGCGCCCCATCGCAGCGCAGCAGCGCGGTCCCGCCGCCCGCCACGATCCCCTCGCTCACCGCCGCCCGGGTCGCCGCCAGAGCACCCTCGGTGCGGCGGAACTTCTCCTTCAGCTCGGGCTCGGTCGCGCCACCGACGTGGATGACCGCCAACGACGACGACAGCTTGGCCAGCCGCTCGCGCAGCACCTCGATGTCGGTGTCCTGCGTGGCCCGCCCGAGCTCGACCCGGATCTGGGCCAGCCGCGCGGCGACCTCGGACTCGGACCCGCCGCCGTCGACGAGCACCGTCGAGTCCTCGGTGATCACCACCCGGCGCGCGGTGCCGAACACCTCTGGGCGGACGTCCGCAAGCGTGACCCCCTGCTCCTTGGAGATCACCTTGGCGCCGGTGAACGCGGCGAGATCGTGCAGGTGGGCGATCCTGCGATGGCCGAAGCCGGGCGCGCGCACCGCCATCGCCCGCAGCGTCCCGTGCTGGTTGTTCTGGACGAGCAGGCCAAGCGCCGCGCCGTCGACCTTCTCGGCGAAGATCAGCAGCGGCTTGGGTGACTTGACGACCGCGTCGAGCGTCGGCATCAGGTCGGCGATGTGCGAGACCGGATAGCTCGTCAGCAGGATGTACGGGTCCTCGAAGACCGTCTCCATCCGCTCGGTGTCGGCGATCAGGTAGGGGGAGAAGTGGCCGTTCTCCACCTGCATCCCCTCGACGAACTCGACCTCGATGCCGGGCATCGGCATCTCCTCGAGGGTGACCACGCCCTCGGGACCGACGTGGCCGAGCGCCTCCGCGACCGCCTGGCCGATCCGCTCGTCCTCCTTGGCGGCGATCGTCGCCACCCGGAACAGGTCGCGCTGCCCGCTCACGTCACGCGCGCTGCCACGCAGCGCCGCCACGACGCACTCGGTCGCCTCCTCGATCCCGCGCCGCAGCAGCATCGGGTTGGCGCCCTCCTCGAGCGCCTTCATCCCCTCGCGGATGAGCGCCTGGGCCAACAGGGTCGCGGTCGTCGTCCCGTCGCCGGTGAGGTCCGAGGTCTTGTTGGCGACCTCGCGCACCAGCTGGGCGCCCATGTTCTTCAGCGGGTTGGACAGCTCGATCTCCCGCGCGATCGACACCCCGTCGTTGGTGATCGTCGGCGCGCCGGTGAGACGCTCCAGCACGACGTTGCGGCCCTTGGGCCCGAGTGTCACCTTCACCGTGTCGGCGAGCTCGTTGACGCCGGCCTGGAGCAGCTGCCGGGCCTCGTGGTTGAAGTACAGGATTTTTCCCATTTGCTGTCTCTCTCTCAGGCCGGGATGAGGATTCCGCGACCCTGCAGCCGGCCACCGTCCAGGTCGGCCATCGCGTCGTTGATCGCGTCGAGCGGGTACGTCGAGGTGTGCAGGGTGACCTTGCCCTCCGCGGTGAGCGTCATCAGCTCGGCGAGGTCCGCGTAGGTGCCGACGAGGTTGCCGATGAACGAGATCTCGCGGCTGATCACGTCGATCGTGGGGATGTCGATGTTCTCCCCGTAGCCGATCACGTAGTAGAAGCCGCCGTCGCGGATCATCTCGATCCCGTCCTCGATGGCGCCCTTCTCGCCGACGAAGTCGATGATCGCCTCGGCGCCCAGGCCGTCGGTCATCTCCCGAACCGTGTCCACGTGTGAATGTCCGTCCACGCGGACGGTCGTGTCTGCGCCCATCTCGCCCGCCAGCGCGAGCGCCTTCTCGGACGGGTCCACGACGATGACCTCGGCTGCGGTCAGCGCCTTCAGGCACTGGATCCCGATGTGGCCGAGCCCGCCCGCTCCGATCACCACTGCGCGCGTCCCCGGCGTCAGCACCGGGATCGCCTTCTTGACCGCGTGGATGGCGGTCAGGCCGGCGTCGGCGAGCGCCGCGATGTCCTTGGGTTGCAGAGAGGGGTCGAGCTTGACCACCGAGCGCGCGCTCGTCTTCAACAGCTCGGCGAAGCCGCCGTCGCGGTTGATCCCCGGGAAGGAGCCGTTCAGACAGTGCATGTCGTCGCCCCTGCGGCATGGCATGCACAGCCCGCAGGAGATGAACGGGTGGACGATCACCGTGTCCCCCACCTCGACGTTGGTCACCCCCGAGCCGATCGCGTGCACCCAGCCCGCGTTCTCATGCCCCGGTGTGTAGGGCAGGACAACCTCGGACCGCGAGGCCCACTGGCCCTCCTGAATGTGCAGATCGGTCCGGCACAGCCCGGCGGCCCCGATCTTCACCACCACATCGAACGGCCCGTCGACCTCCGGCTCGGCGATCGAGTCGAGCTTCAACGCCTCGTGGTACCCGTGCAACCGTGCCGCCTTCATCGGGCAACCTCCTCCTCGGGTTCGGCCGCCAGTCCGTGGCGGGCTCTCAACAGGTCACGACAGATCCCGCCGTTGGCCTCCAGCGAGAGGCGGACCAGCTGGGCACCGCGCAGCCACCGGCGCAGCCCGTCGGCACCGACCGGCTCCCCGCCGGGCTCAACGAACGCCGGCGAATCGGGCTCCGCCGGCAGCCCCAGCCCCGCCCTCAGCTCCAGCGCGCGCCGGGCCTCCGGCATGTCGGGGAGCTCCGACACGGTCGCCGAGAGCACCCCCTCCTCCGAGCAGCCCTCCGCGAGCATCCGCTCGCAGACCGTCGCCTGGCGGCCGATCAGCGCCTTGCGGGTGAAGATCGCGCGCAGCGACTCCAGGCTGTCGTCGTCGGTCTCCCCCGGGAAGGCGCCGGTGAACCCGGCCCCGCCTCGCAGCGCGAGGTTGATCTCCTCGCCGGTGTAGTGATCCTCGAAGCGGATCGTCGCACGCTCCACGCCGTCCACCGCGGCAACCACGCGCCGTGCGTCCGCGCCCATCAGGAACGCGAAGTTCGGGGCGCACTGCGGGGTGGGCAGCCGCAGCAGCACATCGACGTCGCCCCCCGATGTGACCTCGACCGAGGTCACGAAGCGCAGCCGGGTGATCGGCTCGTCCAGTTCCGGGTCATAGACCGCGGAGAGCGCGTCCACCACCCGCGCTCGCAGGTCGCCGGCGGCTCCCGCGTCACGCGCGGGAACCGCTTGGCGAACCTGCCTGGCCTCCCCTGCAGTGGAGGCCAGGACGGTCATGCCGTCGCCGTCTCGACGAGTTCAGCGTCCTCCCGGCTGCCGGCTCCCGCCACATCCATCCCGTCGGGGACCTTGATGCCGTACAGCTTCGCGGCGTTCAGGCCGAGGATCTTGCGCCGGGTGTCGTCGTTCAGCCGTGGGTAGTCGGAGAACTCCTCACCGGGATAGTCCCAGTCCAGGAACCCCTCGATCTGCCACTTCGGCTCCCAGATCCCGTAGTCGGAGCCGAACAGCATCTTGTCCTCGCC
>DATJTS010000094.1:0-38320 GCA_035503035.1 Solirubrobacteraceae bacterium
CCGGGGACGGCGCTCGCCGCGCGGCAGTCCCCCGTACGCGAGCGGAAGCTCGACGTTGGCGAGGGCGCGGGTCCGCGGGATCAGGTTGAAGCTCTGGAAGACGAACCCGATCTGGCGGTTGCGCACGTCGGAGAGATCGTCCTCGTCCAGGGTGGAGACATCGGTCCCGCCGAGCCGGTAGGTGCCGGCGCTCGGCACGTCCAGGCACCCGAGGATGTGCATCAGGGTGCTCTTGCCGCTGCCTGACGCGCCCATGATCGCGACGTACTCGCCGCGGTCGACGGCGAGGCTGACGCCCCGCAGCGCATGGACCGCGATGTCGCCGACCGCGTAGCGCTTGTGCACGTCACGGACCTCGATCACCCGCGGCCCGGGCGACCCGGCGGCGCCGTCACGGATCACGGGGGCCCTCCCCCGCCCGCGCCGCTGAAGCCGCCGCTCGGGAACCCGCCGCCGCTGAGTCCGCCACCGCTGAGGCCGCTCAGCCCGCGCCGGCTGAACCCGCCCGTCGCGCTGCTGCTCGAGCTGCTCGAGGTGCTGGCGCTCGAGCCCAGCGACGGAAGCGTCTCGGTCTCGACCAGCTCGGCGCCGGACGACAGGCCCGAGACGATCAGGTCTCGGCTGTCGCCGCGGATGCCGACGATGACCTTCTTCGTCGCGTGCTTGCCATTGATGTCCTCGGTGACCGTGGCGAGGTTGCCGCTGCCGGTCACCGCGCCGCTTGGCACCGTGACCCCACGGCCCTGCTTGATCACGACCTCGGCAGACGCGCTCATCCCGGGCTTGACCCGCGAGTCGTACTGGTTGAGCGTGACCGTCGCGTCGTAGCTGGTCACGTCGTCGCTGGTGGTGCCGATCGAGGAGACGCTGGTGACCTTCCCCGCCAGCTCCAGATTGGAGAGAGCGTCGAGCGTCACCACCGCGGGCTGACCGACCTTGAGCTTGTTGATGTCCGCCTCGGTGAAGGAGACCGTCATCGCCAGGCGCTTGAGCGAGTCGATCACCGCGAACGACGACGAGCTGCTGTCGCTCGAGCCCGTGGAGGACCCGACCGCCGAGGAAGCGGTCGTGCTCGTCGAATCCGACGAGGAGTCCGCACTAGACGTGCTTCCCGACGAGACGCTGTCACCGGGCGCAATCGACTCCAGCGACGTGATCGTGCCACTCACGGGGGCGCGCAGGCGCGTCTGATCAAGCGCCTGTCGATCCTCCTTGACGGTCTGCTCGTCCTCGATGACCTGCAGCTTGTCCGCGTCGACGGTGGCCGCGGTCACCGTCGAGGACGAGCTGGAGCTGGTCGACCCCGACTCTGAGGAGCTGGAGCCGGTCGAGCCCGAGCTGGTCGAGCCCGATCCGGTCGTCGAGTCCGAGCCGGTCGAGCGCGAGCCGGTCGTTGTCGTCTCGGTCGGCTCGGTCGTCGTGGACGGCGTGGTCTGGGTGGTCTCTGTCGGGGTGGTGGCCGTCGTCGCCGGGGTCGTCGTCGGCGTCGTCGCGGTCACGGTCTCCGTGGTGACGGTCTGGGTGCCCGGCGTCGTGGTCTGGGTCGAGGTGGTCGAGGTCGGCGTGTAGCTCACGTCCTCGGCCACGGCGGAGCCATCGATGGACTCGCTCGTATCCGAGCTGGAGGACTCGTTCGACTCGTCGCTGGAGAGCGTCGTCCGCGCCTCCGCGAGCGTCGCCTTGGCCTGCTTGAGCGTGAGCGCCGCGGTGGTGTCGCCGAGGGTGGCCAGCAGCTGGCCCTTGTGGACGTACTCGCCCTGCTTGACGTACACGTGCGAGAGCGTGCCGCTGGTCTGGAAGTCGACGTCCTCCTCGGTGACCGGCTCCAGGCTGCCGGTCCCGCTGACGGTCGACTGCACGACGCCGTCGGCGGCGGTCACGATCTCGGTCTCGGTGCGCGCCGAGCTCTTCGACGTGCCGAGCTGTCCGATCGCGACGACGACCACCACGATGATCCCCGCCGCGATCACCGCGGCCGGCAGATAGCGGGAGACGACGCCGCCGCGCGGGCTGGTCAGCCCGCCGCGGTGGCGGGTGGACGATCGGGGCGGGATGGGGCGGCGGCCCAGCGGTTGCCGGGGCCGGCGGGCGAGAGACCGTGAGGACACCGGAACATCCTCGGCGGCGAACAGATCGGCACCGTAAGAGAACCGTCGGAACAACGTGAGAGACAGCGCCGCGGCGCGTCTATGCGATGGCTCGTGGCTTGGACGGGACGTCGGGGAGCGATCGAAGTCGGCGGGGCTCAATGGCTCAGCACCGACCGGAGGCGCCGCGGCAGGCCCCGCCGACCGCGCCGTCGATGTCCAGGACCCCACGGTGCACTTTCCTCGCACCACACCGCCCACCCCGGCGCCACGGACGGACGGGCCCCTCGGCGCGCGGTCGATATCCAAGACCCCTCAGTGCACATTCCTCGCACCACACCGCCCACCCGGGCGTCCGGCCCGCTGCGCAACGGGTAGGACACCGCGCGCAGGGTCGTCGATCAGGCCGGCCGGCGCCTCCATCGGCGCCTGGGGCCGACGCCCCGGTCGCCTACTTGCCGATGGCCGACACCAGCGCCTGGAGCGTCCGGCGCGCCCCTCGCTCGCGCAGCGAGGTCAGCGCCTCGACGTACGCGTCCGCGAAGCGGGGATCGTCGACGACGTCGCCGAACAGGTCGCGGTTGGCGATGAACGCGAGCGGCTCGGCCTCGGCGCGGGCAGCCAGCGCCATCACCTCATCGCGGCGCCGGTCGACGACCTCGATCGGCGCGCCGTGCTCGTCGACCCCCTGGGCGTAGCGGGCCCAGCTGGCGACGATCGCGGCCGAGAGCTCGACCGGGCCGCCGACCCGCAGCTGGATCCGCACGACCGGGATCAACCACTTGGGGATCCGGTCAGAGCTCTCGGCGCACAGCCGCGCGACGGTGTCGCGGATCTCCGGGTTGGCGAACCGCTCGATCAGCTCCGCCTTGTACGACTCCAGGTCGACGCCCGGCACCGGCGCCAGCGTCGGGGTCGCCTCCCGGTCCATGTAGGCCCGGAGGAAGCTCTGGAACAGCGGATCCTGAGCGGCCTCGTGCACGTGCGTGTAATCGCAGAGGCGGCCGAAATACGCGATCCCCTGGTGGCTGGCGTTGAGCAGCCGGAGCTTCATCAGCTCGTAGGGCTCCACGTCGTCCACCACCTGCACGCCGACTCGCTCGAGCGGCGGGCGAGCGCTGCAGAAGGAGTCCTCCAGGACCCATTGGATGAACGGTTCGCAGACGACCGGCCAGCGGTCCTCGATCCCGAAGCGGGCCTCGAGCGCGCTGCGATCGTCGTCGGTGGTCGCGGGCGTGATCCGGTCGACCATCGAGTTGGGGAATCGCACCTCGGAGTCGATCCACGCCCCGAGCTCGGGATCGAGCAGCCGGGCGAACGACACGAACGCCTCCCGGGCGAGCGCGCCGTTGCCAGGCAGGTTGTCGCAGGAGACCACCGTGAACGGCCGCGTGCCCGCCTCCCGCCGCCGCGCCAGGCCGGCCGCGACGAGCCCGAACACGCTGCGCGGCACAGCACCCGGCTGCAGATCCGCGGCGACCCCGGGCGCCTGCGGATCGAAGTGTCCGGTCACGTCGCTGATCGCGTAGCCGCCCTCGGTGATGGTGAGCGAGACGATCTCGGTCTGCGGATCGGCAAGCCGCGCGATCACCGCCTCGGGATCGTCCGGCGCGTACAGATACTCGACGATCGACCCGATCACGCGGGCCTCGTAGCGCCCGTCGCTGTGCTTGAGAACGAGCGTGTAGAGATGGTCCTGGGCCGCCAGCGCGTCGCGCATCGCCCGGTCGGACTCGAGCACGCCGACCCCGCAGATCCCCCACCGGGTCTCGCCCTCGGCGAGCAGCGAGTCGAGGTACATCGCCTGATGGGCGCGGTGAAACCCGCCGACGCCGAAGTGCACCACCGACGCGGTCACCTGCGAGCGGTCATAGCGCGGCAGCTCGACGCCTTGCAAGCCCTCCGACCCGCTGGTCAGCGCGGCGATCGACACGCTCACGAGCGCTGACCGGCGCCGGAGCCGAGGCGCTCCTCGGTCTCGGCGTCGAAACCGTAGATCCGCTGCGGGTCGATCCGCAGCCGGACGTTCGTGCCGGGCTCGCGCGAGTCGTATCCCTCGGTCCGCGCGACGAAGCTCGAGTCGGTCCCGGCCAGCGAGGCGTGCACGTAGGAGTCGGCCCCGAGCGACTCGACCATGATCACCTCGCCGGCGACCCCCTCGCCGCTGGACCCGTCTCCAACGGTGACGTGCTCGGGCCGGATCCCGACGATGATCTCCTTGGCGTTGCGCTCGCCGGCCGCCTGCACCAGCTCGCGTGGCAGCTCGACGCGCTCTTCGCCGAGCTTCACGTGGCCGTCGTCGAGCCCGAGGCGGATGAGGTTCATCTGCGGCAGCCCGATGAAGCCGGCGACGAAGGCGTTGATCGGATCGTCGTAGAGCTCGCGCGGAGGCGCGCACTGCTGCAGGGTGCCGTCCTTGAGGACCGCGACGCGACGGCCGAGCGTCATCGCCTCGCCCTGGTCATGGGTGACGTACACGGTCGTCGTTCCCAGACGCCGTTGCAGGTCGGCGATCTGCACCCGCGTCTGGACGCGGAGCTTGGCATCGAGGTTGGAGAGCGGCTCGTCCATGAGGAACGCCTTGGGGCGGCGGACGATCGCGCGGCCCATCGCAACGCGCTGGCGCTGGCCGCCCGACAGCTGGCGCGGCTTGCGAGAAAGGAACTCCTCCAGGCCGAGCATCGACGCCGCCTCCTTGACGCGCTGGTCGCGCTCGCCGCGATCGACCCCCTGCATCTTCAGCGCGAAGCCGATGTTCTCGGCGACGGTCTTGTTCGGGTACAGCGCGTAGTTCTGGAACACCATCGCGATGTCGCGATCGCGCGCGTCCACCCCGGACACGTCGCGGCCGTCGATCTCGATCCGCCCGTCGGAGAGCTCCTCCAGCCCGGCGAGCAGCCGCAGCGCAGTCGACTTGCCCGAGCCCGAGGGCCCGACGAGCACCATGAACTCACCGTCCGGGACGTCGAGGCTGAGATCGGCCACCGACAGTGTCTCCGAGCCCGGGTAGCGGCAGCTCACGTCCTCGTAGGTCACCTGTGCCATCGTCGGCTCCTCCCGCGCATCGTCGTCACTTGATCGCCCCCATCGACAGGCCGCGCACCAGCTGGCGCTGGGCGATCCACCCCGCAATCAGCACCGGCACCGATGCGATCGTCGCGGCCGCCGCCAGCTTGGCCCAGAACAGCCCCTCACTCGACACGAATCCGACCAGGAACACGGGCATGGTCGCCGCCCGGATCGAGGTGAGGTTGACCGCGAAGAAGAACTCGTTCCAGGAGAAGATCGCGCAGATGAGCGCCGTCGCGGCCATGCCGGGCGAGACGACCGGCAGGACGACCTCGGTGAGCTCGTGGGGCAGGTCGGCTCCGTCCATGCGCGCCGCCTCCAGGATCTCGCCCGGCACCTCGAGGAAGAACGAGCGCATCATCCAGACCGCGATCGGCAGGTTCATGGCGGTGTAGAGGATGATCAGCGTCGGGATCGAGTCCAGAAGACCGACCTCGCGCACCGCCAGGTAGATCGGCACGATCGCGGCGACGACCGGCAGCATCTTGGTCGAGATGAAGAAGAACAGCGCGTCGCGCCACTTGCCCACCGGCCGCAGCGACAGCGCGTAGGCGGCGGGCGTCGCGAGCAGGAGCACGAGCACCACCGACAACAGCGTGGCGATCGCCGAGTTGATCAGGAACGGCCCCATCCCCGCCGAGAACACCTGCTTGTACTCGGTGAGCGTGGGCGAGAAGTCGAACTTCGGGTTGGTCGTGTACGCCGCGGACTCGGGCTTGAACGACGTGATCACCATCCACAGCACCGGGAAGAAGAAGATGATCCCCGCAAACCAGGCGAGCGTCCCCCAGGCGATCGAGGCCAGCCGCGCTCGGATGGCGACGCCGCGCGGCCGGCGCGGACGTCCTCGGGTGGTGGTGGAGGCGACGGTGGCCATCAGGCTTTGGCGGTGTTGTCCTCGATGAAGATGGAGAACATGACGCGGAGCGCGACGCTCGCGACGATCAGCGTTCCGATCACTGTGACGACGCCCAGTGCAGCCGACTGCCCGACCTCGAAGCCGAGGAACGCGCGCTGGTAGATGTAGTACGGCAGGTTCGTGGTCGCGGTCCCCGGACCGCCCTGGGTGACCATGTAGATCGCGTCGAACGTGTTGACGACGTAGATCGCGCCGAGCAGGATCCCGAGCTCGAGGTAGGAGCGCAGGTGCGGGAGCGTGAGCTCGCGGAACGTCGCCAGCGCGCTCGCGCCGTCGACACGCGCTGCCTCGAGCACATCGCGCGGCATGCTCTGCAGCCCCGCGAGCAGGATGAGCATCTCGAAGGGAGTCCACTGCCACACGACGGTGGCGATCACCGACGCCATCGGCTGGGAGGTGACGAACGCCACCGGTGAGCCGCCGAACAGCCGGATGATCCAGTTGATGATCCCGTAGGTCGGATCCAGCAGCGTCGTCTTCCAGATCAGACCGGCGGCGGTCGGCAGGATGAGGAACGGCGAGATGAGCAGCGTGCGCACGATCGAGCGGCCGATGAACGCGCGGTCGAGCAGGAGGGCGAGCCCGAGGCCGAGCAGTGCGGCGATCACCACCGAGATGAAGGTGATCTCGACCGTGTGCAGGACCGCCGAGAAGAACACCGGGTCGGTGAAGACCGCGCCGTAGTTGCTCAGGCCGACCCAGTGCGGGGAACCCGGCTTGGCCAGATCCCACGAGAACAGCGAATAGAACAGCGTGAGGACGAACGGGATCTGGGTGACGATGATCAGGAAGATCAGCGCCGGCAGCAGCGGTGCCCGCCGGACCCACCGCTCGCGGCGCTCGGAGGCCTCGGCGCCCCGCGGCCGGCGAGTCCCGACCCGTGTTGCGGCGGCGGAGGCGCTCATGAGTGGTGCTCCTTGCCGACGTCCTGCGCGTATTTCTGCGAGGTCGCAAGCGCACTGCGCACCGACTCCTGGCCGGCGATCGCGGCGGTGACCTGCTGGCTGACCCGCGTGCCGAGGTCCTGGAACTCGGGGATGTCGAGGAACTGCACGCCGGTGTAGGGCACCGGCTGGACGGTCGGGTGCTGCGGGTCGGCGGATTCGATCGCCTGGAGGGTCGGCTTGGCGAACGCTTTGGCCGCGCGCTGGTATTGCGGGATGCGGTAGGTCGACAGCCGGCTTCCGGGCGGCAGGTTGGCCCAGCCGAGCTTGCGGCCCACGAGCCGGATATAGGCCTTGGAGGTCGCCCAGGACATGAACTCCCACGCGGCCTTCTTGTTGGGCGAGGTCTTGGGGATGGCCAGCGACCACGTGTACAGCCAGCCCGAATGCTTGGTGTGCACGACCGGGGCGGGCGCATAGCCGTTCTTGCCGGCGACCGGGCTGCCCTTCGCCTCGAGCGTGCCCGCGGCCGAGGTGGCGTCGTACCACATCGCCGCCTGCCCCTGCTCGTAGTCGGTCGCGCACTCGGAGAACCCGTCCTCGGCGGCTCCCGGCTCACCGTCCTTGCGCAGCAGGTTCACGTAGAACGACACCGCCCGCTCGACCGCCGGCGAGGTGAGCTGAGCCTTCCACTGCGGCGTGAACCAGCGCCCGCCGAAGGTGTTGATGACGGTGTCGAGCGGAGCCAGATTCTCGCCCCAGCCCGAGTCACCGCGCAGGCAGATCCCGGCGGTGTTCCCCCGCTTGAGCTTCGCCGCCAGCGCGGCCACCTGGGGCCAGGTGGGGTGCGCCGGCATGTGCAGGCCCGCCTTGGCGAACAGGTCCGTGCGGTAGGCGAGGAACGACGACTCGCCGTAGAACGGGACCGAGTACATCGCGCCGTGGTAGGAGAGCGACTTGCGGATCGAGGGGATGAAGTCGTTCTCGTCGTAGCCCTTGGTCTTGGCGATGAACGGCTGGAGGTTGGCGATCCACCCGTACCGCGCCCACATCGGGGTCTCGTAGTTGGAGATCATCACGACGTCGAACTCGTTGGAGTGGGTCGACACCGAATCGGTCACCGTCGCCCGGGACTGGTTCTCAGGCAGCGTCACGAAGTTGACCTTGATGTTCGGATGCTGGCGCTCGAAGTATTTGGTGAGCATCTCGACGTCCTGCATCTGGGGGTTGGAGACGATCGCGACCCGCAGGGCGACACCGTGCGGGCCTGAGCCACCGCCACCGCCCGCTCCGGCCACCGAGCAACCCGACAGCGCGAACGCCACCAGGGCGCACACCAAGCCGCACCTCGGAACGGACCGTCTCAACATCGCGGCGCCTGGGCGCGCACACGCACCTCCCGCTCAGACGAGCGCCCCTGCGCGCTCGTCGGACAGCGTTGGGCTACCCCCACTCCCCGACCGCGAACACAAGGACGTCAGTACGCGCGCGCCAGCACCGCGACAAGATCGTCCTCCTCGGCGGTGTCGGGGATCGAGCCGTCCGCGCGCATCAGGCAGCGGACGGTGACCCCAACCGCGTTCGCGCGGCGCTCACCCTCCACGCCGCAGGCAGCCCAGTCGATCCGGGCGAAGCCCTCTCCACTGGCCTCGATCGCCTCCTCGAGCGTCTCGACGTCGACCGTGCGCCGCTCGAGCTCGGACCGGGCCTGGGAGAGCAGCGCGGCCTGCGCCTGCCCGAGCGCGTCACGTGCGCCGGCGGCGGCATCGTCGAGCGCGACGGCGATGCGCGGCGCACCGTCGCGCCGGACCAGCGAGGCGGTTCCGGCGGCGAGGTCACGGGGACCGACCTCGAGCCGGACCGGCACCCCCTTCAGCTCCCAGTCGGTCAATCGCCGCCCGAGGCCGAGGTCAGTGCGGCGATCGACCCGCAGCCGGATACCGAGCTCGTCGAGCTCCCGTTCGAGCCGCTCCACGGTCGCGAGCACCTCGGGGTCGTCCTTGACCGCGACGATCACCACCTGCGCAGGCGCGACGGCGGGTGCCAGTCGCAACCCGGCGTCGTCGCCGTGGCACATGATCAGCCCGCCGACCATCCGGGTCGAGCTTCCCCACGACGTCGTCCAGCAGTGCTCGACCGCACCGGACTCGCTCGTATAGGTGATGTCGAAGGCGCGAGCGAAGTTCTGACCGAGCTCGTGGCTGGTGGCGAGCTGCAGCGCCTTGCCGTCGCGCATCATCCCCTCGCAGGTGAGCGTCGTAGTCGCTCCCGCGAACCGCTCGGCCTCCGTCTTCAGCCCGGTGAGCACCGGGATCGCGAGCACACCCTCCAGCACCGCGCGGTACACGTCGGCGTGGATCCGCCGGGCGTAGGCGGCGGCATCCCCCTGCGCCGCGTGCGCGGTGTGCCCCTCCTGCCACAGGAACTCGCTGGTGCGCAGGAACAGCCGGGTTCGCAGCTCCCAGCGGATCGCGTTGGCCCACTGGTTCAGGCACAACGGCAGGTCGCGGTAGCTCTGGATCCAGCGCGCGAGGTATTCCCCGAACAGGGTCTCGCTGGTCGGCCGGATCACCGCGGGCTCCTCGAGCTGCTTGCCGCCGGCGTGGGTGACGACCGCGAGCTCGGGGCTGAACCCCTCGATGTGCTCGGCCTCGCGGCGCAGGTAGCCCTCGGGGATGAGCAGCGGCAGGTAGACATTCTCGGCGCCGGCCCGCTTGATATGGGCATCGAGCTCGGCCTGCAGCAGCTCCCAGATCGCATAGCCCCAGGGGCGGATGACCATGGTTCCGCGGACCGGGCCGTTGTCCGCGAGCTCGGCCTTGGCGACGACGTCCTGGTACCAGCGCGGGAAGTCGTCGTGCTGCGAGGTGAGGACGGCCACTGTGGCGATTATCGACAATCCGGTCATGCAGACCCTCGACGCGAGCACGTTCGCCCGCCGGGCGCTGGAGGGCCACGCCTCGATGTGCGCCCGCTTCGAGCGCTCCGACGGCTCGCTGCGGCGCGACGGCCGGATCCAGCTTCCGTGGGTGCTCGCTCACGTGTGGCCGTTCGCGCGGGCGTTCGTGGCGACGCTCGACGTCGCGGGGATGCCCGCTCCGCGCCGTGTGGGCTTCGACGCGAACCCCGTCATCGCCCGGCGGCTGCGCGCGCTCGAACGCTACTGGGACGAGCGGGGCCCCGCGTACGCCTCTGATCCGCCGAGCTGGTTCACACGCCTCACCGGCGGCGGCGACATCTACCACGACGACAACGCCTGGGCGGGGTTGGCACTGGTGCAGCTCGCACGACAGCGCCCCGGCCACAGCCGGCTCGATCGCGCCGCGCGACTGGCCGACTTCGCGCGGGCCGGCTGGGACACGGACCCGGTGGCACCCAATCCCGGCGGGGTGTTCTGGGTCCAGCAGGGCCGCGGGGCCGGCGCTCGCAACCACGACCGCAACACGGTCTCGACCGCGCCCAACGGCGAGCTGATCCTCCACCTGCAGGAACTCGGCGAGGAGGGGCCCGGGGTGGAGCCCGATCCCGCCGCCATGGCGCGCTGGGTCGCCGACGCCCTCGGCAACGGCCACGACCTGTTCCGCGACAAGATCCGCGGCGACGGCACGATCGACGCCGCCCTGTGGAGCTACAACCAGGGCTCGATGCTCGGGCTGCTCGCGCTGCTGTCCGATCGCGACGGCGGCGATTCACCGAGCCGGCTGCGCCGGGCCGAGGACACCGCGCGGGCGGCGCTCGATCACTACGAGAACCGTCGCTACGAGGGAGAGCCCACCGAGTTCGTCGCGATCTTCATGCGCAACCTGCTCCAGCTGTCGGCCCGGACCGCGGACGAGTCGCTCAGGGGAAGGATCGCGGAGGCGGTGCGCGAGCGGGCCGACGCGACCTGGCCGATCGCGAGGACGGCGACCCTGCTGCAGCACAGCGCCGCCGTGTCCATGCAGGCGCTCGCGGCATGGGACCCCGACGACTACCGGCTCCTCGCATAGGGCGGCTGTTGTGCGGATGCGCGTCCTGCCTGCCGGACCCCATGCGCTCCTGGTCGAGCTCGAGAGCCAGGCCGACGTGCTCGGGCTTCACGCCGAGATCGAGCAGCGGCTCGAGGGCGAGGCCGGCTGGCCGTGGCCAAGGCCCACGGATGTGGTGCCCGCGGCGCGCAC
Organism: Solirubrobacteraceae bacterium; assembly: GCA_035503035.1. GTDB lineage: Bacteria > Actinomycetota > Thermoleophilia > Solirubrobacterales > Solirubrobacteraceae > Palsa-465. Next base: position 11,120 of record DATJTS010000094.1, read on the forward strand.
CGTTCTGATCGACGGCCTCAAGGACCCGGCGCCGGTCGCCGCCGCGCTCCCGGCCTGGGACGTGGCCCCGCTGACCGCGCCCGACGGAGACACCGTCTGCTGCCCGGCCATCTACGACGGCCCCGACCTCGACGAGGTCGCCGACCACTGGGGTCTCACCCGCCGCGAGGCGATCGAGCTGCACACCTCGACCGAGTTCGTCGTCGCCTTCTGCGGGTTCGCCCCGGGCTTCGCCTACCTCACCGGGCTCCCCGAGGACCGTGGTGTGCCGCGGCGTCAGACCCCGCGCACCGAGGTTCCCGCCGGCTCGGTGGCGCTCGCCGGCGAGTACAGCGCCGTCTACCCCAGGCGCTCGCCGGGCGGATGGCAGCTGATCGGCCACACCGAGCTTCAGCTGTGGGCCCCCGAGCGCGATCCCGCGGCCCTGCTGACCCCAGGGGTCCGGGTCCGCTTCGAGGACGTGGGCGGGTGACCCCGCGGACCGTCGAGGTCGTCCGAGCCGGCGCGCTCACGACGGTCCAGGACGGCGGGCGGGCCGGACTGGCGCACCTGGGAGTTCCGCCGTCCGGCGCGCTTGACCAGCGGGCGCTCGGGCTCGCGAACCGGCTGCTCGGCAACCCGCCCGGGGCGGCTGCCCTCGAGACGACCCTCAACGGCGTCGCGCTGCGGCCCGACGCCAACTGCCGGGTCGCGGTCACCGGAGCGCCGGCCGCGGTGAGTCTCGACGGCCACCCGGCCGCCTGGGGCGCCGCCGTCGACGTACCCGCGGGCGCCCGGTTCGAAGTCGGGCCCGCGAGCGCCGGCCTGCGCTCCTACGTCGCCGTTGGGGGCGGCGTGGGCACCGAGCTGGTGCTCGGAAGCCGCTCTCACGACGTGCTCTCCGGCCTGGGCCCGGCCCCGCTGCGGGACGGTGACCGGCTGCCCCTCGGCGACGCCCCCGACTCCGGGCCCCCGGCGGTCGACGTCGCCCCCCAGCCAGCGCCGCCCGTCGCGCTCGACCTGACGCTGTGGGACGGACCGCGCCGCGGGCGCCTCGCCAACGATGGCCAGGCGACCCTTCGCGGCGGCGCCTGGACGGTGGCGTCCGCCAGCAACCGCATCGGCCTCCGACTCGAGGGACCGGCGCTCGCGCTCAGCTCCGATGAGGAGCTCCGCAGCGAGGGGATCGTGACCGGCGCGGTCCAGGTGCCGCCCGACGGCCGGCCGGTGATCTTCCTGCGCGACCATCCGACCACGGGCGGTTACCCGGTGATCGGCGTGATCGACCCCGACGACCTGTCCGCGTGCGCGCAGGCGCGGCCGGGGACGCCGGTGCGCTTCCACCCGCGCGCGGTTGGGTGGGCGGCGCGATAAGTCGGGGGCGGCGACGGAGCCAACGCGGGGAAGGTTTGTGGCGCTGAGGGACAGAAACCTTCCCCGCGTTCGACGGGCTGGCGGAGGCGAGCAGTGATCGGTGCGTCCTACCCCGCGCCGAAGCGCGCCCAGATCTCCCCCAGGCGCCGCTGGTCCTCGCCGCTCAGCCGGTCCAGGAACTCGCGACGGACGCCGGCGAGGTGGGTACGGCGCGCCGCGCGGGCGACGGCGAGCCCCTCGGGAGTGATCTCCGCGTACAGGCCGCGGCCGTCGGAGTCGGCGGCGGCACGCACGACGTAACCGCGCCGGGCAAGCCGATCGACCAGCCGTGTGCAGCCCGAGCGGGTGAGCAGCACGCCGTCGGCGATCTCCGACATCCGCATCCGGTGACCGGGCGCGTCGCCGAGGAACATGAGCACCTCGTAGGCGGACACCGACAGGTCATGGGCCGCCTGCATCTCGGCATCGAGCACGCGCGTCACGCGGGCATTGACGGCGAGCATGCCGCGCCAGGCGGCGAGCTCTTCGGGTGTGAGGGGGCCATCGGCGTCGGTCATCGCAAGAACGTGGGAGGGTCGAGTCACCGCCCCACGATAACTGATTGCGCGTGCAACTACATTGCGATATAGTTGCATCTACAACCACTTTCCTCCCCGGCGAAAGGAGCCGCCATGAGGCTCGACGGCATGCACCACATCACGATGATCACCGGCGACGCTCCCGCCAATGTCGCCTTCTACGCCGACCTGCTGGGCCTGCGGATGGTGAAGAAGACGGTCAACTTCGACGCTCCCGAGGCCTACCACCTCTACTTCGGCGACGAGCAGGGCTCGCCCGGCTCGATCCTCACCTGGTTCGAGTTCGCCGGCGCGCGGCCCGGCCACGCCGGCGCCGGCATGATCCACACCATCGAGCTCGGCGTCGCCGGCGAGGACGCCCTCGACTTCTGGGCGCAGCGACTGGCCGCGGCCGGCGTCGAGACCGAGCGCACCGAGGGCACGCTCAGCTTCGCCGATCCCGACGGCCTGCGGCTCGCGCTCCTCGCCACCGACTCAGAGACGCGACCAAATCCGCCACTGCGTGCGGTCCATCCCGAGGTTCCGGCCGAGCACGCGATCCTCGGTGTCGAGGGTGTGCGCGCGTACGCGGGCCGCTCGCTCGAGGCCGACCGGGAGCTGCTCACCGAGACGCTCGGCTTCACCGAGCTCGCTCCCGGCGAGTACCGGCTCGAGGGCCCGACGCGCCATCTGCACTACCGCTATGACCCCACCGACGAGCGCGGGATCCCCGGCGCCGGCACGGTGCACCACATCGCCTGGCACTCCCGCGACGAGGATCACGAGTCCTGGCAGCAGCGCGCTCGCGAGGCGGGGATGCACGTCACCCCCGTCATCGACCGCGACTACTTCCACGCGATCTATTTCCGCCAGCCCCAGGGCATCCTGTTCGAGATAGCGACCACCTCGCCCGGCTTCGCGGTCGACGAGGACGCGGATCACCTCGGCGAGGGGCTCCGTCTGCCCCGCCAGCACGAGCACCTGCGCTCCCAGCTCGAGCGCTCGCTGACCCCGCTCGTCAACCCGCGGACCAGGGCCCGGGAGGCGGCACGATGAGGCCACTCGGCAAGTTCAGGACAGCCGAGTCCGAGACGCTCGCGTACGGCGAGCGCCCAGCCGCAGGCGACGCCGACGGGCTCCTCGTGCTCCATCACGGGAGAGGCTCGGACGAGCGTGACCTGCTCGGGCTCGCCGACGTGGTCGATCCCGAGCGGCGCCTGCACGTCGTGACCCCGCGCGCCCCGTGGACGTTCGCCGGAGCGCCCGGGTACCACTGGTACGCGGTGCCGCGCGTCGGCTACCCCGACCACGACACGTTCGAGCGGGGGTTCGCCGCGCTCGGCGCGTTCCACGACGAGCTCTGGCAGCGGACGGGCATCTCCCCCGGGCGCACAGTGCTCGGGGGGTTCTCGCAGGGCGCGACGATGAGCTACGCGATGGGACTGTCCGGGGCGCGGCCGACACCCGGCGGACTGCTCATCTTCTCCGGCTTCGTGCCGGTCGTCGAGGGGTGGTCAGCGGATCCCGGCCACGTGCGCGGCCTGCCGCTGTACGTCACCCATGGCCGCACCGATCCGGTGATGGACGTCGCCTTCGCCCGCCGGGCGCGAGACCTGCTCACCGAGAGCGACGCGGCGATCGAGTACCACGAGTCCGACGCCGGCCATCTGATCGACCCGGCGCACATTCCGGGTGCTCGGAGCTGGCTGAGCGCGCGTGAGCTCGACTGGAGCTCGGCGCGCGTCAGCTCGACTGGAGCTCGACGCTGACCGACTCGGCCAGCCCGCTCAGCAACCGGACCTCACGGACGCCGAAGCTCGGCCTCGCCTCGCGGGCCAGGCAGCAGAGGACGTAGAGCTCGGCGTCCGAGGGCCGGATCGGAACTCCGAGATAGGCCCGGACGCCGAGGTCGTGGACGAGCGCGGTGTCGGCCACCGCCTTCTCGGCAGAGGCGTCACGGACGACGTTGTCGATCCGCCCCTCGAGCATCAGCCGGCAGAAGGTCTCCTCCAGCGGCAGCGAATCCCCGCGCCGCATCGCCACGCCCGGCCATCCGCCCGCCGCGATGCGGACGGTCTCACGGCCGTCGGCGATCCGCGTGAGCAGCGCCGCGTCGACGTCGAGCAGATCGCGCGTCATCCGAACCAGCGCACTGAGCCGCTGCTCGGGGTCGGCGGACTGGATCACGCGATCGGGCCGCGGCGGCCAGGGAACCCCGCATTCCGGGCAGTTGCCGGTCCCGCCAGCGGGCGCGTAGCTCACCACCCCACAGCTGTTGCAGCGCAGATGGGGCATCACCGTCCCCCCCGGTCGGTGCACATCTCCCTCACGCAACGGACCCTACCAGCGAATCAGCAAAACCCGTCGACCATTCACACAGCCTTTGCAGATCGCTGGCCGAATGTCCGGCCCGCCGTGCCGGCTCGGGCGGCTAGGCGCGGGCCCGAAGGCCGTCGAGCGCGATCGAGAGCAGATGCCGGATCTGCTCGGGCTCGGCGCCCTGGATCTTGGTGATCCCGCCGATCAACTGGATGACCTCGGCGACGTCGACGTCGCCGCGCACCGCGCCGGCCGCCTGCGCGCGCTGGAGCAGCGGCTCGCCGGCGGCGAACAACGAGGCACGGCAGTTGGTGAACACGGGCGCTCCGCGATCGACGTAGTCGAACAGCTCATGCGCGAGCGCCATCTTGGTCGCCATGTAGTCGACCAGACCCTCGATCCAGGTCGCGAACGCGTCCCACGGATCGAGCCCGTCGAGCTCGGTTGCCGACGCGCAGAAGCGGTCGACCTCCTCGACGTAGACCGCCTCGAGCAGAGCCTGGCGGTTGGGGAAGTGGCGGTACAGCGTGCCGATCCCGACCCCGGCCCGGCGGGCGATCCCCTCGAGCGAGGTCTCGGCTCCGCTCTCGGTGAATGCGCTGCGTGCGGCGGCGATCACCTTGTCGTAGTTGCGCCGCGCATCGGCGCGCTTGGGTCGGGTGCTGGTCAGCTGTGCGGTGGGTTCTGTGGTGCTCATGTGTCGCTCCTTCACCGGATCGTCACAAAACGGAGGGGCCCTCCGCTATAGTTCTTATCCGGAGGCAGCCTCCACATAGTTTCGGAGGCATCCTCCAGTTTAGTACCCATTTCTCGTCGGATGGAGTCTTAGGTGTCCTCACTTTTCACACAGAGCCCGGATCGCAGGCGTTGGCTGACCCTTGTGGTCGTCTGCCTTGCGCAGCTCATGATCGTGCTCGACACCACGATCGTGAACGTTGCGCTGCCTTCGATCCAGCACGACCTCCACTTCTCCCAGGGCAATCTCACCTGGGTCATCAACGCGTTCCTGCTCACGTTCGGCAGCCTCCTGCTGTTCGCCGGCCGCCTGGGCGACCTGATCGGGCGCAAACGCGTCTTCCTGCTGGGCGTGACGACCTTCACCCTGGCCTCCGTACTCTGCGGCGCGGCCTGGAGCGGCGACATCCTGATCGCCGCCCGCTTCCTCCAGGGCGTTGGCGCGGCGTTGCAGGCGTCGGTCATCCTCGCGATCATCGTCACCGAGTTCCCGAAGCCGGCCGAGCGGGCGCAGGCGATGAGCGCCTACGTCTTCACCGCGGTCGCGGGCGGCTCGCTCGGACTGCTGCTCGGCGGCGTCCTCACCCAGGCGCTCGACTGGCACTGGATCTTCTTCGTCAACCTCCCGATCGGCCTGGCGACGCTGACCGCCGGCCAGGCGCTCGTTCCCGCCGACTCCGGGATCGGCCTGGAGCACGGCATCGACTGGCTCGGCTCGGTGCTGATCACCGTGGCGCTGATGTCCGGCGTCTACGCGATCGTCGGCGCCACCGGTCATGGCTGGGGCTCACACCAGGTGCTGATCCCGGGCGCGATCGCCGTCGCCCTGATCGGCGCGTTCCTCACGCTCGAGTCGCGCATCGAGAACCCGATCATGCCGCTGCGGATCCTGCGTCTGCGTGGCCTCATCGCGTCCAGCGCGGTGCGCGGCTTCCTGGTGACAGCGATGTACTCGACGTTCTTCCTCGGCACCCTCTACCTGGAGCACGTCCGTCACTTCACTGCGCTCCAGACCGGGCTCGCCTGGCTGCCCTGGACGCTGACCGTCGCCGCCCTGTCGCTCGGCCTCACTGCACGCCTGGTCGCCCGCTTCGGGCCGATCCGAGTGCTGACCGCAGGCATGGTCGCGGTGATCGCGGGCCTCGTGCTCGTGCACGGCGCCGGCCCGCACACCGCGTTCTTCCCGACCCTCTTCCTCGCGTTCTTCGCGGTAGGGCTCGGCATCGGAATGGCGTTCATGCCACTGCTGCAGATTGCGATGGCCGACGTCCCGCCGGCGGATGCCGGACTGGGCTCGGGGATCGTCAACGTCTCCCAGCAGATCTCGGGTGCCCTTGGGCTGGCGGTGCTCGACACGGTCGCGACCAATCACTCGAGGTCGCTGATCGCCAGCGGCCACTCCGCGGTGAGCGCGGCGGTGAGCGGCTACCACCTCGCGTTCGTGTTCGGCGGCGCGTCAGTGACGATCGGCCTGGTGCTGGGGCTGCTGCTGCTGCGTTCAGGCAGCGGCGAGCGCGAGCCCGAGGTGACCGTCCGTGACGAGCGCCTGACCCAGCGCGACCGCGATCTCGAGACCGCCTACGAGTCCGGCGTCGAGGACCTCGTCGAGGTCGTCTGAGCCAGCTGTGAGCCACGCCCCCGGGGCACGACGGTCTTCCGTCGCACCCGGGGGCGTGTGTCGTTGTCGCGGCTAGTGGCTCGTGAACTCGTCGCCGGCCGAGTCGACCGCAACGCACTCAGTGCCCGTCGCACAGGCGATCGCGGTGAGCGCCGAGGCGCCGCGGAGGCGTGTCGAGATCCAGTACGACCCGCCCGCGTGACCCGTCCAGACGCGGCCCGAGGAGTCGGCGAGCATGCACAGGCCCCGCGTCGGGCAGACGACGGAGGTGAGCGCGCTGCCGGCGGCGACGGCGTACAGGTGGCCGCCGCGGCGGGAGTGCGGGTCGAAGCTCACCACGTTGCCGAGCGTGTCGACGGCGACGCACAGCCGCGTCCCGCGACAGGTGATCCCGTCAAGCTCGTTGTCGGAGTCGCCCGAGGCGGCGTCGAGACCGACCGGCTTGTCGATCTTCACCGAGAGCAGCCGGTGACCGGTGAGCGGGTCGAACGAAGTCGCGGTGCCGTCGTTGTCGGTCGCCGTGCACTGCGAGCGGCTCGGGCAGGCGAGGGCGGTGAGCGCCTCGACCTCCTCGACGTTGATGTTGCGGCGGATGATCCGTCCGGTCTGCGGGTCGTAGGTGACCGCCGCCCCATCGTCGTCGACCGCGACGCACTCGCCTCGAGACGGGCAGCGCACGGTCACGATCGTCCCGTCGCCGTCGTGATCGATGACCCGGGCCTTCGGGCGGCCGAAGCTCCGCGGGTTGAAGGTGATCTGACTGACGTTGCGCGGCGAGCTGCACAGCGTGAGCGCCGGGCAGGCGACCGCGGAGACCGGCGGGAACGCCCGCCCCGGGAGCGTGCGGAGATGCAGCGGCGCGCGGGTCGCGGTCAGCGGGTCGAAGGTCAGCTCATGGAGGGCGTCGACGGCCGTGCACTGGGCGCGGCCCGGGCAGGAGACCGAGACGAGCGCCCGGCCGGCGTCGATGAGGGTCGCGCTCGGGCGCGTGGTGGTGCCGGGCGTGAAGCGGAGCGCACGGCCCGCCCCGTCGTCCGCGACGCAGGCGGTCGCGGCCGGGCACACCACGTCGTGGACGCCGGCGACAGCGACGTTCGCCACCGAGCTGCCGGTCTGCGGATCGAAGCTTGTCAGATGGCCCGCGAGGTCGGCGGCAACGCACAGCGTCGCCGACGGGCAGGCGACGCCGTCGAACTCGGTGAAGTCGCTGGTCGCCAGCGAGACCGGCGCCCCCGCCGTGGCGGTCTGAGGGTCAAAGGTCGTCTCGTGGCCGGACTCGTCGACCGCGGTGCACTGGGCAGCCGAGACGCAGGTCACCGCCCGCGCGAATCCGGCCTTGGTGTCGATCGTCGCCGATGTCGCGGATATGACCCCACCCACCCCCGCGGGGTCGAACGTCCATTCCTTCGTCTGGCTGATCGCCGTGCATTGACTCGCTGAGGCGCAGGTCACCGCGACCAGGCCGAAGTCCTCGCCGGGATCCAGCGACGCCGTCACCGGCGCCGAGGAGCCCGCGGGGTCGAACACGACGACGTTGCCGGCGCCGTCGACGAGCACGCACTGGCTGCTCGACGGACAGCTCACCGCACCCGCCTGCGCGGAGCTCGAGGCGGACGCGACCGCGGCGTCGACGGTCTGGAAGGTGAGCGTGGCCGGGGGTGAGCTCGGATTGAAGGTCGCCTCGCCGCCCTGCTGGTCGATCACCGTGCATTGCGTCGCCGAAGCGCAGGTGAGGTCGGTGAGCGGAGCGGGCGCGGTGATCTGGACCCGGGTCGCATGGCTGGGCGAGGCGGGGTCGAACTGCACGAGCCGTTGGTTGTCGTCCAGCGCGTCGCACTGGCTCGCCGACGGGCAGACGATCGTGCCGAGCCCGACGCCGGCTGAGTGATCGATCTGCCGCCCCGACGACCAGTGCAGCGGCGTCGCCGCAGCAGCCGCGGCGAGGGTGGCGAGCAACGCGGCGGCGGCCGCCAGAGAGGTGAGATATGTGAAGACCCGGTTCATGTGCCCACGAAGAACTCCGCCGGACCTCGGAAGTTGCGCGCGCGTTTGCCCAGGCGTTGCCCCGCTCACTGCAGCCGGTAGCCGAGCCGGGCGAGATCCTTGAACGCACCGGTGAGCCGCCCCTGAGCCTGGCTGAGCGTGTGCTGTGCCCGCTCGTAGCCGCTCGGATCATGCGTGAGCGCCGCGCGTGCCAGCGCGTCGTACCCGCGGGACGCCTCACGCAGCGCCGCCACCAGCGTGTCGTTGGCCGAGACCGCGATTCCCGCCGGAAGCTTTCTCGCCGACCGGGCCGCGGTGGACTCGGCGCCCGCCAGCTTGCGGGCGGCATGGGCGCGCGTGGCCAGATTGCGCTTGAGCAGGTCGGGCCCGTTGGCCAGCCGCGCCTCGTTCAACGTGGCCAGGATCTGGTTGAGCTCCAGGGCGTACGCGGCATCGACGTTCTCGGCGATCTTCACCCCGCGCGCCAGCCGCAGCGTGCGCAACACCCGTTCGCACGCCGCGGTGAACGTCTCGCTGGGGCGAGGGCTGGAGCAGGTGGCGATGATCGTCGCGTGCGTGGTGGCCAGCAGGTAGACGGAGACGACGGCTCCGGCGCGGCGGGGATGCAGATCGAGGTATCGGTCGAATCGATAGGGACCGAGCTCCACGATCTGAGGCGTCGGCCGACGCGGCAGCGAGGCGAGGAACGCCGCCGGAAGGGTGCCCAGGCTGGTGGCGCGAGCGGTCCCGATCGCCATCCGGTCGCCTCCGGAACCTCTGGGACCGACCGCGATACGGTCGTCGAGCGCGAGCCCGGCGAGTGGTCGCGACTGCTGGGCTGACCAGTCTCCCGGGTAGTGGACGGCGAGCAGGCCGGCGGACGCCGTCCGGGTGAGCGCGTTCGACGGCCGGGACGGTTTCTCGAGCGTGCGGGCGAGGACGAACCCAACCACGGCAGCGACGACGATCAGCACCACCGGGCGGATGAACCTCCTCAGCACGAGCTCCGAGGCTAACGGTCGACAGGCGCGATCTGCGGGCGAGTCCGTGCGGGCGGTCAGCTCGTGCCGAGCGCGGCGGCGAGCGCGGTCCATTGGGCCCGCGGCACCCCGGCGACGCCAACCGGCTGCAGGCAGACGTGATCGGCACCGGCCTCCAGGTGAGCCTGGACGAGCTCGGCGACATGGTCCGCCGATCCGCTCGGGACGACCGCGTCGATCAGCCGGTCAGAGCCACCGTCCCGGAGGTCGGCCTCGGTGAATCCGAAGCGCAGCAGGTTGCCGGTGTAGTTGCGCAGCGCGAGGTAGCTCGACGCGTAGGCGCGCGCGGCCGCCCGGGCGCGATCGCGGTCGTCGTCGATGGCGCACGCCAGCTCCGGCGCGAGCAGCGGGCCGCTCCCGAGATGCCCACGGGCGAACCGGGTGTGCTCGACCGGGGTGAAGTAGGGATGCGCGCCGGTCGCCCGGGCGGCCGAGAGCTCCAGCATCTTGGGGCCGAGCGCGGCGAGGACGCGGCCGCTCTCGGGCAGCGGGGCGGGCGCCGCGTCGAGGCCGTCGAGGAACGCGCGCATCGCGGTGAGCGGTCGCCCGTATTCCGCGGTGTGCTCCCGGTGCCCGGCGCCGATCCCGATCAGCGCCCGGCCCGGAAAGCCCGCCGCGAGCGCTGCCGCCTGTTCGGCGACCGGTCCAGGCTCGCTCGCCCAGATGTTCGTGATGCCGGTGGCGGCGACGAGCCCTCCGGTCGCCTCCAGCAGCGGCCGCAGCTGCTCGGGCTCCGCAGAGCCGCCGAGCCAGAACGTGCCGAAGCCCAGCTGCTCGACGAGCCGTGCGGCCCCGGCCGCGTTCTCACGGCCAAGGCTGCGGTAGGTGGTCCAGATGCCGTACTTGGTCAGGTTCATGGCCGGCGGCCCTCCTGGACGACGTTGATCAGTGGCTTGCCGGAGCCGAATCGCGCCAGCTGATCGCCGGCGAGCTCCGCGGCGAGCAGGTTCGCACGCGGCGAGTTGCCTCCGATGTGCGGCGTGATCGAGAGCACGCCCTCTGCCTCCCACAGCGGATGTCCGTCGGGCAGCGGCTCCGGGTCGGTCACATCGAGCACCGCCCGCAGCCGTCCGCTCGCGGTCTCGGCGAGGAGCGAGTCGGCGTCGACGATCGGACCGCGTGCCGCGTTGACGAGGAGCGCGCCATCGCGCATCCGCGCGAGCGCACGCGCACCGATCAGCCCGTGGGTCTCGGCGGTGAGCGGGGTGAGGAGCACGACGGCGTCGGCCTCGCCGATCAGCGTGTCCAGTTCGTCGATCCCGTGCAGGTCCTCGCGGGCATGAGACACCACGCCGACCGGGTGTGCTCCGAACGCGGTGAGAAGATCGGCGACCCGCCGCCCGATCGACCCCATGCCGACGATCAGCACGGTGGAGCCGGACAGGTCGGCGAGGGTCGCATCGCGCTCCCAGTGGCGCGCGCCGTGCCTCTCGACGATCCGCGTCGTGTTGCCGAGCAGCGCGCCGAGCACCCACTCGGCGACCGCGCCGTCACGGGCGCCCCGGGCGCTGCAGAGCGTGATGTGGGCGGGGACCTGCCCCTCCAGGGCGTCGACCCCCGCCGACAGCGTCTGGATCACCGCGAGCCGCTCGAGTGCGGGGAGTCGCTCGACCAGCTTCCCCTGTTCGTGGGGGATCGGCACGATGAAGTCGAGCGCGGAGAGATCCGTGAGCTCATCGACGGCGACGACCTCCGCATCGGGAGCCCGCCCGGCCACTGTCTCCAGGACGAAGCTCGGAGCAGCCGCCCGGATCGGTCGTGTCACAGCGACGCGAGCGCCTGGTTGAACGTGGTGCTCGGGCGCATCGCCGCCGCGACCTTCTCCGGATCAGGGCGGTAGTAGCCGCCGACGTCGACCGGCGAGCCCTGGACGGCCGCGAGCTCGGAGACGATCGTCTCCTCCTGTTCGGCGAGGCGCTCGGCGAGCGGCGCGAACTGCGTGGCCAGGTCCGGATCGTCGGTCTGAGCGGCGAGCTCGCGCGCCCAGTACAGCGCGAGATAGAAGTGGCTGCCGCGGTTGTCGAGCTCACCGACCCGCCGCAGCGGCGAGCGGTTCTCCTCCAGCAGGCTGCCGGTCGCTCGGTCCAGAGTCTCGCCGAGCAGGCGGATACGGTCCCCACCCGCCCCGTCGGTCTTCTCGGCGAGCATCTCGAACGAGACGGCGAGCGCCAAGAACTCGCCGAGCGAGTCCCAGCGCAGATGGTTCTCACGCTCGAACTGCTGCACGTGCTTGGGAGCCGAGCCACCGGCCCCGGTCTCGAACAGGCCGCCGCCCTGCATGAGCGGCACGATCGAGAGCATCTTGGCGGAGGTGCCGAGCTCGAGGATCGGGAACAGATCGGTGAGGTAGTCGCGCAGCACGTTGCCGGTGACCGAGATCGTGTCCTCGCCGCGGCGGGCGCGCTCCAGCGTGTAGCGGACCGCGTCGCCGACGTTCAGGATCTCGATCGTGAGGCCGTCGGTGTCCTCCTCGTCGAGCGCCGCGTGGACCGACTTCAGCACCTGTGCGTCGTGGGCACGGGTCTCATCGAGCCAGAACACCGCGGGTGTGCCGGTCGCACGCGCGCGGCGCACCGCGAGCGCGACCCAGTCGAGGATCGGGGCGTGCTTGGTCTGGCAGGCGCGCCACACGTCACCGGTGTCGACGAGGTGCTCGGTGAGCACGGTGCCGTCCTGGTCGACGATCCGCACCGCCCCCGGATCCGCGATCTCGAAGGTCTTGTCGTGTGAGCCGTACTCCTCGGCCTTCTGGGCCATCAGCCCGACGTTCGGGGTCGTGCCCATCGTCGCGGGATCGAACGCCCCATTGCGCTGGCAGTCCTCGACGGTCGCCGCGTAGAGCTCGGCGTAGGAGTGGTCGGGGATCACGAACAGGGTGTCCTGCAGCTCGCCGTCGCGGTTCCACATCTGCCCTGAGCTGCGGATCGCGGCGGGCATCGAGGCGTCGATGATCACGTCCGAGGGAACGTGCAGGTTCGTGATGCCGCGGTCGGAGTCGACCATCGCCAAACCCGGGCCGGTCACATAGGCGCCGTGGATGGCGTCGGCGATCGCGGTCCGTTCCGCCTCCGGCAGCGTGGCGATGGCACGCTCCAGGGCGCCGAGCCCGTCGTTGGCGTTGACGCCGGCGCGGCGCAGTCCGTCCTCGTGGTCGGCGAACACGACCGGGAAGTATGCGCGCACGGCGTGGCCGAACAGAATCGGGTCCGAGACCTTCATCATCGTCGCCTTGAGGTGGACAGAGAACAGGATCCCCTCGTCCTTGGCGGCCTGCACCTGGGCGGCGAGAAACTCCTGCAGGGCGCCGCGGCGCATCACCGCCGCGTCGACGACCTCGCCCTGCTGGACGGAGAAGTCCGGCTTCAGCACCGTCACGGTGCCGTCGGCCGCGACATGCTCGATCCGGGTGGTGCCGGCGGTCGCGATCGTCACCGACAGCTCAGTGGAGCGGAAGTCGCCATCCTGCATCGTGGCCACCCGCGAGCGCGACTCCGGTGACCAGGTCCCCATCGAGTGGGGGTGGCTGCGGGCGTACGCCTTCACCGACGCCGGGGCGCGGCGGTCGGAGTTGCCCTCGCGCAGCACGGGGTTGACGGCGGAGCCCTTCACCCGGTCGTAGGCGGCGCGGATCTCACGCTGGGCGTCATCGGCCGGCTCGTCCGGATAGTCCGGGACGTTGTAGCCGTGGGACTGCAGCTCGGCGATCGCCGCCTTCAGCTGCGGCACCGAGGCGGAGATGTTCGGCAGCTTGATGATGTTCGCCTCGGGCGTCGTCGCCAGCTCGCCGAGCTCTGAGAGCGCGTCGGGAATCCGCTGCTCAGCGGTGAGCCGGTCGGGGAACTGGGCCAGGATGCGGCCTGACAGCGAGATGTCGCGGAGCTCGAGCTCGACGCCGGCCACTCCGGCGTAGGCGCGGACGATCGGCAGCAGCGACTGGGTGGCGAGCGCCGGCGCCTCGTCGGTGTGGGTGTAGACGATCTTCATCAGGCAGTGGAAACTAGTGACTGGCCCGCCCCCGCGGGCTGCGGACGGCGCCATCAGTCGGCGTGCGGACGGCATTGTCACTATGGGCGGATGACCGACCGACCGCCGTTTCCCCCCTTCTCCGCGGAGACCGCCACCCAGAAGGTGCAGGCCGCCGAGGACGCCTGGAACACCCGTGAGCCCGAACGGGTGTCGCTCGCCTACACCGAAGACTCGGTGTGGCGCAACCGCGACACGTTCCTCACCGGGCGGGCCGAGATCGTCGACTTCCTCACCGCCAAGTGGAAGCGCGAGCTCGATTACGCGCTGCGCAAGGCGCTCTGGGCCTACGGCGATGATCGCATCGCCGTCCGCTTTCAGTACGAGTGCCACGACCCCGAGGGCCAGTGGTGGCGCTCCTACGGCAACGAGTTGTGGGAGTTTGACGAGCGCGGCCTGATGCGCCGCCGGGAGGCGTCGATCAACGACGTGGCGATCGAGAAGTCAGAGCGCCGGATCTTCGGCCCGCGGACGGAGGGCGAGCAGGGGCTCGAGATCCCGCTCCGCTGAGGGTGGGCCGCGTACGATTGAGGCCATGGAACAGCGGATCGTCTACCTCTCACGCCTGCGTAGGCTTCCGCTGCTCGGGCCCGACGGCGCGGAGATCGGGCGCATCGACGACGCCGTCATCGATCGCGGCTCCAAGCCGCCGCGGGTCAACGGACTGGTGATCGCGGTGCAGCGACGCAAGGTGTTCGTGGCGATCGGCCGGGTCGGCGAGATCGCCGCCGAGGGCGCACGACTGCGCCGCGGCTCGGTCAACGTGCGCCACTTCGAGCTGCGCGAAGGCGAGCGACTGCTCTGGAACGAGGTCGTCGACTCGCGCCTGAAGGGCGAGCGGGTCACCGACATCGGTCTCACCCCGAGTCCCGAGGAGGGCGGCTGGGAGGTCGCGACGGTCGTCCTGGCGCCCCGCCGGGTCCCCGGCCTGGGGCCGCGGGGAGTGCCCGGCCTGCGCAGCAAGCCCGAGGTGCTGGACTGGTCGGAGTGCGGGGAGCTGTTCGCATCCGAGCGTTCGGTCGACCGCCAGGCGGCCGAGCTCGACAGCTTGCACCCCGCCGAGATGGCGGCCGCGATCCGCAAGCTCCCGCTCCATCGCCGCAAGCTGCTTGCCGCCGAGCTCGAGGACGAGCGCTTCGCGGACCTGCTGGAGGAGCTCGACGAGGACGACCAGGTCCGGCTGATCGAGGGCATGGACCTCGCCCGCGTGGCCAGGATCCTCGACGAGATGGACGCCGACGACGCCGCCGATCTGATCGGCGAGCTGCCCGCCGGCCGGCAGGCCGAGCTGCTCACCGCGATGGACCCCGAGGAGGCCGAGCCGGTGCGCCGCCTGCTCAGCTACGATCCGGAAACCGCCGGCGGCCTGATGACCCCGGAGCCGCTGATCCTGTCCCCCGAGGCGACCGTCGCCGAGGCGCTCGCCCGCGTACGTGAGCGCGACATCCCGGTGCCGCTGGCGGCCGGCGTGTTCGTCTCCCGGCCGCCTCTCGAGACCCCAACCGGGCGGTATCTGGGCAACGTCGGCTTCCAGCGCCTGCTGCGTGAGGCGCCGTCCAAGCCGCTCGGCCGCTGCATTGACGAGAACGTCGAGCCGCTGAAGGAGTCGGATTCCAAGGAGGACGTCGCCGCTCAGCTGGCCGCCTACGACGTGGTCTCGCTGGCGGTTGTCGACGACGCCGGACGCCTGGTCGGCGCGGTCACCATCGACGACGTGCTCGACCGCGTGCTGCCCGCCGACTGGCGCATCGCCATCTCCCACGACTGAACCCAAACCGATGCCCCGCCACGACAACCTCTCCACCCCACGCGGCACCGGCGGCGGCGGCCACCTCTACGACGCCGACGCGTTCGGCACGGGCGCGGAGAAGGTCGCCCGCTTCTTCGGCACGCCGCGCTATCTGGTGATCCAGACGTTCTTCGTCGTGGTGTGGATCGTGATCAACGTCGTCTGGGTCACGCTGCGGTTCGACAAGTACCCGTTCATCCTGCTCAACCTGATGTTCTCCACGCAGGCCGCGTACGCCGCCCCGCTCATTCTGCTCGCCCAGAACCGGCAGGCCGACCGGGACAAGGCCGAGGTCGAGCGCGATCGCGAGGTCAACTCCCGTTCGCTGGCCGAGACCGAGTACCTCGCGCGCGAGATCGCCGCGGTCCGGCTGGCCGTCGAGCAGAAGGCCGATCGCGACGACGTGATCGAGCCGCTCGAGCGGCTCACGGCGATCCTCGAACGGATCGAGCAGCGGCAGGACGAGGCGGCCGCGGCCGAGGGCTGACGCCCTCCGCCACGGCGATCGCCGGTCTCGCGGTTCAGGCGGCGACGCCCGAGCTGACGGCCTGCTCGATCCGGTCCCCGATCTCCGGATCGATGTTCTTCCAGTACTCGAAGGCGCGCTGGAGCACCGGCTCGGAGACGCCGTCGGACAGGTGGCCGGCGACGTTGGAGACCAGACGGTCCCGTGCGTCGTCGTCCATCGCCTTGCGGATCATGGTCCGCGCCTGACCCCAGTCGTCGTCCTCGGCGTGGTCCTTGTAGCCCTCACGGACCATCTCGCCGCTCGTCGACCAGAGACCCGCCTGATCGGTCGCCGAGGGGTCCGCCTGCGGGCCGCCGTATGAGTTCGGCGCATACACCGGATCCTTGGCGTTGACGGTCCGCATCGCGCCGTCCTTGGAATAGGAGTGAACGGGTGCGTGGGGCGTGTTGACCGGGATCTGCTTGTAGTTGACGCCCAGGCGCGCGCGGTGGGCATCGGCGTAGGAGAAGCCGCGGGCCAGCAGCATCCGGTCCGGGCTCAAGCCGATCCCGGCGACGAGGTTGTTGGGTTCGAACGCCGCCTGCTCCATCTCGGTATGGAAGTCGGTGAGGTTGCGGTTCAGCGTCATCGTGCCGACCCTGATCAGCGGATAGTCGTCGTGCGGCCAGACCTTCGTCAGATCAAACGGGTTGAAGCGGTAGTCCCACGCCTCCTCGAACGGCATGATCTGCATGGAGAGCGTCCAGCTCGGGTTCTCGCCGTCCCGGATCGCCTCGAACAGGTCCTTGCGGTGATAGTCGGGACTGGAGCCGGCGAGCTCGTCGGCCTCCTCCTGGGTGAGACACTCGATCCCCTGGTCGGTCTTGAAGTGGTACTTGACCCAGAACTTGTCGCCGGACGCGTTGACCCACATGTACGTGTGACTGGAGTAGCCGTTCATGTGGCGCCACGTCTTCGGGATTCCGCGATCGCCCATCAGCCAGGTCACCTGGTGCGCGGACTCGGGCGAGAGCGTCCAGAAGTCCCACTGCATGTCGTGATCACGCAGGCCGTTGTCCGCCCGGCGCTTCTGGGAGCGGATGAAGTGCTGGAACTTCATCGGGTCCTTGACGAAGAACACCGGCGTGTTGTTGCCGACCATGTCGTAGTTGCCCTCGGACGTGTAGAACTTCAACGCGAACCCGCGGGGGTCCCGCCAGGTGTCCGGGCTCCCGCTCTCGCCGGCGACGGTGGAGAACCGCGCGAGCATCTCGGTCTGGACACCCGGCTGGAACAGCGCCGCGCGCGTGTAGGCGCTCACGTCCTCTGTGGTCTCGAACGTCCCGAAGGCGCCCGCACCCTTGGCGTGGGGCTGGCGCTCGGGGATCCGCTCCCGGTTGAAGTTCGCCATCTGCTCGATCAGGTACTGGTCCTGGAGCAGGATCGGACCGTCGGCTCCGACCGTCAGCGAATGCTCGTCGCTGGCGACGGGAATGCCGGCGTCGGTGGTCGTGCGCGGTGCATCGCTCATGTTCGGAAGGCTCCTTGGTCGGCGGTTCAGCACTCGGGGCGACGCGCTCGGTCTCCCCGCTGGGCACCTACCCCGCTCGTTGCCGCTGACACCGCATCCCGCATAAGGTCTTCACATCCTCTTTCCTGTTCCCGGATAGGCTCGGCCGCGTGCTTGGTCTTCCAGATGACATCACCGCGCTGCTGTTCGACCTCGACGGGGTCCTCACGCCGACCGCGAAGATCCACTTCAAGGCGTGGAAGCAGACGTTCGACGAGTTCCTCAAGGCGCGCGACGGGGACTCGTTCAAGGAGTTCACCCAGGACGACTACAACGAGTACGTCGACGGCATGTCGCGCTTCGATGGCGTCCGCTCGTTCCTGAAGTCACGAGACATCGAGCTGCCCGAGGGCGCGGATGACGACGACGGCTCCGGGGAGCCGACCGTCCACGGCCTGGGCAATCGCAAGAACGACCTCGTGCTCGAGCTGATCAAGAAGGACGGCGTCAAGCCCTACCCGGGCTCGCTTCAGTTCGTCAAGGCCGCCCAGCAGGCCGGGCTGGCTCGCGCGGTCGTCTCGGCCAGCGCCAACTGCCGGCCGGTGCTCCGCTCGGCCGGGATCGAGGACCTGTTCGACGCGATCATCGACGGCAAAGTCGCCGACCAGCAGCATCTGCAGGGCAAGCCCCACCCCGACACCTACCTCGCCGGCGCCAAGGCGCTCAGCGTCGATCCGTCGGTCGCCGCCGTGTTCGAGGACGCAACCGCCGGCGTACAGGCCGGTCACGACGGGCACTTCGGCTACGTGGTCGGGGTCGACCGAGTCGATCACGCCGCCGCCCTGAAGTCCCACGGGGCCGACGTCGTCGTCAAGGATCTGGCCGACCTGCTGTGATCGAGCACCCCGCCTATCCGGTCGAGCCGTGGACGATCCGCGAGACCCACCTCGACCTCGACAAGCTGGCCCAGTCCGAGTCGGTGTTCGCGCTTTCCAACGGGCACATCGGGCTGCGCGGCAACCTCGATGAGGGCGAGCCCAACGGCCTGAGCGGCACCTATATGAACGGGTTCTACGAGACCCGGCCGCTGCCGTACGCCGAGGCCGGCTACGGCTACCCCGAGGACGGTCAGACGGTCGTCAACATCACCAACGGCAAGCTCATCCGGCTGCTCGTCGAGGACGAGCCGTTCGATCTGCGCTACGGGACCCTCGAGTCCCACGAGCGGGTGCTTGATCTGCGCGCCGGCATGCTCACGCGCTCGGTCGTGTGGACGTCCCCAACCGGCCGCCGCGTCAAGGTGAGCTCCCGCCGCATGGTGTCGTTCACCCAGCGTGCGCTGGCGGTGATCGAGTACATCGTCGAGCCGCTCGAGGGCGAGTTCCCGGTCGTGGTCCAGTCCGAGCTCGTCGCCAACGAGGTGATGCCGACCGCCAGCGCCGATCCGCGGGCCGCCGCGGCGCTCGCCGCACCGCTGGTGGCCGACATGCACGACTGCCGGGATCTGGGTGCCTTCATGGTCCACCACACCCGCGCGAGCGGCCTGCGGATGGCGGCCGGAATGGATCACATCGTCGAGGGACCGGATGGCACCCACTGCGAGGTGGAGTCCGGTCCGGACCTGGCGCGGATGACGGCGTCCGCCGACCTCGCGCCGGGAAAGGGACTGCGCCTGGCCAAGATGATCGCCTACGGCTGGTCGGGCGAGCGTTCGGGAGCCGCGCTGCGCGACCAGGTGGCCGCCGCGGCCGCGGCGGGCCGCCACACGGGATTCGAGGGATTGGTCGCTGAGCAGCAGGACTACATGGACCGCTTCTGGGCCAGCTCGGACATCGAGCTGGAGGGCGACCCGGAGCTCCAGCAGGCGCTGCGCTTCGGCCTGTGGCACACGCTGCAGGCGGGAGCGCGAGGCGAGCGCCGCGCGATCGCCGCCAAGGGCCTCACCGGCCCGGGCTACGACGGCCATACGTTCTGGGACACCGAGATGTACGTGTTGCCGGTGCTCACCTTCACCGCGCCCCAGGGGGCCGCCGACGCGTTGCGCTGGCGCCACGAGACGCTCGACCTCGCGCGGGAGCGCGCCCGGACGCTCGGGCTGGCCGGCGCGGCGTTCCCCTGGCGCACGATCGCCGGGCAGGAGTGCTCCTCCTACTGGCCGGCCGGCACCGCCGCCTTCCACATCAACGCCGACATCGCCGCCGCCGTCGTGCGCTACCAGAACGCCCACGATGACCCCGACTTCGAGCGCGGGCCGGGCATCGAGCTGCTCGTGGAGACCGCGCGGCTGTGGCGCTCGCTCGGCCATCACGACGCGGCCGGTCACTTCCGCATCGACGGCGTGACCGGCCCGGACGAGTACAGCGCGATCGCCGACAACAACGTCTTCACCAACGTGATGGCGCAGCTCAACCTGCAGGCCGCGGCCGACGCCGTCGAGCGCCACCCCGACCGCGCCCGCGAGCTGTCGGTCGGCGAGGAGGAGGCGGCCGGCTGGCGCGATGCCGCCGAGCGGATGCTCATCCCCTATGACGAGGCGCTGGAGGTCCACCCGCAGTCGGAGGGCTTCACATCCCATGCGCGCTGGGACTTCGACGCGACCGACGAGGACCACTATCCGCTGCTGCTGCACTTCCCCTACTTCGACCTGTATCGCAAGCAGGTGGTCAAGCAGGCCGACCTGGTGCTCGCGATGTTCACCCGCGGCGAGCTGTTCACCCCGTCCGAGAAGGGCCGCAACTTCGAGTACTACGAGCGCCTGTGCGTGCGCGACTCCTCGCTGTCGGCCTGCATCCAGTCCGTGATGGCCGCCGAGGTCGGGCACCTCGATCTCGCCTACGACTACTTCGCCGAGGCCGCCCTGCTCGATCTGGAGGACCTTGAGCACAACACCCGCGACGGGATCCACATCGCATCGGTGGCCGGCGCCTGGATCGCCGCCGTCTGCGGCTTCGGGGGCATGCGCGACCACCACGGGCAGCTGACGTTCGCCCCGCGGTTGCCCAGCGGCCTGGACAAGCTCGGCTTCCACTTCCAATTCCGCGGACGCCGCATGCACATCGAGGTCGACCGCGAGCAGGCCCACTACACGCTGGCCCACGGCGACGAGCCCCTGACGATCTCCCATCACGGCGAGTCGTTCGAGGTCGGCGGCGGCTCAGACGGCGAGCCGGTGAGCCGTCCGATCCCGCCAGTGCGGCCGCGGGGCAACCCGACCCAGCCGCCGGGGCGGGCGCCGGCGCGGCGGCGGGCGGTGCGGTAGGGGCGGGTCGGGGCCTCCCCCGCTGAGGCCCTTGCGCTCGCAGGAGGTCGGTGCGTGGGTGGGCGACGGTGCGTGCGCGAGGGCCTCATCGGTGGAGACCCCGGCCCTTTGCGACCGGCCCTTGGGCTCGCGAGCTTGGCGGAGGGCTCGACGCGGCCGCCGGGGCCACTCTGGGAACTTCAAGACGCGTAGCGCGGCTCAAAGCGCCCAGAGTGCCTGACGAACCGGCCGCCGGGGCCACTCTGGGAACTTCAAGACGCGTAGCGCGGCTCAAAGCGCCCAGAGTGGCTCACGAACCGGCCGCCGCGGGGAAATACCGCAGCGGTCAGGTGAGCAGGCGGACGATGGCGACGATGCCGACGACCACGATCACCCCGCGCAGGACCTGCGGGGACAGGCGGCGGCCGATGCGGGCGCCGAGGACGCCGCCGAGCACCGAGCCGCCCGCTATCAGGCCCGCCGGGGCCCAGGCGACGTGGGCGGCGAACACGAAGACGATGCCCGAGACGAGGTTGACGGCGCCGGTCATCACGACCTTCAGGGCGTTCAGCCGCTGCAGGCGGTCGTCGATCGAGAGCCCGAGGATGGCGAGGACCATGATTCCCTGGGCGGCGCCGAAGTAGCCGCCGTAGATGCCGCCGGCGAAGACACCGGCGAGCGCGAGCGGGCCGGCCCGCTCGCCACGCCCCGAGCCGCGGGCCTCGAGGAGGCGGTTGATCCGCGTCTGGAAGATGATCAACACCAGCGCGATCACGATGAACACCGGCACGATGTCCTTGAAGGCCGACGCCGGCAGCGTGAGCAGCAGGATGGCGCCGATGATCCCGCCGCACACCGAGAAGGAGGCGAGCAGCGCCAGCCGGCGCTCCTGGCCGACGAGCTCCCGGCGGTATCCGATCGCGCCTGAGGCCGACCCCGGCACCAGGCCGATCGTGTTCGAGACATTCGCGGTCACCGGCGCGTAGCCGAACGCCAGCAGCACCGGGAACGTGAACAGGGTGCCGCTGCCGACGACGGTGTTGATCGTCCCCGCGACGATCCCCGCAGCGAAGATCGCCACTGCCTCGAGAACGGTCATGCGCGAGCGAATCTACTCTCGCCCGCGCGTCGATCCGGCCGTACAGGGCGCTCGGCGGCGCCGGCCGGTCCGCGCAGGGACCGAATTGATCAGGCGCGGAGCGTGCGCAGCGCCCCGTCGAGGCGCAACAGCTCGTCGAGCATCCCGTCTGCCGCCTCGGTCATCACCTCGTTGGCGTTGACCGTGCCGTCCTCGCCGAGGAACTGCTGCACGAACGGGATGTTGACCGAGATCTGGCCGGGGAACATGCCGACCGCGCCGACCACGGTCTTCAGCTGCTGCACGGCACGGGTCCCGGCCGCGACGCCGCCGTAGGAGACGAATCCAACCGCCTTGTGCCGCCACTCGTGGTGCAGATAGTCGATCGCGTTCTTCAGCGCCGCGGGATAGCCGTAGTTGTATTCGCTGGTGACGAGCACGACCGCGTCGGCGGCGGCCACCGTCCGGCTCCACGCATGCGTGTGCTCCTTGGTGTACTCGCGCAGACGCGGGTGCTTGGGCTCATCGAGCAGCGGCAGCTGGAGCACGGCGAGGTCGACGAGCGTGCAGTCGAAGCCACCGTGGGCGACGGCGCGCTCGTGGAACCACTCGCCGACGGGCAGACCGACGCGGCCGGGGCGGGTGGAGGCGATGATCGTCAGGAGCGTGGGCATGGCGCGCCAGGCTATAACGTCGTCCGCATGGCCCTCCCTGACTCGGTCCCCCACGTCGTCCCCGCCGATCTCCGCGTCCAGCTGAGCGGCGCGCTGGTCACGGTCGAGCCCCTCGCCGCCGACCACCTGGACGGCCTGGACGCGATCGCGACCGACCCCGAGATGTTCCGGTGGATCGGGGTGGACATCTCCGAGCGTCCCGCGCTCGAGCAGTGGCTCGGCACCGCGCTCGAGAACGCGCAGCACGGCATCGAGGTGCCGTTCACGGTCCGCTCCGCGTCGACCGGCGAGATTCTCGGGACGACACGGTTCCTCGGCCTGCAGCTCGATCACCTCGTGGCGGAGATCGGCTGGACCTGGTACGCCCGCGCGGTCTGGGGCAGTGGCGTCAACGCCGAGACGAAGCTGCTTCTGCTCGGTCATGCCTTCGAGACCGTCGGGCTGCGGCGCGTCGAGTTCAAGACCGACTCCCGTAACGACCGCTCGCGCGGCGCGCTCACCAAGCTCGGCGCGCAGTACGAGGGCACGTTCCGCAAGCACCGTGTCCTGCCCGGCGGGGAGGTCCGGCACTCGGCGTACTTCTCGGTGATCGACGACGAATGGCCGGCCGTGCGCGCCGGCCTGACCCAGCGACTGAACGAGGCGATCCGGTGAGCGACAGGTTCGATGTCGCGATCCTCGGCGCGGGACCGGGCGGCGAGCACGCCGCCTACGCGCTCCATGCGGCCGGACGCCGGATCGCCCTGATCGAGCGCGAGCTGATCGGCGGCGAGTGCACCAACTGGGCATGCATCCCGACCAAGACGTTGCTGCGCCCCGCCGAGCTGCGGGGGGCGACCGAGCGCGCCGCCGGAGTCCGCGCGGCCGTCACCGACTGGCCCGAGCTTGACCGCTACCGCGACTACATGACCTCGGCGGGCGACGACTCGG
Organism: Solirubrobacteraceae bacterium; assembly: GCA_035503035.1. Lineage (GTDB taxonomy): Bacteria > Actinomycetota > Thermoleophilia > Solirubrobacterales > Solirubrobacteraceae > Palsa-465. The sequence continues at coordinate 34,415 of DATJTS010000094.1, forward strand.
CGCGAGTCGCCGGGTATGAGGAGATGGGCGTCACCGTCATCAAGGGCGACGGGCGGCTCGCCGCGCCGGGGGCGATCGAGGTCGCGGGACGTCGCATCGAGGCCGAGCAGATCCTGGTGAGCACCGGCTCGGACCCGGTGATCCCGCCGATCGAGGGCCTCTTCGCGTCGGGCTTCTGGACCAACCGGGAAGCGACGTCACTGCACGAGCTACCACGCTCGGCCGTCGTGCTCGGCGGCGGGCCGGTCGGAGTCGAGCTCGGGCAGTTCATGCGTCGCTTCGGGGTCGAGGTGACGATCGTGCAGGGCTCCCCCCGGCTGGCCGAGCGCGAGGACGCCCGCATCTCCGAGTTGCTCGCCGAGACGTTGCAGCGCGACGGCATCGCGGTACGCACCGGAGTGCACGCACAGCGGGTGTCGGTCGAGGGTGACGAGAAGGTGATCGCCCTGGATGACGGCGGCGAGGTGCGCGCCGAGGCGCTGGTTCTCGCCGTCGGCCGGCGACCCCGAGGGCGCGACATCGGCCTTGAGACCGTGGGCGTCGAGCCGACCGCGGCCGGCGCCGTCCCGGTCGACAAGCGCTGCCGGGTCACCGACGGCATCTGGGCGTGCGGTGACTGCACCGGACAGGCGCTGTTCACCCACGTGGCCAAGTATCAGGCGCGGATCGCGGTTGCGGACATGATCGGGCCCGGGCGTGCGGCCGACTATCGCGCGATCCCGCGGGTGATCTTCACCGACCCGGAGGTCGCCGCAGTCGGGTTGACCGAGTCCCAGGCGAAGGAGCAAGGACTGGATGTCGCGGTCGCCCACCTCGACCTGCCGAGCGGCGGAGTCGCGCGCATCTACACCTACGAGCAGCACCCGCGCGGGGAGATGGCGCTGATCGCGGACAGAACCTCGGGCGTGCTCGTCGGCGCCTGGGCCGTCGCCCCGCAGGCCGGCGAATGGATCCACGAGGCGGTGCTCGCGATCCGGGCGCGCGTCCCGCTGGACGTGCTGCTCGACACCGTGCCGCAGTTCCCCTCCTTCAGCGAGGGATATCTGCTCGCGCTCCAGCAGCTCTCCGCCTGACCCCGGCGGACCTCTCAGACGCGCACCCGCGCCACGGCGGCGGTTCGGCTGTTGACCTCGAGCTTGCGGTAGATCGCGCGCAGATGGTTCTCGACGGTGCGAGAGCTGATGTCGAGCGTGCGCGCGATCGCCGCGTTGGTGTCGCCAGACGCGACCCGCTCGAGGATTTCGTGCTCGCGGGCGGTGAGCTCGTGATCGGAGGACCGGCGCCGCTGGTGCAATTCGAGCAGCCGCGGCTCACCGGGATGAGCCGGCAACCGCCGGATCGTGAGCGTCCCCTCCTCGCCGTGGACGGTGAGCGTGCGCCCGTCACCCGGGGGTCCCTCGAGCAGGCGCGTGCGCAGCGAGAGCGGAAGCTCGGCCGCGCCGTGGTCAGGGAAGTAGGCGCGCAGCCAGTGGCGGGCCTGGTCGGAGACGAAGTCCAGCTCCCCCCGGTCGGAGAGCGCGATCACGCCGACCTGACCGCTCACCGTGTCCCGTTGGAGCGCCTCGAGCAGTTCGCGGGCTCTGGCACGGGCGACGACCCGGGCGCGGGCGGCACGAACGACGATCGCCAGCGCCTCCAGGGCCTGCCGGTCGGCCTCGCTGAACCCGCGGCGGGAGCGGTTGAGGGCGAGGCCGACGGTGACCTCCTCGTCGTGATGAATGGTGATGGCGAGTTGGTCGACCGCCTCGAGCGGCCCGTAGATGTCGTGGTAGAGCTCGAGCGCCCTGAAGCGGGCATCGCTGAGATGGTCGGAGATCGCCTCGGCGCCGGGGGCGTGGCGGACGATCAGCGGGTGTTGATGAGCAAGCTCGGCGAGCCGCGGGCCGACCTTGGTGAGGTCGATGGCGGGCAGGTCGAGCAGCGCGAGCGTGGCCGTCCTCGTGACCTCCGTGTAGCTCGCCAGATCCGCGTCGATGACCGTCCGCAGGCCGCTGGTCACGACGCGCCGGAGCTCACCGATGTCCTCGGCGAGAGCCACCTCATAGGACAGACTCGCGAGCCGACCCACCCGATCGTCCATGACGGATCGGAGAGTAGGCGAATTGGTGTCAAATAGGTAGATCTCGTCATAGACGCGTAACACTTGGACCAGTTGACTGGAGGGTCGACGGCGGAAAGCCGCCACCACGGGCCAACGAAGAGGGGCGTAACGATGATCATTGGGGTGCTGGGCCGCCGTTGCCGGCGGACGTTGATGCTGGGCGCGAGCGTGCTTGCGGCGATGCTGTCGGTGACCGGAGCCGCGCACGCGGCTGTCCGCCACGGCGCTCAGCCGGACACGTCGTGCACCACGTCCTGGGCGAACGCCGCCTCGGGCGACTGGAATACTCCGGCGAACTGGACCAACGGAGTCCCGACGTCGACCTGTGCGGCGAGCATCACGGTGGCCGGCACCTATACCGTGACAATCACCGGTGAGTTGGCGCAGGCGCAGTCGCTCACCCTGGGCGCGAGCACCGGCACTCAGACCTTGGAGATCGACGCGACCGACAACTGCAGCGGGGCAGCCAACGCGAACCTGACCCTCGCCACCGGCGGCACGACGACCGCCTCCTCGATCATCGAGCTCACCCAGACGGGCGGCTGCACCAACGGCACGCCCTACCTCGAGGTCAGCAGCGGCACGCTGGCGAGCGCCGGCACGATCGAGACGGTGAAGGGCGCCAACGAGAGCGGCTCGGCCGACCTCGACGGAGCGTTCACCAATACGGGCGCCGTCTCCATCGGGGCACCGACCGCGTTCGGTTCCAACCTCTCCTCGAGCAGCCTCGACAACCAGGGCACCCTGAGCCTCGGCTCGGGCTTCACCCTGACCACATCCAACAGCGCCTCGGTCGACGACGACACCGGCGGTTCGATCACGACCGGCGGCGGCACCGGTGACCTGACCATGAACGGGGGCAGCTACATGCAGGGTGCGGGCACCACCAGTCCGGCCACGCTCGACCCGACCAACCCGGCCGTCATCCTGGACGGCACGTCGCTCTCCTACACCGGCACCGGCGCCAGCTCGATCATCGCGCGCGGCACGTTCGCGCTGTCGGGCAACCTGTCCGCCGCGCAGAACCTCACCGTGCAGGCCACCGACTTCTGCAGCGGCGCGGTCAACGCCACGGCGGACGTCGCCGCAAGCCTCACCAACGCCGGCACGATCCAGCTCACCCAGACCGGCGGCTGCACCAACGGCACGCCCTACCTCGAGGTCGCGAGCCCCGCGGTCCTCACCAACAGCGGCACCATCCGCACCGACAAGGGCACCAACGAAGCCGCCAGCGCACAGCTCGACGGCGCCTACACCAACACCGGCACGATCGCCGTCAACGGAACGAGCCTGCTCGGCAACAACCTGTCGAACAGCAGCCTGGACAACAAGGGCGCGCTGACACTTGCGGCGGCGCTGACCACGAACAACGCGGCCGCGGTCACCGACGACACCGGAGGGTCGATCACCGACGCGGGCGGGACGCTGACGATGAACGGAGGCTCCTACACGCAGGGTGCGGGCATCACCAGCCCGGCGACCCTCGACCCGACGAACCCGGCGGTGATCCTGAGCGGCACGACGCTCACCTACAACGGCACCGGTGCCAGCTCCGTCGTCGCGCGCGGCAGCTTCGCGCTGTCGGGCAACCTCGCCGCCTCACAGAACCTGACCGTGCAGGCGACCGACTTCTGCAGCGGCGCCACCAACGGCGCGGCAGACGTCACCACAAGCCTGACCAACGCAGGCACGATCCAGCTCACCCAGACCGGTGGCTGCACCAACGGCGCACCGTACCTCGAGGTCAAGAGCCCGGCGGTCCTCACCAACAGCGGCACGATCCGCACCGACAAGGGCACCAACGA
>DATJTS010000095.1:0-5345 GCA_035503035.1 Solirubrobacteraceae bacterium
GCTCCTCCCCCCACGATCGTCCAGGAGCTGAGCGAACCGGACCAGACCTGGACGATCACCTCCCCGAACCCCAACCTGCGGATCAGCGGCGCCTTCGGCGGCGAGGTCAGCCCGGGAGTGCACGGTTTCGGCTTCATGTTCTCGGAGATGCCGTCCTACCTCTCGGTCGCCGACTGCGATGGCCACCTCGTGCTGCGGGACGGATACCACCGTGCCTATCGCCTGATCGCCGCCGGCATCGTCGAGGCCCCGGCGTTCGTGCGGCGAGTCGATCGCGGCGAGACGCTGCTGCGCGGCGGAGGGCTCCCGGAGAGCGCGTATCTGTCGAGCCGGCCGCCGACCCTCGCGGACTTCCACGACGACCGGTTCTCGGTCGACGTGCGGTTACGCGCCCGCCGGACCATCGCGCGGGTCCAGGCGACCCCGGCCGGTCTCGCGATCGGCACAATCGAGTGATGGGCGCACTCGATGCACGTCGCACCCAGCCGGCCGATGCCGCGATCCTCGCCGCGACCGAGCAGCTGCTGCGCGAGCGCTCATTCGGGGAGCTCGCGGTGAACGACATCCTCGACGTTGCGGGCGTCTCGCGGACGAGCTTCTACGCGCATTTCCAGTCACGCTCGGCGGTGCTCGCCGCCTGCCTGCGCCGCGTCGTCGACGAGCTCGCCGTCGCCGTGGACCCGTTCCTCACCGAGGAGCAGCCCGATCCGGAGCGGGCGATCCGGGTGAGCCTCGAGCGATGGGTCGGCCTCGCCACCGAGCACGGGCCGCTGCTGCGCACCGCCAGCGAGGAGTGGCCCCACGACCCTGAGCTGCAGGGGCTGTGGTTCGAGGTGATCGCCGCGTTCAGCGGGCCGGTGGCCGGTGTGATCGAGCGGGCGCGGGCCGCCGGCGCCGCACCGCCGGGCGCCGACGCGGAGGCACTCGCCGCGTGCCTGATGTGGGGATACGAGCGCGTGCTCCACCTCGCGCTCGTCGGCGGCGCGCTCGGACTCGACGACCCACAGGCGATCGTCGAGCCTCTCGCGCAGATGATGGTCGCAGGCGTCTTCTAAGTCGTCGCGACGATCAGCACGTTGCAGCGCGCACCGTGCGAGATCGTGTTGGGCACGCCGCCGAGCAGCCGGCGCCGGCCGGACATCCCCTTGTTGCCGACGACGATCATCGTCGCACCCAGGTCGCGCGCGAGCCGGATGAGCGCATCGGCGGGCTCACGGTTCACCACGTGCGCCTCCGCGGTCAGCCCGCGCCCCCGCGCCCGCGCGACTGCCTCGTCGGTGACGGCAGCCGATTGGTTGTCATCGACCGGCCCGTAGACGACCACCGGACCGCCGAGGCCACGCTCGACGGGAACATCGCGCGACCAGTTCGCCATCACGACGTGAAGCTCGGCGCCCAATGCCATCGCCATCCGGATCGCCTCCTCGACGGCTCGTCCGGCACTGGCCGACCCGTCGGTGCCGACGATGATCTTCTCCTCCACGGTGGCCCCTGATTACTCCGCTCGCGCTGAGCCGACGCTACCAACGCGCCCGCTCGTGCGCAACAGCACAAATGGGTGGTCGGGGGTGTGAATCGTGGGTGCACCCTCGCGGCGGATGTGCGTGGTGTGCTTCGCGTGCATCGCGTGCGCGCGCTTCTTCGCCAAGGACCCCGCCCGCTCCCGATCCTTCCCGCGTAGCATCCATGTGGCGTGCGACGGCTCGACCCGCAGGCTCTCGGAGACCATCTCGACGCGATGTACCGCGCGGCGTGGGCGATGTGCGGTTCACGCGAGGACGCCGAGGATCTCGTCCAGGACACGTTCGCGCGGGTCCTGCAGCGCCCGCGCTTCATCCGCGGCGACGAGCGCAGCTACCTGCTGCAGTCGCTGCGCAACACGTTCAGCTCGCGGCTGCGCACCCAGTCCCGCCGTCCGCGGACAGTCGCGATGCCGGAGGACCGCGAGCCCGTCGACCCGCGCGCGCCGGCACCCGAGCAGCTTGCCGAGACCGCGGAGGTGCTGCGCGCGATCAGCGAGCTGCCTGAGGACTTCCGGCTGGCGATCGTGGCCGTCGACATCGTCGGGCTGTCCTACGGCGAGGCTGCGCGCATTCTCGACGCGCGCGAGGCGACGATCACCACCCGGCTCTACCGAGCCCGCAAGCGGATCGCCGATCAGTTCAGCGACTCGCGGGAAGGATCCGCCCCGAACCGGAGTCTTGCGTGACGGAACCCGTGCGCGCCATGGAGACCAGATGACAGACGACCACCACCCCGACACCGACGAGATCCGCCCCGGCGAAGCCGAGCTCACGCGGCTGGCCGACGGCTCCCTGCCCGAGTCCGAGCGCGAGCAGCTCAGGGCCACGGTAGCCGGCTCCCCCGAGCTCCAGATGCGGCTGCGTGACCAGCAGCGGGCGGTGTCGCTTGTCCAGTCGACCGGCGAGATCGCCGCACCCGCCTCGCTGCGCGCCTCGGTCGCAGGTCTCACCGACGCGACTTCGGGCAGACCCGGGCGCTACCGGGGCCGGCAGGGCGCCGCCGACCGCCGCCAGACCGCGTTCTGGCGCCAGCGCGCCTCGATCGGCCTCGTGGCGCTCGCGGTGGTGCTCATCGCCGTCGTGTCGACCGTGCTTCATGGCCAGACCGCCCCCACCGTCGGCAGCACCGCCCGCCTGGCGCTGGCGCGCGCCACTGGACCCGCGCCCACGGTGAGCTCCAGCGATCACGACGTGCTCGCGCTCCGTCCCACCGGGGCGAGCTCGATTCCGTTCCCGTCCTACGCGCGCTTCACGGCCTGGCGGGCGACCGGCGTCCGTCGCGACACGCTCCAGGGCCGCCACGTGACGACGGTCTTCTACTCCGTGGGCGGCACCCGCGTCGGCTACGCGATCGTCTCCGGCGCCGCGCTTGCGATGCCACGGGGATCCACAGTGCGCGGACCGACGGGAATTCGCTACGTCTTCGTCTCCAGCGGTGGCGCTCAGATCCTCACCTGGCGCCGCGACGGTCACACCTGCGTGATCGCCGGCCGCTCAGTCTCCCGCAGCACGCTGCTGGCGCTCGCCGCGGCCGACGAGCAGGTCTAGCCACACCGATGTCGGTCCTCGCGCTGGACCTGGCGTTCGTCCGGGACGTCCTGCTGCCCGGGCTCACGCTCACGCAGGGGCGGGCGATGATGGCGCGGGTGGTGGCCGCGGATGAGGGCGACGGCGGCTCGCTTGCCATCGCCGGATACCTGCTGGAGGCGGAGCTCCCCAAGGAGATGGCCGCCGGCCAGACCGTGCGACTGGTCGTCCGCGACGTGACCGCGGACCGCGTGCTGCTCGGCGTCATGCACGACCCGCCGGCCGCCGCCCAGACCCCGGCGCTCGCCGCGCCGGTCGAGCTGCCGGGCGGCGCTCACCTGAGGGTGCTGGAGGACGGCGGCGAGGAAGGCGAGGCCGGGGGCGGCCACGGGCGCGGCGGCCACACGCTCGGGTTGGTTCTCGACCTGCCCGGCCTCGGCCCGCTCGAGCTTCGCTTCGGCCTCGACGCGGCGTCGGTGCGCGCCTCGATCGCCGCCGACCCGGGCCCGCCGCTTGCGCGGGCGCAGGCGGGGGCGGGCGAGTTGCGCGACGCGCTGGCGCGGGTGTGCGATCGGGCCGCCACCGTCACCGTGAGCGCGAGGCGACGGCCGCTGGACCTGTATGCCTGATCCGCATTCGCCCCCGCCCCCGCCCTCGCCGCCGGGCCGGCGCCGCGCCGCGGCATTGCGGTACACGCCGGGCGAGCATGCTCCGAAGCTCAGCGCGGCCGGTGCCGGCCACATCGCCGACGCGATCGTCCAGGCGGCGCGGGCGGCCGGAGTCCCGGTTCGCGAAGACCCGGCGCTCGTGCAGGCACTCGCCGGACTGGAGCTCGGGGCCGAGGTTCCCGAGCCGCTGTGGCGGGCGGTCGCGGAGACCCTCGCCTGGGCCTACCGGCTCCAGGACAGCGGTCGTCCCGACCTGGCTTGACGGCTTTGTCATGCTGGCCTCATGACCTCCTCGTGCACCCACCTCGACACGATCGAGGTGACTGAGCTTCCTGCCAGCGTCGACGGCTGCGAGGAGTGCCTGCGCGCGGGCGGCGTCTGGCTCCATCTGCGCATCTGTCTGGAGTGCGGACACGTCGGCTGCTGCGATGACTCACCGAACCGACACGCCACCGCGCACGCCCGGTCCGCCGGCCACCCGCTGATCCGATCGCTCGAGCCCGGCGAGACGTGGAGCTGGTGCTATGAGGATGAGGTGATGATGGTGATCTCCGGAATCAATGGCGAGACCAGAATCCCGCCCTCCCCGATGTTGAGCTGAGCGCGTGTCGACCGAGACCGAACCCGAGACCCGGACCGAGGCCGAGGAGGGAGCGGGCCAGGCGGCCCACGGCGAGCGGCCGACCCGCCTGGCGGCGATCCTGTGCGTCGACGACGAGCCCGCGGTGCTCGCTGCGGTTGCCCGCGACCTGCGGCGCAAGTTCGGCGAGCGCTACCGCGTCATGCGCGCGGGCTCCGGGGCGGATGCGCTCGAGCTGCTCGAGGAACTGCGCCGCCGCGGCGACCACGTCGCGCTGATCGTCTCCGACCAGCGGATGCCGGCGATGAGCGGCACCGAGTTCCTCACACGCGCGCGCGCGATCTATCCCGAGGCCCGCCGGGCACTGCTCACCGCCTACTCGGACACTGCGGCGGCGATCGCCGCGATCAACGAGGCCGGACTCGACTACTACCTGCTCAAGCCCTGGGATCCGCCCGAGGAGGGGCTTTACCCGGTGATCGGTGACCTGCTCGAGATCTGGGAGGGCAAGGCGGAGCTGCACCAGCGCGGCGGCGTCCGGATCCTCGGGCACCGCTTCAGCGCGCCGACCCATGATCTGCGCGACTTCATCGCGCGCAACCGGGTACCGGGTCGCTGGCTCGACATCGAGGGTGACCGGGAGGCGCGGGAGCTGCTTGCCGCCTGTGGGATGGGCGAGGACTGCCTGCCGGTCGTCGTGCTCGAGGACGGTACCCCGCTCAAGCAGCCATCGGTTGCCGACCTGGCCCGGCGCCTCGGCGTCTCGGTCGCGCCATCCACCGACCACTACGACCTGGTGATCGTCGGCGGCGGGCCCGCCGGTCTGGCGGCCGCCGTCTACGGCGCGTCGGAGGGGTTGCGCACGGTCATGGTCGAGTCCGAGGCGCCCGGCGGCCAGGCCGGCCAATCGAGCCGCATCGAGAACTACCTCGGGTTCCCATCGGGCCTGTCGGGGTCGGACCTCGCGCGGCGCGCCACCACCCAGGCGCGACGGCTCGGGGCCGAGCTCCTCACCGTCTCCAAGGCGACCGCGCTCCGCGTCGAGGG
>DATJTS010000096.1:0-66215 GCA_035503035.1 Solirubrobacteraceae bacterium
CTCGCGCCGAGCGACTCGCAGGCAGCGGATCCGCTGCGCACTCGCTGCCCCGGACCGGATCTCGGCTCCCACGTCTTCGTGGCCGCGCGCGTCCCGGCGTCTGTGCTGCGTCGCCGGGCGTTCACGGCGAACCTCCGTGGCCGCGCGTTCAGCGACGGTCCGTATCGCGTGAGCACGCGGTCGACGCTTGCGGTGACGCTGCGACGAGGCGCGACCCACGTGCGCGTCACCCGGGTCGTCACCGTTGGCCACGGGACATTCGGCGACAACGGCGGTGGTTCAGCCGTGCTGGGTGACGATGAGCCCCGCCGGGACCTCGATCCCGCCCGCTGAGGGCACCGGCTGGCCGTTCAGCCGTGCGTAGAACGCAGCGGCGACCCGCTCGGCGTGGCGCTTGGCGAGCTCGGCGCGCTCGCCGGCGAACAGCTCGTCGACGCTCATCCGCCACAGCCACAGCCAGCGTTCGAAGTGTCCCGCGAACAGGGTGACCTTCTGGTTGAGCGCAGCGTGCGGGGCGAACGCGCCGCCACCATAGGAGTGGGCGCCGAGCAGGATCGTCTCCCAGAAGGAGGTGATCTTCGGGACGTGCGCCTCGAGGTCGAGGTGGGCGACGTCGGTGAAGATGAACCCGAGGATCGGGTCGCTCATCGCACGGCCGTAGAAGGTCCGCACGAGCGCCTCGCAATCCTCGCGGGTCTCGATGTCGTGAAGCTCGCTCATGCTCGATCGAGGATAGGGGTGCCTATTCGGTGGCGGAGCGCTCTCGGGCGCGGTACGCCGCGGCCGCGTTGCGGTTGGAGCAGCGGGTCGAGCAGAACCGCCGGGACCGGTTCCGCGACAGGTCGAGGACCAGCCCCTCGCACCCATCGTCCGCGCACACCGAGAGGCGCGAGAGCTCGTCGGCTCGAATCAGGTCGACCATCGCCATCGCGGTCTCGACGATCACCCTGCGGTCCAGCGGCGCCTCGGAGGAGATGGCGTGGATGTGCCAGTCCAGCTCGTCGTGGCGCACGAGCTGGGGCACCGCGCGGGCGTCCGACAGCATCGCGTTGGCAATCTCCGCCGCGCCATCACGGTCGCTGGTCAGCAGCGTGCGCAGCTCGTCGCGGATCCCTCGCAGCGCCGACAGCTCGGCCGCGTCCCGGTCGTGGCGACCGGTGTATCGATGAGCCGTCCACCAGGTCTCCACCTGTTCCTGAGTGAGCAGCGTGTCGGGCTCCACGGCGGTGTTGACGAGCTCGACCGCCGCCCGCAACGACCATTCGGTGTCAGGAGCAAAAAGCACGTTGACAGATTATGCCGCACCCGGTAGCGTCATCTGCCATGGGTACGAACAGTCATGACGCCGGTTCGCGGTCGGGGTTGGTCCTGCTGGCCGTCTCCGCCGGGTCCTTCGGGCTCTCCGGAGCGCTCGCGCGCGGGTTGCTGACCGCCGGCTGGACCCCTGGCGCTGTTGTGCTGGTGCGGCTCGGCCTGGGCGCCGTCGTTGTCGCGCCGTTCGCGCTCTCCGACCTGCGCGGCCGCTGGTCCGTGCTGCGTGCTCACGCCGGGCTGGTTGCGCTGTACGGCGTCGTGCCGATGGCGCTCGCACAGTTTGCCTACTTCTCCGCGGTCGGGCGAATGGCCGTCGGTCCGGCCATCCTGATCGAGTTCACCTCGCCGGCGGCCGTGATCGCCTGGCTGTGGGTGCGCCGTGGTGAGCGCCCTTCCAGGACGACGCTGACGGGTGCTGCCGTCTGCCTCGTGGGGCTCGTGCTCGTGCTGGATCTCATCGCCGGCCCCGCGTTGAATCTGATCGGCGTCGGCTGGGCACTGCTGGCGATGGTCGGCGCCGCCTCGTACTTCCTGCTCGGTGGCGATGGGATCTCGGAGGTCCCGGCGATCGGCCTGGCCGGTGGCGGCCTGGTCGCGGCCACCGCCTCGCTGGGCCTGCTGGGCGCGATCGGAGTCATGCCCCTGCGCGCGACGACCGCCTCGCCGCAGTACGCCGGCGTCCAGGTCGCATGGTGGCTGCCGCTGCTCGCCCTCGGTGCGATCACCTGCGGACTGGCCTATTGCGCCGGGGTCGCCGGGATCCGGCGGCTCGGCTCCCGCGTGGCCTCGTTCGTCGGGCTGCTCGAGGTTGTCTCCGGGGTCGTCTGGGCGTGGTTGCTGCTCTCGCAGGTCCCCGGTCCGCTGCAGCTCGCGGGCGGCCTGCTGCTGCTCGCCGGAATCGTCGTCGTGCGACTCGGCGAGCGCTCAGGCGACCTGAGTGCCGAACGCGGAGCGGCTGGTGCGCCGCAGCGCCTCGCGGTAGCCGCGGGCGAGCTGGGCCATCGAGCCCTCCCAGGTGCGCTCGCGCGCGGCCGCCAGACCCGCGCGGCGCAGCCGCTCGGCCAGCAGCGGAGTCCCGGTCACCGACACGAGCGCGCTCGCCAAGGCGTCGGGGTCGGGTGCGGTGAGGAGCCCGCTCTCCCCGTGCTCGATGAGTGACGCCGGCCCGCCCTCGCCGACCGCGATCACCGGTAGACCGCTCGCCTGGGCCTCGAGGATGACCTGGCCGAAGGTGTCGGTGCGGCTCGCGAACAGGAAGGCATCCGCGCTCGCGTAGGCCCGGGCGAGCTGGTCGCCCTCCAGCCAGCCGAGGAACGTCGCGTGCTCGCGCAGACGCTCGCGGAGCATCGGCTCCTCGGGTCCGCCGCCGGCGAGCACGAGATGGAGCCGGGGATCGCGCGTGCGGGCCGCCAGGAACGCGTCGGCGAGCAGGTCGGCGCCCTTCTCCTTGGTGAGCCGACCCGCGTAGAGGACGTTGCACTTACCGCCGAACAGCTTGGGATCCCCGTGGCCCGGATCGAAGCGGCTGAGATCGACGCCCCGGTCCCAGCGGCCGATCCGCTCGCTCGCGATGCCGAGCTCGAGCAGCCGCGCGTCCGTCGCCTCGCTGGGCGACAGCACCATCTCACAGGGGCCGTAGAAGCCGCGCAGCGCCGCGGTGGCGAACAGCTCAAGGTGCGCGGAGCCCGAGCGTAGGCCCGCGTAGGCGGCGAGCTCGGTGTGGTAGCTGCCGATCACCGGCAGCTGCATGACCCGCGCCATCAGCCAGGCGCCGATCCCGGCCGGACCGGGGGAGACCAGGTGGAGTAGGTCATAGCGGCCGTCCGCCAGTGCCTCGACGAGCGCGGGCACGCCCGGAACGCCGATCCGCATGCCTGCGTAGAACGGGATCTCGATCTCGGCGACCGAGGACAGCCGGCGGTCGACGTCGGCGTCGGTGCCGATCACCTCGACCTCGTAACCGGGCACGCCGCGGTCGCGGATCTGGGCGACCGTCCGGGTGACACCGTGCGTGGACCCGAGGCCGTCGGCGACGAGCGCGACTCGGGGCCGCTCGCCGTCGCCGCGGGTCAGCTTCAGCTTTTCGCGCCCGAGAAAGGCGGTGGCGGCCGCGTACGGGATCGCCGGGATGCAGGCCTCGAACAGCGCCGAGGCGCGTGGGGCCAGGTTCAGCTCGCCCGCCTGCACCGCGCCGACGAGCCCGCCGACCGCGGTCGCGAGCGCCCGCTCGTGGATCCGCCGAGAACGCCGCATCAGATCCGGGTGGCTGAGCTCTCCGTCCTGGAGCATCCGCAGCAGCTCACGGGTGGAGACCCCGAGGTCCATCGCCGCCAGCCAGCCCTGGAGCATCGCGCGGGCGTCCGCGGGCCGGGCGAGCTCCGGATCGCCGCCGTCACCGCTGCGGGCGTCGCCCTCCGACATGACCCGTTCGACGATTCGCAACACGGCACTCGGGTCCGGGGGCGCGTCGCGATCGTCGCCCTGCAGTGAGCGGATCGCCAGCGCCATGGCGGCGTGCGTCCACTTCGCCGCCGATCCCTGAGCGCCGTGTGCCTCCGCGCGTCCGGCGCGGACGTGGGCGAGGAACTCCTGCGGTGTCGTGCACTGCGGCACCTCGGTGAACGTCCGCCCGATGTCGATTCCGGCGTGGTCATCGGAACCGCCGATGGCGGTGCCCCCATGTGTCTCGATGTACACGAACGCCGGAAGATTGAGCTCCTTCGCGCGTGACCCGTTGCGGGTCTCCCACACGGGGAACAGCTGCGCCAGGCGCCGGCGGTGGCGCGGGGTCAGGGGTGCGCGGACCGCGAAGAACGGGTGCGCGAGCGCGCACGTGATCTCCTGCTCGGAGAGGTAGGCCGCGCACGTCTCCACGTCATCGTTGTGACGCTGGAGCCACTCGTGATCCTGTGGCGTGATGCCGTAGCACAGGACGTGCACCGCCTGCGGCTCGCCCTTGAACGACACGGTGAGCTCCTCGGAGATGAACGTCCCCGGCAGGTGACCGATGGCCAGTGCGCCCTCGATCGTGTCATGGTCGGTGATGGTCACGAAATCCATCCCGCGACGGCGGGCGAGCTCGTAGACCTCTTCGGGCTCGGTGGCGCACTCGGGAAGATGCAGCGAACGCTGGATCCCGAGCTTGGAGAGCTCGGACGCCGTCGAGTGCACATGCATGTCAATGCGGCTTCTCTCGTTCATTCCAGTCCTTCGGACGGATGTATCCAGATCACGCACTGAAAGGATTCTCTTGCAATTTGCGGATTCCGTGAACAAGGCGCTCACGTCCTGTGACCATTCAGTGAACGCCCGGGAATCAGGGGCCGTGGCGGAGAACCATGGGCGTCATGTCAGCCGGCGCACGCGCCGGGACGGCGTCCATCCCCGGGAGAGGTGACACCGTCCGGCTCACACATGGTGAGGTTTCGGTAGAGGTACGGCTTGCGCCGTTCTCGTTCACCGTGCGCCGGCACGGGGTGACAGCGGTACGCGACGGCGAGGCGTGGCTGGCTGAGGGCATCGCGCGCGATGTGCTGTTGCAGTTCACCGAGGGCGTGGTGCCGATCGAGGAGCGCTCGGCTCCGCGACGGGTCATGCATGCCCGCGTTCTGGAGAGGCGTCCGAGCGGCGCGACGTTCGCACTGCTGCTCCAGGGTCAGAACACCGGCACGCTCGAGATCGACGTGTCGGCTGATCAACGGGTGTCGCTCCGCCTGGATGCCGACGGTGCGCCGCTCCGGCTCGGTCTCGGATGGGAGCGCGCCGCGGACGAGCGGCTGTGCGGGCTCGGGCTGCGTCACCAGCCGCGTCTGGACCAGGCCGGGCGGGACATCCAGCTCGGCGCGGACCGTCGCTACCGGGGCCCGGACTGCCCCGAGGAGATGATCGAGGAGGGCGGCATTCCTCAGGGGGACTGCGCGCCTGTCCCATGGCTGGTCTCGAGCCGTGGATACGGCGTCTGGTGCCGGACCGCCGCCAACGGCACCCGCTTCGACCTGGCCGGCGAGCGGGTTGAGATCTCGACCCGCGCCCACGCCGGCGCGCTGGAGATGGAGCTGCTGTGCGCGCCGACGCCCGCCGCCGCGCTGCGCGGCCTGTGCCGGCTCACCGGCTGGCCCGCGCTGCTGCCGGAGTGGGGCTACGGCTTCTGGAAGAGCCGGGACGTCCACGAGCATCAGGACGATGTGCTCGACGACTTCCTCGGCTTTCGCCGCCACCACATTCCGCTCGACGCCGTGGTGATCGACTCCCCCTGGGCCACGCAGTACAACACCTGGGAGTTCAACCCCCACCAGTTTCCGGATGCCCGCTGGATGATCAGCGCGATGCGCGCGTCGGGGGTCCGCACGGTCGTGTGGGTGACGCCGTGGGTGAACCTCGACTCCCGCGACGGGCAGATCGCGCCGCAGCCGGAGTCCGAGCGCGCCGCGGCGCTGCCGGCGTCCAACTATGCGCCCGGTGCGGCAGCCGGCCACTTCGTCTCAGAGCCGCGACCCGGCGGCATGGGCGGCCGCGGCGACCCGTACGTGGCCCAATGGTGGATGGGAACCGGGTCCCCGGTCGACTTCACGAGCCCCGCGGCGGAGGCGTGGTGGCGCGAGCAGGCTAAGCGGGTGCTCGCGCTCGGCGTCGCCGGGATCAAGGCCGACGACGGCGACGGGTACTACATCCCCGACCGGGTTCGGCTCGCCGACGGGCGCTCCGGCGGAGAGGCGGCGTGGGAGCTCGGCACGCTGCATCGTCGATGCCTCCAGCGCGCGCTCGACGAGGTCCATCCCGGCGAGGGCGTGCTGTTCGGGCGCAGCGGTTGGACCGGCCAGCACGCCTTCGGCCACACCTGGGGCGGCGACCAGGTGTCGGACTTCTGGTCACTGCGCGTGCTCGTGGTGGCGCTCCTGTCCGGCGCGATGACCGGCGTGTCGAACGTCTCGCACGACATCGGCGGCTACCTCGGCCACCAGTTGGTCGAGCGGTGCCCGTCGGAGCTGCTGATCCGCTGGCTGCAGTTCGGCTGCTTCACCCCGCTCATGCACGCACACTCACGCATGGACCAGGAGCCGTGGCGCTACGGGGCGGAGGTGATGGACCTCTACCGCGCCTACGTCCTGCTGCACGAGCAGCTCGTCCCGTACACGCGCGCCGCCGCGGCGACCGCGCGCCGGACGGGGCTGCCGATCATACGCCCCCACTGCCTGCTCGACCCGTCCGATCCGCGTGGCTGGACCGTCGGCGACGCCTACGGATACGGCCCGGCGCTGTGGGTGGCGCCGGTGCTCGAGGAGGGGGAGCGCACCCGCGAGCTGCTGCTGCCGCGCGGGGAATGGGTCCAGACCTGGGACGGCGCTGTTGTCCGCGGAGGCGACGAGGTCGTCGTCGACGCTCCGCTTGAGCGCGTGCCGGTGTGGGTCCGCGCGGGCTCGATCGTCGTCACCTACCCGGCCGCGCACGTCGCCGAAGGGCTCGGGGACACGCCCGAGGGTGAGCGGCCGCTGCGCGCGACCCTGTGGGGCCGGCCCCGTCTCGGCCGTGCCACCGCTCGCCTGGCCGACGGGACCCGGATCGGCTGGCGCGGCGGCCGCTGGGAGCTCCCCGCCGGGCGGGAGATCACCGTGGCCACGCACGCCTTGTAGCCGCACGCGCCACCGGCGCGGCCGCGCGCTGCATATGATCGCCGCGTGCACTTCTCCGAGCTCACGCCGCCCGAGCAGCGGGTGCTCGGCTGCCTGATCGAGAAGCGCTGGACGACCCCGGACCAGTACCCGCTGTCGGTCAACGCGCTGCGGTTGGCCTGCAACCAGTCGACGAACCGCGACCCCGTCACCGACTACGACGAGGACACGGTCTATCGGGCCGCGCAGCGGCTGTGCACCTACGGGCTCGCGCGGCTGGCGAGCGGCCACTCCTCGCGCGCGACGAAGTTCCGCCACCTCGCTGAGGAGGGCCTCTCCCTGAACCGCGAACAGCTCGCGGTGCTCGCCGTTCTGCTGCTGCGCGGCCCGCAGACCCCGGGGGAGCTGAAGGCCCGCATCGAGCGGATGGCCCCGGTGCAGTCGCTGGGCGACATCGAGCGCGTGCTCGCCGAGTTGGACGATCGCGGCTACGCGCGGCGACTCGGCCGCCGGCCAGGGCAGAAGGAGGATCGCTTCGCCCAGCTGCTCGGCGGGGAGGACGGCGCCGGGGCGATTCCCGGTGACGACCTCGGCCCCGCGTCGGGCGAGCCCATCCGCCAGTACGTCGCGCCGTCGGAGCCGGCGCCCCCGAGCCCGGCACCGCCACCGGCGCCGGCCGCCGCTCCCGATCCCGAGCTCGAGTCGCGGGTCGCCGTGCTCGAGCAGGAGGTCGCGGCGCTGCGCGCGCAGCTCGAGGAGCTGTTGAGCTGAGGTGAGCGACAGGTCCGATATCGAGTTCCGCCCCGCCGCCGTCGACGCCGGGCCCGGTGGCGAGCTGGTGGCGGCGATGCGTGCGGAGATCGCGGCGATCTACGCCGGCCTCGATCTCGACGGACCACAGATGCCGCGTGCCGGCGCGGCCGAGCTGGGGCCGCCCGGCGGCACGTTCCTCGTCGGCATCCGCGACGGCGAGCCCGTCTGCTGCGGCGGGGTCAAGCGGCTGGACGGGCGCGCGTGCGAGATCAAGCGCATGTACGTCGCCCCGGCCGCCCGCGGCCAGGGCGTGGCGCGCCGGCTGCTGGACGCGCTCGAGCGGGCGGCGCGGGAGCTCGGGTACGCGATCGCTCGTTTGGACACCGGTCCCGATCAGCCGCACGCCCGGGCGCTGTACGAGTCGGCAGGCTACGTCGAGATCGAGAACTTCAACGGCAACCCGGTCGCGACCTACTTCGCCGAGAAGTCGCTGTAATGAGCGAGCCGGGTGCCGAGCATGGGTTCGACCTCGACGCGTATCTGGCGCGGCTCGGACTGACCGGGCGGCCGACGCTCGCCGAGTTGCACCACGCCCACGTGAGTGCGATTCCCTTCGAGAACCTCGATCCGCTGCGCGGGGTGCCGGTCTCGCTCGACCCCGCCGACCTCGAACGCAAGCTGGTCGCGGAGGGCCGCGGCGGCTACTGCTTCGAGCACAACCTGCTGTTCGCCGCGGCACTGCGGGCGCTGGGCGTGCAGGCCGAGCCGATGCTCGCGCGGGTCGGGCCGCGAGAGAACCCCGACCGGACCCTCAGCCACCTCTTCCTGCGCGTCCGTGACGGCGGCTCGATCTGGCACGCCGACGTCGGATTCGGGTCAGGCACGCTGAGCGAGCCCGTCCCGTTCGGACCGGGGGAGGAGTTCGACCAGCTCGGCTGGCGACGGCGAATCGTGGCGGCCGGCGAGGAGCTCGTCCTGCAGGCGATGCGCGAGGACGGCGAGTGGGGCGACGTGTACAGCTTCGTCCCCGTACCGGCGCTGAGGGTCGACATCGAGGTCAACAACTGGTACGTGTCGACGAGCCCACGATCGCGGTTCGTCCAGGGCCTCGTCATCACCCGCCACCGGGACAACGGATCGCGGACCGTGTTGAGCGACTGGAGTGGCACGCTGCGCCTGATCGAGCAGAGACCCGGTGAGGAGCGGGCGCAGGAGGTGCCGCGCGAACAGATTCCGGCGCTTCTCACCACGCTCGGCCTCCCCGGCTGGGAGCTCGACGAACGCGGACTGCCGGCGCCGGTGCCGCCCGAGCAGAGCTGACACTGACTCCCTCGACGGAGGCATGGTTCAACTGCGCTGAGCTCGTGGCGTCTAACGTTCGGTGCTGGTGGAGCTTGCGCAACGATGACCGAGCACACGCACGACACCGACCGTGGTGCCGGCACCGAGGCCTGGCACCGGGACCTCCCCGGCGACGGCGATCGCGCCGCGGACGCTCCTAGCGCTCTCGGCGATGGTGCGGAACCGCTCTGGCGCAAGCCGCTGTTTCACGTCAAGGCCGGCACGCTTGATCCGAATACCGCCCAGACCACTGGGATGAAGCGCTTCGAGGCGCTCTCCGCACGGCATGGCGGCACCAGGAAGATCTGGCTCGGGGAGAATCACGTCGGCCCCGAGATGCGCTCGGGCGATCACCACCATGGGGAGGCCGAAACCGGTATCTACGTGATCTCCGGGCACCCGGTGTTCGTCTTCCTCGCGGACGGCGTGGAGCAGCGGATCGAGACCTCGCCGGGCGACTACGTCTTCGTTCCACCGTACGTGCCCCATCGCGAGGAGAACCCGCACCCCGAGCCCGCGGTGGTGCTGCTCGCCCGCAGCACCCAGGAGGGGATCGTCGTCAACCTGCCCAGCCTCGACGTCGAAGTCGAGATCCCGGGCGACGCCGGCGCCTCGGCTTCCTGAGGGCACCGGCCGGGATGTCCGGCGCTCAGGGGGTCAGCGCGTGGTCGGGGCGGTGCCCGCTCGGGCGCCGGCCGGGGTGCCCGTCCCGGCGAGGAGCCCGGTGAGCGTTCGCCCGAGCGGCGCATCGAGTTTGAGGTCGGCCAGCGGGTCCCCGCGCGTCACCCCCCGGTTGACGATCGCCACCGCGATTCCGTCGCGCTGGGCGCGCTGGACGAAGCGCAGTCCCGACATCACCGTCAACGACGAGCCGAGCACGAGCAGCGAGGAGGCCGCCGCCACGAGCTCGTAGCAGCGATCGACCCGGGGCCGCGGCACGTTCTCGCCGAAGAAGACGACATCGGGCTTGAGCAGCTCCGAGCCGCAGCACGCGCAACCGACGAGGCGGAAGCGCGCCATGTGCTCGTCGGCGAGCTCGACGTCGCCGTCTGGGTTGCTCGGCGACGGCTCGAGCAACGGATCGTCGAATCCTGGGTTCGCTGTCTGCAGACGCTCGTCGAGCGCGGCACGAGGCGTGCGGGCGCTGCAGTCCAGGCAGACCACCCACGAGAGGCTGCCGTGCAGCTCGACGACGTCCCTCGCGCCGGCCGCCTGGTGCAACCCGTCGACGTTCTGGGTGATGATCCCGGTGAGCGCACCCGCGCGCTGCAACTCGGCGACCGCCGCGTGCCCGGCGTTGGGCGCTGCGTCGGACATCCGCCGCCAGCCGATCTGCGAGCGTGCCCAATAGCGCTGGCGCGCCAGGTGCGAGCCGGTGAACTCACCGATCGTCATCGGCAGCCGCGCGCGCAGCCGGCCGGTCGGCCCGCGGTAGTCCGGGATTCCGGACTCGGTCGAGATCCCGGCGCCCGAGAGGACGACGACGCGGCCCCGGCGCACGAGTTCGGTCAGCCGTTCGGTGTCCGTGGGCGTCCCGATCATCCCGCTGTGAGTATGCCCCGCGGGGTTCGGTGTCCCGACCGGCGGCCAATGGGCGTCAGCCGCTGATGAGCGTGGTGCCGGCGGCCGATCGGGCTCAGCTGCCGACGAGCGCGGCGTCTGCGCCGATCGCCTCGGCGGCGCGACGGACGGCCTCCCGGGCCTCCGCGGGCTCCAGCACGACCGCGTCGCCCGCCTCCTTCAGAGTCTCCCGGACGAGCCAGTCGACCCCGGCGAACCCGAGCTCGACGATCACGGCGCCGTCTGAGAGCTCGGCGACGACCGAGCGCTCCTCACGGGCCCAGCGGGCCCGGTCGGGGGAGATCCAGACGCGTGCGCGGCTGGAGGCGGGCACCTCGCCGGTGCGCGGCCAACCGCCCGCATCGGCCGCGGGGTCGACGTCGGAGCGAGGCTCGTAGGGAGTGTCGGTGACGGTCGCCGATTTGATGCGGTCCAGCCGGAAGTGGCGGATGTTGGAGCGCGCCGGGTCGTAGCTGCCCAGGTACCAGCCCTCGCGGCCGTTGATGAGCGCGTACGGCTCGACCGTCCGCTCGGAGAACTCGTCCTCGTTCTCCTTGTAGTACTCGAACGAGAGCAGCCGGCGCTCGGCGATCGCCCGTGAGACGACGCGGGCGATCTCGACGTCGTCGCCGCCTGCGGTGGCGAACTGCAGCCCCTCGTCGGCCGGATCCTCGCCGAGGGCCGCCACCACCTTGGAGCGCACCGAGGTGAGTGATCCCTCGGGGATGTGCTCGCCGATCAGGTCGATCGCCGCGATCAGCGCCTTGGCCTCGACCGGCAGCAGTCGCGCCGGGCGGGCGAACGAGTCGCCGTAGGGCTCGGGGTCGACCTCGACGGTGCCGTCGGGCAGGATCTCCGCGTAGAGCACGTAGGTCCCCGCGCCGAAGTTGACGACGTTGAGCAGTGCGATGTCCTCGCGCAGCTCCTGGTCGGAGACCTGAAGCGCAGCGCGCAGGTCGGTCTCAGTGAGCAGCCGGCCACCGCGGCCGGCCTCGATCAGGATCGAGGCGAGGGTGACCAGACGCGCGAACCGCTCCGGCCGGATCGCGGCATCGCCCCGTCCCTCTCCGTCGTCCTCGCCGCGCCGGCCGGCCGGGCGCTCGAGCGCCTGGGCGGCGTGTGCCTCGGCGGCGCCGGGCAACTCATCGGCGATCTGGGGTTCCCCGCGATGGCGGTCGACGAGCAGCCCGACCCGCTCGCGCATCTCGGCGAGCAGCGGGGGCGGGCCGGCGATCCGGGCGTTCTCGCCCAGCCCCAGGACCCAGGCGATCAGCTGGCGGGCGTTGGCGTACGGGGTGACGAACAGGCGGTCGTCGGGATGGGCGGGATCCGGGTCGGGGCGGATCTCGCCGTAGCGGCCGAAGTGGCGCTCGATCTGCCAGGCGATCCGCTCGGAGATCCACACCTCGGCGGTGCCGACCGGATCGCCGAACTGCCAGTCGATGCGGTCCGCATAGCCCCGCGGGTCGAAGTCGGTGGGTCGCTGGAAGTCGTGCTCGGCCTTGGTCGCGTAGCCGACCTTGCCCCGGATCCGGGACAGCCGGAAGACGCGGATCGCGTCGCGCTCGTGTGAGCGGCCGACCAGGTAGAACTGCCCGCCCTGGTAGAGCAGCTGGTAGGGGTCGACCTTGCGGGTGCCGACGTCGTCGCGCTCCATCGTGTGGTAGTCGAACACGATCGTCTTGCGCCGGAAGATCGCGGTCTCGATCTTGGCCAGCCGCGAGGAGACCTCGTGCCCGCCCGCGGAGCCGGTGATGCCGAGCGCGACGGTGCTCTGCTCGGGCCGTGACAGCGGACTCGGCCGCCCCCACGAGATCTGCTGCAGCGCCAGCCGCAGGGGCTCGGCGTACGCGAACTCCCCGTCGAGGACCTGCAGCGCGGTGTGGAGCGCGGCCAGTTCCTCGTCGGAGAACTCGATCGGCGGCAGATGGAAGTTCTCCGGCGGCAGCGAATAGTTCTCCTGCTCGACCAGCCCGTCGACCGGCTTCTCGACCGCCAGCGCGATCCCCAGCGCCTCCAGCTCGGAGCGATCGGCATAGAACCGCCGCGCGAACGCGTCCTCGTTCATCACGCTGTAGCCCTCGACGTCCCGCCGAATCTCAGGTGCCGTCACCGGCCGCCGCTCGGCCATCAGGTACGAGATGAGCGAGAGCTGACGGATCAGTTTCTCGGTGTCTTTGGCCATCCCCGTTTTGACTCTAGACGGGACGCTCGGGACCTCGCCTCCGTTGTGACCAGATCGGCACGCAATTTGCGTGGATTTGGGGGGATGGCGAAGGGCGCTGCGTACTGGCATGTTGTGACGCCGCGGGTGGTCGGGGCGTTCGCGATGTAGCGCCTCGTGGCGCCGGCCGTCAAGCGGCGACGGGTGGGCGTGGTGGGCTGTGAGCGTGGGTGGCGCCGCTTGACTGCCGTCGACCCGCCGCGCTCTGGGCTGTGAAGGGGGCCCACTCCGTGTGCCCCCAACCGGGGACCGCTGCCGAGAGCGCCGTTTCGCCCTCGCGCCGGGGTGGCGGGGCCGTGTGGGCGGAAGTGGCGTCGGGGACGCCGGAACGTCCCATGCTTCCGTCGGCCCGGGCCATGGCGGGCAGAAGTGGCGTCAGGGGCGCCGAAAGAGCCCTTGGGCCAACCCGGGCGAGCGCGCGTGGGCAGTTCTGGCGCCGGGGCAGTTCGGCGAGCAGGGGTGGGCGGATTTGGGCGCCTATTGAGCCCAAAGAGGACGATCCTCGCTCCGAGCGTGCCTCCCGGGGGCGGGGTTGCGACTAAATGGCACCACCAGGACCAAAACATCGCACGCCCCGGCCCCTCCGTGCCCCGGGCCGGCATCCCGGGGGCGACGTTGCGAGATCTGGGCACCACCAGGACCAAAACATCGCACGCCCCGGCCCCTCCGTGCTCCGAGCCGGCATCCCGGCGCGGCGTTGCGAGATCTGGGCACCACGAGGACCAAAACATCGCGCGGGCCCGCCCCGAGCGCGGGCGCGCGGGGGCACGCGCCGCCCCTGGGCACCCCGCTGTCGCGCCGCGGCCGGGCCCGCGCCCGTCGAGGATCCCCAGATGACGCGCGTTGGAGCACAGAGACGGTCCCGCCCTGCCCGACCTCATCGAGCTACCCCGCGGACGCTCCGGGCGTCACCAGCGCCCCGAGCCTACGAACGCCGCTGAACGACGCTCAGGCGGCGCGCTCGACCCCGGCCGCGAAGAACGCCCCGCCGCCGACGCCTTTGTCGTAGCCCGACCACTGCTGACCGTCGGGCATGGCCTTCTCGATGCGGTCGAAGGAGCCGAGGCGGGCGCCGAGCGTGTCGATGCCGTGGACGAGCGCTGCCTCGCGGGTGGCGGGGACGACCGGGCTGCCGTGCTCCAGGGCGCCGTGGTGGCTGAGGATGATGTGCAGCAGCGCCTGGGCGACGTCGGCCGGGAAGTCCGGGAGCGACTCGATGGCGCTGCGGATGTGGAAGTAGCCGAGCGGGATCTCGCCGTAGAGGCGGCCACCGTCGCTCATCTCGATCGCCTCGCCGTTCATCTCGTAGGCGTCGAGCTTGCCGATGTCGTGGACCAGGGCGCCCGCGACCGCCACGTCGCGGTCGATCCCGGGGAAGGTGGCGGAGATCGCACTCACCGCCTGGGCGACGCTGAGCGAGTGCTCGAGCAGCCCGCCGCGGTAGGCCTGGTGGTAGTGCTTGGCGGCGGGCGCGACCCGGAACCGCTCCCAGGTCTCCGTCCCCTCGCCAAGGACGACGCCGAGCAGCGTGCGCAGGCACGGCCGCTGGATCGTCGCCACGAGCTCCCGCAGGTCCTGCGCGAGCAGCTCGATCGGCCGCGAGGGCCCGTCGACCAGGTCGGCCGGGTCGTACTCGTTCTCGGCCGCCGGGCGCACGGACTCGACGACCAGGCGCGGGCCGAAGCGCTCGTCCTCGGTCATCACGCCGCACACGTGGGCGATCATCCCCGCGCGGCAGGTCTCGTGCGCCTCGGCCACGCCGTCATAGATGACGGCCGGCACGGAGCCGGTGCGGTCGGAGAGGCGCAGCGTGATCAGTTCGCTGCCGTCGCGGCGGGTGCGCCGCTTGAGCTCGCGCACGACCAGTGGGGCCTCGATCCGCAGACCAACTGAAAGCTCACGAACCTGCATCGCCCGGCGACGATACGCCCGGTCCCGGACGGCAGCGATTGCCGAAAAATCCCTGCGTATCGCCTCCAAGCCGTCCGCCGCGTGCGCTAGATCCGCGCGCGGGCGCGCGCCAACCGACCAGAGCACCGACCACAGATCGCGAGAGGCGCGGCTACAGACCGGGCGGGTGGCGCGCGACGAAGGAGCTCAGGTCCGGCTCGTCGGCCGAGCGGTTGGACCAGCGCGACCCGCTCTCCGCCAGCGCGACGGTGTCGAAGCGCAGGCCCGCCACGTACATGAACGTGTGACCCTCCGAGGCGTAGACGGTGATCCACTTGCCGGGTCCGGGGTCGCCCCAGCTCATGAACTCCTCCGCGGTCATCGTCGTATTCAGCAGGCCGGCTGCGGCGAGCACGTAGCTCAGCGACCCGGAGCAGTCGTAGCCCGTGTCCTCATACGTCATGTGGCCGCCGCCCCAGATGTAGGGCAGATGTGAGATCTGGTTGCCGGCGGCGATCACCTCCTGAACCGCCGCGGGCGCGTCGACGGGAGCGATCGCGAGCAGGTTGGAGGTGAGCGTTGCCTGGTTCGGGCTCGCCGACATGCCGCTCTCCCGCAGCTGACGGCGGACGTCGACGAGTGAGGTGGGCCGCGCCAGCGAGTGAGCGGCCGGATGGGTGTCGACCTTCACCGTGGCGACCTTCGGGAGCGTCGAGGAGCCCGCGCCCGCGACCGGCTCGACCGCGTGCGGATGGGCCTTGGGGACGCTCGTGGCGGGCGATGAGGACAGGGTGCCTCCCGGCGAGCTCGAGTGCCGCGCGGAGGATGCTCCACAACCCCCGCAGACCAGGGCGGCGGATGCCACCGCGCCGCCAAGCACCGCGCGCGTCGCGCGAGTGCGTGGGTGTCCGAATCCGAGCATCGTTCTGAGTATGGCCGTGTCCGCCGGCCGGAGCGCAGGTCGTTCAGGCCTGGAGGCCCGACCCGACCCAGTCTCCGAGGCCGCGTGCACCTCGGGGGGCGAAGAAGTAGCCGCCGCCCACCGGGGTGATGTAGTCAATCATCGGCTCATTCTCGAGTCGAACTTGAATCGTCTCGAATTGACGGTGCGGATTCTGGTTGTAGGCGGTGAAGATCAGGCCGCAGTCGAGGTCGCCCGCCTCGTCGACGCCACGGTCGTAGTTGTAGCTGCGGCGGATCATCCGCTGGTCGGCGGTGGCGGGGGTCCGGGGGTTGGCCAGGCGGATGTGCGCACTGAGCGGGATCCGCCGGCCGTGCGGGTCAGAGCTGAAGTCCGGGCTCTCGAACTGGCTGGTCCCGCCGAGCGGGGCGCCGCTCACCCGGTCGCGCCCGATCATCCGCTCCTGCTCGAGCATCCCGACCCGGTCCCAGAACTCGACGTGCTGGCGGATCACGCGCACGATCACGTAGGTCCCGTTCTCGGCGAACGGGGGCTCGCCCACACCCTTCCCGGCCCAGATGAGCCGGTCCATCATCGACGCGTCGTCGCTCGGCGGGTTGGCGGTGCCGTCCTTGAACGCGAACAGGTTACGGGTGCTCGACCGAGGGTCGCGCTCGCGCTGGGCGGCGGTGAAGCCATCGAGCATCCAGCGCACGGCGAGCGTGCCGCTGACCTGGCG
Source organism: Solirubrobacteraceae bacterium (assembly GCA_035503035.1). GTDB lineage: Bacteria > Actinomycetota > Thermoleophilia > Solirubrobacterales > Solirubrobacteraceae > Palsa-465. Next base: position 16,332 of record DATJTS010000096.1, read on the forward strand.
CATCAGCTCCCGCACGGTGTGGGTGACGGTGTCTCGCTGGCCGGCGGCGATCTGCAGCAGGATGTCGCCGCCGGTGCGTGCCGGGTCCAGCTCGTCGTGGGTGAAGGGCCGCATCGGCTCCAGGTGCAGCGGCTTGTGCCGGGCGAGGTCGTAGCGGTTGTCGAACAGCGAGTGCCCGAAGGAGATGTTGATCGTGAGCGAATCCGGGGCGTCGTAGGGGCCGAGGATCCCGGAGTCCGGCGGCGGCTCATCGACCGCCGTCTCGCCGACCACCGTCCCCTGAGACAGCTGCCGCGCGCGTGAGGAGAGCGTGAGCAGCGCCTCGAACAGCTGGGCCTGGTTGGGCGCGATCGAGTCGAGCGCGACGTAGGTGGCCTGCGCCGGCCGGGCGGTGAGCACACCCGACTGGTGCCGGCCGTCGAACGGGATGCGGACGTCGAGCTCGCGGAGTCCGAGCCGGCGCGATTGCTCGAGCAGAGAACCGCTGTCCTGCGCCTGGGCATCGCCGCCCTCGGAGAGCGCCACCGCCGCCGCGGCAGCGCCGCCGGCCCCGAGCGTCGTCAGGGAGCGTGTGAGGAAACGGCGCCGGTTGACGTTGGTCATCGCCTTGCGGGGTCGCGGGGGATCTGCGGGATCGGACGGAGCTCGAGCGTGTCGGGCACCGCCGACAGCGCGGTGCAGGTGCCGGCGAGCGTGCCCGCGAGCAGCTCGTGCTGTGCGGTGGAGAGCTGGCCGAGCGTCGGGTAGCTCCCGTCGCGCCTGCGCAGCTTGCGCAATACCGCGGCCATCCGGACCTCCCAGTACTGGACGACTCCGAGAGTGTTGTCGCGCCCGTCGAGCAGCGGGGTGAGCGTCTGGATCACCTTACGATCGGCGACGAGCGCGGCGGCCGTCGCGCTGACGCCCTCCCTTGACCACGGCACCTCAGCGCCGGACAGAAGGTCGCGCTGGGCGTCCTCCATGATCTCGTGCGCACGCAGGATGTAGTTGAAGGCGCCGACCCACATTCCGGGGATCGTGTGGCGCAGCGTGACCACCGCGCGCGAGATCGCCGCGGCGGCCGGGACCAGCGACCGGGGAGAGCGGCCCGTCCACAGGCCTTTCTCGATCATGTGCAGCCCCGGGAACTTCGCCTGACCCTGCGACGGCGGGACCTCGGCGATGGCGTCGTCGAGCCTCGCGGGGATGAAGCCGTAGACGGCGCCCAGGTGCAGATAGTCGTCGAAGGACACCACCCAATCGCGCTCGGCGGTCCCACGATCGCCCGCCCGCAGCGCAGAGGTGAGCGGGTGGAGCGAGTCGCCGAGCCGGACCGCCCACGACTCCGCGTAGCGCTTGTACCGCGCGATCGGCCCCAGGAACCTGCGCCAACTGATCGGGGTGAGGTCGGAGACGTACTGGCCGCGACCGGTGACGCCGTTCTCGATCGCGGCGGCCACGGAGGCGTACTTGCGCGCCGAGAGCCGGGAGCCGACGACCTTCGTCTCCCGGGCCGGGCCGGTGGCGGTCTTTCCCGACCGCGCGACGTCCCGGGCGGCGGTGCCGGTCAATGCGCCCTGGGAGTGGGAGCCGGGCAACACGGCGGCGGCGACGAGCACGACGAGAACCAGCAGCAGCACCGCCGCAAGGGCACCTGCAACACGCCGCGCCCGCCGGGGGACGTGGATGCGCGGGCTGATCGGGGGTCGGGACATCGTGTCGGGAACCTGCGCAGCCCGACGCTAATGAGCGGTTCGGTGACAGGTGTGAACAGGATGTGGCCCGCGCGTGACCATCGATGTCACGCCTCGGTGACCCTCCGTTCACACCCGCGCCTGCGGAAGCGAAAAGGATGCAGACCGTATCGCGGAGGGCGGGCGCGATACGGACACAACGCCCGCCACAAAGGAGTCAACTTGCACACCGGCAAGAAACTGCTGGCTGGCGTCGTCGCTGCTGCGGCGACCGGTGCCGCGGCGCTCGGGGTATCGATCTCTGCGGCGAGCACAAGCTCGACCGCCGTCACCTCGCCCGCGACCCAGATCGCTGCGTCGAACAAGGTTGCGACCTCGACCCCGATCAAGCATGTCGTCGTCCTGTTCGACGAGAACGTGTCGTTCGACCATTACTTCGGCACCTATCCCTACGCGGAGAACAAGCCGGGCGAGCCCCAGTTCACCGCAGCAGCGAACACGCCGACGGTCAACGGTCTGAACAACACGCTGCTCCAGGCCAACCCCAACGCGGACAACCCGCAGCGGCTCGCGCCGAGCCAGGCGCTCACCTGCGACCAGAACCACTCCTACACGCCGGAGCAGTCCGCGTTCGACGGAGGGCTTATGGACAAGTTCGTCCAGAGCACCACCGGCGGCGGATGCACCCAGTCGAACACCCCGGACAGCGGCAGCTACGGGCCGAACGGCATCGTCATGGACTACTACGACGGCAACACCGTCACCGGCCTGTGGAACCTCGCCCAGCACTTCACGCTGAACGACAACTTCTACGACACCCAGTTCGGCCCGTCCTCGCCGGGCGCGATCAACGTGATCAGCGGCGACACCTACGGCGCCGAGTCCGAGGGAGGCACCAGCAGTGCCATCTCGGGCAACACGCTCAACGGCGATCAGGACCCGTACTTCGACGAATGCTCCAACGGCTCGGCGGCTCCGAGCGGCCCCGGCGAAGCCGGCGGCGTGACCGTCCAGATGACCGGCCAGAACATCGGTGATCTGCTCAACAACAAGCAGCTCACCTGGGGCTGGTTCCAGGGCGGCTTCACCCCCTCGTCATACACGAGCACCGGGCAGCCGATCTGCGCCACCGCGCACACCAACATCGGCGGGGCGTCGGTCGCGGACTACAGCCCGCACCACGAGCCGTTCCAGTACTACGCGAGCACCTCCAACCCGATGCACCTCTCGCCGGACACCGTGAAGCAGGTCGGCACCAACTACCCGAGTGGTGTCAACCACCAGTACGACCTGACGTGGTTCAACAAGCTGGCCGCCAAGGGTGAGCTGCCCGCGGTCTCCTACCTCAAGGCCCCGGAGTACGAGGACGGACACGCCGGCTACTCCGATCCGCTCGACGAGCAGCGGTTCATCGCCCAGGAGGTCAACGCGGTCGAGAAGTCCAAGGACTGGTCGAGCACGGCGATCTTCATCACCTACGACGACTCCGACGGCTGGTACGACCACCAGATGGGTCCGATCATCCGCGGGTCGCAGACGTCCGAGGACACGCTGAACGGCACCGGCGTGTGCGGCTCGACGACCATCAGCAACACGACGACCCAGGGTCGCTGCGGAGTCGGTCCGCGGCTCCCGATGCTCGTCATCTCGCCCTGGGCGAAGCAGAACTACGTCGACAACACCTTCGGCGAGCAGGCCTCGATCCCGGCGTTCATCGAGGACAACTGGGGTCTCGGCCGGATCGGCAACGGCTCGGCGGACGCGGCGGCGGGAACTCTGCTGGGCGCGTTCGACTTCAACCAGAGCTACGGCCAGGCGCCGGCGATCATCCTCAACCCGTCCAACGGCGAGATCAAGAGGACGATTCCGGCGAAGGCCCCGAAGTCGTCGACGGGCACCATCACGACGGCGTCGCAGACGCAGCCGGCGCCGACGACGGTCGACTCCGGCGGCAGCTCGGCTCCCTCGGTGTCGAACGCCTCGGCCCGGCGCGACGCCACCAGCGCCGTCAGGACACCGGCGCTGTCGATCAGCACGCGCTCGTTGGGGCGCATGATCCGGTTCACGATCCGTACCCGCGGCGGCAGCGACGTCGCCACGATGGTCCGCATGCGGCTGCGTCACGGAGGGCGCATCGTGGTCGATCGGGCCGCTCGGGTCCGTGATCACCGGGTGGTGTTCACGGTGCGGCGGAGCGCACGGACCGCGAGCTCGCGTGAGCGGGTGACGGTCACCGCCGACGCCGGTGGAGCGGTCTCCTCGCTGACGCGCGCGGTGCGCATCGCGTCATAGAGACGCAGCTTCGACAGGGCAGGAATCCGCGGGGCCCGGCACGACGCCGGGCCCTGCGACGTTTTCACACAGGCCTCACCCGCTCCTCACGGTCCACGCGAGAGCACCCTCTAGCCTCGCTGCGATGTCGCCAGTCCGCCGTCACCCCCTCCTGAGCGGGTTGATCCTCGGAGCCGTGGTCGTGCTCGCGCTCGGGGCGGCCGCGTGGAAGCTGAACTACCTGCGCTTCGTCAAGCACGGCACCGCGCCGGCCGCGCCCCCGCATTCGGTCGAGCTGCACCGGCTGGCGGCACTCGTCCGCCCACCGAAGGTGTCGGCCGGCGATCCGGTCGCGCGAACCCGGATCCTGGGCGCCACCGACTTCGCGCTTGATGAGCTGATCGGCTCGGGCAAGCACTCGACGGTCTCCTGGGACCCGTCCACCGGCCTGTGGGACTACGCCCCGCTCAAGGAGGAGCGGGCGACCGGCAAGGGGCGTACCCCGACCTGGTGGCAGTCCGCGCTCGCGCTCGACGCGGTGGTTCGTGCCGCGACGACGCTTCACAGCACGAGCTCGGCCTACCAGCAGGTGATCCAGACCACGTACAACGACAACGTCTCAAAGCCCGGTACCTACGCGCCGCAGGACTTCGAGAACAACTACATGGACGACACGGGATGGTGGGGGATCGCGTGGGCGCACGCCGCGGAGTACGAGCTGCGTGTCCAGCACGACACGAGCGCCGCCTCGACCTACCTCTCGGTTGCCGAGGACGACGCGCGCTACCTGAACGACCAGCCCAAGCGCTGCGGCGCGGCGTCGATCCCGTTCAAGGACGGGTATGCGCCCAACACCATCACCGACACCGAGTACATCGACCTCGTCGCCCAGCTCGGGCAGCTCCGCTCTGGAAACGGCCCGCTGGCGAACGCGAGCCTCGCCTCGGAGTGGCGGTCAGATGCAACTCGCACGCTGTCCTGGCTGAAGTCCTCCGGCCTGGTGAACATGCGCACCGGGGCGGTTCGCCGCACCCAGGACAACCACTGCCGCTCCGTCGGGCCGGCTCAGACCTACACCGAGGGAGAGATGGCGGATGCGCTGGTGCAGGTGGGGTTGCTCACCCACGACCGCTCGGAGATCAACCAGGCGACGGTGTTCATCAACCGGGCGCTGGAGCCGCGCCACAAGATGCTCGTCGCGGGGATCCTGCAGGAGCCGTGCGAGGGCCAGACGCGGATCTGCCTGGGGCAGTCCTACAACATCACCGTCTTCAAGGGACTGCTCGACGACGCGGTGGCCGACTGGTCGGCGGCGACGGGCTCCGACGCCTACGAGCCGTTCCTGTCCGCGCAGGCACAGGCGATCGTCAACAACGCCACCGGGCTGACGCACGACCCGTGCACGACCGCCAACTCCTGTCAGCTGTCGATGTACTGGGCGCGACTGGTTCCCCAGGCCCATCAGCCGATCGTGCCCACCCCGGGGTCACAGGCCTCCGGCCTGTCCTCGCTGGTGAACGCCCTGGCGCCCGAGAACGACTGAGCGCTCAGGAGCGGGCGATCGATGCGGGGTCGGTGCGCTCCAGCCTCGTCATGGTCACGCTCGCGGTGAGCTCCGCGCTGGCGGCGCCGCGATAGACGCCCTTGATCGGCGGGACGTCGGCGTAGTGGCGGCCGTGGCCGATCTTCACGTGCGTCTCGCCGGCCAGCCCACGGTTGGTGGGGTCGATCCCGACCCAGGCGGGATCTCCCGGGCCGTCGAGCGGCAGCAGCGCCTCCAGCCACGCGTGCGTGTCCACCTCGACGGACTCGCGGTCACCGTCCGAGCCTGCAGCGAACAGGTAGCCGGAGACGTAACGAGCGGCGATCCCATGGTGGCGCAGCACGCAGAGCCCGAGGTGGACGAAGTCCTGGCAGACCCCGGCCCCGCTCCGGAGCAGGTCGGAGACCGTCGAGTCGACGAACGTCGCGCCCTGGCGGTACTCGAAGCGGCCAGGGATGAGCTCGGAGACCGCCAGCACGGTCTGTAGCGGCGACTCACCGCGCGAGGTCCCGATCAGTTCCTGCAGGACCGGATCCCCGGGGGCGTCGTCGGTCTGCAGCAGGAACTCGCCGCCCGATTCCTGGTAGGCCTCGTCCGAGAGTGCCTCCCAGCTCGACTCCGGCGGCGTGGCCGGTGCCCGCGTCGTCACCCGCGCGCGCACGTCGATGGTCAGCTGGGTGTGCGGCCGGGAGACCTCGAACTCGACGACCTCGGTCCCGAAGTAGTCGGCGTGCCGGTGCAGCCGAACCTCCGGCGTCAGCCGCACCGAGAACTCATCGCAGCGCTGGCGCTCGCCGCCCTGCGGCTTGACCCGCAGCGCGTTGAGGTTGTCGACGACCTCCGCGTCGTAGGCGTACTCGGTCAGGTAGCGGATCGCGAAGTTCATTCCGGGCGGCGTGTGGGTCTGTCCCTCGGTCATCGCGGGCAACCAGACCTAGAGGTGGACGGCCGCGATCGCGGCGATCGCAAAATAGCGAGCGTCGATGTCACGATCGACGAGCGCCAGCTCGTCCTGCACGCGCTCGAGGATGTCCTCGAGCGCTCCGCCCGCCTCCGGCGCCCGCCGTTGCAGCTCGAGGTCGGCGATCAGGCGGTCGAGCCGCAGGACCGGCGGCGAGGAGCGCGGCTGCGCGTCCGCCTGGGTGAGCGCCCGGGCGAGCCCGTCGATCGAAGAGGCGACCGAGCCCGGATAGGCGGAGTCGAACAGCAGGAAACGCGCCACCGGCACCACCGACGGGGCCGAGCGCACGGCCCGGCGATAGGCCTGAAAGCCGCCGACGGCGTGCAGCAGCGCGATCGCCTCGGTCTCGTGCGCCGGCCGGTCGTCATGCAGCGAGCGAATCGGGATCGCGACCCGCAGCATGCGCAGGACCATGTCGGCGTCCTCGATGCGCGCGCCGGCCTCCAGGAACGCCCGACCCTCGTCGCGGAGCATCGTGCGATCGAACAGCCCCCAGAACAGCCCGCAGTTCTCCTTGACCTCCTGGTAGAAGGAGTACGGCCCGGTCTGGAGTGCCGCGGGCAGGTCATAGCGCCCGAGCAGCAGATAGAACGAGTTGAGCGCCTCCCACATCTCGGTCGAGATGACGTCGCGCATCGTCCTCCCGCGCTCACGCGCCCGCGCGACGCACGAGACGACCGATGCGGGACTGTCGGTGTCGAGGGTGAGCATCCGGGCGACCTCGGTGCGGCCGAGGCGGCGGTCCGGCACCTCCGTCTCCTCCTCGCCGGGCGCGGGGGGCTTCGCACCGATCGTGGCCAGCACCCCCTCCCACGAGAGCGTGATCCCGCCCTCGCCCGGGACACCGGAGACGTCGGCGTGGAAGGCGCCGTCGAGGATGCGTGCGGTGTGCTCGGCGCGGGTGAGGTCGCGGCCGAGCCAGAACAGCTCCTGGGCGATGCGCGCGAGCATCTCAGGAGCGCGCCTGTTGCTGCTGCTGGGCCTGACCGTGCCAGCCGCCGCCGTAGCGCACGTCGGGCAGGCGCGGCGGCCGGTAGGCGGGAAGCGTCCCCGGCGCGGCGTCCACCCCGGTGGTGCCGTCGTCGAGCACCCAGGTGTCCTTGGAGCCGCCGCCGGCGGAGGAGTTGACGATCATCGACCCCTCGCGCAACGCGACGCGGGTCAGTCCTCCGGGGACGATCCGGATCTCGTCGCCGAACACCGCGAACGGCCGCAGGTCGACGTGCCGCGGCTCGAGACGGCCGCCGACGTCGGTCGGCGCGGTCGAGAGGTGGACGAGCTCCTGGGCGATCCACGCACCCGGGTCGTGCTCGATCAGGCGCTTCTGTTCCTCGATCTCGGCGGCGCTCGCCTGCGGCCCGATGAACACGCCCTTGCCACCGGACTCCGAGGTCGGCTTGACCACGACCTCAGACAGCCGCCCCAGCACATGCGTGCGCTCGCTCTCGTTCGAGAGCAGGTAGGTGGGCACGTTCTCCAGGATCGGTTCCTCCCCGAGGTAGAACCGGATCATCGCGGGCACGTAGTAGTAGATCGCCTTGTCGTCGGCGACGCCGGTGCCGATCGCGTTGGCGATCGCGACCGTGCCGGCGCGGTAGGCGCGCACCAGGCCGGGCACGCCGAGCAGCGAGTCGGGGCGAAACTCGAGCGGGTCGATGAACGAGTCGTCGAGACGGCGGTAGATCGTGTGCACGCGCTCCAGGCCGGCGGTCGTCCGCATGTAACAGACGGCATCGCGCACGACCAGGTCGGAGGGCTCGACGAGCTCGACCCCCATCTGGCGCGCCAGGAACGCGTGCTCGAAGTAGGCGCTGTTCATCGCGCCCGGGGTCCAGAGCACGATCGTCGGATGCGACTCGGCGGCCGGCGCGACGGCGCGCAGCGCGTCGAGCAGCAGCGACGGGTAGTGCTCGACGCCGCGCACCCGGTGGCCGGCGAACAGCTCCGGGACCAGGCGAGTCATCGCGACCCGGTTCTCCAGCACGTAGGAGATGCCCGACGGGGTCCGGACGTTGTCCTCGAGCACTCGCCAGCGACCGTCGCCGTCACGTACGAGATCGCACCCGCACACGTGGCAGTAGACGCCGCCGGGCGCACGGACCCCGTGGACCGGACGCGCGAACTCCTTGCGACTGACGATCAGCGACCACGGCACGATCCCCGCGCGGACGATCTCGTGCGCGTGGTAGACGTCGTCGACGAACGCATTGAGCGCGCGGATGCGCTGGGCGAGCCCGCGCTTGATGATCGTCCACTCCGCCGCGGTGAGCACGCGCGGCACCAGGTCGAGCGGCCAGGCGCGGTCGCGCCGTTCGCCGTCGGAGCCCGCGATCTCGAAGGTGATCCCCTGCTGCATGAAGATCGCGTCGCGCCGCCGACCGGCCGCGTTCAGTGCCTCGGGCCCGAGCCGTTGCAGCGAGGCCATCAGCTCGGCCGCGTGCGGCAGCGGTGCGCCGCTCTCGTCGAGCAACTCGTCCCGGCAGCCCTCCGGGATCGTGTACGGCTGCGCCGCGGTCTGGCTGTCGCCACTCATGGGTGCTAGGTGTACCCGGTTCGGAGCGCTTTCGCCACGGTCAGTGGGACAGTGACCCTTGTCCGGCTGGACAGGATCCGGGTGCGCTCATTCGTCGGGGTCGTCGTCGGGCTCCGGACCCGTCAGATATCGCGCGGCGCCGTCACGCCCGAGCGCGCGCAGCTGCCTGGCGATCTCCGAGTTGCGGTCGGGATCGAACGGATCCTCTTCGCGGGCGGCCTCGAGTGCGGTGAGCGCCTCCTGATGGGAGCCGCGGGCGGCGGCGTCGGCGGCGACCAGGTCGAGCAGGGCGAGGTGCCGGTACTCGGCCTGATCGCGGGCCTCCTGCGCCCATTCAGCGTACGGATCGGCGGGCAGCAGCGGTCCGCTGTGCAGGGCGAGAGCGGCGTACGCGTACTGAACCGAGGACGACCCGCGCGTCGGTCGCCCGCGATCGGCGGCGATGTGGAACTCCCGGACGTCGACCCACGCCGGCACGAGACGCAGGGTGTCGTCACTGCGCACGACGATCTCGCCGGCCGCCGCCCGCAGGCGTGTGAGCACCTGGCGCAGACGCTGGCGAGACGCCGTCGGCGGAACCTCGGGGAAGAACCTCTCGAGGACCACCTCAACCGGTAGGCCCTGGTTGTGGAGGGCGAGCATCCGGACGAGCTCGCCGGGCTTTCCTGCGGGAAGCTCGACGACCGATCCATCGGCACGGGTGACGCGCGGCGTTCCGAACAGCCGCACCAGCAGCTCTCGGCCGTCGAGCAGCAGCTCTCGCGCCAGCCGGGAACCCGCGTCCTCGGCGAGCGGCGCCAGCGCGGCGATGAGCTGGGGCTCCCCGGTGGGCGCGACCGCGGGGCCGCCGTTCGCGTGAGCCTGCTCGAGCGCGCGTGCAGCCAACCAGCCCGACCCGTCTCGGCCGGCGCGGAACGTCGCCCACGCGGTCAGCGCGGTGTGGCGCCAGATCAGCCGCTTCTGCAGCCAGTCGCCCCGGGTGAGCTCCTGAAGCGCGTCCAGCGCCTGCATCGGGTCACCCGAGCGGGCGAGCAGGGTCGCCCGGGCCTGGCGCACGAACTCGTTCTCCGGTGCGCGATCGAGCGCACGCGCCAGGTAGGAGCCGGCCTCCGTGGACAGGCCGAGCCGATCGAGCATCTCGGCCGCGTCGGCGAGGAATGTCGCGCCGGTGCCGCCCTCGAACCAGTCCCGGGCGTCGCGCTCGACCTCGCGCAGCAGCCGCTCGGTGGCCAGCGCGTCGCCGCGCAGCGAGGCCAGCGCGGCACGTCCCCACGCCGCGTAGGCCACCGACTTCGCGTCGTCGTCTCGGTCGGCGATCGCCTGCGCCTCATCCAGCGCGCGCTCGGCCGCGTCGAGCTCGCCGAGGGCGCTCAGCGCGTCCGCGTGGAAGACGAGCACCGTCGAGCGTCGCGGGCTGTCGGCGCCGAGCACCGTGAGCGCCTCGCCCATGAGCTCCTCGGCGCGGCGCAGGTCGCCGTTCTCCAGATAGATCGTGTTCCCCCGCCAGAACAGCGCGAAGCCGAGCCACTCGGAGTGGCCCATGGCGCGGAGGCGCTCCGCCACCTCCACGAAGATCCGGTCGGCCTGGCGCGTGGTGGCGTCGGTGCCCCTCCAGGCCACCGCGCGGGCGCGGGCCAGAAGCGCACGCACGATCGCTGTCTCCTGCGAGGGGTCAGCCTCGGCGAGGACCCGCGCGGCCAGATCGTCGGCCACGTCGAGTTGCAGCGCCGCGGAGGCATCGATCGCCTGCTCGGCCAGCAGCTCCAGGCGCCACGTGCGACCGGACGGGGCCGGGGGCGGTTCTCCGTCATCGAGCAGCTCCTGCAGGCGCGCGAGCGCATCTCGGCGCTCCGACAGCCGCATCTCCGGTTCGAGCGCCCAGGCGTGATCGAGCAGCGCCGCGGGGTCGACGATCGCCGCAAGCTGGGTGGCGGAGAGCGTCGGGGGCACCGGCATTGCCCCGGATTATCGAGGGTTCACGCCTCATGTGACGTTGATCTCACGGCCCGCCCGTAGCGTGCGCGTCACGAGCCGTCCGGGGCGCCAGGACCGGCTCCATAGTCGATCAACACACGGAAGGATCCACCATGGAGATGAAGTTCGGCCCGCGCCGGTTGGTGCGGAAGCTCACCTACGCCAACGTCGTGGCCACGCTGGCGCTGATGATCGCGATCAGCGGAGGGACCGCGCTGGCAGCGACGCATCTGATCACGGGCAAGCAGATCGCCAGGGGAACGATCTCGGCCACCAACATCAAGAAGCACACTCTCACCTCCTCGCTGTTCAAGAAGGGCACGATCCGGCGCGGCGCGACGGGTGCCACGGGCGCGACGGGCCCCGCCGGACCAACCGGTCCCGCGGGAACCTCGGCGGTCAGCGCCTACGGCACGATCACCACCAACGGGAGCGGCAACCCGCAGTTCGAGTCGGGGGTGACCGCCGGGTTCTCCTCGGTCTACGCGCCCTCGACGGGGTACCTCTGCATCCCGGCTCCCGCGGGCTTGGTGGGCGGCGACCCGCTGGCGGTCAGCGAAGCGGGCGGCGTGGCGAACCAGAACTGGGAGCAGGTCGCGAACGGGCAGTGTGGGGGCAGCGGGTTCGAGCTCGCCAACACCTACGGCACCAGCCTCTCGGGCCAGATCACGATCCTGGCTCCCTGATCGACGGGGCCTCGACGCCCGGCCCAAGGGGGTAGGACGGGGCGCCGCCGCGGCAGAGCATCCGCGCGCGGCGCCCGGTCGCTCCCCTGGGCGACAGGGCACGGCTACCGTCGGTCCGGTGAGCCTGCCGCGCGAGGTGGAGGAGATCACGACGCGGTACCGCGTCGCGGGTGGCGACAACCTGCGGGCCGCGTACGTGATCGGGTCGGCGGCGCTCGGGGACTGGTGGCCGGGAGCGAGCGACGTCGACATGGTCGCGCTCGTCGACTCCGTCGACCCTGTCAACGACGGGCGACTGCGCGAGCTCCACGCGCGCGTGCGCGCTGACCCGGGCACCGGCGCGGCTCCTGACCTGGAGGTGCTGTACCTCACGGACGGGGACCTGGCGCAGGCGCCGGCCCGGGTTGGCGCGCGACCGCATCACCGCGCCGGCCTGCTGCGGCGCGATGCCGACATGACAACGCCGGTGATCTGGCACAGCCTGGCCCAGCACGGGGTTCCGGTCGCCGGCAGCCCGGAGCTCGGCGCGGTGTGGCTCGACGACGGGGAGCTGCGAGCGTGGTGCCGGTCGAACCTCAGCTCCCACTGGGCGGGCTGGGCGGCCCGGGGAGCCCAGCCCGCGACCCGCGGCGGCATGCTGCTGCTCACCGACTGGGCCGTCGCCTGGTGCGTGCTCGGCGTGCTGCGGCTCTGTCACACGATCGACACGGGCGAGATCGCCTCGAAGTCGGGGGCGGGACGGTGGGCGCTCTCGGCGCCGGCGCTCGATCCGGCGCTCGATCCGGGCGAGCGGACGCTGATCGAGGAGGCGCTCGCGTTGCGCGCCGCCGCTCCGGACGGGCCCGCGACCGCGGACCGGCGCCGCGCTTCCACCCGCCGTGACCGGGTCGTCGCCCTCCTACGCCGCGTGATTGACGAGTACGCCTGAGCGTCGGTCCGCCTGAGCGTCGGTCCGCCTGAGCGTCGGTCCGCCGCAGCCTCGGTCCGCCTGAGCTGAGTGAGGGTGTGGTCGATTTGCCCCTGTGGGTCAATGAAACTGACCACAGGCGGGGTCCGGGTGGCCGCCCGGGCCCGTACGATTCACGCCCGTGACCCCCGCCGTCGCGCATCACGCCGACATCCCCGAGCACGAGATCTCCCGGGGCGACATCTCCTTCCGCCGCAGGCGACTCGGCGCCGCCGCCGGGGCCGTCAGGATCGGCGCCAGCCACTACGTGGTGCCGCCCGGCGCGCGGCAGATGCCCGTTCACGTCCACGGCGACGAGGAGGAGATCTTCTTCGTCATCGCCGGCGACGGCCTCGGCTACGAGCTTGAGGGGCAGGATCCCGGTGGTGCGGCGCTCAGCTACCGGGTGGCGGCCGGCGACACGATCGTCCATCGGCCGGACGTGCGGCCGCACACGTTTCTGGCCGGCGACAACGGCCTGGAGCTGATCGCGTTCGGAAACGGCAGCGAGACCTCGATCACGTATCTGCCGCGGGCGGGCGTGATGTGGTGCGGCCCGCGGTGGGTCCCGGTCGACGCGCCGCATCCGTTCACCGCGGAGGCGGCGGCGGGTCCGGTGCAGCCGCCCGCCGAGATCGCCGAGCGCCCGGCGCACGTGGTCGCGCTCGCCGGCCTGGACACCGGACCGTTCCCGCCCGCGGAGATCCGCCCGGCGGGACGCGCCGCCGGCTCGGTCGCCGCGGGCCTGAACCATGTCGTGCTGCCGCCGGGCGAAGCCGGCGCGCCCGCCCACTGCCACTCGCTCGAGGAGGAGCTGTTCGTTGTGCTCGAGGGCGGTGGCACGCTCAGCCTGGGTGGGGACAGCCATCCGCTCGCGCCCGGGGATGTCATCGCCCGGCCGCCGTCGCGACGGCTCACCCACGCCCTGGCGGCCGGCCCGCAGGGGCTGACCTACCTCGCCTACGGGACGCGTCAGGACGGCGATTGCGTCTACTACCCGGAGATGGGGAAGATATGGGTCCGAGGCCTCGGTGTCTGGCTCGACGCCGAGCCGGCTTCGCCGCATCAGCCGGGGACCTGAGCCGCCCACCATCGACCCCTTAACCTGAACGCGATGCGCATTCTCATCACGGGCGCGGGCGGGATGCTCGGCCTGGATCTGCAGGCCGCTGCCCGCACGGCCGCACACGACACGACGGCGCTCACCCGCGGCGAGCTCGACATCACCGATGCGCGCGCGGTTCGCGACGTGGTCGCGCAGGCGCAACCCGACGTCGTCATCGGTTGTGCGGCCTGGACGAACGTCGACGGCGCGGAGACCGAACGCGAGTCCGCGTACGCGGTCAACGCGACCGGCGCAGGCAATGTCGCCGCCGCCGCGGCGGCCAGCGGGGCGTGGACGATCCATGTCTCGACCGACTACGTGTTCGACGGCACCAAGACGTCCCCATACCTCGAGTCCGACCCGGTGGCGCCGCTGTCGGAGTACGGCCGCTCCAAGCTGGCCGGGGAGCGAGCGGTCGCCGAGTGTGCGCCGGGCACGCACACCATCATCCGGAGCTCCTGGCTGTTCGGCGCCCGCGGGCGTTGCTTCCCCAAGACGATGCTCCGGCTGGCCGCCGAGCGCGACGAGCTGACAGTGGTCGGCGACCAGATCGGCTCCCCGACCTTCACCGGCCACCTCGCCGCGGCGCTCGTCGGCCTCGCCGAGCAGCGCGAGCGGGCCGCGGGCGTCCTGCACCTCGCGGCCTCCAAGGAGTGCTCCTGGTGCGACTTCGCCCGGGCGATCGTCGCCGCGGGGCCGGACGCGGCGACGACCCGCGTGCGCGCCATCACCACCGCGGAGTACCCCACGCCGGCGCCACGCCCCGCCTACAGCGTGCTCCGCTCCGAGCGCGGAGCGCCCGTCCTGCCGAGCTGGCAGGACGGCCTGGCCTCGTTCATGACCGAGCTGGCGGAGGTGGCCGCATGAGGTTGCTGGTGACCGGCGGGGCCGGCTTCATCGGCTCGAACTTCGTGCATCACGTGCGCCGCGAGCGCCCGGACTGGGAGGTCGTCGTCTACGACCTGCTCACCTACGCGGGCAACCGGGCGAGCATCGAGGGGACCGGCGCTCAGCTGATCCAGGGCGACATCTGCGATGCGGCGACGCTCGATCCGGCGGTCGCGGCCTGCGACGCGGTCGTGCACTTCGCGGCCGAGTCGCACAACGACAACTCGCTGCACTCGCCCTGGCCGTTCCTGCAGACCAACGTGGTCGGCACCTACACGATCCTCGAGGCGGTGCGGGCACACGGGGTGCGCCTGCACCACATCTCGACCGATGAGGTGTACGGCGACCTCGAGCTCGACGACCCGGCGAAGTTCACGCCGGAGACCCCCTACAACCCGTCGAGCCCGTACTCGAGCACGAAGGCGAGCTCCGATCTGCTGGTCCGCGCGTGGGCGCGGTCGTTCGAGGTCAAGGCCACCATCTCCAACTGCTCGAACAACTACGGCCCCTTCCAGCATGTCGAGAAGTTCATCCCCCGCCAGATCACGGAGATCCTGGAGGGTCGGCGACCGAAGCTGTACGGCGCCGGCGAGAACGTCCGCGACTGGATCCACGCCGAGGACCACTCCTCCGGCGTGCTCGCGATCCTCGAGCGCGGCCGCACCGGCGAGACCTACCTGATCGGTGCCGACGGGGAGCGCAACAACAAGGACGTCGTCGAGCTCATCCTGTCCTTGATGGGGCGCCCGGCCGACGACTACGACCACGTGAACGACCGGCCCGGCCACGATCTGCGCTACGCGATCGACTCCACCAAGCTCCGCCAGGAGCTCGGCTGGGAGCCCCGTTATCGCGATTTCGAGGCCGGTCTGTGGGCGACGATCGCCTGGTACCGCGAGCGCGAGGACTGGTGGCGACCGCAGAAGGCCGCGACCGAGGCCAAGTACGAGGTCCTGGGTCGCTGAGCGGCGAGCCCGCCGCGCTCGCCGATCTCGAGCGCCAGATCACCGAGTGCCGCGCCTGCCCGCGCCTGGTCGCATGGCGTGAGAAGGTCGCGCGGGAGAAGCGCGCCGCATTCGCGTCGGAGGAGTATTGGGGCCGGCCGATCCCCGGCTTCGGCGATCCGGCCGCCCGCGTCGTCGTGCTCGGCCTGGCGCCGGCCGCGCACGGCGGCAACCGCACCGGTCGGGTGTTCACCGGGGATCGTTCGGGCGACTGGCTGTTCGCCGCGCTGCACGCGGTCGGGATGGCCAACCAGCCGACGTCGGTGTCGCGAGATGATGGGCTGCGGTTGATCGGCTGCTGGATCGCTGCCGCGGTTCGCTGCGCGCCGCCGGAGAATCGCCCGACTCCGGCCGAGCGCGACCGATGCCTGCCGTTCGCGGTGCGTGAGTTCGAACTGCTGCCGGCCGCGCGAGCCATCGTCTGTCTCGGTGGCTTCGCCTGGGACGCGGCGATGCGAATCCTCGCCGCGCGCGGAGACCTGATTCCGCGCCCGCGCCCGCGGTTCGCGCACGGCGCCGAGGCCACGATCGGTGAGCTGGTGCTGGTCGGCTGCTACCACCCGTCCCAGCAGAACACGTTCACCGGCCGGCTGAAGCCGGGCATGATGGAGGACGTGCTCCGCCGCGCCGCGGAGCTGGCAGGCTGGGAAACCCGAGACGGAGGCGATCAGGATGAGGGCAGTTCAGTTCAGCGAGTTCGGCGGTCCCGAGGTGCTGCAGGTCGTCGAGGTACCTGAGCCGCACGCCGGACCGCGAGAGATCCGCGTCGTGGTCAACGCCTGCGGGGTCAACCCCGTCGACTGGAAGATCCGCCAGGGTTTCATGGGCGGGGACCTCCCGCGTGGCATGGGCAGTGAGGTCTCGGGCGTGGTCGACCAGGTCGGCGACGAGGTGTCCGACGTCACCGCGGGCGATGAGGTGTTCGGACCGACGTCGAACGGCGCCGCGGACTTCGCGGTCCTCTCCCACTGGGCGCACATCCCGGCCACGCTCGACTTCGCGGGTGCGGCGGCGTTGCCGGTCGCGGTGGAGACCGCGGCGCGGAGTCTCGATCTGCTCGAGGTCGCCGCCGGGCAGACGCTGCTGATCAACGGTGGCGCGGGTGCCGTCGGCACGGTCGCCACACAGCTCGCGGTCGACCGCGGCGCGCGGGTGATCGTCACCGCCAGCGAGCGCAACGCCGAGCGCCTGCGCTCCTACGGCGCGGAGGTGACGCCCTACGGCGAGGGTCTGGCCGACCGGATCCGCGAGCTGGCGCCGGACGGAGTGGACCGCGTCCTCGACATGGGACCCGGCGGCGCGCTGGCTGAGCTCGTCGAGATCGCAGGGGACCCCCAGCACGTGTTGACGATCTCCGACATGCAGGCCGCGGCGGGCGCGGGGGTTCTGACCAGCGGCGGGTCGACGTCGGTCCGTCGCTGGGACGCGCTGGACCATGCGGCGACGCTGATCGAGCAGGGCAAGCTGACGCTGCCGGTGCAGCAGACGTTCCCGCTCGAGCAGGTCGCCGACGCCGAACGGCTCAGCCAGGAGGGCCACCTCAGCGGCAAGCTCGTGCTACTAGTTGAGTGACGTCGCGCTCGTCGGGCTGTCGGTCGCCGACCCGCCCGAACGCTGGGCGGCCGTCGGGTTCCACGTGGATGACGGGCGGGTCAGGGCGCACTCGGTGCTGCTCACCCTGGGGATCGCGCCGCAGGGTGCCGGGATCGTTGGGTGGACGCTCGCCGGGCTGGAGCGCGACGGCGATGTGGCCGGGCTGAGGACGCGGCGGGTTCCGGGAGTTGACGGCCCGCACCATGCCGCGCCGACTTACCTCAGCCTCACCGGCGGGATCGATCACGTCGTGGTCGTCACCCCGCGGTTCGACGCGCTTGCGGACGAGCTCGCCGAGCGTGGACTCCCACTGCGGCGGGTCGCGGAGATCCGCGGCACCCGGATGGGATTCCGGCGGCTCGGCGGGCCGACCCTCGAGGTGGTGCAGGCCCCCGAGGCGGCGACGAACGCGTTCTGGGGCGTGACGTTCGCGGTCCCCGGCGTGCCGGGGGGCGCGGGGAGCCTCGATGAGCTCTGCGCTCGCAGCCGGTTCCTGGGCGAGCCGCGGCCGGCCGTGCAGCCGGGCCGGCGGATCGCGGCGGTCAGCCGGGAGGCGGGGCTCTCGACACGCGTGGCGTTCATCGACCCCGAGCCGCGCTGAGGCTCCTCGCAGCCTCGCCCCCGGTCCGATTCGGCGGGGCGGGGCGGGGCGGCGCGGCGCGGCGCGGCGCGGGGCGGGTCAAGGCGGGGAGCCTTCTTGTCCGTGGGGGTGGAAAACCTTCCCGGCACCAGGCGGGGGTTGAGGCTCGGTCCGGGGCGGGGAGCCTTTTTGTCCGTGGAGGTAAGAAACCTTCCCGGCGGCACCCGCACCCCACCGGCTGCCCCCACCGGCACACCCCCGGCCACCCGGCCGCCGGCGCGACCGGTAGTCGCGCAGCGTATACACGTGGTGTATAGTGCCGCGCCATGTCCATCTCCAAGGCGTTTCTCGGTCTGCTGGAGGACGGTCCCTCCTATGGCTACGACCTCAAGCGCGAGTACGACGCGCGGTTCGGCCTCGACCGTCCGGTCGCCTACGGCCAGGTGTACGCGACCCTCTCCCGGCTGCTCAAGCACGGCTTCGTCACCGTCGAGGCGATCGAGCCCGGCGACGGACCCGAGCGCAAGCGCTACGCGATCACGCCCGAGGGGGTCGCTGACGTCGAGCAATGGCTCGGCGAGCCCGAGCGGCCCGACCTGTACCTGCAGTCGACCCTCTACGCGAAGGTCGTGATCGCGCTGCGCAGCGGCCGGGAGGCGATCGAGATCCTGGACACCCAGCGAGCGGAGCATCTGCGGTTGATGCGGGAGCTCACCCGCCGCAAGATGGACGGGACGCTCGTCGATCAGCTCGTCTGCGACCACGCGCTGTTCCACCTCGAGGCGGACCTGCGCTGGCTGGAGCTGACCGCGGCCCGCCTCGACGAGCTCGCCGGGGCGGTGACCGCATGAGCCGCGGCGCCATGTCGTCAGCCACCGTCGCGTCGGAGGCGATCCCCGCCGAGGTCGGCCGCCCGCTGTTGGAGTGCCGCGTGCTGGTCAAGCGCTTCGGCCAGACGCCGGCGCTCGACGGTGCCTCGCTCTCGCTCGGCGCGGCCGAGATCGTCGCGGTGATGGGCCCCTCGGGCTCGGGCAAGTCGACGCTGCTGCACTGCGCCGCGGGGATCCTCGCCCCCGACGCGGGCGAGGTCATCTACGACGGCCGGGAAGTGGGGCGGCTGCCCGACTCGGAGCGCAGTCGCCTGCGCCGGTCGGAGTTCGGCTTCGTCTTCCAGTTCGGCCGGCTGGTGCCCGAGCTCTCGTGTGCGGAGAACGTCGCGCTCCCGCTCCGGTTGGCCGGCGTTCCGCGCCGCCGGGCCCGCGATCAGGCCGGCGAGTGGCTCGGCCGGCTGGAGGTCGCCGACCTGGCGGGACGCCTGCCCGGCGATGTCTCCGGCGGTCAGGGGCAGCGCGTCGCCGTCGCCCGCGCGCTCGTCACGGGGCCTCGCGTGGTGTTCGCCGACGAGCCGACCGGAGCGCTCGACTCGCTCAACGGCGAACGCGTGATGCAGCTGCTCACCTCCGCCGCGCGTCAGAGCGGCGCCGCGGTCGTCCTCGTCACCCACGAGGCCCGCGTCGCCGCCTATGCGGACCGCGAGGTCATCGTCCGCGACGGCCGCACCCACGCCCGGTGATGTCCCGCACCCACTCCCGCGCCCTCCCCGAGCTCGGCCTCGGCATCCAGGTCGCGCTCGCCTCGCGCATCACCCGTCTCCGCACCGTCCTCACTGCCGGAGGGGTCGCCCTCGGCGTGATCGTGCTCGCACTCGCCGCCTCGGTGCCGCACGCCTACTCGGCGCGCAAGGCCCGTGAGCACGCGTCGACTCCCGTGTTCCATGGCGGCTCCGGCCGGCTGCGCCTGCTCTCCGGGAGCACGAGCTTCCGCGGGGTGACGATCGGCGAGAACGCCGTGCAGGTCACCGGCGCGTCCGCGGACGGCCCGGTCCCCCTGCCTCCGGGAGTCAGGCAACTGCCCGGGCCCGGTGAGATGGTCGTCTCCGGCGAGGTGCTCGCGCTGCTGCGCGGACCGCACGGAGCCGAGCTGCGCCGCAGGCTGGACGCACGGGTGGTCGGCACGATCGGCGACGCGGGTCTCAGCGAGCCTCACGACGCGGTCATCTACCGCGGCAGCACGGCGCTCACCGCGCTCGGTGAGCCGACGGTCGGCCGCTTCGGTGGCAGGGGCAGCCCATCGCCGACCCCCGTGCTGATCACGCTGCTCGTGATCATGATCGTCGTCGCGCTGCTGCTGCCCGTCGCTGTGTTCGTGGCCACCGCTGCGCGGTTCGGGGCCGAGGAGCGAGACCGCCGGCTGGCGGCGATGCGGCTGGTCGGCGCCGATCGCGTCACGACTGCCCGGGTGGCCGCGGGCGAGTCTCTCTTCGGGGCGGTGGTGGGCCTGATCATCGGTGCTGCCGGATTCCTCGCGGTGCGAGTGCCGGTCGCCCACATCAACGTGGCCGGGATCGATGTGTTCCCCGCCGACCTCCGGCCGTCGCTTACGTTCGCCGTGCTCGTCGCGCTGCTCGTCCCGCTCAGTGCGGTGGCGGCCACGCTCATCTCGATCCGGCGGGTGGCGATCGAACCGTTGGGCGTCACGCGCCGTGGCACCGAGACACGGCGGCGGCTCGGCTGGCGTCTGGTCGCGCCGGTGATCGGGTTCGTGCTGCTCGCGCCGCTGCTGGGCTCCTCGGACCGGCTGGCGGGGGCCTTCGGCCAGGCAGAGGCGACCGCGGGCGTCGTCCTCGTGCTCGTCGGCGTGACCGCGCTGCTGCCGTGGGTGGTGGAGGCGACGGTGCGCCGCGCGCCCGACGGGCCGCTGCCCTGGCTGCTGGCGATCCGGCGGCTGCGCGGTGAGGAGGGGACGACCGGGCGCGTCGTCGGTGCCATCGGGCTGGCCGTTGCCGGCGCGATCGCGCTCTCGATCGTGTTCAGCGCCGCCCAGTCCGATGTCCGCGTGCGGGTGACCCCGCTGCAGGCGCGATTGCTCATCGTGGACATGAGCGCCTCGACGCCCGCGGGCGCCCGTCGCGAGCTGGGCGCGCTCCGCGGGGTACCTGGGGTGGCGCGGGTCTCGGGAGAGACCGAGCACCTGCGGCGCGCGACGGTCGTGGATGCGACCGTCGTGATGCGGTCCGCCGGCGACCAGGGCGCGGTGGCGGCGGTGCGCGATCGCGCCGCCGCGCTTGATCCGCTCGCTCAGGTCATGCCGATGGTCGGCGGCGGATCCGAGGCCCACACGCTCTCGGACCTGCGTCGCGTGCTGTTCGCCGGCGCGGTGATCGTGCTGCTGATGATCGGCGCCAGCCTGCTCGTCGCCGCGGGCGAGGGGCTGCGCGAACGCCGCCGGGCGCTCGCCGTGCTGGCCGCCTTCGGCACGCGGCGCTCGACCGTCGCGTGGTCGATGTTCTGGCAGGCGGCGATCCCGGTGGTGGGCGGCCTGCTGCTCGCCGTCGGCCTCGGGATCGCCCTGGGCGCGATGCTGTCGGCGGTGGTCAGCCTGTCGCCACAGTTCGACTGGGGCGCGATCGGGTTGATGCTCGGGGCCGGGGTGGCGGTGATCGCCGCGGTGACCGGCCTCACGCTGCCGACCGTCACCCGGATGATGCGCCCAGAGGCGCTGCGGGTCGAATGACCACCGGCGAGATGCAGATCTTCGTCTCGCGCAGCCCGGGCCGGCGCGCGGGCGTGGCCGCCGTGGCGGCCGCATGTGCGGTGGCGCTCGGCCTCGGGGTCGGCGGCGGGGGACCGCTGTTCGGCCTGGCCGGCCGCCTGTGGCGCTTCGGCCGCCGGGCTGCGACGCGCGCGCGACTGGGGGTGGCTGCCGGTGACCCTGGCGGTTGGCCTGCTCGTCCAGCTCGCCGTCACCCACGTCTACGGCTGAGCTCCGCCCGGCGGGGGTGGTCGTTTTCCGGACGACCCGTCTGACCAACGACCAGCGGGCCGAGCGAGTACCTTCCCCGCCGTGTACGACGTCGCCGCCCTCCGCGCGCGGATCCCCGCGCTGAACCCGCCCCACCCACCCACCGCGTTCTTCGACGGGCCGGGCGGTTCGCAGACGCCGGCCGAGGTGGCGCAGGCGATCGCCGCCGCCCTGACCGCGCCCCTGGCCAACCGCGGGACGATCAATCGGGCGGCTCAGAACGCAGAGGACATCGTGGTCGGAGCGCGCCGGGCGGTGGCCGACCTGCTGGGGACGGACGCCCGGGGCGTCGTGTTCGGCCGCTCGATGACGCAGCTGGCCTACGACTTCGCACGGGTGCTCGCCGCGGGCTGGGGACCGGGCGACGAGGTCGTCGTCACCCGTCTCGACCATGACGGTCACATCCGGCCCTGGGTCCAGGCCGCGGAGCGTGCGGGCGCGCAGGTTCGCTGGGCCGACTTCGACCCGGACACCGGCGAGCTCACCGCCGGCGACATCGCCGCCCAGCTCACCGGTCGCACCCGGCTGGTCGCGGTCACCGGCGCCTCGAACCTGATCGGAACCCGACCGCCGCTCGCCGAGATCGCACAGCTCGCCCACGACCGGGGCGCGCTGTTCAGCGTCGATGCCGTCCATCTCACCGCGCACGCGCCGATCGACCGCCGGGAATTCGGCGCCGATCTGTTGTTCTGCTCGCCGTACAAGTTCCTCGGCCCCCACTGCGGGGTGCTCGCCGCCGACCCGGCACTGCTCGAGACCCTGCACCCGGACAAGCTCGCGCCGTCGACCGACGACGTCCCTGAACGGTTCGAGTACGGAACGCTGCCCTACGAGATGCTCGCTGGGGTGACGGCGGCGGTCGACGTCATCGCCTCGCTGGCCCCCGACAGCGTGGGCGCCGGGCGCCGGGAGCGCGTGGTCGTCGGGATGGAGCAGGTCGAGGAGCACGAGGACGCCCTCCGGGCCGAGCTGGAGCACGGTCTCGCCTCGGTCCCCGGGATCACTCAGCGAGCCCGTGCCTCCCGCCGCACTCCGACCCTGCTGCTCACGTTCGACGGTCGTGACGCGGCGGCGGTGGCCGACACGCTGGCCGAGCAGAACATCAACGCGCCGGCCGACTCCTTCTACGCGATGGAGGCGTCGCGCCGCCTCGGCCTGGGCGACGCGGGCGGTATGCGCGTCGGCCTGGCGCCCTACACCGATCAGGCCGACATCCAGCGCCTGCTCGACGCGCTCCAGGCAGCGGTCAAAAGCTGACCTCTATCTCCCGGTCCGGCCCGTGCCGGCGGGTAGATTCGAATTCATGGCGGCCCTCGACGTCTTCAGCCCGCGTACCCGTGAGTGGTTCACGAAGGCGTTCGACGGCCCGACCGCGGCGCAGGAGCAGGCGTGGCCCGCCATCGCCTCCGGCGAGCACGTGCTCATCTCCGCGCCGACGGGGTCCGGCAAGACGCTCGCCGCCTTCCTCTACGGAATCGACCAGCTCTCCGCTGAGCCGGCGCCGACGACGCGCAAGGACCGGCGCATCCGCCTCGTCTACGTCTCGCCGCTGAAGGCGCTCTCCTACGACGTGGACCGCAACCTGCGCACCCCGCTGCGCGGCATCGGCGCCGAGCTGCAGGTCGCGGTCAGGACCGGCGACACGCCGCAGAAGGAGCGCGCGCAGATGTTGCGCGAGGCGCCGGACATCCTGATCACCACCCCCGAATCGCTCTACCTGATGCTCACCGGCCGGGCGCAGACGCTGTTCGAGGGAACCCGCTGGTGCATCGTCGACGAGATCCACGCCGTTGCCTCCACCAAGCGCGGCTCGCACCTCGCGCTCACGCTCGAGCGTCTGCAGCAGGCCTCCGATCACGAGGTTCAGCGCATCGGCCTGAGTGCGACCCAGAATCCGCTGGAGGAGGTCGGCCGCTACATGGTCGGGCCGCGGCGGACCTGCCGGATCGTCGACACGGGCGTCAAGAAGGAGCTCGACCTGAAGATCCACGTGCCGGTCGAGTCGATGGTCGAGCCCGACGACGGGGCGGGCGGGGATCGTATTGATTTGGATCCGCTGGCCGGTGGAGAGGCGACCCGCCGCTCGATCTGGCCCGCGATCTACCCCGAGCTCGTCGAGCTGATCAACGCCCACAAGTCGACGATCCTGTTCGTCAACAACCGCCGCGGCGCCGAGCGGCTCGCGCTGCGGCTCAACGATCTGGCCGAGCGCGAGATCGCCCGCTCCCATCACGGCTCGCTGGCCCGCGAGGAGCGGACGATCGTCGAGGAGATGCTGAAGGCCGGGGAGCTCCCGTGCCTGGTGGCGACCTCGAGTCTGGAGCTCGGGATCGACATGGGTGCGGTCGACCTCGTCATCCAGGTCGAGTCGCCCAAGTCGGTCTCGCGCGGGCTGCAGCGGATCGGCCGCGCCGGCCACTCGGTCGGCGACGTCTCGCGCGGGCGGATCTTCCCCAAGTTCCGCGCCGACCTGCTGGAGTGCGCGGTCGTCGCCCAGCGGATGCGCGAGGCGCGGATCGAGACCACGGTGGTGCCGCGCAACGCCCTGGATGTCCTCGCCCAGCAGATCGTCGCGATGACCGCGGCCGCCGAGCAACACGACACCGACACGACGGTCAACGTCGACGACCTCTACGCGCTGGTCACCCGCACCCACTCCTATGCCGAGCTCACCCGCCCGCAGCTGGAGAACGTGCTGGACATGCTCGACGGCCGGTACCCCAGCTCGGAGTTCGCCGAGCTGCGGCCCCGCATCGTGTGGGACCGGGTCGCCGGCACCCTCCGGGCGCGCCCCGGCGCCCGCCAGCTCGCCGTGACCAACGCGGGCACGATCCCAGACCGAGGGCTGTACGCGGTGACGCTGCCGGACGGCCGTCGCGTCGGTGAGCTCGACGAGGAGATGGTCTACGAGGCGCGTCCCGGGCAGACGTTCCTGCTCGGCGCGAGCACCT
The DNA here is from genome assembly GCA_035503035.1 of Solirubrobacteraceae bacterium. Lineage (GTDB taxonomy): Bacteria > Actinomycetota > Thermoleophilia > Solirubrobacterales > Solirubrobacteraceae > Palsa-465. Next base: position 40,901 of record DATJTS010000096.1, read on the forward strand.
GGCGCATCGAGGAGATCGGCCGTGACCGGGTGATCGTCACCCCGGCGCCCGGCCTCCCCGGCGCGGTCCCGTTCTGGAAGGGCGACACGCTCGGGCGGCCCAAGGAGCTCGGCGAGGCGATCGGCGAGTTCGCGCGCTGGGCGGTCGACCAATCCCCGGAGCAGCTCGAACGGGACTACGACCTCGACGAGAAAGCCGCCAAGAACCTCGTCCAGTTCCTGCAGGAGCAGCAGGAGGCCACGCGCGTCGTCCCCTCAGACCGCGCGATCGTGGTCGAGCGCTTCCGCGACGAGATCGGCGACTGGCGCCTGTGCGTCCTGTCTCCGTTCGGCGGCCGTGTCCACGCCGCCTGGTCGCTCGCGCTCTCAGCGCGGATCCGCGACGAGTTCGGCCTGGAGTCCGACGCGATCTACTCCGACGACGGGATCATCGTCCATCTGCCCGACGCCGAGGAGCCGCCGGGTGCGGACCTGGTGCTGCTCCAGCCCGACGAGATAGAGGACCTGGTCGTCGGCGAGCTCGGCTCAAGCGCGCTGTTCGGCGCGCGCTTCCGGGAGAACGCGGGGCGAGCCCTGCTCATCCCGCGCGCCCGGCCCGGAAAGCGCACACCGCTGTGGCAGCAGCGTCTGAAGTCGCAGTCGCTGCTGGAGGTGGCCAAGAAGTACGGGGAGTTCCCGGTGATCCTGGAGACCTACCGGGAGTGTCTGCGCGACGTGCTCGACGTGCCCGGCGCGGTCGAGCTGCTCACCAAGATCCACCGCCGCGAGCTCTCGCTGGTCGAGGTGGAGACCGCCACCGCCTCGCCGTTCGCCTCGAGCCTGTTGTTCGACTACGTCGCCACCTACATGTACGAGGGCGACACCCCGAACGCGGAGCGGCGGGCCGCCGCGCTCAGCCTCGACCGCGACCTGCTGCGCGAGCTGCTCGGCCAGGAGGAGCTCCGTGACCTGATCGACGCCGGCGCTCTCGAGCAGGTGGAGGCCGACCTCCAGTGCCTGTCCGAGCCCGCCCAAGCGACCGGGCGCGACGGCCTGCTCGACGTGCTGCGCCGCGTCGGCGACCTCACCGAAGCGGAGATCGCCGCCCGCACCCTCCAAGGGCTTGACCCCAAGCCGATGCTCGAGGAGCTCAGCCGCGAGCGCCGCGCCACCAAGATCCGCGTCCACGGCGAACCCCGCTGGATCGACGCGGCCGACGCCGGGCTGTACCGAGACGCGCTCGGCGCCGCGCCGCCGGGCGGCCTGCCGACGGCGTTCCTGGAGGATGTCCCCGATGCGCTGGAGCGCCTGCTCAAACGATACGCAGCCACCCACGGCCCGTTCACGACCGGCGAGGTCAAAGGCCGGTACGGGATCGATCCGGGCGCCGCGCTGCGCGAGCTCGAACGCGCGGGCGAGCTGGTCCAGGGCGAGCTGCGCCCGGGCGGCTCGACGCGGGAGTGGTGTGACCCCGACGTCCTGCGTCGACTGCGCCGCGCCTCGCTCGCGGTGCTGCGCAAGGAGATCGAGCCTGCCGAGCAGCGTGAGCTCGCCCGCTTCCTGCCCGCCTGGCAGGGAGTCGATCGCCATCCGCCGAGCGGGGCGGGAGTCGATCGGCTGCGCGAGGTGCTGGTCCCGCTGCAGGGACTCGCGCTCCCCGCCGAGGTGTGGGAGCGGGATGTGCTCCCCCGGCGGACCGGCGCGTACTCGGCGTCCTGGATGGATCAGCTGTGCGCGGCAGGTGAGGTGGTGTGGATCGGCGCGGGCGCGCTCGGGCGCAACTCAGGCCGGGTCGCGCTCTACTTCCGCGAGGACCTCCCGCTGCTCGGCGCCCCGCCGTTCAAGGGCGAGCCCCCGGCCGGCGAGGCTCATGACGTGATCCGTGAGCGCCTGACCCGCGGAGCGTGCTTCTTCACCGACCTGCTCGCCGACGTCGACGGGCTCAGCCCCGAGGAGATCCAGGAGGCGCTGTGGGACCTCGCCTGGGCCGGCGAGGCGACCAACGACGCGTTCGCGCCGCTGCGGGCGCCACGGCTGACGCTTGCCCGCGCCCAGCGCGAGCAGCTGCGGCGCGGTCAGGCGCGCCGCGGCCGCTTCGGCGCCGGGCGGCGAGCCGCGTCCCGCACCGCGGCGCAGGTCCAGGGGCGCTGGTCGCTCACCGAGACCTTGCTGAACGCGGGCGGGCCGATCGACCCTGGGGAGCGCCGCCGCGCGCTCGGCGAGCTGCTGCTCGAGCGTTACGGCATCGTCACCCGCGAGCAGGTGCTCGCCGAGGGGATCACCGGCGGATTCTCGGCGATCTACGGGGAGCTGTCCCAGCTCGAGACCCTCGGCGTCGCTCGGCGCGGTTACTTCCTGGAGGGCCTGGGCGGAGCTCAGTTCGCGCTGCCCGGCGCCGTCGAGCGGCTACGGGCGCGCGCGCCGGTCGGCGCGGACGTCGAAACCCAGGCGCTCGTGCTCTCCGCCGTCGATCCCGCCCAGCCCTACGGCGCCGCGCTGCCGTGGCCGAGGACGGACACCGGCCGGCGACCCGCACGGGCCGCCGGTGCCCATGTCGTGCTCGTCGGCGGCGACCCGGTCCTCTATGTGGAGCGTGGCGGCAAGGGTCTGTCGACGCTGGTCCCCGCCGGCGATCCCGGGCTGCAGCCGGCACTCGCGGCGCTCGCCGAGCATGTCCGCGCCGGCCGGATCAAACGGCTCGGCCTGGAGAAGGTCGATGGCGAGCCGGCGATGAGCTCTCCGCTGGCCGCAGCGCTCACCGCGCTCGGTTTCCAGGAGGGGCCGCGCCGACTCACGCTCAGCGCCTGACCGGGCGGGCGGCGAGCCCACCTAGGATCAGCGCCATCGATTCGACGAGCGAGGAGGCAGCGATGGCAAAGGAGATCTACACCGCGACCGCGACCGTGACCGGGGGGCGGGCGGATGGTCACGGCGTGTCCTCGGACGGCAGGCTCGACGTGCATCTCCGTCCGCCCACCGAGATGGGCGGCGACGGCGAGGGCACCAACCCCGAGCAGCTGTTCGCCGTCGGCTACGCCGCCTGCTTCGAGGGGGCGCTGGGCGCGATCGCCCGTCGCCAGAAGGTCGAGCTCGGCGCGGTCTCGATCGACAGCCGGGTCAGCCTCTCTCCGAACGGCAGCGGCGGTTTCATCCTCTCGGCGGGACTCGACGTCACCCTGCCCGACATCTCCGACCCCGGGCAGGCGGCCGAGATCGTGCGGGCCGCCCACCAGGTGTGCCCGTACTCCAACGCGACTCGCGGCAACATCGAGGTCGCGCTCACCGCCAACGGTCAACCCGTCGACTCGTGACGTGGTGAGCCCGACCGGGTCACGGCCGCTCACCGTCGCCGAGCTCGAGCAGTGGACGGCATCCGGCGCGCACTGGCGACCTCAGCGGTTCGAGGCCGACCGCGTGATCGTCGATCTGTGCCAGTGCACCGGCGAGCTCGTGGAGCGGCGAGAGGCCGTCGACCCAGAGGTCGTGGCGTACGTGCGCGCCCACGCGAGCGACGCCGCCTGACCGGTCGATGTTCAAGGTCGCGCGTTCCTGCGTCTCATCGGCTACTCAGACCCGCAGGCGCCGGTCGTGCTTGCGATACGCGATCCGGAACAGCCGCCCCGCGAGCGCGAAGTGCAGCGCGGCGGCGACGAGCAACAGCCACGCCCACCGTCCACCGTGGCCGGTGCTGTAGAGGATCGCCGTGAGCACGACCAGGTAGATGCCGATCACGATCCGCAGCCACCCGATCTGACGCGGGTAGCGCGACCCCAACGTGAAGATGCTCTTGTGTGGTTGATGAGTGCTCATGATCCCTCCCGGGACCTGTCTCGGAGGAACTCCCTCGCCGGGGTGACCTCCGCTCGGTTTGAACTTTGTGTCGCAAACTTAGCGTAGTTTGTCCCACAAAGTCAAGCCCGGATCTCAAACTCACCTCGGGTCGCGCTCACGCACCGCGGGCGCGCGGCGCGTGAGGACTCCGCCGCCACGTTGCGGCAGATGCTGAACGGAGTCTGAGATGCTGTCCGACATGCAATTTGCCAAGAAGAACATGCGAGATGTGGAGGACTCGGCGGCCAAGTACGGCCTCTCGGCCTCCCAGGAGGCGCGATTCCCGCGTGAGGACCTCGGCGCCGAGCAGACCGGCTTCAACTATCTGACGATCAAGCCCGAGCAGCGTGAGGCGTTCGCGCACCGTCACCGCAGTGCCGAGGAGATCTACCTGGTGCTGGAGGGCTCGGGACGCGTGAAGCTCGACGGGGAGCTGGTCGACCTCGAGCCTCAGGACGCGGTTCGCGTGAGCCCGGGCGTCGCTCGGTGCTTCGAGGCGGGCCCGGACGGTCTCACCGTGGTCGTCTTCGGGCCTCGCGTGGAGTCCGACGGCGAGACCGTCGAGGACTTCTGGGACCAGTAGCAGCGAGCTGGGTCCGACCGGACGGCCACCCGAGCGGCCGGGCGCGGGAGAGCTTTAGTCAGGATTTGTGTGCGGCGTTCGCGGCTGTCCTGGCCACGATGGGTATCGCCGCGGCCGCCGCTGAGGCGCAGACCGAGAACGTCGTGCCGACGGTGAAGCACGAGATGCGCACGATGAAGCGCGCGGTCGCGTCCGAGAACCTCAAGCACGCCAAGGTCAACACGCGGGCACAGGCACGGCGGGACGAGCCCAAGTTCCGGGCGCTGGCGACGACCCTCGACCGGGCCGCGACGGTCGTCTCGCGATCGTCCACCGACTCGGCGACTCAGCGCCGCGGCAGGCACGATTGGGTGCTGGCCGTCCGCGGTGTCGTCAAGGGCTACCGGCAGTTCGACTACGCGCTCAGCGACATCGCGCACGGACGCCAGGATGCGGCCAAGCGAGAGGCGCTCCGGGCCGAGGGCACCGTCCTCCGCGCGGCCAAGACACTCGTCACCGCAGACAAGCTCCTGAAGATCCGCTCCAGCTGACCGCGGGAGTCGTTCAGGCGAGCCGCTTCTCCAGCCAGAGGTCGGCGTAGGGCTCATCGTTGAAGGCCGCGACCTCGCGCCATCCGGCGGACGCGTAGAGCGCGACCGCCTCGCCGAGGTCGCGGTTCGTCTCGATCCGTGCGACGCTCGCCCCGGCCTCGCGGGCGCAGCGCTCGAGCGTCTGAAGCAGCCGTCGTCCGAGGCCGAGCCCGCGCGCGTCGGGAGCCAACCACATCCGCTTGATCTCGGATGGGGCGCCGTCGTGGTGCTTGACCGCGCCGCATCCGACCGGATCGTCACCCAGGTAAGCGACGAAGAACGCGCCGGCGGGCGGTCGCAGCTCCTCGGGCATTGCGGTCGCGCCGACTGAGGGATCGAACACCCGCGCCGAGCGCCGGTTGAGCTCCTTGGTGTACCGGGCGATGCACCAGAGGGCGTGCTCGTGCTCGGGATCGACGATGACGAGCTCGACCGCGGCGGCCGTCGGGCGACGCTCGGTCATCTGGCCGGCGGATCCGTGGATCGATGCGGCCTCGCGCGCAACACGGAGCAAGCCTAACCGCCGCGATGCCGTCAGTCAGGGCGGTGGAGGGCCACTCCGGCGACCACCAGCACCAGCCCCGCACCCTCCACCCGCGAGGGGATCTGCGTCAGGACGACGATCCCGATCACGGTCGCGATCGCCGGCAGCAGCGCGACCATGGTCGCGTAGGTGGCGCGCGGGAGCCGGGCCATCGCCAGTTGGTCGGTGACGTAGGGGACGACCGAGGAGGAGATCCCGACCCCGATGCCGGCGAGCAGCGCGGTCGGCGCGGCGAACGCGGGCACCGCCTCCCAGCCCCCGATCGGGGTCACCACGACCGCGGCGATCGCCATCGCGATACACAGGCCGTCGACACCGCCGAGCCCGGGTCGCTTGGCCACCCGGTCGGCGAGCACGATGTAGAGGCAGAACAGAACCGCGTTGGCGAACGCGAAGCCGAACCCGATCGCCGCGCCACGCACCGTGACGTGGGTGAGCAGGAAGACGCCCGGGACGGCCAGCGCCAGCGCGATCACGTTGCGCGGCGTGTGCGCACCCAGCGCCGCCAGCGCGATCACCGGCAGGAACTCGATCGCGGACACGGTGGCGAGTGGCAGGCGGCTGATCGCGGTGTAGAAGCACGCGTTCATCACCGCGAGGGTCGCGCCCCAGGCGAGCAGCAGCAGGCGTCCGTCGCGATCGAGGCCGCGGACGCGGCGCCACGGCCGCCGCCAGGCGCCGAGGACCACCGCCGCTGAGACGATCCGCAGCCAGGCGACGCCCAGCACCTCGACCCGCGTGAACAGCAGCACCGCGAACGATGGACCGAGGTAGTGGAAGGTCGCGCTGACCACGAAGTACAGCTGCGGTGGTGTGGTTCGGATCCGTCGCTGCACGGCTCCCGTAGTTTCGTTGCCTGAAATGGCCTCGTACATGGGCAAGAGGCGGTAGATTGCAGACGATGCCTGAGAATCGAAGGCAAAATGGACATCGGGCCGATGATGGCCTGCTCGACCAGACGAACCTCCGCCTGCTTGCAGAGCTGCAGGCCGATGCGCGCCTGTCGCTTGCCGAGCTCGGGCGGCGCGTCGGCCTGTCCTCCCCGGCGGTCGCCGAACGCGTCGCCCGGCTGGAGCGTGAAGGGGTGATCCGCGGCTACCACGCAGAGTTCGACCCGCGTGCGCTCGGCTACGCGCTGAGCGCGGTCATTCGCGCCAAGCCGGGTCCGCGTCAGCTGCACCTGGTCGGCGAGGTGGCCCAGCGGACACCCGAGGTCGTCGACTGCCGGCGGGTCACCGGCGAGGACTGCTACGTGATGACCGTTCACGTGCGCTCGGTCGAGCACCTGGAGGAGGTCATCGACCGGTTCGCGGCCCACGGCCAGACGACGACCTCGATCATCCAGTCCGCGCCGGTTCCTCGCCGCGGAATCGACCTCGAGCTGCGATCAGAGGACTGACTGGCGCGCGTCGCTCAGGCGAAGCGACCGAACCAACGGCCGATCGCGGCGAAGAAGCGGGCCACCCGGCCGCGCTCGGGGCGCAGGATGATCACCGGCGCATCCATGTCGGCGTCCACGCGCTCGTGGGTGTCGCCGCGGACCTCGACTCCGACCGGAACGTCGCCGTACAGCGACTCGGCGGCGTTGTTCGCCCAGATCACGGCGCGCAGGTAGTACTCATCCGCGTGCGGCACCTCCGGCGCCAACTCGCGGACGCCGAGCTCGCGCGCCACCACGGCCTCGAGCAGATCGCCCATCGGGCCCTCGCGCTCGACGAGCGCCTCGCGCATGTCGTCGGCGAGCGGCAGCATCTCCGTCGCCTCGAGCATCGTGGTGTCCATCAGGGCGTCGAGCACCGAGAACAGGCCGAGGGTGAAGAGCTCCGCGGGCCTCGCGCCGGTCATCTCCGGGCCCGCGAGCTCGCAGAACCGCGCGCGGGTCAGCGCGGTGAGGGTGAGCTCGGTCGGCTTGTCATCGACACTGGCGATGACGCTCAGCGTCGCCCACCGGCGGGCGTTGTCCAGTCCGAGCAGGGCGAGCGCCTGCCCGATCGAGCGGACCTCGCCGCGCAGCCCGATGGCGGCCGAATTGACGTAGCGGAGCATGCGGAAGCTGAGAGCGACGTCGCGTGCGATCAGCTGCTCGACGTCATGCAGCTCGACGTCGTAGCGCTGCAGCGCGGAGACCACCTGGTACAGCGCGAGCCGGTTCGCGGAGACCTGACGCGTGCCCGCGACCGCCGGCTGGCAGAAGAAGTGTCCCTGGAGAAGATCGCAACCGGCCTCCACGCAGCGATCGCGCTCCTCGTAGGTCGCGATCCCCGCGGCGAGGATCTTGCAGCCGGCGGGGCGCAGCCGCTCGACCTGCGCGCGCAGTTCCTCCCGGCCGAGGTCGTGGATGTCGAGCTTGACCACCTCGAACAGGTCGAGCACGAGCTCGGCGGACGAGTCGGGCTCGAACCCGTCAAGCGCGAGCTTGTACCCCTGGCGCCTGAGATCGCGCAGTGCGGTCACCAGCTCGTCGTCGAAGTCCTCGGAGCCCGAGATCTCCAGGCCGCTCAGTCCTGGGGGAATCGCCTGGACGAGCCCGTCGAGCACGAACTCCCGCGGGACGGCGACCCACGCCTTCTTGTGCCCGACGATCCGCTCGAGATCGAGCTCGGTGAGCGAGTTGAGGACCACGGTCGCAGTCGCACGCTGCCGGCTCTCGGTGTGGTCGGCCTCTGCCCAGCCGTTGCCCCGGAAGAGCAGCTCGCAGCCGACCGCCTCGAGGTGGAGGTTGAAGATCGGTTGGCGGGCGACGAATGCGGAGTGCATGTGTGGTCGTTGTCGGCACGCAGACCAATTCACCTGAACCGCTCTGGACGCCTTGCCGAGGGCGGTTTCGGCATGCTGACGAGGTGCACGGTGGCGGCGACGCGGACAGAGGCCCGGCGGCCCGAACGGACCGGCTCGTCGTGATGGGCGTCTCGGGCGCCGGAAAGACGACCGTCGGCCAGGCGCTCGCCGCTGCGCTGGACGTCCCGTTCGTCGACGGCGACGACCTGCAGCCCGCGGCCAACGTGCGCAAGATGGCCTCGGGAACACCGCTCACCGACGAGGATCGTGCGCCGTGGCTGGCGCGGGTGGGGGAGGTGCTCGCCGGGGTGCACGGGGTGGTCATCGCCTGCTCGGCGCTGCGCCGCGCCTACCGGGACGCGATCCGCGCGGTCGCGCCCGACGCCGTGTTCGTCCAGCTCGACGTCGACCCGCGCGAGCTGGAGGCGCGGATGCGCGACCGCCGCGACCATTACATGCCCGCTTCGCTGCTCCCCTCCCAGCTCGCCACGCTTGAGCCGCTGGCCGTCGATGAGCGCGGCGTGATCGTGGATGCCTCGGGCGCTCCGGACGCCGTCCTCGCCCGCGTACGAGCCGCGCTCAGCGCAGCACGCGCTGGAGGTTGACGGTGAGCTCGGCCACGTTCGTCGCCGGCAGGTAGCGCCCGCCACCTCGTCGCGCCAGCGCAACGCCGGCGGCGCGGGCGTCGGTCGACTCGCTGGTCCCGAGGACGTGCAGGCAGTCGAGCGCCCCGGCCGCGGCCCGCGGGTCCAGTCCCCGCGTGTGCAGGCAGTCGGACAGCAGGACCGCGGTGCGGAGACGGTCCCGCCCACCCGGCGCCTCCTCCAGCAGCCGCGCTGCGGCCCGGAGCGCCGCCGCGAGGTCGGTGCGCCCGTGGCCGCGCAGCGAGAGCAGGTCGTCGATCACGCGCTCGGCCGGCGCCGGGTCGTCCAGCGACCGCAGGACCAGTGTCTCGGACGCGAACGCGATCACCCCACAGCGCAGGCGCTCTGACCCCGCACCGCCCGCCCCGTCGGACACGGCGGCGGAGACCACCGCCGATGCGGCCACCGCCGCCAGCGCCACCGCATGACCACCCATCGAGCCCGACCGGTCGACGAGCAGGCAGACCGCCCGCGGCGCGGCGGCGAAGCGGCGGGTGACGAGCTCGGATCCGTGCCGCGGGCGGCGGGCACCGGTGCGGTCGAGCGTGCGCTCGAGGTCGAGCTCCCCCTCGAGCGTGCCCGCGTGGATGGCGAGCCGGTGAGTGCCCCGCCGTCGCGGCCGTCCGCTTGCACCGAGCCGCGGGAGCAGGCGACGGGCGAGGGCACGCGCCTTCGACCGCAGCGCCGGGTCGGTGGCGACCGCCATGTCCGCGAGCAACGAGATCGCGTCGTCGGGATCGTCACGCAGGAGTTCGGAGATCGCGCGCTCGTCGATCCGCCCCACCATGGGTGAGATGGCGGAGAACCGAGCGTGGGCGTCGGCCAGCTGCCGCCGGCTGAGCGTCCGGCGCGCCGCCTGGGCGACCGCGGCACGCGTCTGCCCCGGGCTCAGCGGCTGCGGGCGGCGCTCGTCGCCGGGCGGCCTGCCGGCGCCGCGCTCCCGTTGGCCGGGGTCGCCCGGCCCGGAGGTGCCACCTGACTCCTCTCCGGGCCCGGTCTGGACGCTCGATCGTCGCTCCCGGTGGCGAGGGCGGCGTCGAGCAGTTCGGCGATCACCTCCTCGACCGTGCGCTCCTGGTCCTCGTGGACCTGGATGCGCCCGGACATGGCGGCGAGCGCGGCATCGAGCAGAACGACCCGCTCCGACCACTCCGCGTCACGGATCTGGGAGAGCTCATCCGCGAGGCGAACCATGTCAAGCGCCCCCCGGACCGAGGATCCGGTGCGGACCGCGCGATGCGTGCGGGATCCGCGGGCGATCGCCACCGCGATCGTGGCCAGCGGCGGCGCGGCCCCGGCGACCTGCTCGACGACCAGCCGCTCGGACGGCTCGTCGAGGTAGCCGATCGCCACCCGGCACATGCGGTCCGCGATCGCCTGGCTCACCCGCGCGGTGCCGACGGCGTCGTACGGGTTCATCGCGGCGACGAGCACGAACCCGTCCGCCGCGCGGATCGTCCCCAACCGGGGAACGACGAGTTCGCCTTCCGCCATCGCGGTGATCAGCGCGTTGAGCGTCTCCTCCGGGATCCGGTTGAGCTCCTCGAGGTAGAGCAGCTCGCCGGCGCGCATCGCCGCGGCCAGCGGTCCGTCGCTCCATGCCTGCGCGGTGTAGCCGCCGTCGAGCACCAGCGCGGGGTCGTGGGAGCCGATCAGCCGCGCGGGGGTGAGCTCCGCATTGCCCTCCACGAACTGCACGCCGCGTCCCTCGGCCGCCGCGATCGCGCGTAACAGCGTCGACTTACCGGTGCCCGGCGGTCCGTCGAGGGCCACGTGGCAGCCCTGGCGGATCGCCGCCGCCAGCAGCTCCGCCTCGCGGCGCAGCCCGACCACCGAGTGGCCGAGCGCGTCATGGAGTTGATTCCCGCCCACCCGACGTCGTCAGTGCTCGTGGACGATCACGCCGCGGATGTTCTTGCCGGCTTCGAGGTCGTCGTAGCCCTGGTTGATCTCCTCCAGCGAGTACCGCTTGGTCACGAGCTCGTCGAGCTTGAGCTTGCCGGCGCGGTAGAGGTCGAGCATCTTGGTGATGTCCCATGCCGGGTTGCAGTCGCCGAACAGCGAGCCCTTGATGTGCTTGCGGCCGAGCGTGATGTCGGTCCCGGACAGCTGCACGGTGAGCGCCATCGGGTTCGCCAGGCCCGTCAGGACCACGGTCCCGTTCTTGCGGATCGCGGCGGTCGCCGCCTGGACGACGCCCTCGTTGACGACATCGACGGTGACGATCGCCACGTCGGCGCCGCCCGCCCGGTTCGCCTGTGCGATCCCCAGCGCCTCCTCAGCGGTCTCGGCGGTATGCGTGGCGCCGAGCTCCTGGGCGAACTCACGCTTGGAGGCGATCGGATCGACCGCGATGATCGTGGTCGCGCCGGCGTGGGCGGCGCCCTGCACGGCGTTGGCGCCGATCCCGCCGACGCCGTAGATGACGACGGTGTCGCCGATCTGCACGTTGCCGGTGTTGACCGCCGAGCCCCAGCCGGTGGGAACGCCGCAGCCGACGAGCACCGCGGTCTCGAGCGGCAGGTCATCGTCGACCTTCACCACCGAGTGCTCGCTGATCGTCGCGTACTGGGAGAAGGTGCCGAGCATGCACATCGCACCCGCGTTCTTGCCATCGACCGAGAACGCGTAGGTGCCGTCGGGCAGGTAGCCGGCCAGGATCGTGGCGCCGAGGTCGCACAGGCTCTGCCTGCCGGTCGAGCACCACCGGCAATGGCCGCAGGCGGGGATGAACGCGCACACCACGTGATCGCCGGGGGCGACCTTCGTCACGCCGGGGCCGACCTTCTCGATGATCCCCGCCCCCTCGTGGCCGCCGATGTAGGGCAGCTCGACGGGCAGGTCGCCGGTCATCAGGTGCATGTCGGAGTGACAGAGGCCGGCCGCGACGTACCGGATCAGGACCTGATTCTCCTTTGGGTCGGCGACGTCGACCTCCATGACCTCCCACGGCTTGCCGACCTCGACCAGCACGGCGGCCCTGCTCTTCATGGCGTCTCCCTCTCCTGGTGGCTCGACGGTAGTCGACGGATTATGCGCGCTGCGCGTCGTCGGGGGCACACTGTCACTGCATGCCTGAAGGAGACACGATCGCCTATGCCGCCCACCGGATGCGCCCGGTGCTCGTGGGCCACGTCCCGGACGAGATCCGCACCCCGCACCCACGGCATGCGCTGGACCGCTGGCCTGACCGGCTGGGTGGCCGCACGATCACCTCGATCACGACGCACGGCAAGCATCTGTTCATCCATTTCGAGGGCGAGCTGACGCTCCACTCGCACCTGCGCATGACCGGAGCATGGGGCGTGTACCCACCCCCGCGCCGGCCGCGCCGTTCGATGCGTCGCGCCTGGCTCGTGCTGCGCCGCGGCTCGACCGAGGTCGTGCAGTTCGACGGTCCGCTGCTCGAGCTGCTGACCGAGAGCCGCGCGCGCCTGGACCGGCGGCTGGCCGAGCTCGGGCCCGACGTTCTCGCCGACGAGTTCGATTACGCGCGGTTCCTGTCGCGCCTGCGCGCGGACGATCCGACCCGGGGGATCGGTGACGCTCTCCTCGACCAGCGCAACCTCGCCGGGATCGGCAACATCTGGAAGTCGGAGTCGTGCTTCGATGCGCGCATCGATCCGTGGCGGCGCGCAGGCGAGGTCTCAGACGACGAGGCCCGGGCGCTCGTCGATGCCGCTCGGCCGCGGATGCGGCGCTCGGCCGAGACGGGGGATCAGACCGGAGACCGTCGTGTGTTCCGCCGAGCAGGCGAGCCCTGTCGGCGCTGCGGGACGACGATCCGGGCGCGCGGCCAGGGCGACGACAACCGCACGACATTCTGGTGCCCCGGCTGCCAGCACTGACCGCGTCGCCGCTACAGCCGGCAGCTGGAGGCCGAGTGCCCCTTCGGCTGGGCGAATGCGGCGTTGTGGTGGCCGCCGGTCGTCGTGCGGGTCACCTTGCCCAGGCGCTTGCCATTGCGCGTCCAGGTGAACGTGATCGTCGCGTCCAGCAGACCCGTGTCCGAGGCGTAGTGAAACTCGGCGCCGTCCTGGTGCACCCCGCTCTCGAGCGGCCCAAGGCTGACCGTCCGGGTCGCGGTCGATCCCCTCACCGCGACGTAGCTCCGGCGTTTGCTGTCGTATTGGCGCAACTGCACGCTCATGGTCAGGGTCGAGCGGAAGCCGAGCGCCCCCATCTCGCCGCGGACTCCGACCAGGCCGCCCTGACGGACGTGCGGCCGGCAGATGTTGATCGTCGCCCACAGGTAGCGGGAGCGCTCGGCGTGGGTGATGGCGCGAGTGATCTCCGCGCTCGTCGGCGTCGGGTTGGACGTCGTGGTGGACGTTGTCGTGGTGGACGTCGTCGTGGTGGACGTCGAGGCCCGTGCGACTTCGGTGGCTCCGCCGGCCAGTGCCAGCATCGCCGCGATGCAGATCATCGCCCTGCGCATCAAATCGACCATATCGCCGTGTGACGAATCGTGACCCCGGTCGTAGTGAGGACATGATCGTGTCCGTGACGGGCCGGCCGGCCGGGACCGCGGAGGATTCCTGGGAGCGTTTTGAGGCGCTGTACCGAGAAACCCGCCGCGATCTCTATGCCTACGTCTGCTCGCTGCTCGGCGATCCCGCCGCCGCCGAGGACGTCATCGCGGTCGCCTTCGAGCGGGCCTATCGGCGGCGTCGCACCTTCGATCGCCGCCGCGGCGAGGAGCGCGCCTGGTTGTTCGGGATTGCGCGCAACGCGGCGCTCGACGAGCTGCGCCGTCGCAAACGGGTGGCGACCCTCGCCACCGAGCCGCCGGACGAGCAGGTGGCCGGACCCGAGGACGGCGCCGAGGTCGCGCTGCGCCGGACCGCGGTGCGCGCTGCGCTCGGTGAGCTCTCCGCGCGCGAGCGTGAGCTCGTCGCCCTCAAGTTCGGCGCCGGGCTCAACGGCGGAGAGATTGCCAAGGTGCTCGGGATGAGCGAGACCGGCGTCTCGACGTTCCTCTATCGCACGATGGGCAAGCTTCGGGAGGCATGCGATGCAGAGCGCTGAACCGCTCGAACCGGAGGTGCTGGCCGCACTGGAGGCGATCGACGCCACGCTCCACGGTGAGCCGGTCGATCCCGAGCATGCCGAGCTGGCCGAGCTCGCGCTGATCCTGCGCGACGAGCGCCCGGTGCCCACCGATGCATTCCTGGCCCGCCTCGACCGCCGCGTTCAGGACCGCTTCGCGGCGCCGGCTCGGCGCACGCGGTCGTGGTCGTGGTCGTTGTCGGCACATTGGCGGGCGTCGGCCACCGCGCTCACCGCTCTCGCCGCGCTGATCGTCGCGGTGGTGATCGTGTCCGGGCGCTCACATCCGGTGGTGAACGGTTTGACTGTTGGCCCCAGTCGGCCGACCGTCGGGTACTCGAGTTCGAGCGGCGCTGGATCGGGTGGCGCCGGCTCCTCCGCGGGCGCCACATCCTCCTCCGGCGCCGCATCCTCTGCAGCGGCCCCTCACAGCCCCGCCTCCGCGGCGCCCAAGTCCCTCAGCGCAGCGCCGGCCCCGCGGGAGGGCCACGGCCGGGACCTCACGCAATCGGCGCGCCTCGGGCTCCAGGCCCGGGCCGGCCAGATCGCCCCGGTCGCCCAGGAGGTGTTCAACGTGATCGGCGCCGAGCACGGCGTGGTGCTGAGCTCCCATGTCACCCAGGCGACGGGCGCCCCCGGCTACGCGACCTTCTCGCTGCAGGTCCCGACCGGCAGGCTCGAGACGACGCTCAACCGGCTCTCGCGACTGCGCCACTCGCGCGTGACCATGCGCGAGGACGCAAGCGCCGACATCACCTCTCACGTCGACAACACCGCGGCCGCGCTCGCCGCCCTCCAGGCACAGCGGCGCTCGCTGCTGCGCCAGCTGGCCGCCACCGACGTCACCGCCCAGGCCGATCGCCTCCAGCGCGAGGCGGCCCGCGCGCTGGCGCAGATCGATCGTGACCAGTCCGAGCTGCAGCGGCTGCGTCACCGTGTCGCCGACAGCACGATCTCGGTGACCGTCCAGGCGCCGCCAATCGTTCACCACCAGCACCACGCGACCGGCGGATTCACGTTCTCCCGCGCGCTCCACGACGCCGGCCACATCCTGCTGGTCGCGGCCGGTGTGGCGCTGATCGCGCTCGCCGTGCTCGTGCCGCTCGGACTCGTCGTCGTCCTCTGCGCGTGGGTGTGGTCGCTCGTGCTTCGTCGCCGGCGCGAGGGAGCGCTCGGACCGTCGTGAGCCGCGCGGCACCTGCGAGACTCGCGGGTGCCGATGGCCCGCCCGACCCACGACGAGCTCGCTCGCTCCTTCGACGCCGCCGCTCGCGTCTACGCGAACGGCCGGCCGGGCTATCCCGCACAGGCGCTCAACTGGGTTCTGCCCCCGGAGGCGGACGAAGTGCTCGACCTCGGCGCTGGCACCGGCAAGCTCACCCTGGGGCTCGTCGACCGGGGGCTCGCTGTCACCGCGGTCGAGCCGTCTGACCGGATGCGCGCCGAGCTCGAAGCTGAGCTCGGCGACCGCGTGACCGCCCTCCCGGGACGCGCCGAGGAGATCCCGCTGCCCGACGCCTCCGTGGACGCGGTCCTCGTCGCCCAGGCGTGGCACTGGGTCGACCCGACGCTCGCGATCCCCGAGGTCGCGCGCGTGCTCCGCCCCGGAGGGCGCCTCGGCCTTCTGTGGAACCGGCGCGACGAGCGCGTCGCCTGGGTGGCCGCGCTCTCCGAGATCCTCTCGGTCCCTGACCCCGGGGCGCGCGCCGATGCGGCGCGGCCGGGCATCGGGCCGCCGTTCGGCGCGGTCAAGCGGTGCCTGACCGACGGGTGGACCGACACCCTCACGCCGCAGAAGCTCGTGGATCTGGCCGCGTGCCGCAGCTACGTCATCACATTGGATGAGGACGCGCGTGAGGCGCTGCTGGACCGGGTGCGCGCGCTGACCGTCGAGCACCCGGACCTGGCGGGGCGAGAGCGCTTCGAGTTGCCCTACGTCACCGAGTGCGTCCGCGCCGATCTGCCGCGAGCCGCGTGATCGCTCAGGCGCGCCGGTAGCGCGCGAGCACCTCCAGGTCCGGCTCCCAGCCGAGACCCGCGCCCTCGGGCACCCGCACGCGGTTGCCGTCGCGCAGCCGCTCGGGATCGACCATCCACGCCTCGGGCGCCACCCACAGCATCTCGATGTCGTCGACGCCCGAACGCACCGCCGCGGCGTGCAGCGTCGCGTGGAACCCGGGCCCGTAGTACGGGCAGTGGGGGACGATCGGGACGCCGGCGTCCGCGGCGACGTCGCAGACCCGCAGGAACTCCGAGATCCCGCCCACCTTGGTGACGCTCGGCTGCATCAGGTCGACCGCGTCCGCCAGCGCCGCGCTGGTGAACTGGACGCTCGTGCACCAGTTCTCGCCTGCGGCGATGCGCAGCCGAGGGGAGCGGAGCGCGTGCAACGTCGCGAAGTCCTCGGGCGGGAAGATCGGCTCCTCGAGCCACGCCAGCCCGAACTCCTCGAAGCGGGCTCGCTCGGACTCCAGCCAGCCCACGTCGTAGCCGCAGTTGACATCGGTCGCGAGCGGGACATCCGGGCCCACGGCAGCGCGCCCTGCGGCGATCGAGCCGAGCAGGCGCTCGTGCATCTTCACCGCGGTGTAGCCGGTCGCCAGCGCCGCCTCGCACGCCTGCTCGACGAACGGCTCCTCGTCGTAGCGCATCAGGCTCGCGTAGGTGGCGAAGTCGGTTCGTGGCGTGCCGGCATACCCCGGCAGCAGCTCGTACGCGGGCTGACCGGCCCGCCGCGCCGCCAGATCCCACAGCGCGATGTCGACACCCGAGATGGCGAACATGGTCACCCCGTAGCGTCCGTGCAGGTGCAGCGCGCGCTGGGTCTCGAGGTTCCAGGCGGCGACGTCCGACACCGGCCCCGCGAGCAGCCGCGGCACCAGCAGGCGGTCGATCATCGCCTTGGTCGACTCGACCGTCGAGTAGCCGAACCCCTCGCCCCACCCGACGTTGCCGCGCTCGTCCTCCAACCGCACGAGCGTGAACTCGAGGCTCCGCCACGCGTTCAGCCCGATCCCGGTTCCAGTCTGGGGAAACGGGAACGGGATCTCCACGATCATCGTCTCGGCGGCTGTGATCTGCACAGGGGTGCTCGCTCCTCTTCGGTTGCGTACAGTCGGCGGTCATGGCCGCCACCCCCGCAACCTTGACACAGCGCATCCGTGACCGGGAGCCGCTGCTCGGCACGTTCGTGAGCCTCGGCTCGCCCGCCGTCACCAATCTGCTGGCGAGTGTCGGCTACGACTATCTGCTGATCGACCTCGAGCACGGCGCCGGGAGCGAGGCGGTCCTCCAGAGCCAGCTGTTCGCCGCCGAGGCGGCGGGCGCCGCGACGATGGTGCGCACCGAGACGTTCGATCGCATTCGCATCGGTCGCGTGCTCGACCTCGGCGCGCGGGCGATCATGCTGCCCCGGGTCGATACCCCGGGCCAGTGCGCCGAGGCGGTCGCCCACCTGCGCTACCCGCCGGCCGGCGACCGCGGCGTCGCCTCCTCCAACCGCGCGCGCGGCTGGTCGACCCGCACCGGCTCATTCTCCGACGCCAACCGCGAGATCGCCGCGGTGGTGCAGATCGAGAGCGAGGAGGCGGTCCGGAACGTCGACGCGATTGCCGCCGTCGAGGGTGTCGACGCGCTGTTCGTCGGGCCGAGTGACCTGTCGCATTCGCTCGGGGTTCCCGGCGAGCTCGAGGCGCCGGTCTTCACCGAGGCGCTGACCCGCGTGCTCGACGCGGCGCGCGCCCGCGACCTCGCCGCCGGAATCCTCGCGCCCACCCTGGAGCGGGCGCAGGCATTCATGGAGCAGGGCTTCACTCTGATGGTGCTGAGCGCCGACGTGAACATGCTCGCGGCCGCCGCGCGCGACGCGGTCGAGCGGGTCCGCGCCCGCAGATGACCCGGATTCTCATCACGGGGGCTGCGGGCGCGATCGGGGTGCTGCTGCGGACCGAGCTCGCCGGGCCCGACCGCGAGCTGGTGCTGCTCGATGTCACCCCGCCGCTCGAGCCGGCCGCCGGCGAGGCCGCGCGAGCGGTGACCGCCTCGGTCGAGGACCTCGACGCCCTGCTGGACGCGGCCGAAGGTGCCGACGCGATCATCCACCTCGCCGGTCTCGCCACCGGCGGCCACTCCTGGGACGAGTACGTGCGCGTGAACCTCACCGGCACCTACAACGTGCTCGAGGCGGCCCGGCGGGCCGATGTCCCGCGCGTGATCTACGCCTCGAGCAACCACGCCGTCGGTTTCGCCGAGCGGCCTGCCGGCGGCGCCGAGGTCCCGGCGACGCTCGCGCCACGCCCCGACAGCTACTACGGAGTCGGCAAGGTCGCCGGCGAGGCACTCTGCTCGCTCTACCACGACCGCCACGGCCTGGACGCGATCTGCCTGCGGATCGGCTCCTGCCGGCGGGAGCCGAACGACCGCCGGTGCCTGTGGAGCTGGCTCTCCTTCCCGGACATGGTGCGGCTGGTGGAGGCCTCGCTCAGCGCCCCGGCACCCGGCTTCCGGATCGTGTGGGGGGTGTCGGCCAACACCCGGCGCTGGTGGTCGCTCCAGGAGGGCCGCGCGATCGGCTACGAGCCCGAGGACGATGCCGAGGATCACGTGGAGGCGATCCTCGCCGCCGATCCCGAGTCCGAGGCGCCGGACGGCTCGGAGTTGCTCGGCGGCGCCTACACATCGCCCGGGTTCGACGGGGCGGGCCGGACCGGCCCTCAGGGCGGGTGATCCTCGCACCCGCCCGGGATCGCGGGGTGTGGTACCACTCGCACATGGCGGCGACCAGCGAGGAGACGATCGCCCTCCTGCACGGCGTGCCGGCCTTCTCGGCGCTCGCCGAGGAGGATCTCGGCCAGGTGGTCGACGTGATCGTGCCACGCAGCTTCGGAGCGGGCGAGGTCGTGTTCCGCGAGGGGGACGAGGGCGACACCTGTTACATCGTCCGCACCGGGCAGGCGCGCGCCATCCGTGAGCACTCCGACGGGCGCTCGATCACCCTCGCCACCTTCGCGCGCGGGGAGATCTTCGGCGAGCTGGCGATGTTCGACGACGAGCGCCGCTCGGCGACCGTCGAGGCACTGGAGGAGACCGAGGCGATGGCGATCCTCGGCGCGGACATGCGCCGGTTGCTGCGCGCCCACCCCGACATCGCGGTGAAGATGCTGGGCGGCCTCGCCCGGCGCCTGCGTGAGACCAACGAGCGGCTCGCGCGTCAGTCATTCCAGACCGTGCAGAGCCGCGTCGCCTCGGTCCTCGCCGACATGGTCGCCGCCGCGCGGTCGCAGGGGGCCGGCGAGAACGACGTGCTGATCACCGCCACCCAGAGCGATCTCGCCCAGCTCGCCGGATCCTCGCGTGAGTCGGCCAGCCGCTTCCTGGCGGTGCTGGAGCGCGCGGGCGTGATCACCCAGGGTCGCGGTCGCCTGGTCGTCCACGAGCCGGCACGCCTGGAGGGATATGTCTACTGAACGGTCCGGCAACGGCAGACCGGAGTTCTCGGCGGGCGGCGTCGTCGTCCGCGACGGCGAGGTGATCACGATCGTCCCGGTCAAGCGTGCCGGTGATGGACGCCGGGTGCTCGGCCTGCCCAAGGGCCATCCCGACGGAGACGAGACCCCCGAGCAGGCGGCCACCCGCGAGGTCGCGGAGGAGACCGGCGTCGTGGCCTCTCTGGTCGAGGAGCTCGGCGACGTCGAGTACGACTACGAGCGTGGCGGTCGGAGGATCCACAAGGTGGTCCGCTTCTTCCTGTTCGACTACCGCTCGGGAGACCTTGCCGACCACGATCACGAGATCGAGGAGGCCCGCTGGATGGCCCTCGCCGAGGCCGCCCGCGAGCTGACGTTTCCGGGCGAGCGAGAAATCCTGCAGCGTGCGCTGTCGCGTGGGGCCGCAGATCGGTAGCCTCACCGCCGATGCGCGTCCTCAACTTCTACTCCTCGGTGTTCGCCGACCAGCTCCGGCGCGGCCGCAAGACGGCCACGATCCGCCTCGGCGACAAGTCGCACAAGTACCACAAGAACGAGTGCGTCCTGGTGACGATCGGTTATCAGCACTCGCCTCGCGAGAAGATCTTCAACGCGGTGATCGATCAGGTGGAGGTCAAGCGTGTGCGCGACCTCTCGCCGCGCGAGATCGAACACGACAACCCTGAGTTCCGGCGCGTCGACGAGATGGTCCACTTCCTCGAGTCGATCTACGGCCGCAAGGTCTCGATGGAGGACACCGTCACGGTCGTGCGCTTCTCCCAGATCATCGAGCAGCCGCCCGACCAGATGCGCGACCGCATCCACGGGCTCGGCGGCGCGCGCAACTGAGCCGCTGCGCCGGCGGTGCCGGCGTCCCGGGGCGAGGGGTTTCGGCGCCGATGCCGAAAGATGGTCGAATGGCGCCAGAGTTTTGTGCTTTGGCGAAGGAATGCTGCACAAATTGCGCACCGGTGATGCCCGGACGTCCTCCGTCTGGCTGAATGCGCCTTCGCGGCGGCGTGGCCGCCTCGCTTGGGGGCCCCGGATGGAGACACGATGACCGAACCTGACCTTGGGGAGCTGATCTTCGACGACGTCGATCCAGCGCTGCTCATGCAGCGGATCGTCAACGAGGCGCGTGCACTGGTCGGTGGTTGCGACGGCGCCGCGATCATGCGGCGCAACGGCGAGGATCTCCTCACGGTCTCCGCCGCGGGGGCGACCGCGCGCCACGTCGGCAAGTCGATTCCGCTCGGGAACAGCCTCTCCGGTCTGGCCATCGCCTGCGGCGAGCTGCTGCATTCGGACGACGTGCGCACCGACGAACGGGTGGCGCCGGCGGTCCGCGCGGACCCGGACGCACGCTCGCTGCTCAGCGCCCCGCTGCGCCGCGGCGACGAGGTGATCGGAGTCCTCATCATGGTCTCCCGCGAACTCGGCGCATTCAACGCCGAGGTGCGGGCGAATGTCGAGCGGGTGGCGAGCTTCGTCGGGGTCGCGCTCGCCTCGGTGATCGACACCGCTCGTGCCGTCCGGTTGGTGTTCGAAACGCTCGGACGAGAGCCCGCGTCCGCGCTGGAGCCCGACGAGCGACGCGGCAACCCTGCACGCGTCGGGGAGTTCCTGGCCAGCGTGATGAAGCCGGGTTCGGTGGAGGAGCTTCAGGTCCGCCGGCGGATCATGCGCGTGCTGCGCGAGGGACGGCTTCGCACCGTCGCGCAGCCGGTGGTCGAACTCGCGACCGGGCGCGTCGTCGGGGTCGAGGCCCTCGCCCGCTTTGACGATCCGCCGTACCGCCCTCCGGACGAGTGGTTCCGGGAGGCCAAGGAGGTGGGGCTTGGCCTTGAGCTTGAGGCGCTCGCTGTGCGCCGCGCACTCGAGATGTTCGAGACGCTGCCCGGCGGGCTGAACCTCGGAATCAATGTCAGTCACGAGCTGCTGCTGTCCGGGCGGCTCGAGCCGCTTCTGGAGGCGCACTCGGCGCGACGGCTGCTGGTCGAGCTCACTGAGCACGCCGCGTTCGACGACTACGCGACCTTCCGCGACGCGATGGCGCCGCTGCGCGATCGCGGCATCCGGCTCGCGGTCGACGACGTCGGCGCCGGCTTCTCCAGCCTCCGGCATGTCGTCGAGCTCGCCCCCGACCGCATGAAGCTGGACCGCACGTTCACCTCGGGTATCGAGCGTGATCCGGCCCGTCGCGCAATGGCCGAGGCGTTGATCGTCTTCGCCCGCCGCACCGGCATCGGGCTCGTCGCCGAGGGGATCGAGACCGAGCGCGAGCTCGAGGTCATGCGCCGGCTCGGCGTGCCGCTCGGGCAGGGCTTCCTCATCCAGCGCCCGGCGGAACCGCGGACGGTTCCGCGGATCGCCGAGCACATCCTCTCGGCCGCTCCCTCGCCCGGCGCGCCGGGCACGCCCGATGCGTTCGCGCGCTACTCGGCGCGCGTGGGGCGCTCGTTGCGCCGTCCTCGCCGATCGGCTCCCGGTCCCCCGGTGGACCCCGCGCCGGCGGAGAAGACGGCGGTCCGGCACTGACCTCAGGCGCGCCCGCGCCCGAGGTGCCATCCTTTGCAATGTGATGGGGCCCGCCGAGCGACATGAGGGAGCAGCAGCGTCGGTCGCCCAGGCCCCGCGCGCGCCGTGGCGACCGAGGCTGCGCGGGATCCACCATGTGGGCATCACCGTGGCCGATCTCGATCGCTCGCTGCGCTTCTACCGCGATCTGCTCGGGATGAGGCTGATCGGCCTCAGCGTCGAAGCGGTGGGTGCGATCGTCGGCGTGCCGGGAGCGTCGGCGCGCATCGCCGATCTCGACGCGGGCAACGGACAGCTCCTGGAGCTGATCGACTACGGCAACGGCGCCGCCTCGGGCGCGGCGCCCGGTGGCCCCGACACGGTGGGCAGCTGCCACGTGTCGATCCAGGTCGACGATCTGAGCGACGCGCTCGGCCGGCTGGCGGGCGCCGGCCAGGAGCCGATGGGCGAGGTCACCGAGCTGTCGCTCGGCGGCGTCTGGGAGGGCTGCACGATCGCCTACGTGCGCGATCCCGACGGGGTCGTCGTCGAGTTGCTCGAGCGCAGCCACTTGGACGTGCCCGAGTCTTTTCATGGCTGACCGCCTCGGCGGGCGGATAGACGAATGCCTCTCGGTCCGCGGGGATCGCCTGTTCGTCGAGGACTGTGACCTCTCCGAGCTGGCGGAGCGCTTCGGCACGCCGATCTACGTCGTCTCCGAGAATCAGCTGCGCCGCAACGCCCGCCGGCTCGTTGGCGCGTTCTCGGATCACTGGGACGGCTCGGTCGGCGTGCTGCCGTCGATCAAGGCCAACCATGTGCTGGCGCTGCGGCGGATCCTGACCGACGAGGGGCTGGGATGCGACACCTTCGGTCGCAGCGAGCTGTGGGCGGCGCTCGCCTGCGACGTGCCGCCCGCGCTCATCTCGGTCAACGGAACCGGCAAGTCCGCGCAGCTGGTCGAGGAGGCGGTGGCGGCCGGGTGCCGGATCACGCTCGACGCCCCGCGCGAGCTCGATCTGGCCATCGCAGCGGCGCGCCGGCTGGGACGCCGGGCGCAGCTGCGCGTGCGTCTCCGACCCGAGCTCACCGGGCTTGCGGGCGTCGTTTCGGACTTCAGTCCCGAGGGCGAGTCGATCCCGGCCGTGTCGCATCGCTACAAGGCAGGAATGCCGTTCGGGGAGCTCTTGCCGCTCGGTGAGCGCCTGCTGCACTCCGACGAGGTCGAGCTCGTCGGCGTCCACGCCCACTTCGCCCGCCACACCCGGAGTCTCGAGGCATGGGAGGCGATGGCGCGCGCGTTCGGCGAGGGCATCCTCCGGCTCTCCGCGGCGTGGGAGGGGTGGCTGCCGCGGGAGATCGACATCGGCGGCGGTCTCCCGACCGGGCGTGATCCGACCGGGCGATCGATTCCTCGCCGCGCGCGGGACCGCGAGCCGACGCCGGCCGTCTCGGAGTACGCCGAGGTGATCTGCTCGGGGCTGCGCACCTCTCTCGCGGCCTCCGGCCTCGAACTCGTGGAGACGACGCTGGAGATCGAGCCCGGGCGCGCGCTCTACGCCGACGTCGGCGTGCACCTCAGCCGAGTGGTCAACCTCAAGACCGAGACGGAGCCGTCGCCGCTGCGCTTCGTCGAGCTCGACACCACGGAGATGTTCCTGCTCGACATCCACCTCGAGCACAACCGTTTCAGCCACATCGTCGCCAACCGCGCCTCGCAGCCGCTCTCCCTGGTCGCCGACCTCGTCGGCTGCAGCTGTGGCTTCGACACGATCACGGCTGACGCGGCGCTCCCCGAGGTCTCTGCGGGTGACGTCGTCGCCTTCCTCGACACCGGCGCCTACCAGGAGGTCAGCGCCAACAACTTCAACGCCCTGCCGCGTCCGGCCACGGTGCTGGTGTGCGACGACGAGGCCCGGGTGGTGCGACGCGCCGAGACGGTGGAGGACGTGTTCGGACGCGACCTCTGAGACCGCCCGGATACCCTGCACCTGAACCCAGCGACACAGTGAGACAGTCTTGATCAGCACCAACCAGCTCAAGAACGGAAACCACATCGAGGTCGACGGCACCGTCTACAAGGTGATGGAGTTCCAGCACGTCAACCCCGGAAAGGGCGCCGCGTTCGTGCGCACGAAGCTGCGCCGCTCCTCGGACGGCAACGTGATCGACAAGACGTTCCGCGCGGGCGAGAAGTTCCGTTCGATCCGCACCGAGGTGCGCCGGATGCAGTACCTCTACAACGACGGCGCGGACGCCCACTTCATGGACTCCGAGACCTACGAGCAGCTCACGATCCCGGTCGCGGCGCTCGCCGAGGACCTGCGCTGGACCAAGGACAACGACGAGGTCGAGGTGCTCTACATCGACGAGGCGCCGAGCGGGCTGCAGCTGCCGAGCGCCGTCGACCTCGAGGTCACCCAGACCGAGCCCGGGTTGCGCGGCGACACCGCGTCAGGCGGCGGCACCAAGCCCGCGACGCTCGAGACCGGCGCTCAGGTGCAGGTCCCGCTGTTCGTTGAGCAGGGCTCGAAGGTCCGCGTCGACACCCGAACCGGGAAGTACGTCTCGCGCGCGTAGCCGGCGCCGCGCACCGGGCGGGGGGCGGGGGCGTCTCGGATCGCGGCGGGCGGTCAGGTGGTGCTAGTTCCCGGGCCGCGTGTGGCCGTGCCGGGCGGTCCGCGGCGCGGCGCGGGAGTTCGTGCCGGCGGCGCGGGTCCGTGCCCGCGGCCGCGTCGATGTCGGTGCACCGCCAGGTCCAAAAGATCGCATCCCCGCGGTGGGGCGCGGGGTTTCTCGCCGGCGGCCCGCGCCGGCCGCACGTGGTGCGGCCCGGGGGTTCTCGCCTCGCCGGCGGCCCGCGCCGGCCGCCCGCGGTACGGCCCGGGGGTTCTCGCCTCGCCGGCGGCCCGCGCCGGCCGCCCGCGGTGCGGCCCGGGGGTTCTCGCCTCGCCGGCGGCCTGTCGATGTCGGTGCACCGCCAGGTCCAAAAGATCGCATCCGCGCCCCGCACGCGGGCCGAGGCGCCGCTGGCCTTCGGGCGTCTGGACGCTGGTGGGTTGGTGTCGGCCCGCGCCCGCTGAGCGGGTACGTTCCGGGCTGGATGAGCGACCAGATCGGCCACGCCCGGCCTGCCGGGGTCCGCGTCCGCGGCCGCGGTCGATGTCGGTGCACCGCCAGGTCCAAAAGTTCGCATCCGCGCCGCGCACCCGGCGGATGTCGCAGCGCGAGCGCTGCTTGGCGTCAATCGCTGACCGGCCGAGCCCGGAACACGTCGGCGAGAGCGACCGCGGTCGCCACGCCGGCGTTCAGCGACTCAAGGCCGCGCCGGCCGCCGGGAATTCGCACGAGCGCGTC
>DATJTS010000097.1:0-48732 GCA_035503035.1 Solirubrobacteraceae bacterium
GGCGAGACGCTCCGCGTTGCCGTTGTCCAGCCGATGCAGCGCCGGGTAGGCGGCGAATCCGAGCAGGGTGGGCACGAAGCCGAGCACGCCCAGGGTCGCGTGCAGACCGAGCGACTGGATCATCGGCGCGGTGATGACGGCACCGACGGCGATGGCCGCAAGCACCAGCGCAAAGAACACGCCGAACACTCGCGCCACCAGCTCGGGCGCGACGGCCCGCTGCAGCGCGGTGAACGCCAGCACGTCGACGACGAGGGTTCCGGCCCCGCGGACGACCTCGCTGACGAAGGCCACACCCACTGAGTGGATCAGCACCATGGCCGCGGTCGGCAGGCAGTACACCGCCATCGAGATGACGATGATCCCGGCCAGCCTCGGTGCGGCCGCCAGCCGATCGATCGCCGGAGCCATCAGCGCCCCGCCGAGGCCCAGGCCCGCCAGCAGATAGCCGTAGCCGTGAGCCCCGGCGCCGAGCTGCTGATGGGAGATCGCGACGAACAACACCGTGTCGTTGCCGTAGGTGAGGCTCGCCAGCACACTGAGCGCGACCAGGACCCGCGACGGGCGTGACGACACGACGGCCCGCAGCCCAACCAGCATCTGACGCAGTGGGCCGGCCGCACCTTCGGCGGTCACGTCGGTGGGCCGGCTGCGTGTCTTCACCCGCGCGACGAGAACTGCAGCGACGAGGAAGCTGACGGCATTGATCGCGAACGCCACCTGGGGCGAGCCGGTGATCACGAGCAACGCGCCGAGCGCCGGACCGAGCGCGACCACCAGATTCTGGATCAGGCTGTCGAGCGCGTTCGCGGCAGCGAGCTGATCTTCGGCCACCAGCTGAGGGAGGAGCGCTGCCATCGCCGGGCTGTAGACGACGTCGGTCGTTGCGGTGAGGGCGACGAGCGCAATCGCCAGCCAGATCGGACCGCTCACCACCGCGACGACCGTCAGCGCCAGCTGGCACACCATCGATCCGAGGTTGCTGAAGATCAGGACCCGTACGCGCTCAAAGCGCTCGGCGAGCACGCCGCCATACGCGCTGAGCAGGAGCCCGGGCACGAAGCGCGCGAGGCTCGCTATCCCGACGATCGTGTAGGAATGTGTCCGCTCGAAGACGAACGCCGTGACTGCGACCGAGTAGGACCAGGTTCCGATCAGCGAGACGAACGATGCGCCGAACAGCAATCTCAGCTCCGGCACGCGCAACAGGCGCCTCAGCGCGCCCTCACGCATCATCGTGGTCGCTCCCGTCCGATTGCAGTTCGGTGGTCCGTGATCCCATGGAGCATCCGGCTCGCGGCGCGGGCTGTACATCAAGACGGATCAGCACGCCGCTTTCTTCCACGCGGTCCGGACCGGCGCTCACCGCGGCCGCACCCCACCCGCCGGGTACCGTTTCGTGGCGATGAGCGACTCGGCGCTTTCGGCCTGGAGCCTCGATCGACCGGTTGCCGACGATCCGGTGAACTGGCCGGCGCCGATCACGCGGGAGTGGGCTTGGCAGGGATCGGACGGCGACGGCATCCGCGTGTGTGTCCTGGACTCGGGAGTGGACGGTGAGCACCCCGCCGTGGGCGGCCTCGCCGACCGGGTCCTCATCTGTGCCGACGAGGCCGCGGATGAGCCCGGCATTCCCGTGATCAGCGCTGATGATGAACCGGATGTGAGCGGGCATGGGACCGCATGCGCGAGCGTCATCCGCTCGCAGGCTCCCGGTTGTGTGATCTCCAGCGGCCGCGTGCTCGGCCCCGGTGGCACCGGACGCGGGGCGGATCTCATCGCGGGGGTGCGATGGGCGGTGCGACAGCGCTTTGACGTCGTCAACGTGAGTCTGTCCACGACACGACCGAAGTTCGTGGCGGCGCTCTATCAGCTCGCAGACGAGGCCTACTTCGCCGGCACCTTGCTCGTCGCCTCCGCACACAACATGCCCGTCATCAGCTATCCGTGGCACTTCGCCTCGGTCGTCTCGGTGGGCAGCCACGACCGGCCCGACCCTCTGGAGTTTCATTACAACGCCAATCCGCCGGTCGAGTTCTTCGCGCGGGGCGAGGACGTCGAGGTGGCCTGGCCAGGGGGTGGACATGTCAAGGCATCGGGAAACTCACTGGCGACCCCTCACATCACCGGGCTGTGCGCGCTCATCCGCGCCAAGCATCCTCAGCTGACACCGTTCGAGGTCAAGACCGTGTTGCGAGCCACTGCGACCAACCAGCCAGGAGTGTCATGAGCGAACCGGCCGACCTGCGCGCCGCCGTCGCCGCTGGCGCGATGGGCGCGCAGCGGACCTACGACGCGTTGTTGAACTCGATCGTGTCCGTCGCGCGCAACATCTTCGAGGCGAAGGCGTCATCGATCCTGTTGCACGACGAGGACGCCGCCGAGCTGGTGTTCGCTGCCGTCGCGGGCGAGGGCTCGCAGACTCTCATCGGCGACCGGGTACCAGATCGAACCGGCATTGCCGGCTGGGTGCTGACGGCGCGCCAACCGATCGTGCTCGAGGATGTCGCGTCCGACCCCCGGTTCGCCCGCGACGTCGCGCAGTCGACCGGATACGTCCCCAGCGGGCTGATGGCCTGCCCGCTGATGTTCGAGGACCGCGCGCTGGGTGTTCTCTCGGTGCTGGACCGGCCCCAGCGGCCGTCGTTCTCGCTGTCGGAGATGGATCTCCTCGGTCAATTCGCCCACCAGGCGGCGCTCGCGCTCGATCTCGCCGCGCGGGCGCAGGCGGCGCGGGCGATCCTCTCCGGCGCCGAGACGCGGCTGGCCGATCTCGCCGTGCTGGCCGAGCGGCTGGAACGTCTCGATGAGGATCGCCGTCCCGCCGCGGACGCACTCGTGGCGAGCCTCGCCCGGCTGTTGCGATAGCCACTGCGTGACGGCGGTTGAGTCGTCCGCGCCCGCGGCTTGCGCCCACCGCTCGTTTTGAGGATGATTACTCAGGTATTGTCCCTTTCGCCACTCCGGGGGTGGGAGTGTTGAGCGGCGCCGTTGTCAGCGACGAGCAGCTTGTCGCCCGTTGTCGGCAAGGAGACGAACAGGCCTGGGCGGAGCTGGTCCGGCGCTTCTCGCGGTACGTCTACGCCATCGTCGCGAAGGGCTACCGCCTGTCCGACGCCGACGCCGAGGACGTCTTCCAGGAGGTCTTCGCCCGTGTGTACACGAGGCTTGACACGCTCCGGGACGATGCCGCAGTCCGAGCATGGATCGGTCAGCTGACCCGGCACCTGGCCACCGATCGCCTGCGACTGGCCAGCAACCGAGAATCGGCGACCGCGCAACTTCCGGACCGCGGTGCCAGCGACGCGGCGCTTGAGCAGATCGAGATCGCGCTCGATCTCCACGACGCGATGCGTGGCCTGCCCGACAACTGCCGCGACATCCTCGATCGCTTTTTCGCTCGCGATCAGAGCTATCAAACGATCGCCGAGGACCTTGCCATCCCCTCCGGAACGATCGCCAGCCGGATCTCGCGGTGTCTGACCAAGCTCAGATCAGAGCTCGAGGGAAGATGACCGCGCACCGCACCGTCTGGTACACCGAGATCGATGCCCGACTTCGACGAGTCACAGATCGCGCGGCTTCTCGCCGCATTGCCCCCCGCGCCCGACGCGTGGGTGCACGCGGCCCAGCAGCTGCCCGCCGCTCGCGCTGCGCTCGACACGCTCGTCGCCCGAGCCGAGACCAGTGTCGAGGCGCGCGAGAGCACGCTGCGCGATCTCGAGGCGGCGCTCGAGGCGGAGGGTCTCGCGCCCGAGCCGGCGGTTGTGGCCGAACTGCTTGCTCGTCTGAACGGCCGCGCCGGGTAGAGACGCGCCGCGCCGCAGTCGACGCACTCCGAGTGCAGTTTGCCAAACTGCACACACTGTGGTAGGTTCGCGGAGATGATGGGCTGTGTGATCTGGCATCGCGTCGTGTGCGCGTTGCACCGAACGAGCTGACGGGGCTGTTCCCGCCTGGCGCCTGTCGCGTGATGGCACGCGCGCGCCGGCTCAGTTCGCTCGTTGGCCGCCTTCGCGGTCAGTGATCCACACCATTTCTCGAAGGAGCTCATCGATATGGCTGCTGTGTCAGTCCTTGACGTTTCCGCGCTGTCGCGTGCGGTCGCGGGGCGCGTCGTCGTTCCTGGCGATGCTGACTATGACGAGACGCGCGCTGGCTTCAATGGGATGATCGACCGTCGGCCGGCGGCGATCGTCCGCATCGCGTCTGGCGCCGACGCTGCGGCGGCGATTGGATTTGCCAGACGTCACGGCGTTCCGCTGGCGATCCGATCGGGTGGTCATTCGGCGCCGGGGCATGGTTGCTGTGATGACGGGGTCGTGATCGACTGCCGTGACCTGCAGTCGGCCGAGGTCGACCCGGCCGCGGGTACCGTCCGGGTTGGGTCGGGGCTGACCTGGCAGCAGTTCGACGCGGTGACGCAGGCGCACGGGCTGGCGGTGACCGGTGGTCGCGTATCGAGCACGGGGGTGACCGGCCTGACGATCGGCAGCGGCAGCGGCTGGCTTGAGCGAGCGATGGGCCTGACGTCCGACAGCCTGATCGGCGCGCGTGTGGTGACCGCGGACGGTGCGGTGGTGGATACCGACGAGGATCCGGAGCTGCTGTGGGCGTTGCGGGGTGGCGGCGGCAACTTCGGGGTGGTGACCGAGCTGCGGTTCCGGCTGCGACCGCTTGGACCGACGGTGCTGGGCGGCAAGCGCTTCTTCGCGATCGAGCGTGGCGTCGAGGTGCTCGCGGCGTTTCGAGACACGATGATGGCCGCCCCGATGGAGCTGTGCGGGGGTCTCGCGTTCATGACCGCGCCTCCTGCGCCGTGGGTGCCCGAGACGGTCCGGGGAACCCCGGTGGTGGCGGTCATCGCGCTCTGGGCCGGTGATCCCAGCGACGGAGCTGCTCAGATGGCGGCGCTGGATCGGATGGGAGAGCCGCTCGTCGATCACATCGGCGAGATCGAGTACACGGAGTTGCAGCAGATCATGGATCCGGGGGCACCGGCCGGTCACCGTGACTACTTCAAGGGTGGGTTCATGCGCACGCTGAGCGATCAGGCCGTCCGGGAGATCGCGGATCTCGGCCGTGATCTGCGTGCACCGCTCACCCAGATCATCTGCGCGCCGCTCGGCGCCCACACCGCGTACGCCGCGGTCGACGAGACGCACTCGGCGATCGGGCATCGCGAGGAGGAGTGGTCCTTTCAGGTGCTCTCGCTGTGGGCGGATCCCGCGGAAGATGCGGAGCAGAAGGACTGGACGAGAGCGGCCGCCGAACGGATGTCCTCCTACAGCGACATGGTCTCCTACCCCAACTTCCTCACCGCCGATGACGCGG
This sequence comes from Solirubrobacteraceae bacterium, assembly GCA_035503035.1. Classification (GTDB taxonomy): domain Bacteria; phylum Actinomycetota; class Thermoleophilia; order Solirubrobacterales; family Solirubrobacteraceae; genus Palsa-465. The sequence continues at coordinate 5,335 of DATJTS010000097.1, forward strand.
CCGACGTCGAGGCGGCGTACTCCCCCGCCGTGATGGCACGGCTGCGGGCGGTCAAGGATCGACTCGACCCCCACAACGTCTTCCAGATCAACAACAACATCGCCCCGACCGTGATGGTGGGGTCATGAGCGCGGCTCAGCGCTCGCCGGTGGCGCTCATCACCGGCGGCGGCTCGGGCATGGGGGCGGCGCTCGCGCACCGCCTCTGTGGGGATGGGTATCGCGTCGTGGTCGCCGATCTGGACCGTGCCGCCGCGGAGCGAACCGCCGCCCGGGCACCGGGGGAGGCGGTCGCGGTCGGCGGTGACGTCGCCGAGGAGACCGCGGTCGCCGGCCACCTGGCCGCGGCGCTGGCGGCGTTCGGGCGCCTGGATCGGGTCGTGCTCAACGCGGGCATCCCGGGTGCTCCGATCCCACTCTCACAGGAGTCGCTCGAGACGTTCGACCGGATCATCGCGGTGAACCTCCGGGGCGTGTTCCTCGGGCTGCGCGCCACGCTTGCGCATCTGCGCTCGCAGGGCTGTGGCGGCTCGATCGTCGTGACCGCCTCCACCGCCGGGGTGCGCGGCTCCGAGCTCGGTGCCTACAGCGCCTCCAAGCACGGGACGGTGGCACTGGCGCGTTCGGCGGCGCTCGAGGGCGCTGAGATCGGAGTTCGTGTCAACGCGATCGCTCCCGGGTCGATCGACACGCCGATGATGGCGGTCATCGAGCGTGCGCTCGGCGGTGATGACACCGCCCGCCACGTGCTGCGTCGCTCCACGCCACTGGGTCGAGGCCAGGATCGGCTGGGGCGCGCCGAGGAGGTCGCGGCGCTCGTCGCGTTCCTGCTCAGCGACGAGGCGTCATGGATCACCGGCGCGGTGATCCCCGTCGATGGCGGAACGCTTGCCGCCGATCCGTACCGCCTCGAATCCGCGGGTGTGTCATGACGCCGACCCGTGCCGCCGTCCGCGACCTGGCTTCCGGTCTCGGGGGCACGGTCGCGCATCGCGACGAGGAAGCCTTCCAGGCTCTCGCCGCCTCGCGGTTTCCAAACCTCGAGGTCCCGTGGACGCCCGAGGTCGTGGTTCACGCGGCCGGAACCGCGGACGTGATCGCCGCGGTCCGCTTCGCGACGGACCACGGGCTTGGACTGGCGGTCCGCGGCGGCGGAGTGGGGTGGGTCGGCGCCCCGCGCGGCACGTTGCTGCTCGACCTCCGCGACCTGCGTGCGATCCGGGTCGACCCCGCGCGCCGCACCGTCCACATCCAGGGTGGAGCGATCTGGCGCGAGGTCCACCGCGAACTGGCACCGTTCGGCCTCGCCGCCGCGGGCGCGCAGTTTCCGCGCCTGGGAGTTGCCGGCCACGTGCTCGGAGGCGGCCATGGCTGGCTCTCCCGCCGGGTCGGGTGGGCCTCGGACACGCTGCGCAGCGCCGAGCTGATCACCGCGGACGGCCGCTATGTCCGCTGCAGTGCCGAGCAGGAACCCGATCTGTTCTGGGCGTTGCGCGGCGCCGGCCACAACTTCGGCGCCGTCGTCGGGCTCGAGCTGCACCTCATCGAACTCGACACGGTGGCCTTCGGCACGGTGTGGTTCGACCCGGAAGCGACCGTGGACGCACTGCTGTGGTGTCGCGAGCACCTCTCCAGTGCGCCCGAGGAGCTCACGACGATCGTCTCCGTCGGCCACCCGCCGCCTTCGCTCGGGCTGCCTGACCGGCTCCGCAACCGGGCCGCGCTCCACGTGCTCGCCTGCCACAGCGGCTCCACTGAGCAGGCACGCTGTGATCTCGCCGCATTGCGCGGGCACCCAGGGGTCACGGTCGACACCATCCAAACGATCCCCTGGTCCGAGCTCGCGATGGGCAACGACGTATTCATGCCCGGGGTTCACCGCCGCTCACGCATGCAGTACCTCCATGATCTCGGCGATCCGGTCATCGAGATCTCGCGCCGCCGCGCGACCGAGATGGCGCCGCTGAGCTTCATGTCGACCCACGTCTACGGCGGCGCGATGGGCCGCGTCGACGAGCACGCGACCGCGATGAGCCACCGGTCCACGCTCTTCAACTACATGGTCTCGACGACGTGGACCCCGATGCAGGACGGCACGGCGCTGCGGAGCTGGCAGGACGAGTACCTCGAGGAGATCGCCGTCTATGCCACCGGCACCGCCTATGTCAATTACCTCTTCGATGAGCCGGCTCGAGTGACCGCCGCCTACCACCCGACCACCTGGGAACGCCTTCGTTCCGTCAAACACACCTGGGATCCCGAGAACCGCTTCGCCGCAAACCAGAACATCCCACCCACCCACCTGGCCGCGGTCACCAGCTGATCCGCACTTGGGGCAGGAGGCTGTGATCCGCCGAGCGGGCCATGCGGCCCTCTACGCCGTGACCAGCCTCATCGCCTCCGCGGTCAACTCGACCGACCGCAGCCGTGCCTCGATCTGGGGCGCGTAGTGCGCGGTGATCAACTCGTCAGCGGCGACCCGCTCGGCGAACTCGCTCAGGTACGCTCGCACGTCCACACCCGTCCCGACGGCCGTGAAGGTGAGCATCTCATCGACATGGGCGGCCAGTCCCGCGGCGAGCAACTGGTCCGCCTGCTCGTCGGTGATGTCGCTGACGTCCACGCCCGGGTGCCGGCCGTACAGGCTGATCGCCCGCGCGCGTCTGATCGCGGTCAGTTGCGCCTGCGCCTCGTCCATCGTGTCGGCGGCCAGCACGTTGACGCCAGCTATCACGTACGGGCGTGCCAGTGACTCCGAGGGCACGAACTCGCGCCGGTACGCGTCGATCGCCTGATCGAGCAGGCCGGGGGAGAAGTGCGAGGCGAATGCGTAGGGGAGGCCGAACGCCGCGGCGAGCTTGGCGCCGAACATCGAGGAGCCGAGGATGTAGAGGGGGACATTCGTGCCCTTGCCCGGCACGGCATCGACGCCCGGCACGAGGGTCTTGCCGCTGAGGTAGCCCTGGAGCTCCCGGACGTCCTCAGGGAAACTCTGCGCTGAGCTCGGGTCGCGGCGGAGCGCCAGCATCGTGTTCTGGTCCGAGCCGGGGGCGCGGCCAAGCCCCAGGTCGATCCGGCCGGGATACAAGGTGGCGAGCGTTCCGAACTGCTCGGCGATCACCAGTGGCGAGTGGTTGGGCAGCATGACACCGCCCGCGCCGAGCCGGATCGTCTCCGTGTGCGCCGCCACGTACGAGATGAGGACGCTCGTGGCCGACGACGCGATGCTCGCCATGTTGTGGTGCTCGGCGTACCAGACACGCCCGTAGCCGAGGCGCTCCGCCTCGCGCGCCAGCGCCACCGACGCGGAGAAGCTGTCGGCGGCGGTCTGCCCCCGCGCGATCGGCGCCAGGTCGAGGATCGATAGTTCTACGGTCATCGAACAACGACTCTAGACCGTGCGCGGTCGACCGCTCCGGCGAGTCGCGCGCGAGCCCGCCGTCCGCCGTCCGCCGCCCGCCGCCCGCCGCCCGCCGTGTCAGCCGTAGCGCACCGCGACCGGCTTCGACCCCGCCGCGCCGACCGCCAGGCACATCGCCCCGCCCCTGCAGGTCACCCCGACCAGGGAGGCGCCGGCCGAGACAGCCTTGGGCGCCCGCGTCCAGCTCGTCCCGTTCCATCGGGCGATCCGCCCGCCGACCGCCACGCACGATCTCGGTCCTTGGCAGGAGACGGCGTGGAGCGCGCCGGGAGACGGTGTCGATCGCCACCGGCTGCCATTCCACACGGTCGCGATCCGCCCGAACGCCGAGCCGACCGCCAGGCAGAAGGTCGCCGACGGGCACGAGACGCCTTGGAGGGAGCCGGCCCGGCCGTCGCCGCTCGGGGCGTCGGCGATCGCGGTGCCGTTCCATCGCTCGGCGACGCTGTTGTTCCCGGCGCTGTCGGAGATCAGGCCGACGCCGGCACAGAACGTGGCGGATGGGCAGGAGACCGCGTTGAGCGACCCCGTCTCGCCGTAGGGCTGGCGCGTCCAGCTGGTGCCGTTCCAGACGAGGTTGAGGGAGTAGTTGAAGATCCCGTCCTTGAAGATGTCGGTGGAGCCGACGGCCAGGCAGAAGGACGGGCCGGCGCACGACACCGCGCCGAGCGCCGTGTCGGACGGGCTCGGCGTCGCGACATAGCGCCAGGCCCCGCCGCGCCACTGCTCGGAGAACGTCCCGCCATCGTCGACACTCGTCGAGCCCACCGCCATGCACGCCGACGGCCCGCTGCAGGAGACGCCGAACAGCCCGGTCTCGCCCAGACGGGCAGGCAGCGAGAGCGGGGCGGGCGACCAGGCCCGCCCGTTCCAGCGCTCGACGAACGCACGCCGCTCGTGATCTCGGCTGCTCGCCATTCCCACCCCCCAACACAGGTTCACGCGCGCGCATGAGACCCCGTTGAGGCTCGCGCGAACGGAGCCCGCGGGCAATGGAACGTGCGTCGACCGCCACGCCGCCGCGGCGGCAGGCCCGGCGGCGGACAGCGCCGCACAGCACGAGATCACCACGGACGCCGTGAGCACCGCCCACCGGCCCCGCGCGAGGCGCGGCGTCCGGGCCCAGGCCTGAACGAGCGGCGTTGACACGGCAAATATTGTCCCGCTCCGAGCATGAACGTGTACTTGGTCGGTCCATGAGAGGTCGGGTATGAGCACAACCGTCGAGCCAACCGTCCGGATCGGCGGACACGTCGTCGTCGAGAGCCTCACCGCGCTCGGGGCCGACAGCGTGTTCGGAGTCCCGGGCATCCACGCGCTGGCGATCTGGGAGGCGATGCGCACCAACGGCGGGTTGCGCGCGTACGGCACCCGCACCGAGCTCTGTGCCGGCTTCGCCGCCGACGGCTACGCCCGCAGCAGCGGCCGCCCCGGTGTGCTGCTGCTGTCGACCGGGCCGGGCGCGCTGAACTCGCTGACCGCGCTGATGGAGGCCGCCAGCTCACACGTGCCGGTGGTCGCGATCTCCAGCCAGATTCCGCGAGCGCTGATGGGCCGGGGGCGGGGGTTCCTGCATGAGCTGCCGGACCAGCTTGGATCGTTCGCGCCGCTGGTCAAGCGCGCGGCGCGGGCCGAGACCGCGGAGGCGATCCCGGGCCTGCTGGCGGAGCTGTGGGCGCACGCGCTGACGCCGCCGAGCGGGCCGGTGTTCCTGGAGATCCCGGTCGACGTGCTCGCCGGCGAGACCGCGGTCGGACCGGTGTCGGGGTTGACCGGCGAGCCGCCCTGGCACGCTGCGAGCAGGGAGTCGGTGGCCGCCGCCGCCGAGGTGCTGAGCGGCGGCGAGCGCCCGGTCATCTGGGCCGGCGGCGGGGTTGTGCGCTCGGGCGCGCAGCCCGAGCTGGTCGAGCTGGCCGAGCTGCTCGGCTGCCCGGTCGCGACCACCTACATGGGCAAGAACGCTGTCCCGGACGACCACCCGCTCGCGGTGGGCTGTGGCTGCGACGAGGGCGCGTTCACCGAACTGATGGAGGGCGCCGACGTCGTGTTGTGCGTCGGCACCGAGCTCGGCGCCGAGACGACCCGCCAGTACGAGCTCAGGTTCTCCGGCGAGGTCGTGCAGATCGATGCGGCGCCGGAGCGGATCGGCGCCACCTACCCGGCGCTCGGCGTCGTCGGCGACGCCAAGCTGACGCTGCAGTCGCTCACCGCCCGGCTCCGCGAGGTCGGCGTCACCGGCGCGAGCCGCCGCCCGGAGTCAGAAAGCGCAGTGGCCGCCCTGCGCGCGCGGATCCAGGACGGCCTCCGGGCACAGGGCCATGACACCGAGCTGGCGCTGCTGACCACCATCGAACAGGCGATGCCTGAGGACGCCATCACCGTCTGGGACATGACGATCCTCGGCTACTGGGCGGCGCCGCACCTGCGGATGCGAGGCACGCAGCAGTTCCTGTATCCGCTCGGCTCCGGGACGCTCGGCTATTCATGGCCCGCGACGATCGGGGCCGCGGTCGCCCACCCGGGCCAGCCGGTGCTCGGCGTCGTCGGCGACGGCGGGTTCCAGTACGCGCTGGCCGAGCTCAGCACCGCGCGGCAGCACGGACTCCCCGCCAAGCTGCTGGTCGTCGACGACGGCGGCTACGGGATCCTGCGCTCCTACCAGAAGGATGCGTACGGCGAGACGGTCGCCGTCGATCTCGCACAGCCCGGCTTTGCCGCGCTCGCCGACGCGTTCGGGGTTCCGGTCCGGGAGGGGGCACCCGAGGACCTGCCGGGACTGCTCGACTGGCAGTTCCGCGTGGACGGCCCCGCGGTCGCGGTCGTGCGCGGCCCGATCGACGTCGCCGGCTTCACCCCGTGAGCGCCTCGCGGGTCGTCCTCGTCGATCAGGTCGGCGACCTCGAATCGGTCGCCGCTCCGCTGTCGGCACAAGAAGGGGTCTCCTGTGAGGTCCACCACCAGCTCCCCCAGGGTGAGCAGATCGTCGCCGTGCTGGTCCCGCCCGAGGTGCCCGTCGGCGCCGCCGAGTTACGCGGTCTGCCGGACCTCCGCGTCGTCGCCGCGACCTCGACCGGCTACGACCACCTCGACCTGAACGCGATCGCGTCCGCGGGCGCCTGGGCGACGCACTGTCCGGGCTATTGCGACGACGAGGTCGCCGATCACACGATCGCGTTCGCCCTCGATCTGCTGCGCGGCGTCACCCTGCTCGATCGCTCGGTCCACGGCGGCCGCTGGGACGTCCAAGAGGTCCCGCCGCGCCGCATCGCGGGCTCGGTGCTCGGGATCGCCGGGCTCGGCCGGATCGGGCGCGAGGTCGCCCGCCGCGCGCTCGCACTGGAGATGCGAGTGCTCGGGGCCGACCCGTTCGTGACCGCTGTCCCCGGCGTCGACTTGATGGCGCTCAGCGAGCTACTCCCAACTGTCGATGTGCTGACCGTCCACGCGCCGCTCACTCCCGAGACACACCACATGATCGGAGCCGCGCAACTCGCCGCGATGCGATCCGACGCCTACCTCATCAACTGCGCGCGGGCCGCCCTGATCGACCGCGATGCCCTCGGAGCGGCACTGCGGGCCGGTCGTCTGGCCGGGTGTGCACTCGACGTCCTGGACCACGAGCCTCCCACCGGCGACGAGCCCGAGCTCGACTGGCCTCGGACGCTGATCAACCCCCACGCCGCCTGGTATTCGCCACAGTCCGCCTGCGAGCCCTACCGGCGGGCGGGCGAGGCGGTGCGAGCGGTGCTGGCCGGCGAGGAGCCGCAGGACGCGCTGGCGCGGCCAGCCTGACACCCGGGCGCACTCAGAGCGCAGCAGCGACTGCGGCTGCCGCCTGCTTCACCCGCTTGGCGATCGCCTCGCCGGATGCCCCCTCAAACCGCTGCGTCGTCGCCATCGCGCTGACCATCCCGACGATCGAGTCGCCGTGCATCACCGGCGCGCCGATCGCCGTCCAGCCCGGATCCCACTCATCGCGATCGACGGCGACGCCGGCCTGGCGGATCTCCGCGAGCTCGTCGGCGAGCGCGACCCGGTCGGTGACGGTGGCATCGGTGAACCGCGCCAGCGGCTGGCGCAGGACCTCCGCGCGCTCGTCTTCGTCCAGGAAGGCGAGCCACAGCTTGCCCGCTGCGGTGGCGTGCACCGGAAGCCGCCAGCCGACCATGTTCGGCTCGGGCCGTCCCGGCGGATCGATCTGGTCGATCGCGACCGGCTCATTCGGGGTCGGCGCGGCCAGCACGCTCGACATGCCGGTCTGCTCTGTGAGCGCGATCAGCGCCGGGCGGGCCCTGCGCACGACGGCGCCGTGCCCTCCTCGGACCGCCAGCCGGCCGACCTCGTGGCCGAGCACGAACCGGCCACTGTCGGGGTCGCGGTCGATCAGGCCGTGGTGCTCGAGCGTGAGCAGCAGCCGCCAGGCGGTGCTGCGGTTCAGCGAGACCTCCTCCGCGAGCTCGGCCAGCGATGGCGGGCTCGGCGCCTCTGCCACCGCACGCAGCAGCGCGACCGCGCGGTCGATCGACTGGATCCTGCGGCTGGCTGGCTCCTTGGCGGCCATGGCGGACGATCATGCCAGAGCGACTCGACAACGGCTATCGCATTGTGCAGAATGTGTTGCACGATATGGAACAGAACCCGTGGTCAGGTGAGGTCGCGATCGTTGGCGCCTACGAGGCGCCCTACCGGTCCGCGCCCGGCGTGCACCCGTTCGCGATCCACGCGGAGTGCGTGGCCGGCGCGCTCGCCGACGCCGGGCTCGAGCTCGGCGATGTCGACGGGTTCGCGACAGCGGCCTCGTTCCCGCCCGAGGGCGCGCGAGAGATGGCGATCGCCGAGGTGGCCGAGTACGTCGGACTGCGCCCCCGCTGGTTCGACGGCACCGACATCGGCGGCGCCGCCCCGATCGCCCATGCGGGTCACGCCGCGATGGCGATCGCCACCGGAATGGCCGACGTCGTCGTCGTCAGCTATGCGGCGTCGGGCCGGTCCTGGCCGCACGGGGCCGAGGACTACCTGACGTACGCCTCGGGACCGGGCCAGTGGGAGGTGCCGTACGGCCCAACGACGGTCGCGACCTACGCGCTGGCGGCACACCGTCACATGCACGAGTTCGGCACCACCCCGGAGCAGCTCGCCCAGATCGCGGTCCAGTGCCGGACGAACGCCGCCACCAACGAGCATGCGCGCTACCGCGATCCGATCACCGTCGACGACGTGCTCGGCTCACCGGTGATCGCTTCCCCGCTGCACCGGCTCGACTGCTGTGTGGTGACCGACTCGGGCGCCGCCTTCGTCCTCGCCTCACGCCGGCGGGCGCAGTCGCTGAGCGGAGTGACGCCCGTGCATGTGCTGGGGTTCGGGGAGGCGCTCGGGCAGGTCTCGATGAACCAGATGCCCGACTTCACCGCGACCGCCGGCGTGCAGTCCGGCGCGGCCGCGTTCGGCACCGCGGGCCTGACACCGGACGAGATCGACTGCGCGCAGCTCTACGACAGCTTCACCCTCACAGCGCTACTGGCGCTCGAGGACCTCGGCTTCTGCGCCAAGGGCGACGGCGGTCGGTTCGTCGCCGGTGGCGGGATCGCTCCGGGCGGCGCCCTGCCGATCAACACCGATGGGGGCGGCCTATCGTCCAACCACCCGGGACGCCGCGGCGCGATCGCGATGGTCGAGGGGGTGCGCCAGCTGCAGGGACGCTCGCCCGGCGTGCAGCTGGACCACGCCCGCACCTGCGTGGTCCACGGCGTCGGCGGGTCGCTCTCGGCAACCGCGACGATGGTGCTCGGGACATGAGCGGGTACGGCAAGATCGAGCACCTGCCCGGAGAGAAGCCGGTTCCGCTGACCGACGGGCTCTCCGAGGTGTACTGGCAGGCGGCTCGCGAGCGGCGGCTGCTGATCCAGCGCTGCACGTCATGCGGGGCGTACCAGTTCTACCCGCGGTCCCACTGCCGCTCGTGCCTGGCGGCGGAGCCCGAGTGGGTGCAGGCGAGCGGACGCGGGCGCCTGCACACGTTCAGCGTCGTGTACCGCAGCACCAACCCGGAGTTCGCCGAGGACTGCCCGTACGTGTTTGCGATCGTCGAGCTCGACGAGGGCGTGCGGATGTCGACGCGGATCGTCGAGACCCCGGTGAAGTCGCTGGCGTGCGACGCCGCGGTCGAGGTCACGTGGCCGCACCCGCAGGCCGAGCCGCCGGTGCCCGTCTTCACCCTGATCGCGACCGACGAGGAGGCACCGTGACCATGTACCTCGAGGACCTCGAGCCCGGCCGGGAGTTCGTCTCCGGCGGCCGGACCATGACCGAGGCCGACATCGTCGCCTTCGCCGGGGTCTCGGGCGATTTCAGCCCGCTGCACACCGACGAGCAGTGGGTCCGTGAGAACACCCCGTTCGAGGGGCGGATCGCCCACGGGCTGCTCGTGCTGTCGGCCTCCAGCGGGCTGCGGACGCCGGGGCTCGACGACCTCGAGGTGATCGCCTACCTCGAAGAGGCCCGGTCGTTCGTGGCGCCCACATATCCGGGCGACACGATCCGCGCCCGCTGGACCGTGCGGGAGCTCCGCCGCTCGGCGTCGCGGCCGGCGATGGGCGTCGTGACGGTCGACGTCGAGGTCGTCAAGCAGGACGGCACCGTCGTCCAGCGCGGCCACGACGTGTGGCTCGTCGCCGCAAGGCCGCAGCCCCCGGGGGCCCCGCAGCCTTGAGCCTGGCCCGCACCACTCCCCGCTTCCGAGGGCGGATCGCGCTCGTCACGGGCGCCGGCTCCGGGATCGGTGCCGCCACCGCGCGACGGCTGGTGGCCGAGGGCGCGCACACAGCGTGCGCGGACCGTGATCTCGCTGCCGCGGCCATCACCGCGCAGGCGATCACGGACGAGGGAGGCTCCGCCGAGGCGATCGGCCACGACGTCACCGACCCAACCTCCTGGGAACAGGCGGTGCGGCACTGCATCGAGGCGTTCGGCGGCCTCGACGTGCTCGTCAACAACGCCGGGTTCACCCGCGACCGCACGGCCGTGAAGATGTCGGAGAGCGAGTGGGACGAGGTCATCGACGTCCACCTGCGCGGCACCTGGCTGGGCTGCCGGCAGGCGCTGCCGGCGATGCGCGAGCGCGGCGGCGGGGCGATCGTCAACGTCTCCTCGGAGTCGCGACACGGATCCTTCGGGCAGGCCAACTACGCCGCAGCGAAGGCGGGGATCGTCGGTCTCACCCGGACCATCGCGCTTGAGCACGCCCGCCACGGAATCCGCTGCAACGCCGTCGCACCAGGGATGGTGGACACGCCGCTGACGCAGGCGATGGACGCCGAGATCGCTGGGCGGATGCGAGCCGCGATCCCGATGGCCCGGTTCGGCACTGCGAACGAGATCGCCGCGGCGATCTCGTTCCTCGCCTCCGAGGACGCCGCCTACATCACCGGCCAGACGCTCAACTGCGACGGAGGCACGACCTGGAGCTGAGCAGCTCCGCCAGTCGGCCGACCGCCAGGCGGATCGACGCGCTGACGAACACGCCGTGGCTGCGCAGCATCTCCGCAGCCGCGGATTCGGGGTACATCGAGTGGACGGACAGGGGTCTCCCGCTCTTGGCCGCCGCCCGGGCGATCACCTGTGCGCTCTCCACCTCGGCCTCGGCGAACTCCGGCGAGTAGTCGCCGTACCCGCCGAAGCATCCGGCCACCAGCACGCCGTCAACCTCACCCGATCGCATGAGCGCGTGAGCGCATCGATCGAAACTGCGGATGTCACTCTCGCCGCTGCCCGCGAGGTCGATCGGGTTCTCGACCGCGGCGGTGGCGGTCAGCGGCCCCTGGAGCGCGGCGATCAGCGGCTCGCTCAGGCGCGGCACCTCGAGCCCGGCCCGCTCGGCGAGCGTGGTCGCCAGCGCCGCATGGCCGCCTCCGTCGGCGACGATCCCGACCCTGCGGCGCGAGACCTCCCGCTCTCCCAGGAACGCCGCGGCGGCGTCGATCAGCTCGCTGGGGTCGGCGACGCGCTCGATCTTTCCCGCCCGGCAGACCGCATCGACCTCCGCTCGGGTCGGGGGTTCCGACGCGGTGTGCGATGCGGACATCCGGGCCGTCGCATCGCTGCGATCGGGGGCCATCAGCAGCACCGGCTTGCCGAGGCGCGCTGCCGCCCGGGCAGTCTCGGCGATCGCCTCGGGGTCCCGGAGATCCTCTAGATAGAGCGCGATCAGCCGCGTCGGCTCGTGCTCCAGCAGCGAGGCGAAGACCGCGGCGCCGCTCACGCCGGCCTGGTTGCCGACCGACACGAACCGGGACAGGCCGAGGCCGCGCGCCTGCGCCAGCCGCCCCAGCTCGAGGCCGAGATTGCCGCTCTGCGAGAGGAAGCCGATCGACCCCGCCGGCAGCCCGACCGGGACCAGTTCGAGCTCTGAGGAGGCGTCGAACACCCCCAGGCAGTTGGGGCCCAGCAGCACCGCGTCCGCCGCCCGTGCGCGCGCCGCCAGGCGTGCGTCGAGCGCGCGGCGGCGGGAGATGTCGCCCGCGAACGCGGTGATCACCACCAGCGCCCGGACGCCGGCCGAGAGCGCGTCGTCGACTGCTGCGTCGACGTCCGGCTCGGGTACGACGATCACTGCCAGCTCCACCGGCTCCGCGAGCTCTCTCAGGGAGCGCAGGGCGCCCCCGCCGAGCACCGTGCCGCCATGCCGGTTGACGAGCGCGACGGACCGGCGGTGCGACCCTCGCAGGGCCCCCTTCGCGAGCCAGTTTCCCCATTTGCGGGTGTCATTCGACGCTCCGACGACGGCGACCGATGCGGGGTCGTAGAGCGAGTTCAGCGCGGTGGTGGTGACAGAAACGGAGCGCACGATGTGCGAGAACTATTGCACAATGAGCACCTCGATACGAGATTTCTTGCATAATCTGACCGAGGCAAGGCACAATGCGGACAGCATATTGAATAAATTTGTTCGCTCCGCGCTTGACAGAGGGTCCGCGAGAGGAGTATTAAACGGCGAGTTCAAATGGCCATTCGGATGTTGGAAATGCAGAACGGCGAGTCAGAAAACCCCTCAAACCGATCCACCGCACGCCATCCCACGCCGCGGCGCCCGCGCGGATCGGTGCGGCGCCCGGAGATCCTGGCGACCGCGATCGAGCTGCTCGCCGAGCAGGGCCTGTGGACGCTGCGGGTCGCGGATGTCGCCAAACGAGCCGGGATCAGCCCGGCGACCGTCATCTACTACTTCGGGACCAAGCATCAGCTGTTCGAGGAGGCGATCTCCGACGCCGACGGCGACTTCTACGCGCGTCTGTGGCCTGAGCTCGCCGGGATCGAGCTCGCATCCGATCGGATCGCCTGCCTGATCGAGCGCTCCAGCCGCAGCGAGTGGGTTCTGTGGCTGGACCTGTGGGCCTACTCGCGCCGTCATCCCGAGATGCTCGCCGCCGAGCGTGGCTTTCACGAGCGGTGGTGTACGACGATCGCCGACGTCGTTCGCTACGGCCAGCAACAGGGCGAGTTCCGCGACACCGATCCCGACGCGGTTGCGCTCCGGCTCGCCTCGCTGACGAATGGGCTCGCGGTTCACATGGTGCTGGAGTCCCACGACCGCGAGCAGTACATCGAGATGTCGATCGGGTCGGCCGCGCTGGAGCTCGGCTGCGACCTGGACACGTTGCGCGACGCGGTCGCGCGCATACGAGAAGGGCCCGCATCAAGCCAGACGTGACGCAGTGCGCCAAGTCCACCGCGGTCCGGTCGCTTTGAGGGAAGGCACCGAGACCGCACATGAGGAGAGAGAGAAAGCAGAGACAATGAGTGTGATCACTCGCCGGACATTTCTTGACGGTGCCGCCAAGGGCGGCCTCGCTCTGGGGGCGGGCTCGCTGATCGCCGCCTGTGGCAGCTCGTCCTCATCGTCCTCCCCGGGGACGACGGCGTCGTCGTCCACGACCGGAGCCACGGGGACGCCCAAGCACGGGGGCACCCTGACCGCGGGCCTTACCGGTGGCTCGAGCTCGGACACCCTGGATCCGAACAGCCCGGTCAACAACACCGACTACGCACGCGTCGCCAACCTGTACGAGAGCCTTGTCTGGCTGAACGCCGCCGGCACTCCGGTGTACCGGCTGGCCAAGGAGATGACGCCGAACAGCAACGCGACCGAGTGGACGATCCGGCTCCGCGACGGAGTCACCTTCCACAACGGCAAGCCGCTCACCGCGGACGACCTGATCTTCTCCATCCACCGCGTCCTCAACCCGAAGGCTCCCGGCGAGGCGGCGAGCGCGTTGGCGGGGATCAAGGCCGGGGAGATCAAGAAGCTCGACAAGCTGACCATCAGGGTGCCGTTCTCCCACTCGTACTCGACGTTCATCGAGACCCTGGCGGCGAACATCACCGTCTATCTCGTGCCGGTCGGCTTCGATCCGAAGATGCCAGTCGGCACCGGGCCGTTCAAGTACAAGAGCTTCACACCCGGTCAGCAGAGCGTGTTCGACCGCAACGAGAACTACTGGAACAGTCCGCTGCCGTACGTCGACTCGCTGGTGATGACGAACTTCGAGGACGAGACCAGCCAGGTCAACGCGCTGCTGAGCGGGCAGGTCGACGTGGTCAACCTGCTCTCCCAGGACACCATCAACACCGTCACCGGGTCCGGCAAGAAGGTCGTGATCTCGCCCGGCGGCGGCTGGAACCCGTTCACGATGCGGGTCGACCAGGCGCCGTTCAATGACGTGCGGGTGCGCCAGGCGTTCCGGCTGCTGGTCGACCGCCCGAAGATGAACGACGTCGTGTTCGGTGGCCACGGCACGCTGGGCAACGACGTCTTCTCGATCTGGTCGACGGAATACGACCACTCGCTGCCCCAGCGCGAGCAGGACATCGAGCAGGCCAAGCACCTGCTGAAAGCGGCGGGTCAGGCCGATGCGACGTTCCAGTTGACCACCGCCGACATCGCCCAGGGCGTTGTCAACATGGCCCAGGTGTTCGCTCAGCAGGCGAGCGCAGCCGGAGTCAAGGTCAAGCTCAACCAGGTCACCGTGACCGACTTCTACGGCCCGAACTACCTGAAGTGGGTGTTCGCGCAGGACTACTGGTACTACCAGGCGTACCTCGCCCAGGTCAGCCAGGCGACTCTGCCGAAGTCACCGTACAACGAGACGCACTGGAACGACCCTCACTACACCGCCCTGTACCAGCAGGCACTGGCCCAGAACGACTCCGCCAAGCGTGACGAGATCGCGCACGAGATGCAGAAGATCGACTACGACCAGGGCGGGTACATCATCCCGTTCTTCCCGCCGGTGATCGACGGCTACTCGCCGAAGGTCGGCGGCATCATCCAGTCCAAGGTCGGCTCCTCGTTCAACGACTGGAACTTCGAAGCCATGTACAAGATGGCGTGAGCGGGAGAGCGGCGCCGTCATGAGCACCTCTGCAGACGTCAGCGCGCTCGGCATCCGCCGAACGCAGATGCGCCAGGCGGCCGGGAGCTTCGCCAAGCGCCATCCGATCATCCAACTCGTGGTGGTCCGGGTAGCGCTCGGAGTGCTCACCCTGTTCGCCGTGTCGATCGTGATCTTCGCGGCGACGCAGGCGCTCCCGGGAAACGCGGCCTACGCGGTCCTGGGGCACGGCGCCACTCCCCAGCGGATCCACGCCCTGGAGCTGCGTCTGCACCTGAATCGCTCGCTCCTCAGCCAGTATGGCTCCTGGATGGGCGGTGTGCTGAAGGGGAACTTCGGTACCTCGCTGGCCAACAACGAGTCGGTGTCCGGGCTGATCGGTGGCCGGATCGAGAACTCGGCCGTGCTGGTGTTCGCAGCCGGCATCATCGGCTCGCTGCTGGCCGGCCTGCTCGGCCTGGCGGCCGCGTCACGGCGTGACGGCTGGTTTGACCACATCGCCTCGGTCATCGCCCTGGTGATCACCGCCATGCCCGAGTTCAACGTCGCGATCGCGCTGGTGATCCTGCTCGCGGTGAACGTCGCGCACCTGCTGCCGGCCGTCTCGACGATCCCGCCGGGCACCCACGCCTGGGACAACCTGAAGCTGCTCATCCTGCCGGTGGCGACCCTCGCGATCGTGATCGCCCCGTACATCTTTCGGATGGTCCGCGCGGCGATGATCGAGGCGCTTGAGAGCGACTACGTGGAGATGGCGCGGCTGAAGGGAGTCTCCAACCGGCGGATCCTCCTGGTGCATGCGCTTCCCAACGCACTGCCGCCGATCATCCAGGTGGTCGGGCTGAACCTCCTGTACCTCGCCGGCGGCATCGTGGTCGTGGAGTACGTGTTCAACTACCCCGGCGTCGGAGCCGCGTTGGTCGACGCGGTGTCCAACCGCGACATCCCGACACTGCAGTTCATCGTCCTGGTGCTGACCGCGTTCTACGTGCTGGTGAACATCCTCAGCGACGTGATCGCGCTGATGGCCACCCCGCGACGGAGGGCACCACGATGAACCCGAGACGTGAATGGCTGGTCGTGCTCGGCCGCGCCGCCCGCAGCCCCCGCGGCCGCGTCGGTCTGGGGCTGACCCTGCTGGTGGTGCTGTTCGTGATCATCGGACCGTTCGTGGAGCCCTACAAGCCGCTGGGCCTCGAGACAGCCGCGTTCGCCAAGCCGTCCGGGGCCTACCCGCTCGGGGCGGACGACCTCGGCCGCGACGTGCTGAGCCGGCTGCTGGCCGGCGGCTGGCTGCTGATCGTGCTGGCCCTCGCGGCCACCGCCATCGGTGTCGGCCTGGGAGTCTGGCTCGGGATCGCAGCCGCCTACTACGGACGGTTCACCGACGGCGTGATCATGCGGATCGTCGACATCTTCCTCGCGTTCCCGCAGCTGGTGTTCGCACTGCTCCTGGTGAGCGTGCTCGGCAACAAGCTGTGGCTGATCATCGTCGCGGTCGGGATCTCCCACGCACCACAGGTGGCCCGCGTGATCCGGTCGGTCTCGCTCGACGTCTGCGAGCGTGACTTCGTCAAGGCCGTCGAGCTCTACGACACCCCGGGGTGGCGGGTGATGTTCTCCGAGATCCTGCCGAACGTGATGACGGTGGTCATGGTCGAGATCGGGCTGCGCTTCACGTACTCGATCCTGATCATCGCCTCCATGACGTTCCTCGGCTTCGGCATCCAGCCCCCGGCCGCCAGCTGGGCGCGGATGATCGAGGAGAACCAGATCGGACTCGTCGTCAACCCGTGGGCGGTGATCGCGCCCGCGGTCATGATCGCCCTGCTGACGATCGGCACGAACACGTTCACCGATGCGGTCGGCCGCGCCTCACTCGGCGTCGATCGGCCCGTGGAGGAACTGACACTCGGTGGCGGGATCGAACTGGAGGCAGTGGCATGACCGGCGATGATCAGCACTCGGGCGCCGGCGCGGCGCCGCTGCTGGCGGTCGACGGCCTGCGGATCGTGATCGCCGGGTCCGGTGCCGACGTCGTCGCCGACGCGTCGTTCGAGCTGCGCTCCGGCGAGGTGCTCGGCCTGGTTGGGGAGTCCGGCTCGGGCAAGACGACGCTCGCGCTGGGGCTGATGGGCTACACCCGCCGTGGCCTGCGGATCAGCGAGGGCAGCGTGAAGCTCGCCGGCCAGGAGCTGATCGGTCTCGACGACGAGCACCTGCGGAGCCTGCGCGGCGCGACGGTGGCCTACGTCGCCCAGGACCCCGGCAGCGCCCTGAACCCTGCACTGAAGATCGGCACTCAGCTGCGCGAGGTGTTCATCGGGCACGAGGACGAGTTCCGAGGCGACGCCGCGGTCGCGCAGCGCATCGAGCAGGTCCTCGCCGATGTCGGGCTCGAGCAGATCGCCGGGGTTCTCGACCGCTTCCCCCACCAGCTGTCCGGCGGCCAGCAGCAGCGCGCGATGCTGGCGATGGCGTTCGCGCTGCGCCCGCGGTTGATCATCCTCGATGAGCCGACCACGGGTCTGGACGTCACCACCCAACGGCGGGTGCTGGACACCGTGCGTGACCTGTGCACGACCTACGACGTCGGCGCGGTCTACGTCAGCCACGACCTCGCGGTCGTCGGAGACATCGCCGATTCACTCGCGGTCATGTACGCCGGAAGGATGGTCGAGAACGGTCCCAGCGAGCGTGTCTTCCAGGCGCCCGGTCACCCGTACACCCGTGGTCTGCTGCGGGCGATCCCGTCCCCCACCCGGGCCCACGCGCTCGAGGGGATCGAGGGCCAGCCGCCCCGCCCCGGCTCCTGGCCGCAGGGCTGCTCGTTCCGCGATCGCTGCGAGTTCGCGTCGGAGGAGTGCGCGGTGACGCTCCCGCCGCCGGTCGCGCTCGACGGGACGTTGCGCTGGGTCCGATGCCTGCGCGCGGAGGAGATCGTGACGCTGCCGGCGCTCGGCGAGCTGCCGCTGCGCGAGCACTTCGACATCGAGGGCGATGAGCCGCTGCTGAAGATCGAGGGGCTGCGGGCGGTCTACGGCGCCGGCACCGAGGTCCTGCACGGGGTCGACCTGGCCGTCGGCCGCCAGCGCTGCCTGGCGGTGGTCGGCGAGTCCGGCGCCGGCAAGACGACGCTCGCGCGCTGCATCGTCGGCCTGCACTCCAACTGGACGGGCACGATGACGTTCGAGGGTAAGCAGCTGGCGCCTGGGTTCCGGGGACGCGACCACGACGCGCTGCGATCGATGCAGTACATCTTCCAGAACCCGTACACGGCGCTGAACCCGCGCAAGACCGTCGGCGATCTGGTCGAGCAGCCGCTCCGCCAGCTGTTCAAGATGTCCCGTTCGGAGCGCTCGGAACGGGTGGTGGCGGCTCTGCGCGACGCGGCGCTCAACGAGCAGTACCTGACCCGCTATCCGGATCAGCTCTCCGGCGGTGAGCGCCAGCGCGTGGCGATCGCGCGCGGGCTGGTGGTCGAGCCGCAACTGCTCGTCTGCGACGAGGTCACCTCGGCGCTCGACGTCTCCGTGCAGGCGGCGATCGTCGAACTGCTGCACGAGCTGCAGGTCTCCCGCGGGCTGACCCTGGTTCTGATCACGCACAACCTGGCGCTCGTCCGCAGCCTCGCCGACGATGTCGTGATCCTCCGCGACGGCGACGTCGTCGAGCGCGGCAAGGACGTCCTGGACAGTCCCCAGTCCGAATACGCCGTACAGCTCCTGTCCGACGTTCCGACACTCTCGCTTGCGTAGGCGGCGATGGCGGAGAACTTCCGATCGCCGCTGCACGCGGAGGCCAACGCCGGACTGAGCGCGCTGGTGACCGGCGGCGGCAGCGGCATCGGTCGCGCCACCGCACTTGAGCTGGCCCGCAGCGGCGCGGCGGTGGTGGTCTGCGGCCGGCGTCCGGAGCCCCTGGAGCAGACCCAGGCTCTGATCGAGCAGGAGGGCGGGCGCTGCCTGCGAGTTCCCGGGGACGTCCGCGAGCCGGCCGACGTCACCCGGATCGTGGACGCGGCGCTCGAGCGCTTCGGCGCGATCGACGTGCTCGTCAACAACGCCGGCGGCCAGTTCTCGGCGCCCGCCGAGGAGATCACCGACGGCGGCTGGAAGGCCGTCGAGCGGCTGTCGGTCGACGCCATCTGGAGCATCACCCGGACGGTCGCCGTCCGTTCGATGATCCCATCCGGGACCGGCGGGCTGATCGTCTTCATCGGCTTCAGCCCGACGCGCGGCATCCCCGGATTCGCCCACGCCTCGGCCTCGCGCGCCGCGGTCTCCAACCTCGCCTCCGGACTGGCGCTCGAATGGAGTTGCCACCGGATCCGCAGCGTCTGCGTGGCTCCGGGCTCGATCACCACTGAGGGCCTCGACGGGTATGACCCAGCCGATGTCGAACGGTGGCGGCGCTCGGTGCCGTTGGGCCGGCTCGGCCGGGCCGAGGAGGTGGCGAGCCTGATCGCGTTTCTGGCCACCCCCGGGGGCGCCTACATCACCGGCACGACGATCGTCGTCGACGGCGGCGCCGACGCCTGGGGCCTGGCCGAGCCACCACCTGAAGTGCGACGACCGGAGGGGACCACGTGAGAGACCTGCGTCCGCTGTTCGATCCGACCTCGGTCGCGGTCGTTGGCGCCTCTGAGGACCCGCGCAAGTGGGGTAACTGGTTGGCGCGACGGGCGCTGCGCGGCGAGCGCCGGCGCCAGGTGCTGCTCGTCAACCGCGCTGGCGGCACGATCCTCTCGCGCCCCGCCTTCCGATCGCTGCGCGAACTGCCCGATGGTGCCGAGCTGGTCGTGATCGCGGTCCCCGCCGCGGTGCTCGAGCAGACCGTCGACGAGGCGCTCGAGATCGGTGTGCGCGCCATCGTCGCGATCACCGCCGGCACCACCGGTGGGGCGCTCGACGCCGAGCTGTCGCGCCGGGTGCGGGATGCCGGGGCGGTGCTGCTCGGGCCGAACTGCCTGGGTGTGTACGACGCCGCGAGCAGCCTGGAGCTGGTGTCCAACGACCTCCCGGCCGGCACGATCGGCCTGCTCTCGCAGAGCGGCAACCTGGCGCTCGAGGTGGGGCTGCTGGCCAAGGAGTACGGTCTCGGCTTCTCGCGGTTCGTGTCGCTGGGCAACCAGGCGGACCTCGAGACCGCAGAGCTGATCGAGGCGCTGGCCGAGCACGACCAGACCGAGGCGATCGCGCTGTACGTCGAGGACTTCCGCGACGGGAGAGCGTTCACCCGGGCCGCCGCGCGAGCGACGGAGCGCGGCAAGCCGGTGATCCTGCTCACCGTCGAGCGCCACGCCGCGACCGAGCGGGCGGTTCGCTCGCACACCGGCGCGCTCGCCTCCGACAGCGTCGCCATCGATGCGGCCTGTCGCGCCGCGGGGATCGAGCGGGTCCGCACCCCGGGCGAGCTGGTCGACCTGGCGCAGGGGCTGATCCGATCCACCCCGCCGCGAGGGCGGCGGGTGGCGGTCCTCGCCGACGGCGGCGGCCACGGGGGGATCGCGGCCTCGCTGGCGTCGAGCGCCGGACTCGAGCTCCCCGAGCTCGGCCCGGAGACCGTGGCCAGGCTCGAGGCGGAGCTGCCGCCGACGGCCGCCTGCTCGAACCCTGTCGATCTGGCCGGCGGCGGCGAGCAGGACATCCGGACGTTCGAGAGGGCGGCGAAGGTGCTGCTGGGCTCGGGCGAGGTCGATGCGATCCTGATGACCGGCTACTTCGGCGGATACGCGGAATACGGCGAGGTGTTCGGCGACTCCGAGGTCGCGGTCGGCGAGGCGCTGGGACTCGCGGCGCGCGCCGCCGGCCGGCCGCTGGTCACCCAGACGATGCACTCGGGCACCTCGGGGGCCGACGCGCTGCGCCGTTCCGGGGCGCCGGTGTATCGCGAGATCGCGCCGGCCACCGACGTCCTCGCCCGGCTCGTTGAGAGAGCCGAGCGGGCCCAGCAGCGTGGGCCCGGCCAAATCGAGGTGGCGACGCTGCCCGCGCCGGCCGAGCCCGTCACCGACACCGAGTACGCCGACGTACGGGCCCTGCTGGAGGACGGCGGCATCCCGTTCGCCGGCCAGCGGTCGGTGACAACCTTGGATGAGGCACTGCGCGCGGCAGCCGAGATCGGCTACCCGGTGGTGCTCAAGGCACTGGGTCAGCTGCACAAGTCCGATGCCGGCGGCGTCGCGCTCGGACTGCAGACCGACCAGCAGGTGACCGACGCGTTGCGCGACATGGAGGCACGGCTGAGGCCGCCCGGCTTCTCGGTCGAGGCGATGGCCCCGATCGCCGACGGCGTCGAGCTGTTGATCGGCGCCCGCTGGGATCCCCGCTTCGGGCCGATCGCGCTCGCCGGCCTCGGGGGTGTGTTCACAGAGGTGATGCGCGATGTCACCGTCGCGCTGGCGCCGCTCAGCGACGACGAGGCGGCTGCGATGCTGCAGCGGCTGCGAGGCTGGCCGCTACTCGACGGCGTCCGCGGACGCCCCCGGATGGATGTCGCCGCCGCGGCGGCCGCGTTGGCGGCGCTGTCCCGGGTGACCGCCGAGCACCCCGAGCTCGCCGAGCTCGAGATCAATCCGCTGCTGGTGCTGCCGCAGGGTGCGGTCGCACTGGACGCCCGCGCGGTCCCGGCGGCCGCGCCTGAGCCGGACCCACACCAGATCACGTCAGCACGAGGAGCCTGAGACATGGAATTCACCTACACCCCGCGCCAGCAGGAGCTCAAGGAGCGCGCCCGCTCACTCGCCCGGGGCATCATGGAGTTCGAGCTGGAATGCGAGGAGAACCGCGGGTTGTCGGCGGCATCGCTCGCCAAGACCCGTGAGCTGACCCTGGAGCACGGCCTCAACGCGATCAACATGCCGACCGAGTGGGGCGGCCAGGGGCTGTCGACGCTTGAGCAGGTGATCGTCTCCGAGCAACTCGGCCACATCACCAACGCACTGTGGGACACGGTCTGGCGTCCGGCCAACGCATTGCGCCACTGCACGCCCGAGCAGCGGGACCTCTACCTGATCCCGGACATCGAGGGCAACCGCCGCGACGCCGTCGCGGTCACCGAGGAGCAGGCGGGCTCGGACCCGTCGCTCATCCAGACGACCGCCACTCCGACCGGCTCGGGCGGCTACTTGATCAACGGCGAGAAGTGGTTCGTCACCGTCGGCGACGTCGCGGACTTCCAGATCGTGCTGGCGCTGGTGCTGCCCGATCGCAAGCCGACGCTGTTCCTGATCGACAGGGACCTGCCCGGTGTCAGTGTCAAGCGCGTCCCCGCCTACATGCACACCTTCGTCTATGAGCACCCCGAGTTCCTGTTCGAGAACGTCGAGGTCGGCGAGGACAAGGTGCTCGGCGAGATCGGCGAGGGTTACGAGTTGACACGCGACTGGTTCGTCGAGGAGCGCCTGATGATCGCCGCCCGGGCGATCGGCGCTTCCGAGCGGGCGCTGTCGTTGGCAAATGACTGGGCCAACGGGCGGGTTCAGTTCGGCAAGCCGATCGCCGACAACCAGATGATCGGCGCGATGATCGCCGACAGCGCGTGTGACATCGCGCTGAACCGGGCGCTCACCTACCAGGTCGCCTGGGAGGCCGACAACGGAATGTCGCGCAAGGAACTGCATGCCAAGGCTGCGATGGTCAAGCTGGCCGGTGCCGAGGCGGCCGGTCGCGTGATCGACCGCGCGGTGCAGATCTTCGGCGGTCGCGGCTACATGCGCGAGCAGCCGGTCGAGCGCCTCTACCGCGATATCCGCGTCGACCGTATCTGGGAGGGAACCTCGGAGATCCAGCGTCTGATCATCTCCAACGAGGCCCGCAAGCGCGGCCTCGGCGCCCTGCTGTCGTTCGGCTCGGTCGGGGAAGCAGTCGGTGTCTGAGCTGGTCGCCGTCGAGCGTCACGGCCCGGCCTGCGTCCTGCGTCTCCAGCGCGAGCGCAAGCTCAACGCGATCTCCACCGAGGTGGAAGGTGAGCTGATCGCGGCGCTGGAGCGACCGGAGTGCAAGCAGGCCGCGTGCGTCGTGATCACCGGCAGCGCACGTGCGTTCTCGGCCGGTGCGGACCTGTCGGAGATCAGCGACGCCAGTCCCGAGTCGATTCACTCCTACTACCTCTCGACCGGCGAGTTCGCTGAGCGGATCGCCGACCTGCCCCAGCCGACGTTCAGCGCGATCTCGGGCTGGTGTCTGGGCGGCGGCTTCGAGCTGGCCCTGGCCACCGACTTCCGGATCGCCGAGGAGAGCGCCACCTTCGGTCTGCCGGAGGTCAGCATCGGGATCAACCCGAGCTCGGGCGGCACCCACCGGCTGGTGAAGATCGTCGGCCCGGCACGGGCCAAGGAGCTGATCCTGCTGCGCGACCGGCTGGACGCCGCCGAGGCCTACCGACTCGGCGTCGTCACCGAGATCGTCTCGGAGGGCCAGGCGCTGGCGCGGGCGCTCGAGCACTGCGAGCGGATCGCCGGGCTCCCGCAGTTGGCGGTGCAGATCGTCGGGCGGACGATCGACGTCGCCGCGGAGAGCTCTCGCCAGGCGGCACTTGAGTTGGAGCGGCTCGCCTACATGGCGCTGTCGCGCACATCTGAACCATCGACAGAGGCGTAGAGATGCAGACGACGACGAATCTGGTCGAGCTCACCGACGAGCAGCGCGAGATCCAGAGCATGTGCCGCCAGTTCGCGGCCAACGAGATCCGGCCGATCTCGTTGGCGGTGGACGAGGCCGACACCGAGGTGCCGGTCGAGGTATGGCGCAAGGCGGCCAAGCTCGGCCTGACCTCGTTCATGCTGCCCGCCGAGTACGGCGGCGGGGGCCTGACCGACTGCCTGACCGGCTGCGTCGTGCAGGAGGAGCTCTCCCACGGCTGCTCGGGGATCGGCAACCTGATCACCTCGAACGGCTTCTTCGCCGAGCCGGTGATGGCGCTCGGTTCTGAGGAGCAGAAGCAGCGCTGGCTGGCACCGCTGTGCACCGAGGACCCGCCGATGACCGCGCTTGCCATCACCGAGCCCCAGAGCGGCTCTGATGCCGGCTCGATCCTCACCACCGCCAAGCGGGTCGACGGCGGCTACCGGCTGTCCGGTCAGAAGGCGTGGATCTCCAACGGCGGGGTGGCCAAGTACTACGTCGTGTTCGCCACCGTCGAGCCCGGCTCGGGCCACCGCGGCGTGACGGCGTTCGTGGTGGAGGACGGCGACGAAGGTCTCACCTGCGGTCCGCCGATCCGCAAGATGGGCCAGCGTGCGATCCCCAACACCGAGCTGTTCTTCGACGACCTGTTCGTGGCGGAGGATCGGCGTCTGGGGGACGAGGGCCAGGGCTTCACCGGGCTGATGAAGACGTTCGACCAGTCGCGCGTGACCCTCGCGGCCTCGGCCACCGGGCTCGCCCGGGCCGCGCTGGAGTATGCCGTCGACTATGCCAAGCAGCGGACGCAGTTCGGCAAGCCGATCGCCCAGCACCAGGCCGTCGCGTTCCGCCTCGCCGATATGGCCCTCAAGGTCGACGCCTCGCGGCTGCTCACCTGGCGCGCGGCGACGATGATCGACCGCGGCGAGCGGGCCACCACCGAGGCGGCGATGTCCAAGCTCCACGCCTCCGAGACCGCGATGTGGTGCACCTGGGCGGCGCTCCAGACCCTCGGCGGCTGGGGCTACTCGCGCGAATACCCGGTGGAGAAGTGGATGCGCGACGCCAAGCTCGAGGAGATCGAGGAGGGCACGTCCGACATCCAGCGCCTGGTGATCTCACGCGCGCTGACACGCTGACGGTGGGTGAACGGATGCGCCTCTAGTCCCCCGCGGGAGCGGGACCCTACGCCTCGGATGCGCAGAGGCGATGGGCGACCGCCACGAACGTCCGGGTGGCCGGCGGCGGATCGGTTCGGTGTGCGATCCACAGTCGCGCCGGCGCCAGTGAATCGGTGATCCTGAGCTCGGCGACCCCGACGCGACCGGCGTCTCGCGCGTTGGCCGGGCGCAGAAACGTCCAGGAGGTGGAGCGCGCGATTTCGATGAGTGCGTCCTCCAGAGATTCGAGAGTGGGCCCGAGCGTCGGCTCAAAGCCCGCGCCGCGGCACAGCTCTGTGAGCTGCTCTCGTAGCCGCTGAGCCCCTGGGCGCTCGCCGGTGACGAGCACCAGCGGGTCGCCGGCCAGAGCATGGAGAGCGATTGGTCCGGCGCCGGCCAGTGGGTGGGCCGCGGAGGCGACCACCTGCCACGACTCGCGCGCCGCTTCGGTGAACGAGAGCCCGGGCGTCGGTGGCGCCGAGTGGACGAGCGCGGCGTCGATCTCCCCGTCAAGGATCGCCTGCAGCTTCGGAGCGCGCCGCCCCTGCTGGAGTTCGACGCGCACCTCGGGGTGGGCGGCATGGTGTTCGCTCAGCAGGGTGTTCACGACATCCCAGGCGCCGCCGGTGGTGGCCAACCGGACCACTCCGGCGCGTCCGGCGGACAGGTCCTCGGCGATCCGCTCTGCCTGCCTCAGCCGCGTGAGCACGGCTTGAGCGTGCGGTAGGAACGCCTCACCTGCGCCGGTGAGCGTCACGCGGCGGCTGGATCGCTGAAACAGCGCAAAGCCGACCTCGTCCTCCAGTCGGCCGACGGCTTGGCTCACAGCCGGCTGCACGACACCGAGTCGGTCGGCGGCGGCGACGAAGGTGCCTTCCTCGGCGACCGCGACGAACGCGTTCAGTTGACGCAATTCCATCACATGACGTGATAGCAGCACGGCCGTTTTCGCCCTTGGTCAGAGAGTCAGACGGTGCTGTGCTTGTCGACATCAGGCTCCGCGATGAAGAGAACGACATGCAACTGATCGGCGACGACGTCTCACAGGCAGTGGCAAAAGCAGAAATGGCGAGTTCCGGCAGGTGGTGGACGCTCGCCGCGGTGTGCACCGGGGTGTTCATGCTGCTGCTGGATCTCACGATCGTGAATGTGGCGCTCCCCGAGATCGAGCGTGCCTTCCGGGCGTCGTTGTCAGACCTGCAATGGGTAATCAGCGCATATGCCCTGACGTTGGCCGCGTTCCTGCTCACCGCAGGATCGTTGGCCGATCTCTACGGCCGCCGTTTGCTGTTTGCCGCCGGGATCGTGCTGTTCACTGCTGGCTCACTGTGCTGCGGGTTGGCGTCCGATTCGCTGATGCTCACCCTGTCGCGCGCCGGTCAAGGCGTCGGCGGCGCTGTCACGTTCGCCACGGCGTTGGCGCTGCTCGCTCAGGCGTTCCAGTGCCGCGAGCGCAGCACGGCGCTGGGGCTGTTCGGCGCGGTCACGGGGGTAGCGATCGCGGTGGGCCCGGTCCTCGGCGGTGTGATCACGGGTGGGCTGTCCTGGCGCTGGATCTTCTTCGTGAACGTTCCGATCGGGGTCATCGCGTTGCTGATCACGCTGCTGCGGGTGAACGAGTCGCGCAACCCGGAGGCCACGCGGCCCGACTGGGCCGGTTGCGCGACGTTCAGCGCGGCACTCGGAGGGCTCGTCTACGGGCTGATCGACAGCCAGCGTGATGGGTGGGGTTCCCCGGAGGTGATCGTCTGCCTGGGGGCGAGTGTCACGCTGCTCGGCGCGGGCTTCATCCTCGTCGGCGCGGGCCTGTTCTTGATGCGCGGCGTGACGCCCGGCTCTGGCTGGACGCACCTGCTCGCGGGAATGATCGTCGCGGGGCCTGGGCACCGGCCTGGTGTCAACGCCACTGGTGTCGACCGCGGCCCACGCGCACGCGCTCGCTCATCAGATCTCGTCCGGCGGCGCGACCCACGCCGTCACGAGTGCGCCTGCGGGACTGCGCGGCCTGGTGGCGAGCACTGCCCGGTCCGCCTTCGTCGAGGGGCTGGACACGATCCTGCTCGTCGCGGCGGTCGTCGCATTCACCGCCGCCGCATGGTGCGCGCTCATCCGAGAACGCGACTTCGTCATCGAGCCGACTCTCATCACTGACCAACAGACCTCTCGACAAGGAGCACCAACATGACACCCCGCACAGACGTCAGAGCCGTCGCCGAGCGCTACGTGGCTGCCGCTCAGGCCGCCGACAAGCAGGCACTGGAGGAGCTGTTCGCCGCTGACGCAACCTGGACTCTGGCCGCCGGCAACCTGCCGATCGCCGGCACATGGCGTGGTCGCGAGGCGGTCCTCAATGACTTCCTGGCGGTCGCGCTATCCCGCTATCAACCCGGCTCGATCGAGCTCGAGGTCACCCGCACGATCGCGGAAGGCGACCAGGTCGTGATGCAATGGACCAGCCGGGCACGCACCCACAGCGGCCAGCCGTATGAGAACGAGTGCATCGGTGTGTTCACGATTCGGGATGGCAGGATCCGCGCGGTCCGTGAGTACATGGACACCCTGTACGCCCGTGACCACGCGTTCGGCGAGCCCGTCGTCGGAGACGTCAGGCAGACCACGGTGCTCTCCGCGCTGCAGGACGGCAACCTGGCGATGGATGACCTCACCGAGGGCGTCGTCTTTCACAGCCCGGTCACCGACTATCACGGGCGCGAGGACGTGGCCCATGTGCTCTCGACGATCGCGATCGTCCTGGACACCGTGAGCGCTCACCACCAGGTTGCCTGTGACCAGGGTGTGCTCACGAACATCACCGCCTGGCACGCCGGCAGTTCCATGACCGGCATGGTCAGCGAGGTCTATGACGACGACGGCCGCGTCCGTGAGACCACGCTCCTTCTGCGACCACTTCGCGTGCTGGGTGCGGCGATCGGCGGCATGCAAGCCGCACTCGAGCGTTCACCACTCCCCAGCAGGACCGAACCCATGACACAAGGAGAACCGAGATGACCAGCACCATTCCCGCCGGCCGGATCCAGCTCTCGCAGGTCGCGCCCCGCCCCTACCGCGCGCTGTTCGGCCTGTCGGCCTCACTCGAGCTCGACCATCAACTCCGCCTCCTGCTCGAAGTCCGCGCATCGCAGATCAACGGGTGCGCCTTCTGTCTGGACATGCACTACAAAGACGCCCGCGCCGCGGGGATCACCGAGGAGCGGCTGTCCATGCTCGACGCGTGGCGTGAGAGCCCGCTCTATGACGAGCGCGAACGGACGGCGCTCGATCTCTGCGAGGCGATCACGTCGATCGGTGACGGTCACGTTCCGGACGCGGTGTGGGACGCCGCCGCCGTCGTCTTTGACGAGGCGGAGCTCGGTCAGCTGGTCTTCGCTGTCACCACGATCAACGCCTGGAACCGGGCGATGACCGCCTCCCGAGCCGAGCCCGGGCATTACGAGCCCGGCCAGTTCCAACGTCGCGAGCTCGCAGAATGAGCCCCCGCGCGCCGGATCCCGCGCGATCGGCCATCTGCGCGATGTACGTAGGGATCGCACTCAGCCTGGGGGCGCTCGCGATCACGTGGCTCGATCACGCCACCGACAACGTGCTGGCCAGCCACATCCGGGCGGGTTACCCGTCCTACAGCCAGGGACGGATCGACTCCGCGGCCGCCACGTACCTCGCCTACCTATGCATCCTGGCGGCCGTCGCGGTCATCTGCTGGCTGTGGGCCATTCGAGTCCTGAGGAGGGGCAGACGGTGGGCCCGGGCGGCGGTCACCGTGACGTTCCTCCTTGGGGCTGTCGTTCTCCTCGGGAATCTGCTCGTCCGGGACACCTCCGGCCAGACGGGCCTACCGCCGTTGCTCGGCTGGGTGGGGCTCTCACCCTGCCTCCCCGGACTCCTGGCCGTGGTGCTCGTCTGGAGCATCCACCGTCCCGACCGATAGCGTGGCCCTGTGCACATCCGGCGATATCGAGATGAGGACGCGCCCGCAACGCGCGCCATCTTCGAGCGGGCGGTGCGCACGACTGCCGCGATGCACTACAGCGCCGACCAACTCGAGGCCTGGGCGCCGCGGCTCGTCGATGGCGCCGCGCTGGCGGCGTGGAGAGCGAAGCGCGCAGGCGCCCATACCCTGGTCGCGGTGCAGGACGATCAGGTCGCCGGCTTCAGCGACCTGGTCGATGGCGCCTTGCTCGACATGCTGTTCGTCGATCCGAGGTTCGGCCGCCAGGGCATCGGGTCGGCGCTCATCGCATCGATCATCGACCTCGCCACGAGTGGCGGCGCGCCCTATCTGGAGACCCACGCCAGCCTGGTCGCGCGTCCCGTGTTCGAGCGACATGGCTTCGTCGTCGTGGCACAGCAGGCACCAGTCATCCGCGGGGTGGTGATGACCAACTTCAAGATGCGGCTCCGGTTGGGTGGCCGCATCCGACCGCAGGGCGAGCCCTCGGAACTGGAGCCGTTCCCGCCTACGCCAGGGCGGCCGCTCCGAGCTGTTCGTCGTGCTCGTCCATCCGGACCGTGACCATGTGCGCACGGGTCTGGGTGCCGGCGAGGTAGAACCCGATCCCGAGCAGGATGAACAGCCCCAGCGGGATGAACTGCGACAGTTCGAACTGCAGCCGCTGGCCGCCGAATCCGAGCGAGGCCAGCGCCGATCCGGGATCAGAGGTACCGAAGCCGGGCCAGAGCAGCGCGATCGTCGCCAGCAGCGCCCAGCCGGTCGTGACCACGCTAAACGCGACCGCCACCCAGCGCCCGCCCGGCACGCGGTAAGGACGCCGCACGTCGGGCATCGTGTAGCGCAGGATCCCGAGCGCGGGGAAGATCATCAGGTAGGAGATCGTCGTCGTCGAGATCGATATGTCGAGCACCGCCGAGAAGTATTTCTCTGCGCTTCCCGAGGTCAAGATGAACGCCAGCGCCATGACGATCGTCGACATGACACCGGAGCAGAAGTTCATCGCCACCGGCGTGCCGAACCGCTCGGAGATCACACCGAGACGCCGAGGTCCGCATCCGTCGTAGCAGGCGACCGCCTGGGCGCGGTCGGCACCCATGATCCACGTCATGCCACTGGTCAGCAGCGCGAGGATGAAACCGGCCGCGGCGATGTCGCCGAGCACGGTGCCAAACCCTGTCAAGGTTGCGGTTCCGTTCGCGGTGACGTGCCCGCCGTAGACGGTGAACACGGTCTTCATCGCCTCGATGAAGCCGCCGAGGTTGGTGACCTGGCTCGTCGGCAGCACCAGCAGAATCGCCAGCACCGGGCCTCCGTAGAGCAGCACCGAGGTCACCGCGGCGCGGAACACCGTGAACGGCACATCGCGCTGGGGATTCTTGAGCTCCTCGCCGGCGGTCGAGGGCAGCTCGAAGCCGACATAGTTGAAGAACAGCACCGGGACCGCCGCGATGAATATTGCGTACGTCGGCTTGAAGCTGCCGGCGCCGAACCCGTGGATGCCGTGCTTGGCCGCGTAGATGATCACGGTGAGGACGAAGAACGACAGCAGTGTGATCCGGATGATCGCGCCGATCGTCGGCAGCCACTTGCCCTTGTCCAGGGACATGATCGCCGAGCACACCGCGATCCAGATGAACAGCAGCGCGAAGATCCATTTGCCGAAGCTTCCGACGTTGAAGAAGAACTGGTTGAACGCCGTCAGCGCGGTGATGGTCAGCGAGCCGCCGAGCCACAACGGGTTCGATATCCAGTACATGACCGAGTTGATCGCGGCGAGGAAGCGCCCCAGCGCCAGCCGAGTCCAGACGTAGGGGCCGCCCTCGGCCGGGTACGTCGTCCCGAGCTCCGCGGTCAGCAGCGCGTAGGGAGCAAAGAAGACGACTCCGAGGAAGATCAGCCAGGTGAATCCCTGGGCGCCGTCGGACGCGACCGACCCGATCGTGTCGAGCCCGACGAGCGTGCAGATGAGAAAGAAGAAGACATCGAACCGACCGAAATGGCGCCGCAGCTTGGCGGACTCCTCGGCCGCTGCCTCCGGAACGATGTCGACGACCTCTGACGTGCTTGTCATCCCGGCGGTCCCCTCTCCTGGCTCCAATGCATTGGGTTGCGCCCCTGGCGCGTATCAGATCAGCAGACCGTCTCGCCGTCAAGCGGTACCGAGTCCGCGGGGCGCCCGTCCGGGTGTTCAGGACGGCGTGAGGTTCGATCCTGAATGGATAGGTTTGGCTGACCTCAACCCGCTCGGCGTGTCGGTCAACGGTGGCGGGACGGTCTCGGTTGTGGAATGATGCGCCGCGCGCGCCGCGGGTGCGCGCAGCGCCGACCAGACAATGCCGGTAGGGCAGATAGCGGGGCTGGCGCTGGCAGAGGGCCAAACACGGAGGTGGGAGAGTATGTCGAGGATCCCTCGCGGGCGAGCTGCACTGCTCGGTGCAGTCGCCGTCGGCGCCACAGCGATCGCCGGGGCCGGCACTGCAGCCGGCTCGACCGCGCGATCCAATGCGGCCAGACCCGATCTGGCCCACCTGAGCTCCGGACAGATCCACGCGCGCGTGTCCGGCAAGCAAGAGGCTGTGATCGTCGTCTTCGACAATCAGCTCACCAACCTCCCGGCCAACCGGGCCCACCGCCGCGCCCGGGCCGCAACGGCCACCTCGATCCAGGCTCCGCTCATCGCGCAGCTCAAGCAGGTCGGGGCGACCCACGTCACGGGCCTGTCACTACTCAACGCCGTCGCGGCGACGATGCCGTCGGCCGAGGTACAGGCACTGCGCCACACCGCGGGGATCAAGGAGGTCGTCCCTGACGGCACCATCACCCTCTCGGACCCCACCGACACCACCCCGACGGTGGCCCCGTCCCGCGTCCAGGCACCGGCGGTCGCGCCGGCCACGGCGACCGACGGACAGCAGATGTGCAGCGCGAATCCGAATCAGCCGATGCTGGAGCCCGAGGAGCTCACCAGCATCCACGACGCGTCCGACGACCCCAGCGACGGTCCCGAGGCGGACTCGGTCGCGACGGGCACCGGCGTCATCATCGGCAACGTCGACGCTGACTCATTGGCCGGGAATCCCAACATGATCCGGCCTGACGGGTCCCACGTCATCATCGACGCCCCCAACCCCAACAAGAACGTCTACAACGACGAGTTCAACGGGGACGTCAGCACGATGGGTGCTCAGGGAACGGTCACCTACTCCTACGGGTCCCAGCTGCCGTACTCCAACATCCCGCCGACCTGCACCTTCACCATCCAGGGCGATGCGACCGGCGCCTCGATCCTCACCACCGGGTACTTCACCGATACCAACTCCCAGGGGCAGGTCGTCGCACCTGAGTCGCAGGTCATCGCCGGCCTGCAGCAGGCGGTGAGCGAGGGCGTCAATGTCGTCTCCGAGTCCTACGGCTACGGCGCTCTGCCGGGTGCCAACGACGACCTCCTCGAGCCGACGAACCAGGCGATGGTGAAGGCGGGCGTCGTGGTGGTCGAGAGCGCAGGCGACAGCGGTTCGTCCGGCACAGTCGAGGCGCCGGCAGACAACCCCGACATCATCGACGTGGGTGGAACCACCGACCTCCGGCTGCTCGCCCAGGCCGACGGCTACACCAACGGCTGGCTGGACGACAACATGACGACCCTGTCCTCGGGCGGTACCGCTCCCAACGGCAGGGTGGTCGATCTGGTCGCCCCCGGCTTTCTCGGGCTCGCCGCGGCCGGCGAGGGCGGTGATCCGGACCTCCCGACCGAGGCCTTCGGTGGCACCAGCCAGTCAGCCCCGTTCGTCTCCGGCGCGGCGGCCGACGTGATCCAGGCCTACCGTGACACCCACAACGGCACCACCCCGTCGCCCGCCAAGGTCAAGCGGATTCTCACCAGCACGGCCACCGACATCGGAGCTCCGTCAGATCAGCAGGGCGCCGGTCTCCTCAACGTGTATGCGGCCGTCGAGGCGGCCCGGCAGATGCCGGGCGCGACGAAGTCCGCGACGAGTGGGTCCAACGCTCCGGAGCTGGTCGACCAGCCGACGCAGATCGACGTCGAGGGCACGGGTGGCTCGACGATCCAGAAGTCGGTCTCGCTGTTCAACGCCTCCTCGTCCCCCGAGACCGTCACCGGCACCTACCGTGTGCTTGGGAGCGAGACGCCCTTCGGCAACCCGGTCACCGAGAACGTCAGCGCCCCTGCGGCGAGCGCCCCGATCCCCGCCCAAGGGGCCACCGCGGCGGCGCCGATCGAGTTCACGGTGCCGGCCGGCACCGATGTGCTTGACGCCGACATGATCTGGCCGGATCCGACCAACAACGACAACAACATCCTGACCATCCTGTTGACCGACCCGTCCGGGAAGCTGGCCCAGCAGTCGTACGACTACGGCGCCTCCGAGTACGTCCCGTGTGTCAACGGGGGAGGCTGCAGTCCCGACATCCAGCACACCACGGTCCAGCACCCGATGGCGGGAACCTGGACCGCGCAGATCCTGTGGTCAAACGGCCGTGGCCACGTGCAGAACGCGCCGGACGTCCCAGGGCCCTACACCGGAACCGTGACCTTCCAGGCCAGCGGCCAGAACTTCACGACCAGTCCGGCGTCGGCGCCGGTCACCATCCCGGCTCATCACAAGGTGAGCGTGCCGCTCAACATCGCCATGCCTGAGGCTCCCGGCGATTCACCTGAGTCGGTGCAGTTTGCAAGCTCCGACGGTTTGCTCCAGAGCTCGGTGCCGATCGCGCGTCGGACTCTGATCCCGTCGGCCGGTGGCTCGTTCACCGCGACGCTGACCAGCTCGGTGTCTCGTGGGCCCGGACAGATCCAGACGTTCTACGTGGACGTGCCCAAGGGTCAGAGCGACCTCGACGTCTCGTTCAACGCGCCGGACCACGCCGCTGACGATCCGGTGTACTACTACCTGTTCTCACCGAAGAACCTCCGCCCCGGACCAGTCAAGTCAGGGCTGGTGTCCTTCACCTCGACCGATACGACGCCGACAAGCGGCAACGCATCTGGAAATGCGTCGCTGGTCGCGACGCACCCCCAGGCGGGCTTGTGGGAGATCGACGTGATGCAGGGCGCGACGACCGACGGGACCGTGTTCTCCCAAGCGGTTACCGGAACGGTCGCCTACAACCAGCTCGATCCGTTCAGCGAGACCGGTCTGCCGAAGTCGACCTCGAAGAAGATCGCCTCCGGGGCAAGCGTCCCGATCAGCGTGAGGGTCACCAACACGATGAACCACACCGGCCTCTTCGAGTTGCAGCCAACCGGTGACGACATCACTGGAGGTAACACCACCACGCCGGAAGCGATCGGACCTGGAGCAACGGGCACGCTGACGGCGACGCTGTCGCCGACGGCGGCAGCCGGCTCCAAGGTGCACGGCGTGATCAGCGTCGTCGAGTCGACGGACTTCACGGCCACCGAACCGGCCATCGGGTTCCCGGGGTCGATCGCCGATTGGCACGACTTCGCCTACGAGTACACGGTGAAGTAGCCCCGCAAGTGCGTCACGATCCGCGCCCCCGGGTGGAGCCGGGGGCGCGGGATGGGGCGCCACGCAAATTTTCTCACGCAAACAGACCTCCTATGTAGGATGAGGAGGTATGAGCAGGATCGGGGAGAGAGCCGGAGGGTGTCGTCCTAGCGGGGACTGGTGGGCGGTGGGTTGCGCTGGCTGGTGACCGGAGGGTGCGGCCGCCTCGGAAGTCACGTCCTCGAGCAACTGCATCGGCGCAGTGATGAGTGCCTCGGGGTCAGTCTTCACCCGTGCGCCGGCGATCATGGCCCCACCGTCGCGTGCGACCTCGTGCTGCCGGGCGCCGTGGACGCGCTTCTCGATGCCTACGAACCGACGCACATCATTCATCTGGCGGCGGTCGCCTCGCCGAGCGCGGCGCAGCGAGATCCTGCTCGGGCCTGGCGGCTGAACGTCGACGTCACCCGTCGCCTGGCCGAGTACGCGCGCGGCACGGGTGCGCATCTCATCGCTGCGTCGAGTGACTTCGTGTGGTCCGGCGGTGGCTCCGCGCGGCACGTGGAGGACGATGAACCCGACGGCGCCGGGGTCTACGCTGCGACGAAGATCGCCGCCGAGCGGGAGGTGCTTCGGCGGCGAGCCGGGGCGGTCGCTCGGTACTCCGGTATGTACGGCCTGCCGCGATGTCCTCGCTCGACCTTGTTCGAGGTCCAGCTCGAGCAACTGCGCGCGCGCGACCCCGTCCCGGTGGTGTTCGACGAATACCGGACGCCGCTCTCACTGGCGGACGCCGCGCACGCGACCGTGCGCCTCTCCGACGAGCGCTTCACCGGCGTCGTGCACGTTGCGGGGCCCGATGTGCTCACTCCGGCCGAGCAGGTTCGGCGCTACGCTCGCGCGCTTCACATCGCGGATCCATCGCTGCGATTCGTGGCCCGGGAAACGCTCGATCCGCTGGTTCGCCGACCCCGCAACATGGCGATGGCTCCGACCGTGCTCGCCCGGTCATTCATCGATGTGCTCCCTGGGCCGATCGGTGAAGACCAGATGCCGGAGAGTCTGCGGCTGGGCGAGCCGATCGAGTCACCCGTTCTGGCGTGATCGTGACGGCAATCCCGGGATGGACCGCTCGGACACGCTCAATGGCAGCGCCTCGGCCGCGCCGCGGATCGCGGTGGTGATCCCTGCTCATCAGGGCGAGCGGACGATCTCACGGAGTCTCGGTTCGATCGCCGAGCAGCGATGGTGCGGGCCCCTGGAGGTCGTGGTGGTCTGTAACGGCTGCCGCGACGCGACGGCCGAACGCGCCGTGGAGTGGCAGGCGGCGTTCGCCAGGCGACAGTGGACGCTCTCGGTCATCGAGAGTCCGCCTGGCCGAATCGCGGCGATCAACGCCGGTGAAGCGGGAGTCCATCCTGCGGCCGCGGTCGCGATCGTCGACCAGGACGCATGTCTCGGGCCCGACACGCTCGACGCGCTCGCAACCGTGCTTCATGACGGGGACCGGCACTTCGCCGCCCCGACCGTGCGGGTCCGGTCCGTCGGCGGCATCGTGGACCGCTACTACCGTGCCTGGCAGCGGCTCCCGTACGTTGTCGACTCGCCGGTGACGATCGGCTGCTACGCCATGTCCGGCGTCGGTCGCCGCCGCCGCGGGCAGCTCCCCGACGGCGTGCCGGATGACAAGTTCACCCGGATGCGGTTCACCCGAGCCGAGCGGGCCGTCACTCCGCGCGGCTCGTATGAAGTCATCCCGCCGGAAGGGTTCACCGCCCTGCTCGCCGCGCGGCGCCGATACCGCGCCTCGAACCAGGCGCTGGATCGCTCTTGCCCGGGTCTCGGGGTTCGTGCGCGGCGGGAACGCCTTGCAGGGATGGCGAGCTGGGCATGCGCGCCACGCCACTGGATCGATGGCGCCGTCCTGGTCGCGGTCCACGTTCTCGCGCGGCTTCCCGCCCGGGGCTGATGTCCGGGCGTGGATTCCAGGTCGGGGTCGTGATCCCCGCCCGCGAGGAGGAGCTCGTCATCGGGGCCTGTCTGTGGTCGCTCCTGACCCAGGACGGCGCGCCTCCGATGCGGGTGGTGGTCGTTGTCAACGGCCGCCGTGACCGGACAGCAGAGGTCGTTGGCGCCTACCGCGCCCTCGCGGTCGAACATCATCATGTGCTTGACATCGTCACGGCCGAGAACGACGGCAAGCCGGCCGCTCTGGACGCGGGCGAGGAGGCGCTGGCCGGCCACACCGGGATTCGCATCTTCCTGGACGCCGACATCGTCCTCGGCGCCCGTGCAGTCCCGGCGCTGATCGCTGCGCTGCACGGCCCTGAGCCTCGACTCGCCGGCCTCACCCCCGCCGTCTACGAGACGCCCGCCCGCAGCGTCAGGAGCTACTTTCGCGTCTGGAGTCACCTCCCCTCGGTGCGTGATCAGGTCGTCGGTGGGGGAGTGTTCGCGGTCAATGCCGCAGGCCGGCGACGCTGGGGTCGCTTCCCGGCGCTGATGCCCGACGACGCCTTCGTTCGCTCTCGGTTCGGGGATGATGAGCGGGTCCTGTGCCGGGAGTCCTTCCTGCTGGTACCGCCGCGGGACTCACGCCAGATGCGAGAGACGATCCGGCGCTGGCGCGCTCTCAACCACCGGCTCTCTGCCGAGGAGCCCGTCCATGCGGTGTCCGCCGGGCTGACGTCGCACATTCGGGAGCTTGCGCGGATCCCGGCTGTCTGGGGCCATCTCCCGGCCTTCGTCTTCCACAGTGTGTGTGCGCGGGTCTCCGGCCGCTGGACCATCACCCAGCCGTGGGAGCACCCGTCGCGCGTGTCGCGGGAGGACGAGCGCGCAGCAGAAGCCGATCCGGCGCGCATACCGCGCGTTCACGCGGTCATCGTGATGCACAACTCGGAGTGCCATATCGGACCGTGCTTGCGCTCCCTGTTGCATGACACGGTCGGCACGCATGTCACTGTCACGGTTGTGGACAACGGGTCGCACGACGGCGCTGTCTCACTGGTGCAGCGTGAGTTCCCCGCCGTTGATCTCCTTGAGACGGGCCAGAACCTGGGCTTCAGCGCGGCGGCGAACCGCGGAGCGGCGCGTCATCCGGCGGGAGTCGACTGGCTGCTCTTCATCAACCCGGACGCGATGCTGACGCGCGGCGCCCTGCACAGCCTGGTCGCGGTCGCCGAGCGTCTGCCGAACGCCGGGCTGTACGGCGCTCGCACCCAGGGCGGATCGGGTGCGGTGGATCACAGCTCTTGCCTGGCCGCGCCGTCCGTCGCCCAGGCGGTCGCCTACGCACTCTGTCTGCATCGACTCGGCCCGCTCCGCCGGCTCGATCCGGATGAGCTCGGCGGCTGGCGCCGCGATTCGGTGCGCCATGTTCCTGCGCTCACCGCCGCGGCCCTGCTGATCGACCGCCGGCTGTGGGCGCGACTTGACGGGTTCGACGAGGGGTTCATCCACTATGGCGAGGACGTGGACCTCTGTCTGCGCGCGCGGGAGCTCGGTGCCGATCCGCTGTTCTCGAACCTCAGCACGGTGACGCATCTCGGAGGCGCAGGGCTTCGGCCCGGCGTCCGGGAGATCATGATTCTGCGCGGCAAGGCGGAGTTGTACCGGCGCCGGCTCTCACCAGCGTCGGCGGCGCTGGCGGTCCGTGCGCTCGAGGTCGGCATCGTCGCGCGCGCGGCCCTCAGCCACGGCGCGGATCGGCAGCGGTGGTCGACCGTCGCAAGGTCCCGTGCCGTCTGGCGCGATGGCTTTGCCGCCGCGGGACACGTCGTCCCGCCGGGGGTCACCACCGCCGTCGGACGGTGATCTGGACGCGCATGCCGGCCTTCATGTGGCCGGGCAGGGAGCAGTACAGCTGGTAGCGGCCGGGAGCCAGCGTCCAGGTCGCGGTGCTCACGCGTCCGGGCAGCGTGAGGTGGACCGCGTAGGTGTGGCCGACCATCCGCCCGGCCACCAGGCGCCGTGCGCGCAGGTCGTGAGGATCCATGCCACGGTTCCAGAGCTGGACCACGACCCGGCCCGCGGGCAGCGACGCCCGGCTGGGGGACAGTGACCATTCCTGGGCGTAGACGAGCAGTCGCGCGGGATAGACGTGATGCGCCGCGCGGGCCGTCGACGCTTCGCCACCGGCGCAGAGCGCCAGCACGATGACGAGCCAGGTGGCGACGCGGCGACTCATGTGATCAGCGAGTAGCGCGGGAAGCGCGCGGCGCCGGGGATCACGGCGGCCGCGTCGTGATCGAACCACTGCTCCAGCACCGAGGCGTAGACGCTCCGGAAGTCGACGTTGACCCGTTGGTTCCCGTTGACATCGAGCTGTTCCAGGGACGGGAACTCGCCGACCATCTGCCCGGTGACCCGGCTGCCGATGAGCATTGAGAGGCCGGCCGCGCCGTGGTCGGTGCCGCTGTCGTTCTCCTGGGCGCGCCGGCCGAACTCCGACCACACGTGGATGAGCACGCGCCCGTCGAGTCCACGCGCCTCCAGGTCCGACTGGAAGGCGGCGATCGAGGCGGCGATCGCGGGCACGTCCTCGGTGAACGTCTGGGCCTGGTCGGCGTGGGTGTCGAACTGCGTCTCGGGGGTGAGCGCGACACAACGCAGCGGCAGCCCTGCGGCGATCATCGCGGCCAGGCCGGCGAGGCGCTGCGGGAAGTCGCTGCCCGACAGGGTCGGATACGACACCGGGCTCGTATAGGCCGCGGTGCCGTCGGAGTTGGCGAATGGCTTCAGCGCCCGCCGCACCGTCCCCACCTCCGAGGCGGCGCTTGCCACCTGCGCGATCGCCGCGTCGGCAGCCGATCGCTGTGAGTCGCCGAGCCGGGACGCCGCGTCGAGCGCCTCCTCGAACACCGGGCCCCAGGTGCCCGGGATCCACAGCGAGAAGTTCTCCGGCCGGTCGATCGCGGCGACGGGCACGCGAGAGGTCGCCAGGGTCGGGTTCATCGCGGAGTCCATGGACAGGCCCTGCAGCGGGTTGGTCGCCGAGCCCACCTGGTCGAGGTAGCGGCCGAGCCAACCGGTCGTCACCGAGGTGTCGAGCGCGCCGACCTCCCAGTAGTGGCGGCTGGTGAAGTGCGACATGTCCTCGTCCGTGTAGCCGCTGCCCGGCATCACGATCATCTTGCCGGCGTTGTGCAGTGCGGCGAGCGGGGCCGCCGCCGGACCCCAGGCCAGCGCCGGGTCCTCGGTGAAAGGGGTGCTGTCGCTGGCGCTGATCCCGAGCGTCGGACGCAACGTGGCGTAGGTCGGATCCTCGACCGGTGCGAGTATCGACAGCGCGTCGATCCCGCCGGCGAGGAAGATCGAGACCAGGATCGGGCTCTGCGACGACTGCATCTCGGCCGCCTGCGCGATTCCTGCCGAGAGCGCCTGACCGCCCAACCCGAGCCGGCCCGCGCCGTAGACGGAGACGAGGCCCCCGGCGGCTCCGAGCAGGAAGCGGCGCCGGTCGATCCCGGTCCCGGCCGGAATCGGCATCGACGGATCCCACTCGCGCGGGCCCGCCCCGCGCGTGCCGGAGAGCGCGGCGCGCAGCGCCTCGGAGCGTGTGAATGAGGTGCAGCAGCGCATCGGCCGGGGATTGCGAGCGCTCATCAGCAGGTCTGCCAGTCGGGAGACAGCGGGATCAATGTGCGCAGAGCGTTCTGGCGCGAGACCCGATCGGGGACCTGCTCCCAGGTTGCGTGGATCGAGTGCGCGACCTTGTGGGCGAACTCGAGCAGGTTGTGTTCGGTCCCGCCGCCAAGGGCTGGGTTGTCCCAGTGGGTGAGTGCCGTGGCCAGAGCCTGGGAGGGCGTCTCGTCTGGGGGATAGGACTTGTCCTTGGACGGGTCGAGCACATCGTCGCCGAGCGCGTAGCTCACCGCGGTCAGGCGACCCGCCCAGCGCGCAGTGTCGAGCCAGTCCGCGTAGTCCCAGCCCGCGACGTTGGGCGGCTCGAACAGCTTCTGTCCAGTGAGCTGGGCGACCCACGCCCAGGCGTCGGTCTGCACGGTGTGCCCGAGCGCGCGGAGCATGCCGGCGCAGAACACAACGGGCGGAAGCACCATCCGCTCGCCGGCGTAGAACAGCGGATGACGGAGGATCGTCTCGACGAGCGGGCGGGTCTGGAAGCGGCTCTCGACGTAGGTGCGCTCGAGGGTTCGCGCCACGTCGGCGGGGATCGCTTCGGCGACGAAATAGGACCACAGCTTCGCGACCATGAAGGACGGGTGCGACCAGTGCTCGACGCACAACCGGCACGAGTCGCGCCAGTCAAACCGTCCGCGGGCGCCGAGGACGTGCTTGACGCCGTCGTCGTGCAGATCGGCGTCGAAGCGGAAATCGTGCGGCCCCTGCGCATTGGACCATTCGTTCGTGAAGCCGGTGAGGGCCCGCGCCTGCTCCTCCACGTCGCGCTGGCCGTACCCTCGGCCCTGGCCGAGCGAGAACAGCTCCATCATCTCGCGCCCGTAGTTCTCGTTGGGGCTCCACTTGTTGTTCTCGACCCCGTTGAGCCACAACAACATCGCCGGGTCCTTGGTCACGTCCAGGAACAGGTCCAGGAAGTTCCCGAGCCAGTGTCGGCGCATCATCGCGTTCTGCTCCAGCATCAGCTTCTGGGTGGCGCCGTCGATCGACGTCGCGAACCACGAGTGCCAGATGAGCGTCATCCGCTCCTGCAGCGGCCGGTTGGAGCGGACCATCCGATCAAGCCACCAGCAGTGGTCGTCTCCCCACACGTCGACCGGATCCAGTGGGCGTCCGTGCGCGCCGTGGGGCGCGCGCCCGATCAGCTTGACGGGGCCGGTGGGACGAGTCAGCGAGGCGACGGCGCCATCGAGCCCGAGCGCCGCGACCCGTGCGGCCTCGCCCCGCCGGGGGCCAAAGCCCGCGCGCCACAGCAGCCGCGTGGCGTCGGCCTCGGTGAAGCGTCCTTTCAGAACCGGGAGCGGGGAGCCGGGAAGCTGTGCCATATCGAGGGAGCGTCCAGAAGGGGCGCTGCGCTCGTTAATCGGCACCTGAGCGCAGGACTTGAGCCGGATCCGCTGACGCCATCCGGGCGCACTGAAGGCGCGCGATAATGGCCGGCGATGCCGACCGGACCCCTGCCCGAGAACATCCAGCGCTTTCTCGTCGCGCCGCGGCCCTCCGTCGTCGGCTGGGTACGCCGCGACGGCGGGGCGGCGACTGCCCCGGTCTGGTTCCGATTCGTCGACGGCGCCATCGAGTTGTCGATGGAAGCCGACGGCCCGCGGGCCCACCAGCTTCGCCGAGAGCCACGCCTGTCGCTGAGCGTGCTCGGCGACAGCTGGTACTCGCAGGTCACGCTGCACTGCCGAGCGCACATGTTCGTCGCCGACACCGAGTTCGAGGTGCTCGACGCCCTCTCGGTGCATTACACGGGCGAGCCGTACAGCGATCACACGACCCGCTGCATCACGGTCACCGCGGCGGTCGAGCGGTGGCACACCTTCGGTGAGATCTAGCCCGCGACCGCGCGTACCGCGAGGCTCTCTCGCACCCGGCGAAACGTATTACCGACCCTCGGCGCCATCAAGTGCTCAACCCGCACGCCGACCCTGGCGATGCCGGGAACCTTTCTCGCGCTCAGCGCCAAGAACCTTCCCCGCGTCTCGTGTGCGGCCGGTGACGGGCATCACCGGTTGAGAGCGTCGCGCGCCTGTGCGACCTCGTCGTCGGCGGCGAAGACGCGCTCGATTGCGCAACCAGGATGAGCTGCTCGCGCGTCGCTGTCGTCGGGGCGCGAGCGCGCGGCCACCGCAGCCGCCTGACGACCTCCTGGTCCTGCGGCTGGCTTGACGAGAGGCGCCTCGCTGCTTAGGCTCGGCCTCGGCGCGGGGAGGCGCCTGCCATCGAGGGAGGTCCGATGCCTGATTCTGCCCAGAAGACCCATCCGGAGGAGCTGCAGTCCGATCTCGATCTGCTGGTCGAGATGGCCAAAGAGCCCCAGCGCGATGCCGAGGCGATCCGTCGGCACCTCCACTCACTGAAGGCCAAGCTCGACAAGTTCGTTCACGAGAGAGGGGTTCATCACGACGGCGGCGCGGCCGCCTGACACAGTCGCGCTCGAGCCCGGAACGCCCACGCCCGGGTGTCGATGAGATGAGCGATCGAGAGGACGTCGAGAAGGCGGTGCCGCCGGCGCCGATGCCGCAGGACAAGGGCGGCTGGAGGGTGGCCCCTGCTCCGGATGGGCGGGGGATGCCCGAGGAGCACAAGCCCACCCCTCCGCATCGGTGGCGGGGCTTTTGGATCTTCGTGGTGGTGCTTCTGGCGTTGAACTGGCTGTCGGTGCTGCTGGCGCACCCGGGCAGTCAGCCGCGGGTGGAGGTGCCGTTCAGCCCGTACTTCCTGGGGCAGCTCGATCAGGGTCACGTGAAGTCGATCACGTCGAAGAGCGGCACCATCCAGGGCACCTGGACGGTCAAGCTGAAGTACCCGGCGAGCGACAAGCAGGCGACGGCGACGACGTTGTTCTCCACGCAGGTCCCGTCGTTCTGGAACACCGCGGCGCTGACCAAGAAGCTCGAGTCCGAGCATGTGCAGGTCAACGCGAAGAACCCGAACCCGGGGACGTCGCTGATTGCGGAGCTGCTGCTGGGATTCGGGCCGACGTTGCTTCTGGTCGGGCTGTTCGTGCTCTTGGCGCGGCGTGCCCAGGCGGGGGCGGGGGGTGGTCTGGGCGGCATCGGGAACTTCGGGCGCTCTCAGGCGCGGCGGGTGGACCCGCAGAAGATCCAGGTGACCTTCGAGGACGTGGCCGGGATTGATGAGGCGAAGGCGGAGCTTGCCGAGATCGTCGATTTCCTCAAGACCCCGGAGCGCTATCAGCGGTTGGGTGGGCGGATGCCGCACGGCGTGCTCCTGTATGGCCCGCCGGGCACCGGCAAGACGCTGTTGGCGCGGGCGGTCGCGGGGGAGGCGCATGCGGCGTTCTTCTCGATTGCGGCGTCTGAGTTCATCGAGGCGATCGTCGGCGTGGGTGCCGCCAGGGTGCGAGATCTGTTCGCAAAGGCCAAGGAGGCGGCGCCGGCGATCATCTTCATCGACGAGCTGGACGCGATCGGGCGCTCACGGCAGGGCTCGGCGGGGATCACGGGCGCCAACGACGAGCGCGAGCAGACGCTCGATCAGATTCTCACGGAGATGGACGGATTCGAGTCCACCGAGGCCGTGGTGGTGCTCGGCGCCACCAACCGCCCGGAGATCCTCGATCCCGCGCTGCTGCGGCCGGGCCGCTTCGACCGCCGCGTGGCGGTGCAGCCGCCCGATCGCAACGGGCGCCTCAAGATCCTCCAAGTCCACACCCGCTCGATCCCGCTCGCCAAGGACGTCGACCTCGGG
>DATJTS010000098.1:0-16368 GCA_035503035.1 Solirubrobacteraceae bacterium
GCTCGCGGATCGGATCGCCGTGCTCGACCGCGGGCGGATCGTCGCCGAGGGCAGCCCCGAGGAGCTCAAGCGGCGGATCCCCGGCAGGCACGTGCGGTTGCGGTTCGCCACCGCCGAGGCGCTGCGAGCGGCCGCGGACCTGCTCGAGAGCGACGCCACCGACGAGGAGAGGCTCGTCATCCAGGTCGCGGGCGACGGCAGCGTCGGCGCGCTGCGGCGACTGCTCGGCCGGCTCGACGACGGCGGCGTCGAGGTCGAGGACCTGTCGATCCACACCCCGGACCTCGACGACGTCTTCTTCGCGGTCACCGGGCATCCCACCCCAGAGCGGGCGCCGGCGTGATGAGCGCCCTCGCCTACACGCTCGGCGACTCACGCACGCTGCTGCGGCGCAACCTGCGCCGGCTGCGGCGCTACCCGTCGATGACCGTGATGCTGATCGGGCTGCCGATCGTGTTCCTGCTGCTGTTCGTCTACGTCTTCGGCGGGCAGCTCAGCCACGGCCTCGGCGGCGGGCTCACCGGCAGCCATGCCGGCCGCGACGGCTATCTCAACTACGTGGCTCCGGGGATCCTGCTGATGACGATCGCCGCCACCGTCCAGGGCACCGCGATCGTCGTCGCGATGGACATGACCGGCGGCATCATCGACCGCTTCCGGACGATGGCGATCGCCCGCGCCGCCGTGCTCACCGGCCACGTGGCGGCGAGCCTCACCCAGACGATGGCGAGCCTGGCGATCGTGCTCGGGGTCGCGATCGCGCTCGGGTTCCGGCCGACCGCGGGCGCGCTGGACTGGCTGGGCGCGATCGGGCTGCTCGCCCTGTTCGCGGGTGCGCTCATCTGGCTGGCCACCGCGCTCGGGCTCGCCGCCAAGAGCGTCGAGACGGCGAGCAACACCCCGATGTTCCTCACCCTGCTGCCGTTTCTGGGCAGCGGCTTCGTGCCCACCGCGACGATGCCGAGCGGTCTGCGCCAGTTCGCGACCTACCAGCCGTTCACGCCGGTCACCGAGACCCTGCGCGGGCTCCTCACCGGGACGCACGTCGGCGACAACGCGATCATCGCGCTCGCCTGGTGCGCCGCCATCACCGCGATCTCCTACGTCTGGGCGATCCGTCTCTACACGCGGCGCGAGCCCCGCTGAGGGCCCGGGCCAGCGCGCCCGAGAACGCCGGCGGTGCGTCGCGGGCGCCGGACTGAAAGACTGTCGGTTTGAGGGTGCGCCACCCCGGCGGCGGCGGGAGGGCCGGCCGGTGCGGGCGCGTTCTCACCGTCGGCCCCCGGCAACGGTCAGCCGACGGTCGCAAGAATCCCAACAGGAGGAGAAGCGTTGCACCGCAAGCTCATCGTCGCCGCGGCAGTCCTCGCCGTATC
Source organism: Solirubrobacteraceae bacterium (assembly GCA_035503035.1). Classification (GTDB taxonomy): domain Bacteria; phylum Actinomycetota; class Thermoleophilia; order Solirubrobacterales; family Solirubrobacteraceae; genus Palsa-465. Next base: position 1,377 of record DATJTS010000098.1, read on the forward strand.
GCTCACCGCGGCAGCGTCCGCCAGTGCGCAGACCACGCCGGTCCCGCTGTCGTTCAACCACTTCGTGCTCGACACTCCCGCCACGCCCTACGCGCAGGTCGTGAGTCCGTCGACCCAACCGCTGACGATCACCGCTGATGTCGACATGTCCACCGGTCAGTTCACGGTGCAGCCGAGCGACTTCAGCGCCCCGACCGACCACTTCACGCAGCCGCTCCCGGGATCGGTGACCATCGCCCTGGCGAGCCCCGCGACCGGCCAGGTCGATCCCACCACCGGCGCGGTCACCCTCGACGCCGACTTCACCGCCACGGTGACCCTGAACGGTGACGGGTCGTGTGTGAAGACCACCGGCCCGCTGACCCTGTCGACCGCCGCGACCACGCCGCTGCCCGGCACCGCCTTCCCGGCCGGGACCACCGGCGTCGTGACTGGGACCGGGGCCTTCGGCGCCGGCTGGTCCACGCTGGCGCCCGGGACGGGCACCGCCTGCGGCCTCGTCGACCCGGCCACCGCCGGCAAGGGCGGGATCTGGATCTCCCGCAACATCTCGCCCGCGACGGCGCTCGCGAGCATCACGCCGAAGCTCTCGGTCAAGGCGCCCAAGCGCTCCACGGTCAAGCGCGGCAAGGTCGCCAAGGTCAAGGTCACGCTCGCCAACACCGGCGCGTCGGACACCAAGTCGGTCAAGGTCTGCCTCGCGGCCAAGAAGCCGCTGTCGCCGACCCGGAGCTGCAAGACGGTCAAGAAGCCGGCGAAGGGCTCCAAGCACACGATGACCTTCAAGGTGAAGACCAAGAAGGCCAAGGTGCGCTCCTACAAGCTCAAGCTGACGGCCACCGGCCTCAAGGCCAAGACGGTGACCCTGAAGATCAAGAAGTAGACGCCGGCCGGGCGGGGGTCGCCGAGCGGCCCCCGCCCCGCTCGTGGCCGCGGTCGACAGCGCTTAGAGTGGGCCGATGCGGGTGCTGATCATCGGGGCGGCGGGGATGCTCGGGCGCAAGCTCGCGCAGCGGCTGGCCGGCGAGGGGGCGCTCGGCGGCGAGGAGATCGACTCGATCGCGCTCGCCGACGTCGTCGCGCCCACGGCCGTGACCGCCGCGGCGCAGGTCGACGTGACGGTCTGCGACCTCGCCGAGCCCGGGACCGCGCGCCGTCTCGTGGCCACTCATCCCCAGGTGATCTTCGACCTCGCGGCGGTCGTGTCGGGCGAGGCCGAGGTCGATTTCGACAAGGGCTACCGCGTCAACCTCGACGCGACGCGCGAGCTGCTGGAGGCGGTGCGAGCCGAAGGGGCCGGCTACCGGCCGCGACTCGTGTTCAGCTCGTCGATCGCGGTCTTCGGCCCGCCGATGCCCGAGATCATCGGCGACGAGCAGGCGTCGACCCCGGCGACCAGCTACGGCACGCAGAAGGCGATCGCCGAGCTGCTGCTCGCCGACTACAGCCGCCGGGGCTTCCTCGACGGCGTCGGGATCCGCCTGCCGACGATCTGCGTCCGGCCCGGAGCGCCGAACCGGGCGGCGTCGGGCTTCTTCTCGGGCATCATCCGCGAGCCGCTCGACGGCCGCGAGGCGGTGCTCCCGGTGTCGCGCGACGTGCGCCACTGGTTCGCCTCGCCGCGGGCCGCGATCCACTACCTCGCCCATGCCGCCACGATCGACACCGCGCAGCTCGGCCCGCGTCGCTCGCTGACGATGCCCGGGGTGTCGGCGACCGTCGAGGAGGAGATCGCGGCGTTGCGACGGGTGGGCGGCGATCGGGCGGTGGCGCTCATCCGCGACGAGCCGGACGAGCTGATCGCCCGCGTCGTCGGCAGCTGGCCCCGGGCGTTCGACGCCCGGCGCGCGACCGCGCTCGGGTTCATCGCAGAGCGCGACTTCGACGAGATCGTCGGCGTCCACCTGGAGGACGAGCTCGGCACGGCCGCGACCGACGAGCGCGGTCGCCGATGAGCGGCGGCGGCGGTCCCCCGTCCGAGGGCCCACCCGGCGCCGGAGCGTCGCGGCCGGTCGCGATCGTCACCGGTGCCGGCAGCGGCGTGGGCGCCGAGGCGGCGCTCGCACTCGCCCACGGGGGCTTCTCGCTCGTCCTCGCCGGCCGCCGGATCGAGGCACTGCGCGAGACCGAGGCGCGGATCCGCGCCCCGGGCGGGTCCGCGCTGGCCGTCGCGTGCGATGTCACCGAGGAGCGCTCGGTGACCGCGCTGTTCGACACCGCCATCCGGGAGTGCGGCCGGGTCGACGTCGTGTTCAACAACGCGGGAGTCGGGATGCCGGACCGCGACCTCGAGGACGTGACCCTGGACGAGTGGGATCGGGTCGTGGCGACCAACGTGACCGGCGTGTTCCTCTGTACCCGTGAGGCCTTCCGGGCGATGAAGCGCCAGCAGCCGCGCGGCGGCCGGATCATCAACAACGGGTCGATCTCGGCCCACGTCCCCCGCCCCGGCTCGATCGCCTACACCGCGTCCAAGCACGCGGTGACCGGCCTGACCCGGGCCACCGCCCTGGACGGGCGCGGCTTCGGGATCGCCTGCGGGCAGATCGACATCGGCAACGCCACGACCCCGATGACCGAGGCGATGCGCGGTCCGGGCACGTTGCAGGCCGACGGCTCTCGCCGCCGGGAGCCGACGATCCCGGCGACGGAGGTCGCCCGGGCCGTCGTCTACATGGCGACGCTTCCGCTCGAGGCCAACGTGCTCTTCATGACGGTCATGGCGACCGGGATGCCCTACGTCGGACGCGGCTAACCACCGTCGGGGTCACCGGCGGCGAGGCCCTTGTCACGCAGCTCCTCACGGGCGGCGTCGCTCTTGGTGAGCGCGGACAGGCCCATCCCGCGCAGCACGCCCGAGGCCTTGGTGAACTGGATGTCGCGGTAGTCGACGACCTGGACGTGATTGCCCCACGGATCGGTGAAGTCGAGCGATCCCGTCGCCGAGACCTCGACCTCGGCCCGCCGCAGCGCCGCGCGGACCTGCTCGCGGTCGTCGACGACCAGGCCGAGATGCCGCGCCTGATCGGGCGGCTGCGCGCGGCCGGCGGAGAGCGCGATGAACTGATCGCCCATGTCGATGAACGCCATCCGCGCGCCCGCGCGGCCGCGCAGCTCGAAGGTGAAGAAGCGGCCGTACCAGGCGAGCGCCTCGTCGAGGTCGCCCACCTCGAGGGCCACGTGGTTGATCCCCACCAGCCGTGCCATGGCCGCCGATCGTGCTCGGTCACGCCGGCGATGTCAATCGACGCCCTCCGCATCTCGCCGGGGCGCGTCGTCCGAGCGGGGATCAGGGGCCCGCGTCGGCGAGCCGCAGCGGAACCTGTCCGTAGGGATCGATGCGGTACAGCAGCGACAGGCGATGAAACCCGTCGGCGACCTCGGTCCGGTCGACGCCCCGCACCAGCAGCACCGGGCTCAGCGCCTTGCCCTCGATGACCTTGATCAGATCCTTGAGCACGCCCGGATCGTCGAGCGGCGCGGGGTCCAGCCGCGTGGCCCGCAGGACGTCGTTCACCCGCCGGGTGGTGAGCTCGGCCTCTCGCAGCCGGCCGACGACCGTGCTCGCCCGGCCGTCGTCGTAGCGCAGTGACAGATACGACTGGGCGGCCCCGTAGTCATGCTCGGCGACGTCCTCGCGCCAGCGGATCGGCGCGGCGCCCGCCTCGGGCTTCTCGTCCTTGTGGGGTGTCATCGGATCAGTCGACCCCGTCCTCGGACCGACCGACGAGAGTCCCCAGCCGTCCGGATGCGGCGGCCCTGGCGGTCGCGTCCCCGCCCGGGCCCCGGAGGATCCAGGCGCAGCAGATGGCGATCCCGGCTCCGAGCGCCGGGCCGGCCGCGTAGGCCCAGTACGCGCTCCAGTCCCCGGCGACGAGCGCGGGCCCGAATGAGCGGGCCGGGTTCATCGACGCCCCGCTCACCGGAGCGGCCCACAGCCCGGAGAGCGCGATGTAACCGCCGACGCCGGAGGCGCCGAACAGACCCACGTTCTGAGCCTCCGAGGCGGTGCCCAGGATGACGCTCACCAGCCCGCCGGTGAGCGCGACCTCCATCAGGAAGGCCTGCCAGGGCCGGTAGCCGGACCCCGGCAGCGTGGCGCCGAGATGCGCGACGTTGCCGAACACCGCCCGCAGGAAGAGGCAGGCGAGGGTCGCGCCGGCGAGCTGGGCCACGACGTAACCGGGCACCCGGCGCCATGGAAAGTCGCCGCGCAGCGCGAACGCGCCCGACACCACCGGGTTGAGGTGAGCGCCGGAGACGGCGCCCATGAAGAGGATCACCGCCATCACCATCAGCCCGGGAGCCACCACCGCGGCGGTGAGGGTGATCTGGCCCTGGCCGTGAAGCAGCCCACCGCCGGCGGCCGCCAGGACGAGCAGGAACGTCCCGAGCAGCTCGGCGAAGATCCGCCGGTACTCGAGTCGCGGGTTCCAGAAGTCGGCCACCGACCCGAACCCCAGCACCAGCCGGTACAGCGCCCGCTGCTCATGGTTGGCGAGGTGTTCTCGCTCGGGCTCCGCCACGATCCCTCCGGAGTTCGACGGCGGCGGTGATGAACCTGCGAGACGGGGCATGACCGGCTTTCCGGGCGACCCGCTTGGTTGAATCCCAGCTCGATGGCCGTCAGTCCGCGTCGCCGCTCGAGGTCCCTGCCGGGGGACCTCCCCACCGCCGGGCCGGGCGAGGTGCTGGTGTGGACCGACGGCGCCTGCCAACGCAACCCGGGACCCGGCGGGTGGGCCGCGCTCGTCTGCTGGGAGGACGGGGTCATCGAGGAGCACAGCGGCGGGCTGCCCCACACGACGAACAACGTCATGGAGATGACCGCCGCGCTCGAGGGCCTGCGCGCGCTGCCGTCCGGATCGCGGGCCTGCGTCGTGACCGATTCGCGCTACCTGCACGACGGCATGACCTCGTGGATGGCCGGCTGGAAGCGCAAGGGCTGGAAGACCGCCGCCGGTGACCCGGTCAAGAACAAGGAGATCTGGATCCAGCTGGAGGCCGCGGCGTCCGGTCACGAGCTGATCCGCTGGCACTGGGTCAAGGGTCACGTCGGCCACGCGCTCAACGAGCGGGCCGACGTGCTCGCCGTCGCCGCGACGCAGCTCGCCGCGCGCGGCTGATGCGCTGAGCGGACGCGGCGAGACCGACGCGGCGCGTGGCCCTCAGTCCGTCGACCCCCGGATCAGGGATGAAACCGCACGTGCTGCAGCGGGAACGCGGCCGTGACCCAGCCGGGCACGAAGTCAGTGAGCTCTCGCTCGAGCGCTGACCCGGAGCGGGCGTCGACCACCCACCAGCTGACCAGTGCGTCGCCGTCGCCCGGTTCCTCGGGCGGATCGATGTAGACGCAGCCGAGGAGCTCGGACTCGTCGTGGTTCAGGATCGCGTAGTTGAACGACTCGTGGGCGAGGATCTCGCGCTCGTGGCGGGCGAGGTCGTCGCGGTCCTGCTCATAGGTCATGGTGCTGGGCGGCCACCCCCAGGGGTCACCGTATCTCTCCCACAGCCGCTCGCGCGAACCCATCACCGCCGGGTAGTCGATGTCCACGTCATCGGCACGGATCGGTCGCAGATGGTCCCCGCAGTCGAGCTCAACCTGCTCCGAGTGTTCGAAGTCGGCCGGGAGCCAGCTCGGGGGTTGACCGGCCACGCGCTCAGCTCAGCGCCGCGTCAAGCGCGCCGGCGAGGATCGGCACGTGCTCGGGCCGCAGCGCGAGCGGTGGGCGGACCTTGAGGACGTTGCCGTGCGGACCGGTGGTGCCGACGAGGACGCCGGCGCTCTTCATCGCCTCACGGACCTGGCGCGCGCGGGGGGCGTCCGGCTCACGCGTCTCGGGATCGGAGACGAGCTCGACCCCCCAGGCGAGGCCGACTCCGCGGACGTCGCCGATGCTCGGATGCCGGGCCGCCACCGCCGCGAGCTCTGCGCCGAGCAACCGGCCGGTCTGCTCCACGCGCGCGAGGATGCGCTCGTCCTCCATCACGTCGAGCACCGCCAGTGCCGCGGCCGCACTGACCGGATTGCCTCCGAACGTACTGAACAGCGTCGTCTCGTCGGCGATCTCGGCGACGATCTCGCGCCGCGTGATCACGGCGGCGACCGGGTGACCATTGCCCATCGGCTTGCCGAGCGTGACGAAGTCAGGGACGATCCCGAACCGCTCGAACGCCCACATCGCGGCGCCGGTGCGACCGTGGCCGGACTGGACCTCGTCTGCGATCCACATGCCGCCGGCGCCCCGAGTGAGCCGGACCAGTTCCTGGACATATCCCTGGTCGAGGTCGGCCACGCCGTCGCTCATGACCAGTCCGTCAAGAATCGTCGCCGCGGGGGCGAGGCGGGTCGCCGTCATCTGCTCGATCGCGGCCTGGATGGCGGCGCCGTCGAGGTTCTGCCGCCGGTAGGTGTCACACACGGCGAAGGTCTCGATGTGGGCGGGCTTGACCCCGTCGAGCCAGACCTCCGGCGAGAGGGCCGCCGTCGCCTCGGTGACCCCGTGGTACGCGGTGGCGGTGCAGAGCCCGCCCCGGTTCCCGGTCGCCGCCACCGCGAGCCGCCACGCCCAGTCGTTCGCCTCCGAGCCCGAGTTGACCAGCAGCACCGTGTCCAGCCCGGGCGGGCAGGTGGCCGACAGCCGCTCGGCGAGCGCGATCGCCGAGGGGTGCAGGTAGCGCGCGTGCGTGTTGATCGTGCGCGACTGACGCGCGATCGCTGCCGTGACCCGCGGATGGCCGTGGCCCACGCAGGGGACGTTGTTGTACCCGTCGAGGTAGCGGCGCCCGTCGGCGGTGGTGATCCACACACCGGACGCGGAGGCGACCTCGATCGGCTGGTCGTAGAACAGCGGGTCCATGGCCGGTCCGAAGGCGGCGTCCCGCCGGCCCTGGAGCGATGGGTCAGGCTCGATCGAGTCGGTGATCCCGCCCACCTTGCGGTTGACCGTGTCCAGCCCGAGCTCCTCGAACAGCTCGAGATCCCGCACGCATTCGTCGTTGGCGCGCTCGGCGAAGGCCGCCTCCTCGAGGCCCTGGGCAACGCGCCAGGAACTGATCGCGAGCGTCACTGCGCTTCGCGCCGCCCAGGCGAGGGCGGCCACCTGGCGGTCGCGATCCTCGAGCGGCACCTCGCGCTCGTACCCGTCGAGCACGAGCCGGGCGAGCCGGAGCCGCTCTTCACTGGAGCGGCCGGGTACCAGCGCGCAGAGCACCGACCCGATGTCGGCGACGAGCGCCGTGTGGCTCATGTCGCCGAAATCGATGATCCCCGAGATGAAGCCGTCGTCGTCGACCAGCACGTTGTCGGGGGTGATGTCGGTGTGCAGGACCTGGGCCCGCAGCGACGGCCAGATCGGTGTGGCGTGCCGTTCGAAGTCGTCCAGGGTGCGCGCGACCAGGCGGCGCGCGTGTGCATCGCGGATGTCGTCGAGCATCGAGCGGCAGCGCAGCGCATGCTGGATGTCCCACAGCATCACCCGATGTGCTTTGGGATGAGCGAACCCGCGGAGCGCCCGGCCGAGTCGCGCCGTCGTCGCGCCCCATTCGATCAGGGCCTGGTCGGAGAGCGTCAGCGTGTCGACGTGACTACGGCCGGCAAGCAGCGAGTAGAGCCGGACCCAGTGCGGCTCGTCAGGCGTCTCATCGGGAGTCCAGGTGGCACGCAGCGACGCCGGTTCGTCACCGATCTGGGCGGGACCGGAACCACCACCGGACAGCGGGCGCCACGGCAGCGCGACCACCAGCTCGGGATCGACCGTCGCGACGTGCAGTGCGGCGGCGGCCTCCATGTCCAGGACGTCGGGATCCTCGTGGGCGTTGGAGATCTTGATGATCGCGGTCCTCGCGCCGTCCCCGTCCTCCAGAGCGAAGGTGCGGTCGCGCTCGCTGCCGAGATCGTGGGCGGTCTGTGCCTCGACGCCGAACAGCTCGGCGGCCACGGCCACGGCGTCGCTCGCCTCCAGGGTCGGGCGTGAGCCCGTCAATACACGGTCCATGGCGCGCACCCTACCTGGCGACTGTCGCATTTCCGCGGTCCGCATGTCCGCAAATCCGGGGTCGGAGTGGACAGCCTGGCGTGGGTGGGCGGGGTTGGCTCGTCGTGACCCTGGGGGTGGGGGGGTAGCGCGGGGTGCGCCCCGCACGTCGACTGGTGTCGGGTCGTCCGTGCGGCGAAATCGGGCAATGTGAGCGCGTTGAGTGGCGTGGCGGCCCTTGAGGCGCTCGGAGTGAGGAGTCCGCGGATGGGCGTGCGAGATAAGTGCACCGCCAGGACCAAACTCTCGCGCGCCGCGCCGACGGGGCCGTTCAAGAGTTCCGGTTGGCCCGTCCTCGGGCACACGGAGTGGGCCCGAGATCAGTGCCAATTGCATGACGGGGCGACGGCTGTCAAGCAGCGCCGGCGACCCCGCACGGACGCCAGGGAACTGCGGGCGCTGCTTGACGGCCGGCGGCGCGGCATGCCACCACCCACCCACCGAGCGCCAGCAACGCCCCGGCGCACCACGCACGCGCGAACGGGGCGTCGCATCGGCCGGGGCCGATCGGGACTCGATGGGCGCCCAAATCGGCCACGCTCCAGCGTCCAGAGCGCTCACCAGGACTGGGTGCGGGGCGGCGGCCGCGAGCGCCGTTTCTGCCCACGCGCCGACGCGACGGCTGCCGCGAGGGCGATTCCGGCGTCCACGGCGCCACTTTCGCCCCCGGCGTCCGCTGAGGGGGCGGCGCGAGGGCGAAAGTGGCGTTACACGTGCCACTTTCGCCCGAGCGGACACCGCAGCAGGAGCGCCTGGGCAGAAATGGCCGGGGCGTGGGGAGGCGCCCGGAGGTCCCGGTGACCCGGCGCCCGCACGGTCCCGCATCGTTGCATCCGGAGCCGATCCGGCGGTCGATGGTGCGATCGCCCGACCCAGGGCGTGCCCCAGCGATGACACTGATCGGTCAGAAGAAGGTCAGGAGACCGTCGCGCACGTCGAAGCGCTCATCGACCAGCGGGATGAAGCGGAACTTGTCGAACGCGGTGCACGGATGGGAGAGATCGAACGCCACGACGTCGCCCGGTCGCACCGCTGCGCTCTCCGGCACGCGGATGAACAGGTGCTGGTCCATGACGCGATAGGTCTCGGCGCCGGGGAGCCCGCCGATCGCGACTCCGTCGCGAAAGCACGATCGAGGAGCGGGCAGGTCACGGTCCACCGGGGCGTCGCGAAGTCCTGCCCCGACGATCACCACGTCCGGCTCGGGGCGCGAGAGGACGGTCGCCCAGAGGGTGAGAGCGTTGTGGAGCCTCAGCTCCTCGCCAGGGGCACGGCGCGCGGCGAGCGCCGAGGAGCGCTCGTAGGCGCCGCTGTCGTGCGAGACGTAGCAGCCGCTGCGCAGGACGAGACTCACCGGACGGCCCAGCTCGGGCCAGTCGCGCAGCGTGGCGATCACCCGGTCGAAGTACATCGATCCGCCGGCGGTCACGATCACCTCGTCGCGTTCGAACAGGCCACGCGCGGCGATCGCGATCACGCTCTCGCGGACCGACCTCAGCAGTTCGTCGATCCGCGCCAGCCCCTGCTTGTCGGCGGCGGACGCGTAGGTGCCCTCGAACGCCTCCACGCCCGCAAGTTCCAGGTGGTGGGCGGCGTGCACCGCCTCGGCCACCCCACACGCCGCGCCGCTCGACCTGACGCCGGCGCGGCCGCCGTGGCGACCGACCTCGACGAGAACCGCCATGCGCCGCGTGGACTCGGACCCGGACTCGGACAGGACGTCATCCATCTGGCGGACGGTGTCGGCGTGGTCGACCAGGCAGAGAAACTCGAACCGGGGATGGCGTTCGAGCTCGCCGGCGAGCCAGCGCAGAGCCACAGGGTCGACCAGCTCATTGGCGAGAATCACGCGATCGACCCCGTGGCGGCGCATGACCGCGACCTGCGTGGGGGTGGCGGCGGTCATGGCCCATGCACCGGCGCCGAGCTGGGCGGCGAACAGCTGGGGCGACATCGTCGTCTTGCCGTGGGGAGCGAGCCTGACCCGGTTGCGGTCGCAGTAGCGCTGCATCGTCGCGATGTTGTGTTGCACCGCGCCGGCGTCAAGTGTCAGCACCGGCAGCGCCAGGTCTCCGCGCGCAACGTTCCACCCCTGTGCACCGACCTCGCCAAGCGTCAATGACTGTGTCGGCGGGATCCCCTTGTAGGAGTCATTGAGCGGCGTGTCTGTAAGCGCGCCCACCCCAGTCACATCGAGCTGCCGGTCGAACGCGCCGGCTGAGGCACCTCATCGGGCGCGCCCGAGTCGGCGGTCTCGAACAGGAGCACGACCAACTCCGCTCCGAGCTCCCCGTCGGCGCCGTCCGCGATCCGCTCGTCGGACTCGTCCTGGATCCTCGCGGCCTCGTCGAGCCAGCGTTTGGACACCTCCGCGAGCTCCGCCCAGCCGACGGCGTCCAGGCGCAACGGCGTCCGGGTGAAATGCGCGTCCGCCGCGTCGAACCCGCCGGCCGCGGCGGCACGAACGGCGTCCTCGTGAGCCTGGGTCAGGACCGCGGCAAGGACCCGCTGCTTGGAGACCAGGTCGAGCCGACTCCACGCCTCGTCGGTGAACCTCGGGTGCTCGAGGGCACGGTAGTAGTGCTCAACCGCCCCCCGCCGCTGCCGGGTGTGATCGAGCGTCAGCAGACCGAGGTTGTGCAGGGTCTTGACGTGGTAGGCGACGGTTCCGATCGGGAGCTGCAGCTTCTCCGCAAGCGCCTTCGGGCTGGTCGCTTCTTGCTCCAGCGCGACGAGCAGCCGCATCCGGAGCGGATGTGACACGGCTCTGACCCACCGGGGATCGTTGATGTTCTTGATCGGCGTGGCCCGGGCGATGAGGGCACTGTAGCCAGCGGCCGCTGAGAGTGATCTGAGTTTTCGGTCGGACCGTATACTCAGGATTGTGGATCGCCTGGTCGCCTCGGAGACGTTCATCGAGCTCTGCGGCGAGACGCTCTACGCGGTGACCACCAGCCTCGCCGACGAGGGTCCGAATCCACTGACGCTCGCCAGCGCCCTGTACGCCTCGGCCAACGCCGCCGAGGGTGCATTGGCGCTTGTCCGGGCGGCCGCGTCGGGGCTCGGGTCCGGCGAGGGCGTGGACGTCGACGTTGCCGGCCTCGATGCGCTGCGACGAGCGGCGGCCGCGGTGCGTGAGAGCTGCACGCTGGTCGACGTCGGCTTCGACTGACGCGCCGCAAATTGCTCAGCGATCCCCTCGCTTCGCCGGGCGATCACGGTTATGCTCCGGTCCGCGCGGGTGGGGCGAGCGATCGCGTCGGGAGTCGGGTGGCGCAACCAACGTTCGGGGAGAGCAGATGAGCGAAAAGATCATTGTCGGCAGTGACGGTTCCGACACCGCCAAGCAGGCGGTGGAAGAGGCGACGCGCATCGCGAAGGCGTTGGGCGCCGAGCTTCACGTTGTGATGTCGAATCAGAGCCTGCGCGGCGCGCACATCGTCGGCGCTCCGCAGGGCGCGATTCCCGTCTACGGCGACATGCACGAGAACCTGCCGACCGCGATCATCGACGAAGCAGTCGCCGCCGCACGGATCTCCGGAGTGACCGCCGAAGGTCACGTGATCGATCGTGATCCCGCCGACGCGCTGCTTCAGGTCGCGCGCGAGGTCGACGCGTCCACGATCGTCGTCGGCAACAAGGGCATGTCCGGCGGACGGCGACTGCTGGGCAGCGTGCCCAACAAGGTCTCCCACGAGGCCCACTGCAACGTCCTGATCGTCGCGACGACCTGAGCCGTCCGGGCGGCTACGCCGAGGCGTCGTGAAGGCGCAGCGGCACGTCTCCGTACGGGTCGATCCGGTAGACCAATGAGACGCGGTGGTACCCGTCGGCGATGTCGGTGCCGCTCGCGTCCCTGACGACCAGCACCGGGCTGAGCCGCTTGCCCTCGACGATTTTCACCAGGTCCTTCAGGACGCCCGGATCGTCGAGCGGAGCCGGGTCGAGCCGCGAGGCGCGCAGGATGTCGTTCGCGCGGCGCGTGATCAGCGCGGCATCGCGCAGGCCCGCCACGACCTTGCCGGCGGCCGGCTCGCCGAGTCGCAGCGACAGGTACGCCTCGGCCGCCGCGTAGTCGTGGTCGGCGACATCGTCGAGCCAGCTGATCTGAACGTTGCGCTGCTTGCCCGGGTCTGTGGACTTCTGCTTCGGCATGGTCTCACTCGGCTCCCTGATTTCGTTTCTCCAGCCAGTCCTCGAGTGTCCCGGACGCGGCCGCCCGGGCGGTGGCATCGCCCCCGGCGCCCCTCAGCACCCACGCGCAGCCCAGGGCGAGGCCGGCTCCGATCGCCGGCCCGGCGAGATAGGCCCAGAACCCCGACCAGTCACCGGACACGAGCGCCGGGCCGAACGACCGCGCCGGGTTCATCGAGGTGCCGCTGACCGGCGCCGCCCACAGACCGGCGAGCGCGATGTAGCCACCGACTCCGAACGCACCGAACAGACCGACGTTCTGGGCCTCCGAAGCGGTCCCCAGGATGACGCTCACCAGCCCGCCGGTGAGCGCGATCTCCATCAGGAACGCCTGCCAGCCGCTGTAGCCCGCTCCCGGCAGGGTCGCGCCGAGGTGCTCGACGTTGCCGAACACCGCGAGCAGGAACAGGCAGGCGAGGACCGCCCCGGCCAGCTGGGCGACGACGTACCCGGGTACCCGGCGCCACGGAAAATCGCCCCGCAGCGCAAACGCCAGCGAGACGACGGGGTTCAGATGAGCGCCTGAGATGGCGCCCATGAACAGGATCACCGCCATCACCATCAACGCGGGCGCCACCACCGCCGCGGACAGGCTCACCTGACCCTTGGCGTGGAGCAGCCCGCCTCCGGCTGCGGCCAACACGAGCAGGAACGTGCCGAGCGTCTCGGCGAACAACCTGCGGTACTCGAGCCTCGGATCCCAGAACTCGCTGACCGACCCGTAGCCGAGCGCGAGGCGGTAGCGTGCTCGCTGATCGTGATTCGCGAGAGGTTGCCGCCTGGGCTCCGCCGCCATCTCGCGTAATTCGCCGCCGCCGCTCGCGTCTCCTCCGGGCCAGACCCGTCAGGTCGGCGTCGAATGCGTCTGGACCGAGAACTCGCGGCGGATGGTCAACGCGCCCGGTCGGGGCTCGGTCGCATCGACGACCTGCTTGGTCAGCCGGTAGTGCCCGGACAGGAGGTGCTCCGCGTGGACGCAGTCCTGCGGCTCGCTGCGGCCCGCAGGCTCGAGGATCGTCACCGCGGCGGCGGGCTCGACGGTGACCGGCAGGGGGATCCAGCCGGAGTCGGTAGCCCATTCGATCTGGCACGACGAATCGAACAGCAGGGGCGCAGAGCCGACGTTCACCACGGAGTAGCTGAGCCCATCGCCAGAGCCGATCACGCCGGTTGCGAGCTCCAGCGTCGCCTGGAGCGCTGACTGGTCCTGCTTCACGGCGGCCACGACTCTACCCCTCCGGATCGGTTCGCGGGGTCAAGGGTCCTGCTCCTTGCGATCCCGCAATTTGCGAGGTTCGCGCATGGGAGGACGTCTTATAACAATTGGCACAAGTTCATGCAAGTGCCGCCTGCGGGGCGCGGCTCAGGCCGGGACGGCTGCGGGGTCCGGATCCGGGTCCGGTGGGCGCATCGGGACCCCGGCGGCGGCGTAGGCGTCGGGGGCGTCGAGCGTCTCGGCGTCGAGCAGCGCGTGGGTGAGGTTGTGGAGCTGGTCGCGATGGTCGGTGAGCAGGTGGGTGACCGTTTCGTGGCAGGCCTCGATCAGGTGCTGAACCTCCTGGTCGACCAGCCACTGCGTCCGCGGCGACGTTTCTGATGCGCCTGGGAGAAGTGGTCCCTGGCCGTCGGAGGGCAGCAGCGTGACCGGGCCGAGCGTGTCGCTCATCCCCCAGCGACCGACCATCTGGCGGGCGATGTTGGTCAGCTGCTGGATGTCGGATTCCGCGCCGGTGGTGATCTTGCCGTAGATGACCTCCTCGGCGACCCGGCCACCCAAGGCGACCTGGATCTTGGCCTCGAGCTCCTCGCGGCTGTAGGAGACCCGGTCAGCATCCGGCGTCGACAAGGTCACGCCGAGTGCCTGACCACGGGGGATGATCGAGATCTTCCTCACCGGATCGGCGCCGGGGGTGAGCATCCCCACCAGCGCATGACCGGACTCGTGGTAGGCGGTTCGCTCCCTGTCCTCGTGGGAGAGAATGATCCCCCGCTCGGTCCCCAAGAGGATCTTCTCCAGCGAGTCGGTGAAGTCCGACATCTGCACCTTGTCGTGCTCGCGGCGGGCGGCCAACAGCGCCGCCTCGTTGCAGAGGTTCGCCAGGTCGGCGCCGACCATCCCTGGGGTGGTGGCCGCCAGCGCGTCCAAGTCGACGTCGGCGGCGAGCGGCATCGACCGAGAGTGGACCTCGAGGATCTTGCGCCGGCCGGTCTTATCCGGCGCCTGCACCGCCACCCTCCGGTCGAACCGTCCAGGGCGCAAAAGTGCCGGGTCGAGGATCTCCGGGCGGTTGGTCGCACCCAGCACCACCACCGCCTGCGTGGACTCGAACCCATCCATCTCGGTCAGGATCTGATCCAGCGTCTGCTCACGCTCGTCGTTGGCGCCGGTGATCCCGGCCGACCCCTGCCGCGAGCGGCCGATCGCGTCCAGCTCGTCAATGAAGATGATCGCCGGCGCGGCCTCCTTGGCCTTGGCGAACAGATCCCTGACCCTGGCCGCCCCCACCCCCACGATCGCCTCGATGAACTCCGACGCCGCGATCGAGAAGAACGCCGCGTGGGCCTCGCCGGCCACCGCTCGCGCAAGTAGTGTCTTGCCCGTGCCCGGGGGTCCGTACAGAAGCACGCCGTGGGGCATCCGGCCGCCCAGCTTCTGGTAACGGTCCGGTGTTTTCAGGAAGTCGACGATCTCGGTCAGCTCGGCTTTGGCTTCTTCGATCCCGGCTACGTCGTCGAAGCTCACCCGGATCTTCTCGGGGTCG